>JBLZYV010000100.1:0-12839 GCA_050282565.1 Comamonas sp.
GTCTGCGGCTACAACGTGGGCCCGACCTGCTACCTGCCGCGCGGCAACGACATCCGGCCCAGCAAGTCCGGCCAATGGGGCCTGGGCACGCGCTACCGCGTGACCAGCGAGACCGAACTGGGCCTGTACTACCTCGACTACAAGGACCGCTCGCCGAGCATCGTGATGTCCCAGCTCGGCGGCTACAACGTCAAGTACTTCGACGGCATCAAGATGCTGGGTACGACGGTGAGCACCACCTTCGGCATGTTCTCGGCCTTCGGCGAGGCCAGCCTGCGCAAGGGCACGCCGGTGCTGATGGGCGAGATGTCCACGCCGGTGCGCGGCAAGGTGGCGCAGGGCAACGTGGGCGGCATCTTCAACTTCGGCCGCAATGCACTGTCCGACGAGCTGACCATGGCCGCGGAAATCTCGGGCTCGCGCGTGCTGAGCGTGGAAGAGGGCAGCATCGACAACCTCGCGTTCAAGACCCGCAACTCGCTGGTGGCCGCGGCTACGCTGACGCTGGGCTACCCCGGCATCTTCGAGGGCTGGGACCTGAGCATCCCGATCAGCTACCAGTCGCAGCTGCGCGGCCGTTCGCTGGTGGGTACCTTCGGCGGTGGCCAGGGTGACAGCCGCCTGAGCATTGGTGCGACCTTTGTCCGCAAGAGCAACCTCTCGGTCAACGTCACCTACACCAACTACATGGGCAGTCCGTCCACGGACCCGCTGCGCAACCGCATGCTGGCCGACCGCGACCAGTTGTCTATGACCATGAAGTACTCGTTCTGACCGCTGCAGACGAGCTGAACCGCCAAGGCCCGATGACGTCGGGCCTTGGCTGGGAGACAAGGAAATGAAAGCCCTGACGGAGAAAACCTGGTGGCGAGCCTGCGTGGCGGTGCTGTGCCTGTGGGGCACGGCGGCGGCCGCGCAGTCCCTGCTCGATGCACTGCCGCCCTTGCCCAAGGCCGTGCCGATGATGCCGTCCACCGTGCTGCACGGCGATACGCAGGGCGATATCCGCTTCAAGTCCAGCAGTCCCTATGACCTCGACGTGCTGCTGGCCGAGCCCTCGAAGGCCGAGGCCACGATGGGCATGGGCAAGCTGTTCCTGCCCGACGCCGCCAGCGAAAGGCGGCCGGTGCCCGCGATGGTGATCCTGCCCGGCGCCGCCGGCGTGATCCCGGGGCGGGAGTATGAGACCGCCAAGACGCTGGCGGACAACGGCATCGCGGCCTTCGTGGTGGACTATTTCAAGCCGCGCGGCATCAGCGAGGAGACGCCTTACCTGGCCAAGGTCATGGGCACCTCCGAGGTCGACGCGGTGGCCGACGCCTATGCGGCGCTCAAGGCGCTGAACCGGCATCCCGCCATCGACGGCAAGCGCATCGGCGTCATGGGCTTTTCCAAGGGCGGGGTGGCCGTGCGCATGAGCATGGACGAGCGTATCTACAGACAACTGGCGGCCCATGTCTATCCCTTTGCCGTGCATGTGGACTTCTATGGCCCCTGCTATGCCAAGCTGCAGACCCGCAAGACCACGGGCGCGCCGCTGATGAGTTTTCGGGCCGGCAAGGATGCGTCCAACGACCTGGTGGCCTGCGCCCAGCAGGAGGCCGCGCTGCGCCATGCCGGCTCGGACGTCAGCACCGTGGTCTATGCCCGGGCCGGACACGACTGGGAAAGCAGCGGCGTGCGCGAGGTCACCGACAAGCCCTACCTGGCCGGCTGCACCATCGAATTCAATGACAAGGACCTGCCCATGTTCAATGGGCAGGTGCTGATCCCCGAGGGCACCAAGCCCGACCGCCAGACCCGCTACCGGATCCGCGTGGAAAGCGGCAAGGCACTGGGCGACTGCGTGAAGGTCGGCTACGTCAGCGGCCGCGACGAAAACGCGCGCAGCCTGGCAAGCCGGCAGCTGCTGCAGTTCCTGAAGGCGCGCTTCGAGATGTAGCGGGATGCAGAGCCCGGCAAAAAGGCCAGCTGGCATGCTGGCCTTTTTTGCGTCAGGAGACTCTCGTGAGGCTTTCTCCACAATAAAGTAGCCTCGCACGCTATTGCGTATTCCGGCTGGACAGACTGAGTTCGGCCAGAAGCGGACCTACGGCCTGACCGTGGCGGTTGCGACCCCCCGTAACGGAAAGGGCCCTTCACGCCTCTTCGCCATAAACGAAGCAGAGCGCCGCGCGCTGGCCACCGTTATGGAAAGATGCACAGCAGAGCATCGGGCACGGCATCGAGACGGCACTGGTCACGCTGTGCTGATCAAGCGGCCGAGGGCTTCTTCTCGATGGGGTTGGCGGTGAGCCCCTTGGCCGGATATGCCCGCATGAATTCGCGCGCTTTCTCCGGCTGGGCCGCGTTTAGCCAGGCGCCATAGGCACCTTCGTTCAAAATCGCCAACATGCGCTTTTCGCTGCCCGGTTGCCCGTAACGGTGCATCAGCGCGTGGCTGTTGGCGTTCACCGTGAGTAGGCAGAAACTTACGATCACCTCACCCTCCGCACCGGTCCAGCACTCCCACAGACCGGCTACGCCCATGGGTTTGCCGTCCACTCGTGCGACCCGCGTGGACACGGCTTTGCCGCTGCGCAAGTCGTCTTGCTGAAACGCCATCATGGGCACGATGCAACGCTGCGCACCCAGCCAGGCGCCGCGATAGTTGTTGGACGTGCTCGCGGTCTCAGCGCGCGCGTTGACCAGCTTGGACGAACGCAGTTTTGCGTCCGAAGCGGATTTCACCCAGGGCGGGACCAAGCCGAACTGCCCTACGACGAGTTCGCGCCCGATCGCGCCTGGGTACGGGTGTTCGGCGCCTTCGACCGAAGGCGGTGCCGATTTGTTGCGGATGAAAACACCTGGGCGGCGGGGCCAAACCTGGAGACTCACCGCGGCGCCGCTGGGCGCGTTGACGTCAAAAATATCCCGGTACAGGTGGTCGGGACGCAGGGATTCGTATTGGGAGCTCATGGCGAGGATGGTAAGCCGAGCGCTTCAGCGGTTTTGTCAGTGTACGCGGTTGATGAGGCCCCGCTGCCGACCCAAGACCCACAACCCGAAAAAGCGGCTGACAGCCGCCACATCCCGGAAGAGAAACCTAAGCACTGGCTCCAGCGGACGTTTTGCCGCCCACTGAGATTCAACGTTGAGTGATCGCTTCGGGTCGATCGCTGGCAGTGGACAGATCAAGAATCTTGCTCTTTCTGCTCGAGCCCATGGCGATCCCATCGTTACCCATATACCTGTCAATGCGAAATGAAAAAGCCACACGGCGCAGGCCGTGTGGCTCCGAGGCAGAGCACAGCAGCGCTTACATGACCACGGTGCCTGCGGTCAGGCCGCCGTCGACCACGAACGAGGCGCCGGTCGAGAACGAGGAGTCGTCGCTGGCCAGGTAGATGACCATGTTGGAGATCTCCTGGGGGCGGGCGAAGCGCGTCAGGTTCGAGCCTTCGAAGTCCTTGTCCTCGATGGGGCGCAGCGCCTGGGTCAGCGGCGTGGCCACGGCGCCCGGGTGCACCGAGTTGACACGGATGTTGCGGTCGGCCAGTTCCAGCGCCACCGACTTGGTCATGCCGGTCGAGCCCCACTTCGAGGCGCAGTAGCCCAGCATGCCGGGGTGGGCGATCAGCCCTGCCGTCGACGAGATGTTGATGATCGAGGCCGGCGCGCTCTTGGTCAGGGCTTCGAGCGCGGCCTTCATGCCGAAGAACTGGCTGCTGAGGTTGATCGCCAGCGTGCGGTTCCACTGCTCGATGCTGTAGTCCTTCAGCGGGCCGAGGGTCAGGATGCCGGCGTTGTTGACCAGGGTGGTGAGCTTGCCGAAGCGCTGCACCGTGGTGGCCACGGCCTTTTCCCACTGGTCGAACTGGGTCACGTCGAGGTGCACGTAGTGCGCGGCCTCGCCCAGCTCCTTGGCCAGGGCCTGGCCTTGCTCGTCGGCGATGTCGCCGATCACGACCTGGCCGCCCTCGGCCACGAAGGCCCGGGCGTGCGATGCCCCCATGCCCATCGATCCGCCCGAGATGAGGGCGACCTTGCCTTGCAGACGTGCGCTCATGCCTGGCCTCCGGTGCGCAGCGATGCGCTGGTTTGCTGTTGTCCCATGTTTGTCTTCCTTTTTTAAAAAAGCGCCTGCAGGCAGGCGCGGGGTCAAAAATCAGGCAGCGGCGGGCTGCATCACGCTGCGGTCGCCGATCTCCAGCAGCAAGGTCATGCTGCGGCGGTCGATGCGCCAGCCCTGCGGCAGCTGCACCCATTCGTCCTCGTAGTAGCCCACGGCGTCGTAGCGCAGCGGCGCGCGCTCGTTCAGGCCGGCATGCACGGCGCGCACATGGATCTTGCTGCGCACCCGGGCGGGGTCGCTGGCGTCCACCTCCAGGTTGCCCAGCAGGTGCTGGGTGGGGCCGCAGCCGCCCATGTGCACATCGATCATCCGGGTGATCTCGGCGGCGCCCCGGCAGACGTAGTCACCGCCGTAGGTGGCGGTGCAGTCCGGGGTGAAGACGTGCTTCAGCAGCTCCAGGTTGCGCGTATCGACGGCCGTGGCATAGCGGTTCAAGACCTGGAACAGGGCATGTTCGAGCGCCAGCTGCTCCACGGTGCTGGGGGCGGTCTTCATTGCGGCTTTCCTTTCACCGGGGATTGGGGTTCGGGCTGCAGGCCGCCCCGCACCGGGGCAACCGCGGCACCCGCTGCCGGGGCCGGCCGGGCGCGCCGGGCGGCGGCGCGGGCCTTGGCCTCGGCGGTTTCCACATTGAGCCAGCAGGCCATGGCGGGCAGCAGGAAGACGGCGCCCAGCATGTTCACCAGGAACATGAAGGCCAGCAGGATGCCCATGTCGGCCTGGAACTTGAGCGCCGAGAAGGCCCAGGTGCCCACTCCGATGGACATGGTGACGGCCGTGAAGATCGCGGCGTTGCCGCGCTGGCGCATGGCTTCGTAGAAGGCCTCGCGCAGCGTGATGTCGCGCTCGCGCAGCGCGTGCTGCATGCTCTCGAACAGGTAGATGCCGTAGTCCACGCCCACGCCCACGCCCAGCGCCACCACCGGCAGCGTGGGCACCTTGAGGCCAATGCCCAGCAGCGACATCAGCGCGTTGCAGAGGATGGAGACGATGGCCAGCGGCACCACGATGCACAGCACGGCGCGCCAGCTGCGGAAGGTGAGCCAGCACAGCAGCGTGATGGCGCCGAAGATCGAGCCCAGCATCTGCACCTCGGCGTGCTCCACCGCCTCGTTGGTGGCGAAGGCCACGCCCGCGTTGCCGCCGGCGAGCAGGAACTTGACGTTCGGGGTCTGGTCGGCCTCGATGAACTCGCGCGCCTCGCGGACCACATGGGTCAGTGTCGAGCCTTCGTGGTCCTTGAGGAAGACCTGCAGGTTGATGACCTTGCAGCCCTCGGTATTCAGGCCCAGGTCGGGCGACAGTGCCTTGGAGCCGGAGCGCAGCGCGGCCTCGGTGCGCTGCAGCGCCGCCCAGCGGGGATTGCCCTCGTTGCTGCTCGAGGCGGCGATCTTGGCCAGGCCCGCGACGGTGGCCACCGACTGCACGCCGTCCACGCGGCGCATGCGCTCCTCGAAGCGCTCCACCGCGTTCATCACCGGCCAGTTCAGGCAGCCCTCGTCGAGGTTGCTGGTCTCCACGAAGACCGACAGCACGTCCATGCCGATGGAGTAGTGGCTGATGATGTTGTCGTTGTCCCGGTTGTAGCGCGAGTCGGCGCGCAGCTCGGGGGCGCCGGTGCCGATGTCGCCGGTGCGCAGGCCGCGCGACTCGTAGGTGCCCACCGCCAGCAGCAGCAGTGCCACCGCCAGCGTGAGCAGCGCGGCGCGGGGTTCGGCCAGCGCCGAGAGCTTCCACCAGCGGGTATTGCGGCCGTTGGCGCCGATGGAGGGCGCCTGCATCGCGGAGGGCTCCAGGCGCAGCTGGGCCAGCACGGCGGGCAGGAAGACCTTGTTGGTGATGATCATCAGCAGCACGCCCAGGCAGGCCGTCACGCCCAGCTCGTGCACGATGGGGATGTCGATCAGCATGATGACCATGAAGCCCAGCGCGTTGGTCAGCAGCGCCAGCGTGCCGGGGATGGCCAGCTTGCGGATGGCGTGCTCGGCCGCGACGCTGGCCGTCATGCCGTGGCGCACGTCGTGCTTCCAGGCACCCGTCATCTGCACCGCGTGCGACACGCCGATCGAGAAGATCAGGAAGGGCACGAGCACCGACATCGGGTCGATGCCGTAGCCCATCAGCGGCAGCAGGCCCAGCAGCCAGACCACCGGCAGCAGGGCCACAAGCAGGCCGACCACGGTGAGGTTGGTCGAGCGCGTGTACAGGCGCAGCAGCACGGCGGTGACCACGAAGGCGATGGCGAAGAAGGTCATCACCGTGAACAGGCCGTCCATCACGTCGCCCAGCACCTTCGAGAAGCCGATGATGTGGATGGAGATGTCCTTGCCCTCGAACTTGCTGCGGATCTCTTCCAGCCGCTGGGCCACCTGGTGGTAGTTGAGCTTTTCGCCGGTCTTGGCGTCCACCTCCAGCAGGTCGGCTCGCACCATGGCCGACTTGAGGTCGTTGCTCACCAGCGAGCCGATCTGCCCGGACTTGGCCACGTTGGAGCGCACCTGGGCCAGGCTCTGCTCGTCGGCTTCGAAGCGCGACGGAATCAGCACCTCGCCCACGTAGCCGTCCTCGGTGATCTCGATGTACTTCACGTTCGGGGTGTACAGCGAGTACACCTGGCCCCGGTTGACGCCGGGCGTGAAGAACACCTCGTCGGTCACGCCGCGCAGGGCCTCGAGGAACTGGGCGTTGTAGATGTCGCCCTGGCCCTTCCACTCCACGCTCACCAGGATGCGGTTGGCGCCCGAGAAGGTGCCCGAGTGCTTGAGGAAGGCGCCCATGTAGGCATGGCGCTGCGGGATCAGCTTGTTGAAGCCCGGGTCCAGGTGCGTGCGCAGCGCCGACACGGCCAGCAGGGCCGTGGCGATCAGCGTGAGCACGATGATGGACTTGCTGTGGGCGATCAGCCAGCGCGCGGCGCGCGCAATGCACCGGTCCAGCCGGCTTGCGGGTTCGGGGAGGGTCATGGCTTCGCTCCTGGGCCGGAGCTCGGTGTGGGAGTGGTGGAGTAGGGCTGCAGGCCGGTGTCGCTGGAGATCCAGCCGCCGTTCGGCCCGGTGAGCGCGATGTCGGTCAGCGTGGCTCGGCCCTGGGCGCGCTGCAGCGTGAAGCTCTTGCCGCCGTCCTTGCTCAGGCCCAGCATGCTGCCCTGGCCGACGAGCACCAGGGTGCCGTCGGGCTGCCGCGCATGGCCGAAGAAGGACACCGGCGCGGGCACCTCGGACTTGGTCCAGCGCGCACCGGGCGCGGCCTGCAGGAAGACGTTGCCGCGCATGCCGTAGACCAGCCAGCCGCCGCCTTCCAGCGGCATGGCGTTGTAGAAGGAGCCGTTGTAGAAGGGCGGCTCGTTGCGCCAGGTGGCGCCGCCGTCGTCGGACGCGAGCACCAGGCCGCGCTCGCCCACGATGAGCCAGCGCTTGCCGTCCTCCGACGAGGCGATGCGGTTCAGGTGCTTGTCCTCGACTTCGGCGGGCAGCGCCAGGGGCTGCCAGGTCGTGCCGTCGTCGGCGGACTGCAGTGCGCGGCCGAAGGCGCCCACGGCCAGCCAGGTGCCCGAGGGCAGGCGGGCCACCGACATCAGCGGATCGCCGTTCTTGTCGGAGAAGGCCACTTCCTCCCAGGTTCTGCCGCCGTCGCGGGTGCGCAGGACCCAGCCTTCGTGGCCCACGGCCAGGCCGGTCTTGTGGTCGGGTGCGAAGGCCAGGCTCACCAGCAGCGCTTGCCGGTCCTGGTTGCGCTGGGCCGGCGCCCAGTGGGCGCCCTGGTCGTCGGAATAGAGGATTTCGCCCATCGCGCCGACGGTCAGCAGGCGCTTGCCGGCCTGGGCGAGGGCGTTGAAATGCGTTTGCTCCACGCCCATGGACGTGGGGGCCAGCGGGGGCGGGGTACGGGGGGCAAAGGCAAGCGCGGAGGCAAAGGCCACCAATGCCGCTGCGCCAATACCGATGGCTGTTTTCACGTTGTCTCCTTCAGGGATCGATGCACGCTTGCGCGAGCCTTGAACACAGATGAGAGATTCGTGATTTGGGGCTTTTGCGGCATCGTCTGAATGGACGTCTGCTAGCAAAGCAAGGGTATATCCCGAGGGGATGGCAGCGCAGGCATCAGTCGATGCTGTGCTATTGAAAATAGAGCTTTCAGCGCTTGATGTGCCTTGGTTTTGGACATGAAAATATCCAAAACCAAGGAACCATGAGCGCTGAAAGCTCTTGTTTTTGAAGTGATGCGGACTCAGCCGCCGAGCGAGCTGGCGGTGATCCCGCCGTCCGCCACGAACTCCGCGCCGGTGGAAAAGCGCGACTCGTCGCTGGCCAGGTAGACGATGAGGGGCGAGATCTCCTCGGGCTCGGCAAAGCGCTTGAGGCTGGAGGCATCGGGATCGCTGGGCTGGCCCTGGCGCAGGGCCGCGCTCTGGGCCGTGGCCACGGCGCCGGGGTGGACCGAGTTGACGCGGATGCGGCGCTCGGCCAGCTCCAGCGCCACCGACTTGGTCAGGCCGCGCACGCCCCATTTCGATGCGCCGTAGCCCGCCATGAAGGGGTAGGCGCTCAGGCCCGCCGTGGACGACACGTTGATGATGGAAGCCGGCGCAGCCTCGGTCAGCGCGGGCACGCAGGCCTGGATGCCCAGGAACTGGCCGGTCAGGTTCACGGCCAGCGTGCGGTTCCATTGCTCCAGCGTGTAGTCCAGCACCGGTCCATAGGTCAGGATGCCCGCGTTGTTGACCAGCACGTTCAGCCTGCCAAAGCGCCCGAGGGTGGCGGCCACGGCCTGCTGCCACTGCTCGGGCTGGGTGATGTCCAGGTGCACATAGTGGGCGGCATCGCCCAGCTCCCGGGCCAGGGCCTGGCCGGGTTCGTCGGCGATGTCGGCGATCACCACCTGCGCGCCTTCGGCCACGCAGGCGCGGGCGTGCGAGGCGCCCATGCCCATGGCGCCGCCGGTGATGAGGGCGACCTTGCCGTGCAGGCGGCGGCTCATGCGGGAACTCCGGGAGTCGTTACTCCGGGAGCCGCTGCTCCGGGAGTCGCCACCGCGGCCTTCAGCTGTTCGCAGGCCTCGGCCAGCATGCCGGCGATGGCGGGCGAGGCGAGGCTGAAGCTGGCAAAGCCATGCGCCATGCCGGCGGCGCGGGTGAGCTGGGTGGGCACGCCCGCGTCGGCGAGGCGCCGGGCGAGCTGCTCGGCCTCGTCGCGCAGGATGTCCAGCTCGGCCGAGACGATGACGGTGGCGGGCAGGCCGCGCAGGTCTTCGGCCTGCAGCACCGAAGCCAGCGGATGCGCCGGCGTGGCCGGGTGGTAGTGGCGCCACATGGCGGCCATGCCGGCGCTGCTGAGCAGCGGCATGTCGCCGAACAAGCGGTAGGACTCGGTGTCGCCGCGCACATCGCACACGGGGTACAGCAGCAGCTGGGCGCGGATGCCGTTCCAGCCGTCGGCGCGGGCGCGCAGGCTGGTGGCAACGGCCAGGTTGCCGCCCGCGCTGTCGCCCGCCAGGCAGAGCTGGCCGGCGTCGGACTGCAGCTCGGCGGCATGGGCGGCCAGCCAGCGCGTGGCGGCGTAGCAGTCGTCCAGCGGGGCCGGGAAGGGATGCTCCGGCGCGAGCCGGTAGGCCACCGAGCACACGTTGTAGCCGGTGAGCTGGGCGAGGTGGCGGCACAGGCCGTCGTGGGTGTCCAGCGTGCCGAAGCACCAGCCGCCGCCGTGGAAGAACACCAGCAGCGGCGCGGCCGGGTTGTCGGTGGGGCGGTACAGGCGGGCGGGAATGTCCGTGCTGCTCCCCGGTGCTGCCGGGATGGCGAGCGCGCGCACCTCGTGCATGGGCACGTCGGCGGGCAGGCCGGCCTGGTCCATCAGCGGGCGGATCCGGGCCATGGGCTGGCTCCAGTCCACGGGCGGCATGTCCTTGAAGAAGGCCAGTACGGCGGCGAGTTCGGGATGGATTTGCATGGTGGGAACTCCGAATCCGGCTCAGGCCGTGGCGTGGGCCGGGGCATGGGCTACGTAGTCTTCCCAGACCGGGGCGCGCATGGTTTCGCGGAAGTGCGACTGCGACCAGGGCCAGGTGGCGGGGATGCCGTTCTTGTCCAGGTACCAGCTGTTGCAGCCCGAGCCGAAGACCGAGCCGCGCGCGGCCTCGCGGCGGGCCTCGTCGTAGGCCGTCAGGGCCTCGGGGCGGGCGCTCAGGCCGGCGAGCTCGTGCTCGTCGATGCGCTGCAGCAGCTGGACGATGTAGCCCCACTGCATCTCGGCCGTGTCGATCAGCGAGAAGTTGCCCACCGGCGAGGTCGGGCCGTTGAGGAAGAACAGGTTGGGGAAGTTCGGCACCGAGATCGACTTGTAGGCGGTGGGCGCATTGGCCCAGGCCTGCTCCAGCGTCGTGCCATGCAGGCCGGTGACCTGCATGGGGCGCACGAAGCGGTCGGCCTTGAAGCCCGTGGCCAGCACGATGATGTCCAGCGCGTGCAGCTGGCCGTCGGCCGTGCGGATGCCGCCGGCCTCGACCCGGTCAATGCCTTCGGTGACGAGTTGGGCATTGGGGTGCTGGATGGCGCGGTAGTAGTCGGGCGAGTAGATCAGGCGCTTGCAGCCGGCGCGGTAGTTGGGCGTGAGCTTGCGGCGCAGCTCGGGGTCGCTCACCGACTGGTCGAGGTTGTCCTGGCACAGCTTCTGGATCTCCAGGATCTCGGGCGAGTCCGGATCGAGCACGGCATTGGTGAAGCGCTCCACATTGGCCATGTAGGTCGGCTCGGTGTGCAGGTAGTGCAGCAGGTCGGGGTTGCTGCGGAACTCGGCGCGCTGCTCTTCGGTGAACAAGGGGTTCTCGATCGGGAAGATCCACTGCGCGGTGCGCTGGAAATGCCGCACCTGCGCACGGCTCGACAACGCCGAGACGAGCTGCACGCCGGTGGAGCCGTTGCCGACGATGGCGATGCGCTTGCCATCCAGCGGCACGCTGTGGTCCCAGCGCGCGCTGTGGATCACCTGGCCGCCGAACTGCTCCAGCCCGGGGATCGCGGCGTAGTGCGGGTGGTGCAGCACGCCGGTGGCGGCGATCACGGCGCGGGCCTGCAGGCGCTGGCCGTGCTGGTCCTTCAGCTCCCAGTGGTCGCCGTGCCACTGCGCCTCGGTGATCTCGGTGTTGAAGCGGGTGTACGGTGCCAGGTCATAGTCGCTGAAGACCTTGGTGAAATACGCCTGCACCTCGTTGCCGGGCGGCAGCACCCGCGACCATTCCGGGTTGTGCTCGAAGGAATAGGTGTAGGCGTGCGAGGGCACGTCGCAGGTCAGGCCCGGGTAGGTATTGTCCCGCCAGGTGCCGCCCTGGGTATGGGATTTCTCCAGGATCTGGAATGATTTTCCGAGTTTCTTCAGTTGAATGCCGGCCAGAATGCCGGACATGCCTGCGCCAATCACAATAACGTCGTACACCATCGCTTGCCTCCAATTGTTTGGGCTGGGGAATTTATAAACATCACGCAGGCCTATTTTCCCCGGAGGTGGCAAGTTATTGCAAAACTGTGTCCATGGCCAAAATATGTCAACCCATGGTTTTCATTTAGTCCCAACGGACTAGGCTCTATGGAGGTTGATGGATTATCTGTAATCTGTTTGGTTGTGCCGAGGCTGGGCGATTATTTTGCCGATATGGATTATTGGCGGCGGATGGGATATTATTTTCTGCGGTTAAGGATAATGTGTCCACATTTTCATGAAAGGCAGAAATGCAGGTAGCAGTGATTACAGGTGCCGCGAGCGGCATTGGTGCAGGACTGGCCCGGGTGGCGGCGGAGCGCGGCTTCCAGGTGGTGCTGGCCGACCGTGACGAGGCCGGGCTGGCCCAGGTCGCCCGCGACATCGGCGAACAGGCGCTGGCCGTGGTGGTCGACGTCACCAGCGAGGATTCCATGAACGCGCTGGCCGAAAAGGCCTATGCGCGCTTCGGCCAGGTCGATCTGCTGTTCAACAACGCCGGCGTGCTGACCACGGGCCGCAGCTGGGAGATCAGCGCTGCGCAGTGGGACCGCGCCTGGGGCGTGAACGTGAATGGCGTGCTCAACGGCCTGCGCGCCTTCGTGCCGCGCCTGCTGGCGGCCGGGCGCCCGGCGCGCATCGTCAACACCGCTTCGGTCGGCGGCTTTCTGCCCAGCCCGCTGATGGCGCCCTACAGCGCAACCAAGTTCGCCGTGGTGGCGCTGACCGAGTCGCTGGCCGGCGAGCTGGCCGCGATGGAGCCGAGGATCGCGGTGTCGCTGCTGGCCCCCGGCCCGGTCAAGTCGCGCATCTTCCGCGAGGCGCCGCCGGATGCGGCCAGCGGTTTCCACGGGCAGATGACCGACCTGCTGGCCCAGCACGGCATGGACGGCGAGACCTTTGCGCGCCACGTGTTCGAGGCCATCGACCGCGGCGAATACTGGATCGTGCCGCAGCCCGAGGCGCTGTATCCGCTGCTGGAGCGGCGCCAGGCCATGATTGCGGCCCGGGAGATGCCTACGGCGGTGTGGTGAGCCGGCTGCAGGCGATCTCTTTTGAGTCCTTGAGTGAGGTTGCTTGCAGAGGCCGGGATTTCGCCCCGGCGGGCGACCTACTTTCTTGCCACGCGGCAAGAAAGTAGGCAAAGAATCGCGCCCTGCTGTCCGTGACCCCAGCGCCGCAGGCGCTGGGGCAACCTGCGATGCTCGGGCGCGGGGCCTGCTGCGGAACTCGACTGCGCGCGCCAGGGCGCGCTC
>JBLZYV010000101.1:0-12593 GCA_050282565.1 Comamonas sp.
ATCCGTGGGGTACCCCTTGCGTCTTGCCATTAGATCAATTTACTTCAACTGCGGCCGAGTTCATAACACGCTCTAGTCGGACTCCAGCAATTTGCCCGCAGGGTTGTGCAACGGCGACTCGGCGCGGAAGTAGCCCAGCACCGACTGCACGCTGCGGTGGCCGGTGAGCGCCATGGTGTCGGCCAGTGGCATGCTTTGCCGGCCGGCTTCGGTGACGAAGCCGGAGCGCAGCGAATGCGCCGAAAAATCACCCTCCACCCCCGCAAGCGCGCAGCGCTGCTTGACGATGGCCGAGACGGATACGGGTGTGAGCGCCTCGCTGCCCACGCGCCCGTTCCTGTAGATACGGCGAAAGAGGGGGCCTGCGGCAATGCCGGAGGTCGCCAACCAGTCGGCCAGCGCACGGCCGGCCACGCCGACGATCGGCTTGCGGTTTTCCGGCAGGTCGCGCCCGGTCTGGTTGGTCTTGGAATGGCTCAGCTCATACAGGTATTGCCCCGGTGCGATGGCGTGCAGTTGCTCCAGCGTCGCACCAGCCACCTCGGAGCGGCGCCGCCCGCCGCTGGCCCAGGCGAACAGCAATAGCGCGCGGTCGCGCTTGCCCGCCAGGCTGTTGTCGCAGGTGTCCAGCAGCAGTTCCAGCGGCGCGCGGGTGAGGGCGGCCTTCTTCTGCGCACGTTCGCCGCGACGCGCATAGGCCTTGCGGGCCATGGTGATGGCGTGGCGCACCTCGGCGTCCTGGCAGGGATTGGGCAGTTGCCGGACCTGGTGCAGCTTGGACAGCACCGCCAGCCGGTGGATCACGGTGCTCAGCGCCAGCGGCCCCGGCTTGCCCTTGGCACCGCTGGCCACCAGCGCCTGATCGATCTCGGGTGGCAGTGCCTGTTGCAGGCCTGCCTCGGCGCGGTGCTGCACATGGTCCACCACAAACTGCAGCACGACCGCCGCCGGCAAGGGCAGGGCCAGTGCCTGCCGGTAGCGCAGCTGTACCCACGCCTCCCAATAGCGCAGCGCCGCCTGGTAGCTGCTGATGGTGTGGGGCGATTCGCCCTCGGCCAGCAGCGCGGCCAAGGCCTGCGCGCCGCCGGCGTCCAGCCCCTGGGCACCAGAGGGCGCCAAAGGGCGCAAATCGGCGGTGAGAGAATTTATATGTTGAATTTCATACATATGATGTATAAAATATTACGTAATACATGAGTTAATTTTCGATAAATATCACTTATCGAAAGTAATGAGGCGAAGGATAGCAAATGAACGGCATTTTGCGTAGCGCGCGCGGTGTTCAGCGCGACGAGGTGTGGCAGGCGGCCGATGCGCTGTTGCAGGAGGGCAAGCGCCCGACCATCGAGCGCGTGCGCCTCAAGCTCGGGCGCGGCTCGCCCAATACCGTGAGCCCGATGCTGGAGGAATGGTTTGCCACGCTGGGGCCGCGACTGCGTGGTGCTGGCGGCGGCGAGCGTCCGGGCATGGCCGGTGCAGCGGTGGCTTCGCAGGCTGCGGAGGAGGGCGCGCAAGGGCGATCGCCGCTGCCCGAACCCTTGCGCCAAGCCATGCATGCGCTGTGGCAAGGCGCGGTGGAAGAGGCTGGGCAGGCGGCGCAGCAGGCCCTGCAGGCGCGGATGGCGGCCTTGGAGGAGCGCGAGAACCAACTGGCGCAGGAGCGGGCCGCCTTGCAGGCGGAGCGCGAAGCCTTCGAGCAACAGCGGCCCGCGCTGGAGCAGGCCCTGGCCTCGGCCCATGCACAGGCGCGGCTGCAAGGCGTGCGCATCGCCGAACTGGAGGCGGCCGCCGCGCACAAGGATGCGACCATCACCCGCCAGGCCGAGCGAGCCCAGCAACTGGAGCGCGAGGTATTGCTCACGCGGCGCTCGTGGGACGAGGCTCGCGAAAAGCACGCCGCCGAGCAACGGGCGCAGCAGCAGCAAATGGACGCGCAGAACCGCCACCACCTGCAGGAGCTGGACCGCGTGCGGCAGGAGGTGAAGCAACTGCTGCAATCGCAGCGGCAGGAGCAGGAGCAGCATCTGCAGCAGCAGGCGCTGTGGCAGCGCGAACGCAGCGAACTGCAGGCGGAGTTGGAGCGCGCGCAGGCACAGGTCGCCGCGGGAACCCGGCAGTTGAAGGATATGCAGGCGCTGCATGCGGCGCAGGGCGAAGCCGAGGCCGCGCGCACCGCGCTGCTGCAGCAGCAACTAGCGCAGTGGCAGGCACGGGCCGAGGCGGCTGCGCGCCAGGCAAGCTCCCAAACCGATGCGCAAGCCGGCGAGGGCAGGGCAGTCCGCCGGCCATTGCGGCCTGCAGTGACCAGGGCGAACGCAGCCGCCGCGCCGCGCCCCGGGCGCCTGTCATTGCGCCGTCATTGACGCGTCACAGCGCTGTCACGCCACATTCAGATACTTGCGGCCGTCCGGGCTGGTTCGCCTTTCGAGGGAACCGGCCTCCAGTCAACGCAAGGATTTCGAATGTTGCATCGCAAGACGTGGGCCGCGCTGGTCGTGGGTTTGGTGGGTACCGTGGGCGCCTGGGCGCAGAAGGCGGAATTGACCGTCTACACCGCGCTGGAGATCGACCAGCTCAAGGCCTACCAGGAGTCTTTCAACAAGGCCCATCCCGATATCGCCATCAAGTGGGTGCGCGACTCCACCGGCGTCATCACCGCCAAGCTGCTGGCCGAGAAGGCCAACCCCAAGGCCGACGTGATCATGGGCGTGGCCGCATCGAGCCTGGCGCTGTTCGACAAGAATGACATGCTGCAGGGCTATGCGCCCAAGAACCTGGCCGCCATCACGCCGCAGTACCGCGACGGCCGCAACCCGCCGCACTGGGTGGGCATGGACGTCTTCGGCGCCACGATCTGCTTCAACACGGTGGAAGCCAAGAAGCGCAACATCCCCGTGCCCACCAGCTGGCACGACCTGACCAAGCCCGAGTTCAAGGGCCAGGTCGTCATGCCCAACCCGGCTTCGTCGGGCACCGGCTACTTCGACGTGGTGGCCTGGCTGCAGCTGTTCGGCGACGACAGCGGCAAGGGCGGCGGCTGGAAGTACATGGATGCGCTGCACGAGAACATCGCGCAGTACACGCACTCCGGCTCCAAGCCCTGCAACATGGCGGCGCAAGGCGAGTACGTGGCCGGCATTTCGTTCGAATACCGCGGCCACGTCAACAAGTCCAAGGGCGCGCCGATCGAGCTGGTGTTCCCCAAGGAAGGCCTGGGCTGGGACCTGGAAGGCACCGCCATCTACAAGGGCACCAAGAACCTGGAGGCCGCGCAGAAGCTGGCGGATTGGTCGGCCAGCAAGGATGCGATGCAGCTGTACGGCAAGAATTTCGCCGTCACCGCCGTGCCCGGCGTGGCGCCCAAGCTCGACAGCATTCCGGCCGACTACGAGAGCCGCCTGATCAAGCTCGACTTCGCCAAGATGGCCGACAGCCGCGAGCGCGTGCTGGGCGAGTGGACGCGCCGCTACGACGGCAAGAGCGAGGCCAAGAAGTAATGCCCATGCCCGCCATGGCCCGCTTCATCGAGGATGCGCCCGCCGCGGTGCAGCGCCCGTCGGCCGTGCCGGCGGCCGGCGCGGTCGCGCCCCACGGCAGCGAGGCGGGCGGGGCGCCTTACCTCTCCATCCGCCAGCTGCACAAGCAGTACGGCACATTCACCGCGCTCAAGAGCATTGATCTCGACATCCAGCGCGGCGAGTTCGTCTGCTTCCTCGGGCCCTCGGGCTGCGGCAAGACCACCTTGCTGCGCGCCATCGCGGGGCTGGAGGCGCAAAGCGGCGGCGAAATCTGGCAGGCCGGCCGCGAGATCTCGCGCCTGCCGGCCGCGCAGCGGGACTACGGCATTGTGTTCCAGTCCTATGCGCTGTTTCCCAACCTCTCGGTGGCCGACAACGTGGCCTACGGCCTGATCAGCCAGCGCCAGCCGCGCGCCCGCGTCGAGGCCAAGGTGCAGAGCCTGCTCGACACCGTGGGCCTGCCCGGCAGCGGCGACAAGTACCCGGCGCAGATGTCCGGCGGACAGCAGCAGCGCGTGGCATTGGCCCGCGCGCTGGCCATGTCGCCCGGCCTGCTGCTGCTGGACGAGCCGCTGTCGGCGCTCGATGCCACGGTGCGCGTGCACCTGCGCAACGAGATCCGCGCGCTGCAGCAGCGCCTGTACGTGACCACCATCATGGTCACGCACGACCAGGAAGAGGCGCTGTCCGTGGCCGACCGCGTGGTGGTGATGAACCACGGCGTGATCGAGCAGGTGGGCACGCCGATGGAGATCTACCTGCGGCCCGCCACGCCCTTCGTGGCCGAGTTCATCGGCAAGGCCAACCGCCTGCCCGCCATTGCCGGCGGCGACGGCACCGTGCTGCTGGCCGGCCAGCGGCTGTTCTGCCCGCAGGCGGCGAACCTGCGCGCCGGCCAGGAGGTTGTAGCCTACCTGCGGCCCGAGGACTGCCGCATCCTCAACTGCACGGCCATGCCTGTCGCGGGCATGCCGGCGGACGAGGAGGGCGCCCATGCCTGGAGCGGGGTGGTCGAGCAGATGGAGTTCCTGGGCTCGCATTGCGTGGCCCATGTGGAAACCCAGCGCCTGCCCGGCCACAAGCTGCAGCTGCAGTTCTCGATAGCCACCTGGGCGCAGCTCGACATCCAGCCCGGCCGCTGGCTGCAGTTCGGCATCCAGCCGCAGCAGCTCAAGATCTTTGCGGTCGACAAACAAAACCATAGCTGATGGCGCTTTCTGTATCTGGTTTTTCATGCCAAAGAATATGAAAAGCCAGATGCAATGAGCGCCAACAGCTCACTTTTTTGACAGCATGCATCCCCGCCCCGCCGGGGACCGGACACCTCCCGTGAGCACTCCCTTCGAACAAGCGCAGCCCCTGCTTCGGCCCCAGGCCCTGCGGCTCAAGACCGCGCCCGCCGACCGCCTCGCCCACGCCGCGCTGCTGCTGATGACCGCGCTGATGGCCGTGGGCCTGCTGGCCCCGCTGCTGGCCCTGCTGGCCCTGCTGGCCCAGGCCTTCAGCCCGTCGATCAACGCGGCAGATGCCGCCGCCCACAGCGCCTTCGACAACTTCATCGCCTACTTCCGTTCGCCCGCGCTGCTGGCCAGCCTGTGGAACAGCGTCTGGGTCTCGCTGCTGGTCACGGTGATCGTGATCCCGCTGGCCTTTGGCTTTGCCTACGCGCTCACGCGCACCTGCATGGCGGGCAAGGGCGTGCTGCGCGCCGTCAGCCTGCTGCCGCTGCTCGCGCCGTCGCTGCTGTCGGCCATCTCGATGATCTACTGGTTCGGCAACCAGGGCGCGCTCAAGGCGTTCTGGCAATCGCTGGGCTTTGCCAGCATCTACGGCGCGCCCGGCGTGGTGCTGGCCCAGTGCTTTGCCACTTTCCCGCATGCGCTGATGATCCTCGTCACCGCGCTGGCCGTCGGCGACCAGCGCCTGTACGAGGCCGCCACCGCGCTGGGCGCCAGCGCGGCGCGCCAGTTCTGGACGGTGACCGCGCCGTCGGCCCGCTATGGGCTGGTCTCGGCGGCGCTGGTGGTGTTCACGCTGGTCATCACCGATTTCGGCATTCCCAAGGTCATCGGCGGCAACTTCAACATGCTGGCCACCGACGTGTTCAAGCTGGTCATCGGCCAGCAGGACTTCCAGCGCGGCGCCGTCGTGGCGCTGCTGCTGCTCGCGCCCGCCGTGCTCACTTACGTGATCGACATGCAGGTGCAAAAGCGCCAGACCGCCGTGTTGACGGCCAAGTCCGTCGTGCTGCAGCCGCGCCCGCATGCGCTGCGCGACCGCATCGCGCTGGCCGGCTGCTGGCTGGCGGCGGCGCTGATGCTGGCCATATTCGGCATGGCGGTGTTCGCCTCGCTGGCCAGCTTCTGGCCCTACCAGCTGCAGCCCACGCTGTCGCACTACACCAGCGGCCTGGTCGACGCGGGCGTGGAAACCGCCATCTTCAACAGCCTGAAGATGGCCGTCTGCGCCGCCGTTGCCGGGCCGGTCATCGTCTTTGCCGGTGCCTACTTGCTTGAGAAAACCAAGGGCGCCGCCTGGCTGCGGCCGCTGCTGCGCCTGCTGGCCATGCTGCCCATGGCCGTGCCCGGCCTGGTGCTGGGCCTGGGCTACATCTTCTTCTTCAACGCGCCGGGCAACCCCCTGAACGGCCTGTACCAGACCATGGCGCTGATGGTGCTGTGCACGGTGATGCACTACTACACCACCGGCCACATGACGATGGTGACCGCGCTGAAATCCATAGACGGCGAGTTCGAGGCCGTGAGTGCCTCGCTCAAGGTGCCTTTCTACGTGACGCTGCGCCGCGTGACCCTGCCCATGTGCCTGCCGGCGCTGCTCGAGGTGTCGCGCTACTACTTCGTCGCCGCGATGACGACGATCTCGGCCGTGGTCTTCCTGTATGCGCCCGAAAACCGCCTGGGCGCGGTCGCCATCCTCAACCTCGACGAAGCCGGCGACACGGCCGCCGCCGCGGCGATGGCGGTGCTGATCGCCCTCGTGTCCTGCGTGGCCACGGTGCTGTACCAGGTGCTCGGCTGGTGGCTGACGCAGCGCACCCAGCGCTGGCGCCAGCGCGTCTGAGGGCTGGCCGTGCCTGCACGCGACTCCTTCGACCTGATCGTGGTCGGCGCCGGCATCGTCGGCCTGGCCCATGCCTACACGGCCGCGCAGCGCGGTCTCAGGGTCTGCGTGGTCGAGCGCGATGCGGCCTGCGTCGGCGCCTCCATCCGCAATTTCGGCTTCATCACGGTGACAGGGCAGGGGAGCGGCGACACCTGGCGCCGTGCCCGCCTCTCGCGCGACATCTGGGCCCAGGTCGCGCCGCAGGCCGGCATCGCCGTGCTGCATACCGGCCTGAACCTGGTGGCCACGCGGCCGCAGGCGCTGGCGGTGCTGGAGGAATTCATGCAGACCGGCATGGCCGAAGGCTGCAGCCTCTGGTCGCCGGCCGAGGCCGTGCGCCACGCGCCCGAATTGCGGCTGGACCGCGCCCAGGCCGTGCTGCACAGCTCGGCCGAGCTGCGGGTCGAATCGCGCGAGGCCATAGCCCAGCTCACGGCCTGGCTGGCCGAGCGGCATGGCGTGGCCTTTCGCTTCGGCGAAGCCGTGCTCGAAGTGGCCACGCCGCGCGTGCGCACCGCCCGCGGCCTCTTGCACGCCGAGCGCGTGGTGGTCTGCACCAATGCCGACATCCATGGCCTGTACCGCGAGCTGTTCGCCCAGCACGAAGTACGGCTGTGCCAGCTGCAGATGCTGCGCGTGCGGCCACAGCCGGGTTTTCGGCTGCAATCGGCGGCGATGGGCGACCTGAGCCTGGTGCGCTACCACGGCTACAGCCGGCTGCCAGCGGCCCAAAAGCTGCTGGAACAGCTGCGGCAGGAAGAACCCGCCAGCCAGCAGCACGGCATCCACCTGATCGCGGTGCAAAGCGCCGATGGCAGCCTGGTCGTGGGCGAGCCAGCCAGCAGGTCGACGCGCTGATCCTGCGGCATTTGCGCGAGGCCTTGCACATCGAAGAATTGGAGGTTGTGGAACGCTGGGTGGGCATCTATCCATCGGCGCCGCACACCGACTGCTTCACCGAAGCCCCGGACGACGCCACGCGCGTGGCCATCGTCACCAGCGGCACCGGGGCCAGCACCGGTTTTGGCGTGGCGCACGATACGTTTGCGGCCTGGTAGGTTTCTGGGGAATCGCCGGATTTCAGGAGAGAGGCTGGGAAGTGGAGGATCTGCGCTGGAAAGTCCATTTCATACTTAACATAATATACATCGTATAAATTATGCAGTGAGATTGCACAGAGCCAAGGCCGCCAGCCCCTAAAGCAGCCCCAGGCAGCCCCCATCTTCCACTTTCCACGGCAAATTGTCTGCCGCAGACCGGCGCATTCTGCCGCAAGCTGAGGCAAACTACCGCCGGCGGCGCCAAGCATGAAACACATTTCCCACCTGATACGCAGCGGCAGCCTGGACGGCTATGTCGAGCTGGTCCAGTCGCTGGGCAGAGATCCCTTTGCGTTCATGCGCAGCGTGGGCCTCCAGCCTGGCTTTTTGCAGGATACGGAGATGCTGATCCCGCGCGATGCCATGCGCGAGCTGCTGGAGATCACGGCCCGCGCCACAAATACCGAAGATCTGGCGCTGCGCCTCGCGGCCCGGCGCAGGCTCTCGGCGCTCGGGCCCATCAGCCTGGTGCTGCGCGAGGAACCCACGCCGCGCGCCGCGCTCGACACGCTGTGCCGCTATCTCAAGCTGGTGAATGCCTCGCTGATGATCCGCGTCGAGGACGCCGGCGGCTCCGTCATCATCCGCGAAGACCTGCTGCCCACGCCGGGGCTGGCGATGCGGCAGTCGGTGGAGCTGGCCGTGGGCACCATGTTCCGCATGCTCAGCGAATTGATCGGCCAGCAGTGGCAGCCACTGGAGGTCTGCTTCACGCACCGCCCGCCGCAGGATGTCTCGGCGCACCGGGCGTTCTTCCGCCGGCCGGTGCAGTTCAACCAGGAGTTCAACGGCCTGGTCTGCCTGGCGAGCGATCTGGCGCGGCCGCGCGAGAACGGCGACCAGGTGGCTGCCGGCTTTGCCCGCAAGTACCTGGAGGCGGCCCTGGTGGACCGCAGCGAGAGCACGCAGCAGACCTGCCGCCAGATCATCCTGGCGCTGCTGCCCAATGGCAACTGCACGGCCAACGAGGTGGCGCGCTACCTGAACGTGGACCGCCGCACCCTGCACCGCTGGCTGGCCGCCGAGGGGCTGACCTTCAGCCAGCTGCTGAACCAGGTGCGCGCCGACCTGGCCAAGCACCACCTGCGCGAGAGCGATTTGCCGCTTGGCGAGGTGGCCGAGCTGCTGGGCTTTGCGCGGCCCAGCAGCTTCAGCCACTGGTTCCAGGGCCTTTTCGGCTGCAGCGCCTCGCAGTGGAGCAGGCAGGCTGCGGACATGGCGACACCATCAGCCCGCTGAAAGCGCCCTCGCCCGCGCGCCTATCGCGTCGAGCAGCGCAAGCGCCCTCCTCGCCGCCTGCGGGCCGCCGTCCAGGTCGCCGCGCACATACAGCGGACGCAGCTCCTCGATTTCCTCCAGTTGCTCGATCAGCAGCGGCTCGGCCAGCCGGTACTTGCGCAGCACGCTGACCAGGCACATCGAGGCATGGACCATGTCTTCCTGCGCCGTGCTCACGCCCCGCTGGTGCAGCGCGTAGTTGACCCAGTGCGTGCCGGCCAGCATCGCGGCCTCGATGCGGATTTCCCAATCCGCGTCGCTGAGATGGACCAGCGAGCGCTCGATGCGCTCGGCGCGGTGGCGGTGGTTCTCGGGGGTCATGCGCGCAGCTCCTGGCCCACCAGGGCGTGGTAGACGGAAACGGCCTGCTCCAGCGCCCGGTTGCATTCGGCGACGATGGCCTCGCTGGGCGCGCGGTCGCCGCGCAGGCACGGGTCGCGGTGCTCCTCCAGCGCATGCAGCGAGGCCTCCAGGCGCTGGATGGGCTCGGGCATGTCGCCGGGAATCGCCGGCCAGCCCACATGGCTCACGTCGCCGGGGCCGCGCAGCTCGCGGCGGCAGCTGCCGTCGGGCTGCGGCACCACGTGCACGCCGGGGATGGTGGAGAAGACGCGCTCCTCGCTGGTCAGCCCCACTGCGTGCAGCGAGGCGTTCCAGATGTTGGTGCCGGCCGTGAGGCCCGTCCAGTACCACAGCTCGAAGTCCTGCAGTGGATCGAGCCGCTCGCGCAGCTCCAGCAGGCGGCCGATCTTGTCGGCGTGCGAGGCGATCCGCATCCCTACTCCGGCTTGATGTTGCCGTCCACCACCACCTTGCGCCAGGTGGCGAGGTCGTTGGTGATGGTCTGCACGAAGGCCTCGCGGCTCACGGCCTGCGCGGGCGGGATGTTGGCCTGCATCAGGGCTTCGCGGAAGGCGGGTTGCACCTGCTCGTGGTTGACCGCCTCGTGCAGGCGCGCCACGATCTCCGGCGGCGTGCCCTTGGGTACGAACACGCCCTGCCAGCCGGCCGCGGTGAAGGGATAGCCCTGCTCGGACAGCACCTTGACGTCCGGCAGCTTGGGGCTGCGCATGGTGCCGGTCAGCGCGATGGCGCGCAGCTTGCCCTGGGCGATGAAGCCCAGCGGCGAGACCACGTCGATCCAGCCGATCGGGATCACGCCGGAGACGATGTCCGTCAGCAGCGCGGGCGCGGTCTTGTACGGCACGTGGTTGACGCTGATGCCGGTGCGCTGCTTGAGCCACTCCATGGTCAGGTGGCCGTTCGAGCCCACGCCCCAGCTGCCGTACGACGGGTACTTGTCGGGGTTCTTGCGCAGCAGCTCGACCAGCTCGGGCAGCGTCTTGGCCGGCACCGAGGGATGCACGGCCAGCAGCACGCCGCCCACCGACGACAGCACCACCGGCTCCAGGTCGCGCAGCGTCTTGACCGGCAGCGCCGGGTTCAGCGCCTCGCCCATCACCATCGACGACGCCGTGCTGTGCAGGATGGTGTAGCCATCGGGCGCGGCGTTCTTGACGGCGGTGGAGCCGATCAGGCCGTTGGCGCCGGGCCGGTTGTCGATGACGAAGGGCTGGCCCAGCGTCTCCTGCAGCCGGGTGTAGAGCTGGCGCGCCAGCACGTCCAGGATGCCCCCTGCCCCGCCGGGCACGATGACCCGGATGGGGCGCGTGGGCCAGGCCTTGCTGCCCTGCGCGCCGGCCCATCCGCTGGCCAGCGATGCGGCCGCGCCCAGAACCAGCTGTCTGCGGCTCAGTGATATTGACATTGCTTTGCTCCTCGATGGCGGTTCGTGCGTGGGGCTGGGCTTGTCAAAAAGCATAGCTGCTAGCGCTTTTCATTGCTCGATTCTGAATGGAAATTTATTCCGAATCCAGATATACCAAGCGCTGGCTACTATCATTTTTGATACGCCGGGATGTGCTCCCGGCGCCCTGCCCCTGCGGGCTTCAGAGCGGCTTGCGCAGGAAGCCCTGGTTGGCGCCGTTGCGGTTGGGCGCGAAGCCGTTGGCGGCCAGCGTCTCGTCCGCGGTTTCGTAGAACACGCCGATCTTCATGATCTCGCGGGCCTGCTGGGCGGTGGCGATCGGGCGGCCGAACTCGCCGGCGATGCGCACCAGTTGCTTGATCTGCTCGACCGAGCTCATCTTGCCCGAGCGGTCCTGCTTCCACAGCACGTCCTCGGTGCCGCAGCGCACGTGCAGGCCCAGCGCGATGCCGATCATGTTGATGGGCAGCACGTTGAGCACCGAGCTTTCCACCGTGACGATGGCGCCGTCCGGCACGGCGCGCAGCATGTTGGCCAGGTTGAAGATGTTGGCCTGGTCCATGCCGCCGCTGATGGCGACCCAGTTCATCACCAGCGGGCCCTTGTAGACGCCGCGGCGGATCATGCGCTCGATGGTCTCGAAGCTGTTGATGTTGTAGACCTGGAACTCGCTCTGGATGCCGGCGGCCGTCAGGCGGCGGATGTGCTCCTCGACGAAGCTGGGGTTCGACGGGACGATCATGTCCTTGTAGGTCTTGTGCAGGTGCGGGAAGCCGCGCGAGACGCCGCGGAAGTCGTCCTCGCCGGCATGCTCGGTCACGTTCATCTGCGTGGTGTTCACCGTCACCGTCACCTGGTCGGGCACGGGCGTCAGCTCGGCCAGCATGTGGCGGGTGTCGTCGCTCAGCCACTTGGCCTCGCCGTCCGGGCCCTCGGGGGCGAAGCTGATCGAGCCGCCGACCTGGATAACCATCTCGGGCACGCGGGCCCGCACGCCGGCAATCAGTTCGTTGAACTTGGACAGGCGCTTGCTGCCCTTGCCGTCTTCTTCGCGCACATGCAGGTGCAGCACGGTGGCGCCGGCTTCGTAGCAGTCCACGGCCTTCTGGATCTGGTCTTCCATGGTGACGGGAATGTCTTCGGGGAAGTCCGCGGGAATCCAGCCCGGTGCATAAGGCGCGGCGGTGATGATCAGCGGTTGCTGGTTTTCGGGATACAGGTGGCCGTCGAGGAAGTTCATGGTGGGATGTCTCCAGGTGGGGATGTCGATGGAGCCAGTATCTGGCGCAGTGTCTTTTTTTATTTGCCTTATTGGGACATGATCTTGCCTATCTGGGACATGGCGATGCTCGCTGGCCGGCGGCGGATTTGTCCGCGAAAACCACCGGACGGGCCCCATGGCACAAATTGACAAGCCACGCGTGTCTTTGGAATAGCAGCCGGCGCGCCTGCGGTCTTAATGTTCAGTACTGCCGGTTCAGCCTGGGACTTTCCGGGCCGGACGCCAGCCGCGGCTGGGCATATACCTCAACCATCGGAGACCTCCATGAACTTTCTCGACGGACACCTTTTCCCTGAAAACCAGCAGCCGCTGATCATCACGGCCGCCCCCTACGCGCCGGGCTGGCTGCCGGCGGACTTTCCGGAAGACATTCCAGTCCGCATGGAGGACCAGATCCAGAAGGCCGTCGATTGCTACAACGCCGGCGCGACGGTGCTGCACCTGCACGTGCGCGAGCTGGACGGCAAGGGCAGCAAGCGCCTGTCCAAGTTCAACGAGCTGATCGCCGGCGTGCGCAAGGCCGT
>JBLZYV010000102.1:0-2642 GCA_050282565.1 Comamonas sp.
GTATGCCCTTGACGGCCGACAGCGGCTTGTGCAGGCCGAAGCGCTGGCCTATGCCCGCCGCCAGGCCGGCCTGGGAGACGAAGGTCAGCGAGGTTCTGGCGATTGCCCCGCCAAACGCACCGAACATGGGCCGGTAGTGCACGGGCTGGGGCGTGGGGATAGAGGCGTTCGGATCGCCCATGGCGGCCATGGCGATGAAGCCACCCTTGAGGATGCAGCTGGGCTTGACGCCGAAGAAAGCCGGCTTCCAGACCACGATGTCGGCCCACTTGCCCACCTCCAGGCTGCCCACCTCGTGGCTGATGCCGTGGGCGATGGCGGGGTTGATGGTGTATTTGGCGATGTAGCGCTTGATGCGGAAGTTGTCGTTACGCGCGCCGTCGCCGGGCAGGGCGCCGCGCTGCTGCTTCATCTTGTGCGCGGTCTGCCAGGTGCGCAGTATCACTTCGCCCACCCGGCCCATGGCCTGGCTGTCGGAGCTGAACATGCTGATCGCGCCAATGTCGTGCAGGATGTCCTCGGCCGCGATAGTCTCCTTGCGGATGCGGCTTTCGGCAAAGGCCAGGTCTTCGGCGATGCCGGCATCCAGGTGGTGGCAGACCATAAGCATGTCCACATGCTCGTCCAGCGTGTTCACCGTATAGGGGCGCGTGGGGTTGGTGGAGCTGGGCAGCACATTGGCCTCGCCCACCACCTTGAGGATGTCGGGCGCATGGCCGCCGCCCGCGCCCTCGGTGTGGAAGGTGTGGATGGTGCGGCCCTTGAAGGCGGCCACCGTGTCCTCCACGAAGCCGCTTTCGTTGAGCGTGTCGGTGTGGATGGCGACCTGGGTGTCGGTGTCCTCGGCCACGGTGAGGCAGTTGTCGATGGCCGCCGGCGTGCTGCCCCAGTCCTCGTGCAGCTTGAGGCCGATGGCGCCGGCCGCGATCTGCTCGTGCAAACCCTGGGGCTGGCTGGCGTTGCCCTTGCCCAGAAAGCCCAGGTTCATCGGAAAGGCGTCGGCCGCCTGCAGCATGCGCTCCAGGTTCCAGGGGCCGGGCGTGCAGGTGGTGGCGAAGGTGCCCGTGGCCGGGCCCGTGCCGCCGCCGATCATGGTGGTCACGCCGCTGGTCAGCGCTTCCTCGATCTGCTGCGGGGCGATGAAGTGGATGTGGGTGTCTATGCCGCCGGCCGTGACGATGCTGCCTTCGCAGCTGATGATCTCGGTGCCCGGGCCGATGACGATGTCCACGCCCGGCTGGGTGTCGGGATTGCCGGCCTTGCCGATGGCGGCGATGCGGCCGTCCTTCAGGCCTATGTCGGCCTTGACAATGCCCCAGTGGTCGATGATGAGGGCGTTGGTCAGCACCGTGTCCATGGCGCCCTGTTCACGGCTGCGCTGGCTTTGCGCCATGCCGTCGCGGATGGTCTTGCCGCCGCCGAACTTCACCTCCTCGCCATAGCCGCCCGCGGCCAGCGTGAAGTCGCGCTCGACTTCGAGGATCAGGTCGGTGTCCGCCAGCCGCAGGCGGTCGCCCACCGTGGGGCCGTAGGTCTCGGCGTAGGCGCGTTTGTCCATCGTGGCCATCAGAGTGCTCCCATCACCAGGCCGCGAAAGCCGTGGATCTGCCGGTCGCCGGCGATGTCGACCAGCTCCACCGTGCGCTGCTGGCCGGGCTCGAAGCGCACGGCCATGCCCGAGGCAATGTTCAGGCGCATGCCGCGCGCCGCATCGCGGTCGAAGGCCAGGCCGGCATTGGTCTCGGCAAAGTGGTAGTGCGAGCCGACCTGGATGGGCCGGTCGCTGGCGTTGTGCACCACCAGCGTGGCGGTGCGGCGGCCGGGGTTGAGGGCATGCTCGCCCGCGTCGATGAACAGTTCACCGGGGATCATGGTGTACCCCGCATGCTTCGTGTGCGTCATATGTTTCAAGCCAGGCGGGTCAGCAGGAAGGCGCCGAGCAGCGCCGTGGCCGCGCCGGCCAGCCGGGCCAGCCACTGGTGGCGCTGCACCACGGCGTGGCCCAGGGCCATGCCGGCGACATGCAGCGCGGCCGAGCCCAGCGCCATGCCGGCCAGCGCGCCCACGGCCGCCAGGCCGGTATCGCCCGCCAGCTCATAGCCATGGGCCGCGCCGTGGAAGAAGGCGAACACGCCCGCCAGCGCGGCGGCCAGCACCCAGGGCATGCGCTTTTGCACGGCCACCAGCAGGCCCAGCACCAGCACCGAGGCGGCGATCATGGGCTCCACGCCCGGCACCCACAGGCCGGCAAAGCCGGCCAGCGCACCGGCCACCAGCAGCGCCACGAAGGCGGCCGGCGCGCGCCAGGCCGGGGTGACGGTCAACGCGCTCCACACGCCCACCGCCAGCATCGCCGCCAGGTGGTCGAGCCCGGTGAAGGGATGGGCCAGGCCCTGCACGAAGCTGTCCAGCAGGCCATGCGTGTGCGGGTGGCTGCCGCCATGGGCCAGCGCGGCCATGGGCAGGGCCGGCAGGGCGGAGAGGGCGATGGTTGTTATCTTTTTCATAGCTGTTTGCGCTTGATGGATAAGGGTTGGGAGCCAAAAAGGCTTCAGATGATCGGTTCGTGCACTGTCACCAGCTTGGTGCCGTCGGGGAAGGTGGCCTCGATCTGGATGTCCGGAATCATCTCGGCGATGCCG
>JBLZYV010000102.1:2652-12563 GCA_050282565.1 Comamonas sp.
CGCGCGTGAGCACCGTGCGGCCCTCGCTCATCAACTGGGCCACGGTCTTGCCGTCGCGCGCGCCCTCCATCACGTAGGCGCTGATCAGTGCCACGGCCTCGGGGTAGTTGAGCTTGAGACCGCGCGCCTTGCGGCGCTCGGCCAGCAGGGCTGCGGTGAAGATCAGCAGCTTGTCTTTTTCGCGCGGTGTGAGTTCCATGGCCGTAGACCGAAGCAAGTGCCATGCCAGTGCGCCGGCCTGGTGCAAGCGGCGAGGAGGGCGGACGGATGCGCGCTGGTGGTGCATGGGTGCCCGATCTGGTGAGGTTTGCCTCTCATTGGTGCAGGCGCAACCGCATTTCGGTGCAGCGCCGGTGGCACGAAGCTTGCACGGCAGGGGCTTTCCAAAATAAGGGAGAGCGTTTGCGTATGCCGTTGAATCCACGCCTGGTGTGTTGCGGGTTGCCGTTGGTGCTGAGCCTGGCCGCTGCGGCGCAGGAGGCCCCCGCCGAGCTGCCCGCCACCACGGTCAAGGGCCAGGCGCTGGACGCAGCGCAAAAGCCGTTTTCGGTGACCACGCTGGGCGCCGGCGAGGTGCGCGAGCAGCCCGTGCAGGAGGTCGAATCGCTGTGGAGCCGGGTGCCCGGCATGCATGTCAGCAACTACCAGCTCAACGGCGTGGCCAACAGCGTGGTGCTGCGCGGCTTTGCCGGCGGCGGCCATGGCGGCGACATCGCGGCCACGCTGGACGGCATTCCGCTGAACGAGGCCATGTCGCACGCCGACGGCTACTTCGACCTGAACGTGGTCGTGCCGCTGGAGCTGGAGCAGGCGGCCGTGCACCGCGGCCCCACGTCGGTGCTGCAGGGCAACTACAACCGCGCCGGGCTGATCGAGCTGCGCACGCGCCGCAGCGGCAGCTACCGCGACATCGGCGTGACCGCGGGCTCGCACGGCCTGCTCGACACCCAGTTCGCGCTGGGCCAGGCGCTGGAGTCGGGCGACCAGGTCAACCTCGCGGCCCAGCAGGTGCGCGGCGACGGCGCTCGGCCGGATGCGGGCTTTTCGCGCAGCACGCTCAGCGGCTATTGGAAGCACCGCGTGAATGGGCGGCTGGACCTGGCCCTGTCCGGCCGCTGGCACGAGGCGCGCGGCGATTCGCCCGGCTACCTGACCGAAGCGCAGTGGCGGCAGGACCCGCAGGGCCAGGATCCCCGCGTGGTGGGCGACGGTTCGCGCAAGCACTTCGGCACGCTGCGCCTCGACGCCGGCTACGACCTGGGCAGCGGCACCCGCCTGCTGGGCTTTGCCTATGGCACGCAGCAGGAGTTCACGCGCTGGTTCACCCGGCCGCGCCGCGGCAGCTGGATGCAGCGCGAGGAAGCCTACGACCGCAGCGTGCGCGGCGCGGGCATGAACCTCGCCGGCAAGTCCGTGCTGGCGGGCGGCGCTTTGGATTGGATGCTGGGCATGGAACAGCTGCGCGAGTCCACCGACTACGGCTACTGGGATGGGCTGATCAATCGCCAGCACACCGGCGCGGCACTGGACGACCGCCGCACGCGCCTCGACAACACGGCGGCCTACGGCCAGGCCGGCTGGCAGGCCAACGATTGGCTGCAGGCCACGGCGGCGCTGCGCTGGGACCGCTTCACGGGCCACTGCCGCCCGCTGGGGCCCGAGGCCGGCGACGACCCCTGCGGGCGCATGGCCAGCCGCAGCCATGCCAGCCCCAAGCTGGGCCTGCGGACGCAGCTCAACGCGAACACGGCATTGCGGGCCAGCTGGGCCGAGGGCTTTGCGCTGCCCAGCGACTTTGCCAAGTACGCGCTGGGTGCGCGCGAGCTGGAGTCCAACATCTTTCGCCAGGCCGAGCTGGGCCTGCAGTGGCAGCCCTCGGCGCAATGGCTGGTGGATGCCGCGGTCTACCGCATCACGTCGAGCCAGGAGATCCGCAACACGGCGCCGGGCGAGTACGAGAACTTCGGCGCCACGCTGCGCCAGGGCGCCGAGCTGCAGCTGCACTGGCTGCCGCGCAGCGACTGGCACTTTGAATGGGCCTGGGGCCGCGCGCGCTCGCGGGTCACGCAGAACGCCGATGCCACGCTGCTCGGGCGCCAGGTCAGCGGCGTGCCCGGCACCACCAGCACCGTGCATGCGCGCTGGAGCCCGCGCGCCGACCTGACTGTGCACGCCGTGCTGCGCCATGTGGGCCGCAGCACGCTGAATGCGGCCAACACCGAATGGGCCGGCGCCTACCACTGGGCAGACATCGGCCTGCAATACCGCCTGCCCGCCGGCGTGGCCCGCAACGCCAGCCTCAGCCTGTGGCTGCGCAATGCCGGCAATGCACGCTACGCCAGCACCACGGCCCTGATCGGCGGCGAGCGCCTGGTGGCGCCCGGCGCGCCGCGCACGCTGCAACTGGGTCTGCAGGTCTCGCTATGAATCCGAAACACAGGACCTCTATGTCGCTTACCTCCACCTCATCGATCCTTCTGCGCGCCACGGCCCTTGGCGCCTTGCTGCTGGCCTGCACTGCGCAGGCGCACAACGTGTGGCTGGAGTCCGATGCGCAGGGCGGCTACGTGATGCAGTTCGGCGGCCACGAAGGAAAGGTCGAGCCTTTCGACCCCGCCAAGCTGCAGCGCGTGCACGCCTACGACCTGCGCGGCCGCGCCGTGGACAGCCAGGTGCAACGCCTGGCCGATGGCATCCGCATCCAGCCCGATGCCCGGGCCGCGCTGATCGCCGTGGAGCTGGACAACGGCTTCTTCAGCACCACGGGCGGCGATGCGCAGATGCAGCACCTGCCCATGGACCGCAACCCCGGCGCCGTGCGCGGCGTGCATGCGCGCAAGTTCCACAAGACCGTGGTGCAGTGGGGCGCGGTGATGCAAAAGCCTTTGGGCCAGACGTTTGAACTCGTGCCCCAGCAGGGTCGCCAGCCCCAGGCGGGCCAGCCGCTGAAGTTGCTGGTACTGCTGGACGGCCAGCCCCGCGCCGGCGTGCGCCTGAGCTGGGGCGAGCACGGCTCGCCCGTGACCAGCGACGCGCAGGGCATGGCCACCGTGGTGCCTGCGCCCGGCACCAATACCTTGCAGGCGATCCTGCGCGTGCCGGTGCTGGGCGATGCGCGCACCACCGAGAACAGCTACGAGTACCTGCTGCGCTTTGCCGCGCATTGAATGTCCGCTTCTGGTGCACAGGCACCGTGCTGGTGCGGAAAAAGCGCCCAGGCCGCGGATTTGCGCTGGCACGGTAATTGCACTTCAAGGCCTGCGGTCAATGTGACCGGACCAATCCTTCTGGGAGTGCTGAAATGAATCGTCGCGGAACCCTCACTACACTGGCTGCCTCCATGGCCCTGGGCCTGGGCTTGTGCTCGCAGGCGCTGGCTGCGGACACCATCAAGGTCGGGGTGCTGCACAGCCTCTCGGGCACCATGGCGATCTCCGAGACCGTGCTCAAGGACACGGTGCTGATGGCCATCGACGACATCAACGCCAAGGGCGGCGTGCTGGGCAAGAAGCTCGAACCCGTGGTGGTGGACCCGGCCTCCAACTGGCCGCTGTTCGCCGAGAAGGCCAAGCAGCTCATCACGCAGGACAAGGTGGCCGTGGTCTTCGGCTGCTGGACCAGCGTGTCGCGCAAGTCCGTGCTGCCGGTGTTCGAGCAGAACAACGGCCTGCTGTTCTACCCCGTGCAGTACGAGGGCGAGGAGCTGTCCAAGAACGTCTTCTACACCGGCGCCGCGCCCAACCAGCAGGCGATTCCGGCCGTCGAATACCTGATGAGCAAGGAGGGCGGCGGTGCCAAGCGCTTCGTGCTGCTGGGCACCGACTACGTGTACCCGCGCACCACCAACAAGATCCTGCGCGCCTTCCTCAAGAGCAAGGGGGTGAAGGACGCCGACATCCTGGAGACCTACACGCCCTTCGGCCACAGCGACTACCAGACCATCGTGGCCGACGTGAAGAAGTTCTCCACCGGCGGCAAGACGGCGGTGATCTCCACCATCAACGGCGACTCCAACGTGCCCTTCTACAAGGAGCTGGGCAATGCCGGCCTCAAGGCCAAGGACGTGCCCGTGGTGGCCTTCAGCGTGGGCGAGGAGGAACTGCGCGGCGTGGACACCAAGCCCCTGGTCGGGCACCTGGCCGCGTGGAACTACTTCATGAGCGTGAAGAACCCCACCAACACCGCCTTCATCAAGCAGTGGGGCGACTACGCCAAGGCCAAGAACATCGCCGGCCACAAGGACAAGCCGCTGACCAACGACCCGATGGAAGCCACCTGGATCGGCATCCACATGTGGAAGCAGGCCGTGGAAAAGGCCAAGAGCACCGATACCGACAAGGTCATCGCCGCGATGGCTGGCCAGACCTTCACCGCGCCCGACGGCTTCAGCGTGAAGATGGACGAGAAGAACCACCACCTGCACAAGCCCGTGATGGTGGGCGAGATCAAGGCCGACGGCCAGTTCAGCGTGGTCTGGAAGACCAAGGGCCCGATCAAGGCCCAGCCCTGGAGCCCCTTCATCGAAGGCAATGACAAGAAGAAGGATGAACCCGACGGCAAGAGCAGTTCCTGACCGCATGGCTCCTCTCCCCGTTGGGGAGAGGCTGGGTGAGGGGCGGCCTGTGCCTGGTAGGTGCCGCTGGCCCTCCCCCCAACCCTCTCCCGGCGGGAGAGGGAGAAAAACCATAGCTGCCGGCGCATTCTACATAAGCCTTAAGTACTGATCTGACTATGAAAATCCTGCGCATAGCATGGGCGAGCGCACTGGGCTTGCTGCTTTCGCTGTCCAGCCACGCGCTGACGGCCGAGCAGGCCTTTGCCATGGCGGCGGCCGAAGACAACGACGCGCGCGCCGCGGCCATCAACGCCGCCGCGCTGGAGCCCGACGAAGGCGGCCGCCTGGCCGCCTACCTGCAGGCCTTGGCCGACGACGCCGTGCGCACCGCCGGCGGCAAGGCCTATGTGGTGCAGGGTGAGGCCGCGAGCGATCCCGCCACCGGCGCGGCCGTCACGCTGCCCGCCGATGCCGACGAGGTCGTCAACAACAACTACCTGCGCGGCGTGATCGAGTCCGCGCAGGCCGCGCTGGCGCTTTCCAGCAGCGATGTGCAGCAGCGCCGCAAGGCCGCGCGGCAGATGGCCGCCGAGCCCGATGCCGCGCGCCTGCCGCTGATCGCCAAGGCCCTGGCCGGCGAGAGCGATGAACAGGTCAAGGCCCTGCTGGGCCGTGCCCGCGCCGCCAGCCTGCTGGGCAGCGACGATGCCGCCCAGCGCCTGCGGGCCGTGCGGCAGCTGGCGCAGCTCAAGACGCCCGAGACCCAGCTGCTGCTGAACCAGCGCCTGGCCGACGAGACCGACCCCGCGGTGCAGAAGGCGATCCGGGCCGCGCTGCCGGCGATTGCCGAATCGCTGGCCTGGGGCGAACGCCTGGGCGCCATCTTCAGCGGCCTGAGCCTGGGCTCGGTGCTGCTGCTGGCGGCCCTGGGGCTGGCCATCACCTACGGGCTGATGGGCGTGATCAACATGGCGCATGGCGAGCTGATCATGATCGGCGCCTACGCGACCTATATGGTGCAGGTGCTGTTCCAGCGCTGGCTGCCCGAGTCGATGTTCGGCTGGTACCTGGTCGTGGCCGTGCCCGTGGCCTTCGCGGCCGCCGCGCTGGTGGGCGCGGTGCTGGAGCGCGGCGTGATCCGCTTCCTCTACGGCCGCCCGCTGGAGACGCTGCTGGCCACCTTCGGCATCAGCCTGGTGCTGCAGCAAGCGGTGCGCAGCCTGTTCGGCGCGCAGAACGTGGGCGTGGAAAACCCCGCGTGGATGAGCGGCGGCGTCTTGCTGCTGCCGAACCTCACGCTGCCGTTCAACCGCATCGCCATCATCGTCTTCGCCTTCGCGGTGCTGGGCGCCGTGGCCTTCATGATTGCCAGGACGCGGCTGGGCCTGTTCGTGCGCGGCGTCACGCAGAACCGTGCCATGGCCTCGTGCGTGGGCGTGAACACCGCGCGCACCGACACCTATGCCTTCGCGCTGGGCTCGGGCATCGCGGGCCTGGCCGGCTGCGCGCTGAGCCAGATCGGCAACGTGGGGCCGGACCTGGGCCAGAACTACATCGTCGACTCTTTCCTGGTTGTGGTGCTGGGCGGCGTGGGCCAGCTCGCGGGCACGGTGTATGCGGCCCTGGGCCTGGGCGTGCTGTCCAAGCTGCTCGAAGGCTGGACGGGCGCGGTGCTGGCCAAGATCGCCGTGCTGCTGTTCATCGTGGTGTTCATCCAGAAACGTCCGCAAGGCATTTTTGCCCTCAAGGGCCGCAGCGCCGAGGCTTGATCCATGACAACGAAAAACTCCTTGCAACTGCCCAGGCCCGAGCCCCTGCTCGGCGCCCGGGGCTGGGCCGTTTTCCTGGCCGCGCTCATCGTGGTCTGCGCCGTGGCGCCGGCCCTGAACCTGTGGGTGCCCGAGGGCCACCCGCTGCACCTGTCCGACTATCTGGTGGGGCTGCTGGGCAAGTTCATGTGCTACGCCATCGTGGCGCTGGCCATTGACCTGATCTGGGGCTACACCGGCATCCTCAGCCTGGGCCATGGCCTGTTCTTCGCGCTGGGCGGCTATGTGATGGGCATGCACCTGATGCGCGAGGCCGCGGGGCCGGGCGCGCTGCCTGCCTTCATGGGCTTTCTGGACTGGAAGGCGCTGCCCTGGCACTGGGCGCTGTCAGGCAGCTTCACGGCCACGGTGCTGCTGGTGTTGCTGGTGCCGGGCGTGATCGCCGGCGTGTTCGGCTACTTCGCCTTCCGCTCGCGCATCAAGGGCGTGTATTTCTCCATCATCACCCAGGCGCTGACCTATGCGGCCATGCTGCTGTTCTTCCGCAACGAGACGGGTTTCGGCGGCAACAACGGCTTCACGGGCTTCAAGAGCATCCTGGGCGTGCCGCTGAACACCCAGGCCATGCAGGTGCTGCTGTTCGCGCTGTCGGGGCTGGCGCTGCTGGGCTGCTTCCTGTTCTCGCGCTGGCTCATCCGCAGCAAGTATGGCCGCGTGCTGCAGGCCGTGCGCGATGCCGAGTCGCGCACCATGTTCTGCGGCTACAACCCGCTGCCCTACAAGCTCTCGGTCTGGGTCGTCTCGGCCATGATGTGCGGCCTGGCCGGCGCGCTCTACGTGCCGCAGGTGGGCATCATCAACCCCGGCGAGATGAGCGTGGGCAACTCCATCGAGATGGCGGTGTGGACGGCCGTGGGCGGGCGCGCCAGCCTGGTCGGGCCCATCCTCGGCGCCTTCGTCGTCAACGGCGGCAAGAGCTGGCTCACCGTGGCTGCGCCCGAGTCCTGGCTGTACGTGCTGGGCGCACTGTTCATCGTGGTGACGCTGTTCATGCCCGGCGGGCTGATCCGCCTGCCGCAGCAGATCCGCGACCAGCGCGCCAGGCGCCGCGCGCAATCGGCATCGTTGAAGAGCGCACCCGCGAAGGAGGCCCTGGCATGACGCCCGACCTGATGGAAGCCGGCAACGAGCGCCTGCAGCACTACCGCGAACACCGCAGCGAGCACCGCACCGAATCGGGCGGGCGCAGCGCCAGCATGGCGCGGCCCGTGGTGGCCGGCGAGGTGGACGTGACCCACGGCCGCATCCTCTACCTGGAGGACGTGCATGTGAGCTTCGACGGCTTCAAGGCCATCAACGGCCTTCAGCTGGACATCGCGCCCGGCGAGCTGCGCTGCATCATCGGCCCCAACGGCGCGGGCAAGACCACGATGATGGACATCATCACCGGCAAGACCCGGCCCGACCGCGGCACGGTGTTCTTCGGCTCCACCATCGACCTGCTGCGCTACAACGAGCCGCAGATCGCCGCCATGGGCATAGGCCGCAAGTTCCAGAAGCCCACGGTGTTCGAGCAGCTCACGGTGTTCGAGAACCTGGAGCTGGCGCTCAAGACCCACAAGGGCGTGGCCGCGTCCATGCGCTTTGCCCTCAATGGCGCGCAGCAGGACCGCATCGCCGAGGTGCTGCACACCATCCACCTGGCCGGCAGCGTCACGCGCCAGGCCGGGCTGCTGAGCCACGGCCAGAAGCAGTGGCTGGAGATAGGCATGCTGCTGGTGCAGGAGCCGCGCCTGCTGCTGCTGGACGAGCCCGTGGCCGGCATGACCGACGAGGAGACGGCGCGCACGGCCGAGCTGTTCCTCACGCTCAAGGGCCGGCACTCGCTGATGGTGGTGGAGCACGACATGGGCTTCATCGCCACCATCAGCGAAAAGGTCACCGTGCTGTGCGACGGCGCCGTGCTGGCCGAAGGCCCGCTGGCCCAGGTGCAGGCCGACGAGCGCGTGATCGAGGTGTACCTCGGGCGCTGATTATCAAAAACAATAGCTGCTTTCGCTTTATACATAAGGGCTAGAGGCCAAAAATGCTTGAAGTTCAGAACCTGCACCAGTACTACGGCGGCTCGCACATATTGCGCAACGTGAACCTGCAAGCCGAGATCGGCCAGATCACCGTGCTGCTGGGCCGCAACGGCGTGGGCAAGACCACGCTGCTCAAGAGCCTGATGGGCCTGGTGCCCATCAAGAGCGGCCGCATCCAGTGGCAGGGCCGCGACATCGCGCGCAGCACGCCCTACGAGCGCGCGCGCGCCGGCATAGGCTATGTGCCGCAGGGCCGCGAGATCTTCGCGCGCCTGAGCGTGGAAGAGAACCTGCGCATGGGCCTGGCCTACTGCCCGGCGGGCACGCGCATTCCTGGCGAGCTGTACGAGCTGTTCCCGGTGCTCAAGCAGATGCTGCAGCGGCGCGGCGGCGACCTCTCGGGCGGGCAGCAGCAGCAGCTGGCGATCGCACGCGCACTGGCGCCGGGGCCGCGCATGCTCATCCTCGACGAGCCCACCGAAGGCATACAGCCCAGCATCATCAAGGACATTGGCCGCGTCATCCGCATGCTGGCGAACCGGGGCGACATGGCCATCGTGCTGTGCGAGCAGTACTACGACTTTGCCGAGGAACTGGCCGACCACTACGTCGTGATGGAGCGCGGCGAAGTCATCGCCAGCGGGCCGGGCAGCGAGATGCAGGAAAAGGGCATCCAGAAGCTGGTCGCCATCTAAGATCGGTGCCCATGGGCTGGCATGCACAACTGAACCTCGACTACCGCGCGCAACAAGGCAGGACGGCCGTGCGCTTCACGCACGACGGGCCGCTGCGCGTGCTCAAGAGCCTGTACCCGGAAGGGCCGGGCATCTGCCACAACGTGCTGGTGCATCCGCCGGGCGGCCTGGTCGGCGGCGACGTGCTCGACATCGCCGTGCAAGTGGGCGAGGGCGCGCACGCGCTGGTCACCACGCCTGGCGCCACGCGCTTCTACAAGAGCCTGGGCCCGCCGGCGCTGCAGCGCACGCGGCTCAGCCTCGCGCCCGGTGCGCGGCTGGAATGGCTGCCGCTGGAAGCCATTGCCTACAACGCCTGCGAGGCGGTCAACCACCTGGAGTTTCAACTCGCCGAAGGCGCGCAGTTGCTGGCCTGGGACGTGACGGCGCTGGGCCTGCCGCTGGCCGGCCAACCGTTCGAGCACGGCCGCTTCACCCAGCACCTGGAATGGCCGGGGCACTTTCTGGAGCGCGGCGTGATCGCCGCGCACGACCACCTGCTGCTCGACGGCGACCTGGGCCTGGCCGGCCGGCGCTGCCTGGCGAGCCTGGTCTTCGCCAGCGGCACGCCGCTGCCCCGGGCGCAGCGCGAGGCGCTGCTGGAGGCCACGCATGAGCTGTTGCAGGCCGCGCCCCCGGATGTGGTGGCCGGGGTGACGGCGCCCAACGAGCACATGCTGGTGCTGCGCATGCTGGCGCCGGTGGTGGAGCCGGCGATGGGGGTGTGCAGGAGTGCGTGGGCGTTGTGGCGGGAGCAGTTGTGGGGGCT
>JBLZYV010000103.1:0-12510 GCA_050282565.1 Comamonas sp.
CTGGTCTTTGTGCTGCTCATGCTGCCCAATGCTTTGCCTGCCATCGCTCAGGGGATGAGTTCATAACACGCTCTAGGGGTGTCCGGTGTTTGCCGGGCTGAGATCACACCCTTTGAACCTGTTGCACACGTTGTGTGCTCGAGATCATCCTCGCGCAGGGAAGCTGCAGACCGCATGGCCGTCGACCCGACCGCCGCCAGTCCGGCCCCCCGCGCACCGCCACGGAGCCGTCCATGTCCACCATCCCGCGCGCCAACGAGGCGCTGACCCCGGTCGATGCCCGCAGCCGCGCCTTCAGCGGCACGAACCTCGCCTCGCTGTGGTTCAGCCTGGGCGTGGGCCTGCTGGTGATGCAGGTGGGCGCCTACCTGATGCCGGCCCTGTCGCCCGCCGAGGCGCTGTGGGCCATCGCCGCCGGCTCGGTCCTGGGCGCGGGCCTGCTGGCCTGGGTGGGCAAGCTGGGCTGCGACAGCGGCCTGGCCAGCGCAGGGCTGATGCATGCGGTCTACGGCCGGCGCTTCGCCAACCTGCCGGTGCTGCTCAATATCGTGCAGCTGCTGGGCTGGGGTGCGTTCGAGCTGGTGGTGATGCGCGACTCCACCGTGGCCATCGCGCGCCAGGCCGGTGCCATGCAGGCCGGCTGGTGGCCGTATGTGGCTACGCTGCTGTGGGGCGGCCTGCTGGTGGCGCTGATCTCCGGCTCGATGGTCAGGCTGGTGCGCCAGCTGATCTCGCGCATCGCGCTGCCGCTGGTGGTGCTGTCGCTGCTGTGGCTGAGCTGGCAGTTCATGGCCATGGCGCAGGCCCAGGGCTGGCAGGCGCTGTGGAGCCGCCCCGGCCAGGGTGGCATGGGCGTGCTGCCGGCGCTGGACCTGGTGATCGCCATGCCCATCTCGTGGCTGCCGCTGGTGGCCGACTATGCACGCCACGGCAAGAGCGGCCGCAGCGCGCTGGCCGGCACCTGGCTGGGCTTCGGCATCGCCAACGTCTGGTGCTATGCGCTGGGCGTGCTGGTGGCCCTGGTGCTGCCCAGCAGCGACCTGGTGGCGGCGCTGCTGCTGGCCCAGGGCGGGCTGATCGCGCTGTCGCTGATCCTGCTCGACGAGGTGGACAACGCCTACGGCGACGTGTATTCGGGCGCGGTCTCGGCGCACAGCATGGCGCCGCGCCTGGGCATTCGCGCCTGGGGCCTCGTGATGGCCGTGCTGTGCACGCTGCTGGCCCTGGTGCTGCCCATGCACAGCCTGGAGCCTTTCCTGCTGATGCTCAGCTCGGTCTTCGTGCCACTGTTCGGCGTGATCCTGGGCCGCCTTGCCTTGGGCGCGCCGATCCTGCAGCTGCTGCAGTCGGCCCGCGCCGTGCATGCGGTGCCGGTGGCCCTCTGGCTGGCGGGCATTGCGCTGTACCACCTGCTGGCCCAGCTCGCGCCGCAGGCGGGCGCGGCCCTGCCCACGCTGGCGGCGACCTTCGCGGCCGGCTGGCTGACGCGGCCGCGCTGACTCAGTTCTGGAAGCGGTTCAGGCTCTCGTCGGTGCCGAAGCAGGAATTGACGAAGCCCTCGGTCTTTTCCAGCTCGGCCGCCACCAGCTGCGCCGTGGCCCGCGCCGCGCCGCGGTGCGAGGCGGCGAACACGGTGGCCGCCCGGGCCATGGCCTGCTGGCGCAGCGGATCGCCGGCCAGTTGCACGGCCTGCGCCACGCCATCAGCCATGTCGGCGGCGCGCAGTGCGGCGCCGGCCTCGATGCTGGCCTCGGCCGCCTGGGCGAAGTTGAAGGTGTGCGGCCCCATGACCACCGGGCAGCCGCAGGCCGCCGCCTCGATCAGGTTCTGCCCGCCCAGCGGCGCAAAGCTGCCGCCCAACAGCGCCGCATGGGCCATGCCGTAGTACAGGTGCATCTCGCCCATGCTGTCGCCCAGCCACACGTCGGCAGCCTCGGGGGCATCGCCCCACTGGCTGCGGCGCGACACGGTCAGGCCGGCCCCGGCCAGCAGCGCCTGCACCTCGTCGAAGCGCTGCGGATGGCGCGGAACGACCAGCCATTGCACATTCGACGCTTCTTTTTTTATAGCTGATTGCGCTTGCTGCGCTTGGGCTAGAGCCATTTTTTGCTTCAAAGCCTCCAGCCACAGCCCTTCCTCGCCTTCGCGGCTGCTGGCCAGCAGCACCACGGGCCGCGATTGAAGTTCGCGCCAGGCGCGGCCGCGCGCCAGCAGCGGCTCGTCCACATGCACGTCGAACTTCAGGTTGCCCAGCACCGCCTGCACCGGCGCGCCCAGGTCGCGCAGCCGCACGGCGTCGGACTCGGTCTGCGCCAGCACCGAGGCCAGCGCGCCATAGGCCGGGCGCGACAGCCAGCCCAGCTGGCGCGCGCCGCGGTGCGACTTGGCGTTGAGCCGGGCGTTCACCAGCATCAGCGGAATGCCGCGAGCCCGGCAGCCGGCCACCAGGCCGGGCCACATCTCGGTTTCCATCAGGATGCCGATCGCCGGCCGGAAGCGCCGCAGGAAGCTGCGCACGGCGCCGGCATCGTCCCAGGGCTGCCAGACCTGAATGTCGCCCGGGAGCAGCAATTTGCGCCCCTCCTCGCGGCCGGTGGCCGTGCCATGGGTCAGCAGCAGGCGCAGCGCCGGAATCTGCTCGCGCAGCTCGCGCACCAGGATGGCGGCGGCCCGCGTCTCGCCCAACGACACCGCATGCACCCATACCAGCGGCATCTCAGGGTGCGGCTGGTACGGCGGCAGCTCGCGGTAGTCGCCAAAGCGCTGCGCCACGTCCTGCCCATAGGCCGGCTCCTGCACGGCGCGGCGCGCGAGCTTGCGGCGCAGCAGCGGCCGGGCCAGCCGCAGCAGCGCGGAATAGAGCGACAGCGCGAGCGGCATGGCCGGGTCAGTGGGCGGCGTCGCCAACCACGGCGTCGGGCTTGACCTTCAGCAGCAGCGCCTTCATCTCGCCCTCGATGCGGTGCAGCGCCGACTGGGTGTGGCCCTCGAAGCGCAGCACCAGCACCGGCGTGGTGTTGCTGGCGCGGATCAGGCCAAAGCCGTCCGGCCAGTCCACGCGCAGGCCGTCGATGGTGTTGATGGTGGCGGGCGCGGCAAAGGCCTGCGGCGCCAGCGCCTGCAGCTCGGCCGTGAGGCGGTGCGGCTCGCCCTCGATGCAGGCCACGTTCAGCTCGGGCGTGCTGTAGCTGGTGGGCAGCGCATTGAGCACGGCGCTGGGGTTGTTCGCGCGGCTCAGGATCTCGAGCAGGCGGCAGCCGGCGTAGGTGCCGTCGTCGAAGCCGTACCAGCGCTCCTTGAAGAAGATGTGGCCGCTCATCTCGCCGCCCAGCGGCGCGTTGGTCTCGCGCATGCGGGCCTTGATCAGCGAATGGCCGGTCTTGAACATCACCGGCTTGCCGCCGGCCGCCTCGATGGCGGGTGCCAGGCGCTGCGAGCACTTGACGTCGAACACGATCTCGCCGCCCGGCACGCGCGAGAGCACGTCCTGCGCGAACAGCATCATCTGGCGATCGGGGAAGATGTTGGTGCCCTCCTTGGTGACGATGCCCAAGCGGTCGCCGTCGCCGTCGAAAGCCAGGCCCAGCTCGGCGTCGGAGGACTTCAGCGCCTCGATCAGGTCGCGCAGGTTCTCGGGCTTGCTCGGATCGGGGTGGTGGTTGGGGAAGTTGCCGTCCACCTCGGAATACAGCTCGGTCACCTCGCAGCCCAGCGCGCGGAAGATGCCGGGCGCGGTGGCGCCGGCAATGCCGTTGCCGCTGTCGACCACGATCTTCATCGGGCGCGCCAGCTTCACGTCGGAGACGATGCGCGCGAGGTAATCCGCGGTCACGTCCGCCTGGCGCACCTTGCCGCCGCCCTGCATGCGCCAGTTCTCGCGCTCCATGATCTGGCGCAGCTGCTGGATCTCGTCGCCATAGATGGCGCGGCCCGCCATCACCATCTTGAAGCCGTTGTAGTCCTTGGGGTTGTGGCTGCCGGTGATCTGGATGCCGGAATGGCACAGCGTGCTGGCCGCGAAATACAGCATGGGCGTGGTCACCTGGCCGATGTCGATCACCTCGACGCCCGACTCCACCAGCCCCTGCATCAGCGCCTGGCCCAGCTCGGCGCCCGACAGGCGGCCGTCGCGCCCCACGGCCACGGTCTTCTCGCCGGCCGCCAGGGCCTGCTGGCCGAAGGCGCGCCCCAGCTTGAGGGCGACTCCGGCATTCAGCGTGCTCGGCACAATGCCGCGGATATCGTAGGCCTTGAAGATGGCGGGAGCAATGGACACAGCGATGCTTTCCTTCGATGGGTGAAAACCGGCGCCCGCCCGGCAGGCCGCCGGCGGGCGCAAACCCGCTATTGTAGGCACCGCCCGGATGGGCCTTCGCCGCGGCGGTGCATGGGCATCAAATCGGCATCCAGCGCTCACCAGTCAAGCGCGAACAGCTATGTTTGGCATAGCAATTCCATCCGCGCATCAATCCGGCGCAAGAATGTCACGAATGCCCGCGGGCACTTGGCGCATGATGGCGAACTTGCTTATCCGCCGCCGCGTCCATGCCCTCCACCGACACCACCCCGACCGCCGTGCCACCCATAGCCGCGAACGCCGCGGGAGCGCGCTGGGTACCCGAATTCGTCCTGCTGGCGGCGCTGTGGGGGGCGTCCTTCCTGTTCATGCGCCTGAGTGCGCCGGCCTTCGGCCCGGTGCCCACGGCGGGCCTGCGGGTCAGCCTGGCCGCCCTCTTCCTGCTGCCGCTGCTGCTGCACCGGGGCGAGCTGCCGGTGTTCCGCCAGCACTGGCCGGCGCTGCTGTTCAACGGCATCGTCAACTCGGCGATCCCGTTCGCGCTGTTCTCGTGGGCGGTGCTGCACATCGCCACCGGCATGGCGTCCATCCTGAACGCGAGCACGCCGCTGCTGGGCGCGCTGGTGGCCTGGGTGTGGCTGGGCGACCGCATCACCGGCCTGCGCTGGCTGGGGCTGGCCATAGGCTTTGCCGGCGTGGCCCTGCTGGCGCTGCACGGCAAGCCGGGCGCCGAGCAGGCGCTCTCGGTGTCGGCCGGCAGCTACGGCGCCATCGCCGCCTGCATCGGCGCCTCGCTGAGCTATGCGGTGGCGGCCAGCTTCGCCAAGAAATTCCTCACCGGCCTGCCGGTGCTGTCCATCACCACCGGCAACCTGATCGGCGCCTCGCTGGGCCTGGCGCTGCCGGTGGCCTGGCTGTGGCCCGAGCAGACGCCGGGCGTCGAGGCCTGGCTGGCGGTGTCGGCGCTGGCGCTGCTGTGCACCAGCATCGCCTACCTGCTGTACTTCCGCATCATCCAGCGCGCCGGCCCCAGCCGGGCGCTGGCCGTCACCTTCGTGGCGCCGGTGTTCGCCCTGCTTTACGGCAACTGGTTCCTGGGCGAGCCCGTGACGCTGTGGATGCTGGGCTGCGGCGCGCTCATCATCTGCGGCACCATGCTGTCGACCGGGCTGATCGGATCGAAGCGCTAGCTATTTCAGCAGCGCCGCGAACTGGTGCTCGAACTTCTGCACCTTGGGCCCGACAACGAAGCTGCAGTAGGGCTGGCGCGGATTGAGCGCAAAGAACTCCTGATGGTAGTCCTCCGCCGGCCAGAAGCGCGTGAGCGGCTCCACCTCGGTCACGATGGGCGCGCCGAACTGCCCGGACGCCGCCAGCGCCTGCACGAAGCGCTGCACCTCGGCCAACTGCGCGGCGCCGGTGGTGTAGATGCCGCTGCGGTACTGCGTGCCCACGTCGTTGCCCTGGCGGTTGGGCGTGGTCGGGTCGTGCGTGGCAAAGAACACCTGCAGCACCTGCTCCAGCGTGATCGCCTGTGGATCGAACACCAGCTCCACGCATTCGGCCAGGCCGGTGTCGCCCTCGCAGACTTGCTCGTAGCTGGGGTGGTCGATGTCGCCGTTGCAATAGCCGCTGGTGACCTGCTGCACGCCGCGCAGCCGCGCGTACACGGCCTCGGTACACCAGAAACAGCCTCCGGCTAGGTAGATGCGCTCAAAGGGGTCTGACATGGCGGTTCCTCGTCTGGATCAGGCTCCATTTTGCGCCCCAAAGCCGCAGCTTCGCACAACGGCTTCGGAAGGGCCTAAAATCCCAGGTTTGTCTCAAGCCTTTAGCCTTTGGAGCCCCCGATGACCTTGCCCCTCAACATGCCCGTGAATGCGAACGACCCGCACCAGGCGGCGCGCTTCAACATGGTGGAGCAGCAGGTGCGGCCCTGGGACGTGAGCGACGCCCAGGTGCTGGAGCTCATCGGCACGCTGCGCCGCGAGGAATTCGTGCCTGCCGGCCTGCAGGACATGGCCTTCATGGACGTGCAGCTGCCGCTGCTCGGCGACGACGGCGAGGCCGCCATCGCCCAGGGCCACTGCATGATGCAGCCCCGCGTGGAAGCCCGCATCCTGCAGGATCTGGCGCTCAAGAGCGGCGACACCGTGCTCGAGATCGGCACCGGCTCCGGCTACATGGCGGCGCTGATGGCCAGCCTGTCCAAGCAGGTCACCACGCTCGAGATCGAACCCTCCCTGGTCGAGCTGGCCCGCGCCAACCTGCACCGCGCCGGCATCCGCAATGTGGATGTGAAGCTGGAGGACGGCTCCAACATCGCCGCCATCGGCGGCAGCTTCGACGTGATCGTGCTCAGCGGCTCGGTCTACGAGGTGCCGCAGGCCCTGCTGAACAAGCTGAACGACGGCGGCCGCCTGGTGGCCTTCGTGGGCACCGAGCCGGTGATGCGCACCACCATCTGCACGCGCCGCAGCAACCAGTTCGAGAAGAAGATCCCCTGGGACACCCTGGTGGCCCGCCTCAAGGGCTTCCCTGAGGCCTCGCGCTTCAAGTTCTGATCCCATGGACCAGATCCGTCCCTCCGAACTGAGCGACTGGCTGGCCCGCCAGCCCGCCGGCGCCCTGCCCGCCGTGCTCGACGTGCGCGAACCCTGGGAGCTGCAGACCGCCTCGATCGGCGCCGGCGATGGCTTCGAGCTGCTGCACGTGCCCATGTCGCAGATTCCGCAGGCCGCCCAGCACTGGGACGACGAACGCCCCGTCGCCTGCCTGTGCCACCACGGCATGCGCAGCATGCAGGTGGCGCGCTTCCTGGAGCAGCTAGGCTTCGCCAATGTGGCCAACATCAGCGGCGGTATCGACCTGTGGAGCCTGGAGCGCGACCCGCAGGTGCCGCGCTACTGAGCGACCCCGGGGCCGGCCAGCCCGGCCCCGCCCTCCCTGTTTATCGGCCCGCCGCGCGCTTTTCCAGCAGCGGCTCGGTCACGCCCTCCACACCGACCATACCCAGCACCGCGGTCAGCGACACCTGGGCGCCCTGCCAGGCATCCTTGGGGTCGAACCACTCGTCGCGGGCATGGAAGCCCCCGGTCTTGCCGCCGCTGCCCAGGATGACTGCCGGAATGCCCAGCGACAGCGGCACGTTCGCATCGGTGCTGCTGCCGCTCAGCCGCGGCTCGCGCCCCGCGCCGCGGATGGCGCGCATGGCCGCCTGCACGATGCGGCCGTCCAGCGGCGTGGCGCCGGCCGGGCGGTCGCCGATCAGCCGGGTCTGGTAGCTCAGCTTGTCGCTGTTCCAACGGCGGTTCTCGTCGGCCACGCCGTCGCGCACCGCGTCGAGGATCTGCTGCTCGGCCGCCAGCAGCTCGGCTCCGCCGTTCGAGCGGATGTCGATGGTCATGCGCGCATCACCCGCGATCGAGTTGACCGAGGTGCCGCCATCCACCTTGCCCACGGTGAAGGTGGTCTTGGGGTTGGCCGGCGTGCGCACGTCGCCGATCCTCGCGATGGCGCGGCCCATGGCATGGATGGCGCTGGGCGTGCCGAAGGCGCCGAAGCTGTGGCCGCCCGGGCCGCGGAACGTGACCTCGTAGCGGTGGCTGCCCGTGCCCTGCACGGTGACGCGCACGCCTTCGTCGGGCTCCAGGCCCACCATGCCGTCGATGTCCGGGTGGTCGCGGAACAAGGCCTTCATGCCGCGCAGGTTGCCCAGCTCCTCCTCGCCCACGTTGCCGACGAACACCAGGTCGCCGACAGTCTGGACCTGGTTATCGTTCAGCACCTTGAGCCAAGACAGCAGCACCGCCAGGCCGCGCGTGTCGTCCGAGATGCCGGGCGCGTACAGCCGGCCGTCCTTCTCCTTGACCGTGACATCGGTGCCCTCGGGAAACACCGTGTCCAGGTGCGCGGACACCACGAGCTTGGGCCCGTGGCCGGTCCCCTTGCGGATGCCGATGGCATTGCCTTCCTTGTCGAGGTAGGCGTCCGTCAGCCCCAGCGCCTGCAGGCGCGACAGGAAGAACTCGGCGCGGGCCTTTTCCTTGAACGGCGGCGCGGGGATCTCGGTCAGCGCCTTCAGATCGCCCAGCGCGCGCTCGTGGTCGGCCTTCACGCCGTCCAGCACCTTCTGCACCTGCGGCGAGGCTGCGAGCTTCGCATACGCCTGGTCCACGGCGGGCGTGATCGGGCCGGGGGTATAGGTCTGGGCAAAAGCCGAGCCCGCCATCGACATCCCCGCCAGAGCGAAGGACAGCAGGCGCAGCCGGGGTTGCGCAAAGGTGTGAAGCGAAGATGGCATGGGATTGCGAAGGAAGTGGCCAGGAAGAGCTAGCCTACCGCAATCCACCCGCGCTCAATGCGCCCAACGCAACAGTGCCAGCACCAGCATCGCCAGGAAGGCCGTCTCGCCCACCATCAGCAGCACGGGCTTGATGCCCACGGTGACCAGCTCGCGCAGCTGCGTCTTCATGCCGATGCCGGCCATCGCTGCCACCAGGAACCAGCCGGACAGGCTGCTGCCGGCCTGGCTGACCACCTTGGGCAGCCAGCCGGTGCTGTTGATCGCCACCAGCAGCGCAAAGGCTACGGCAAACCACGGCAGCAGCGGCGGCCGGGCATCGCCCGAGGCCTTGCCGGTGGCGCGGGTGTACACCACGGCGAACAGGATCACCGGCAGCAGCAGGGCCACGCGCATCAGCTTGACCAGCGTGGCGGTGTCGCCCACCTCCTGCGACATGCCGTAGCCCGCGCCCACCACCTGGGCCACATCGTGGATGGTGGCGCCCAGGAACACGCCCGCCATGTGCTCGTCCAGCCCGAGCGCGCGCGCCAGCATGGGGTAGAGGATCATGGCGAAGGTGGACAGTGTCGACACCCCCACCACGGTGAACAACAAGGCCCGCTCCTTGAGCGGGTTGGGCGGCAGCGCGGCCGACAGCGCCATCGCCGCCGAGGCGCCGCAGATGGCCGTGGCCCCGCCGCTCAGCAGGCCGAATAGGATGTTGAAGCCCATCCAGCGCGCCACGAGCATGGACACGCCGATGGTCAGCACCAGCGATACGGCCACCACCAGCACCGGCTGCCAGCCCAGGTCCGCCACCTGCGCCGCGGTGATGCGCAGCCCCAGCAGCGCCACGCCCCAGCGCATCATCTGGCGGGCCGCGAAATCGATGCCGGGCTTGCACGGGCCGTCGCTCGACAGAAAGTTCATCGCCATGCCCAGCATCAGCGCGAACAACATGACCGGCGCACCATAGTGCTGCGACAGAAAGGTGGCGGCGGCCGCGGTCACGGCGCAGGCGACCACGCCGGGGAAAAGCTGGCGCAGGCGGCCGGGCCATGCGCTGAGAACCAAGGTATTCATGGGTGGGTCATCCTCAATATTTTTTAGGTGGCAATGCTGTCCTGCACGCGGCGCAGGTCCGCCTCGTAGCTGCGCGATGCCCGCAAAAAGGCCAGCGCCGCCAGCACCGAGAAGCACGGCATGATGGCCATGGCCCACTGCAGGCCCAACGCGTCCGACAGCGCGCCGGCGATGAAGGGGCCGGAAGCCAGCCCGAACAGGTTCTGGAACAGGGTCAGCACCGCGCCGCCCGTGGCGCGCACGCCGGGGTGGACCACGTCGAGCACGATGGCCGTCACCGGCCCCACGGTGCAGGCGGCCATGAAGCCGCCCGCCATGATGAGCACGATCTGAGCGCCCTGCGAGGGCATGGGCCACCACACGCCGGCGCCGAAGGCCACGCCCAGCAGGACCAGCGACACCAGGCACAGCACGGCCATGGTGTAGAGCTTGTTGCGCGGGCGGCGGCGGCCCGCGCGGTCGACCACCGCGCCCCAGACCACCGAGCCCACGGCGCCGCTCAGCACCACCAGCGCCGCCTTGAGCGCAGCCTGGTCCACCGGCAGGTGGTGGAAGCGGTTCAGGAAGCTCGGCAGCCAGGCCCAGACGGTGGCGAGCACCGAGACCTGCAGCGCCGCGCCTATGCAGGTCCACAGCACGGTCGGCGTGCGCGCCAGCGCCCCGGCCACCGAGCGCGCCACGCCGCCGGCCGACTGCACGGCCTGCTGGTGGCTGGCCGTGAGCCTGACGGTTTCGTAGTCGCGCACCTTGTAGTACAGCAGCGCCAGCACCAGGCCCGGCACGCCCACCACGCCGAAGGCCGCCTTCCAGCCCCAGTGCGTGGCGATGATGCCGCCCAGCACCACGCCGAGCACCGAGCCTATCGAGCCGGTGGCGAAGAAGCAGGCCATCAGCGCGCCGCGCATGCGGCTGGGGAAGTGGCTGGCCAGCAGCGCTGCGCCCACCGAGCCGTAGGCCGCCTCGCCCACGCCGACCACGGCGCGTGCCGCCAGCAGCTGGGTGTAGTTGCGCGTGAACATGCACGAGACACAGGCCAGGCTCCAGCCCAGCGCCATGACGACGATGCTCTTGACGCGGCTGGTGCGGTCGGCCAGCAGCGCGATCGGGATCGCGCCCGCCGCCACGGTGACCGAGACGATGGACACCAGCAGGCCGAGCTGCTTGTCCGACAGCTGCCACTCCGCCTTGATGTGCGGGAACAGCGAGACGATGACCTGCCGGTCCACGTAGTCGAACAGCATCAGCGCCAGCGTCATCGCAAAGGCGAACCACGCCGGCCTCGGGCCGTACAGGTAGTCGTCCTTGGCGCCGCCGGCACTTTCGGGAATCGCTTGCATGCTTGTCTCCTGATTTTTTGACAGCGCTTCGCGCTTGCTACATGCTGGCTAGGTGCCAATTTGGCTTGAAACTGCTAGAGAACGCTCTCACGCATCGCCGCCCACAGGCTCTCGGCCGGCTGCGCGCCCGACAGCGCAAAGCGCTGGTTGAACGCGAACAGCGGCACGCCGCCGGGCGACGAGCCGAACAGGCCCTGCGCCACCAGCGACTGGTTCACGCCGTGCTCGGCCGCAATGGCCGCCAGCACCGGCGCGCTGCCCAGGTCTTCGCCGCGCACGAAATAGCCTTCGAGCAGGCGGTGCAGCACGGCCTCGAAGCCCTCGGCCGGCAGCTGGCTGCGGGCCTGGGCCAGCAGCTGGTGCGCGCGGGCAGAGTTGGGGAAGATGCTCATGCGGCTGAAGTCGATGGGAGCACCGGCCTGCTGCGCGGCCTCGAGCACCTGCGCCTGGCGTGCGCGCACGGCCTCGGGGCTGCCCAGCCGGCGCTCGTAGAACGCGGCACGCGGCCAGCCCTCGGGCGGCACGTCGGGGATCAGCTGCACCGAGTGCCAGCGCACCTGCACGGCGAGGTCGGGGTCGCTCTCGGCCAGGCGCGCCCGCGCCTGGTCCAGGTAGTGCTTGCCTATCCAGCACCAGGGGCAGATGAGGTCGAACCACACGTCGACCTGGACGCTGCGCGGCACGGCGGCGGCGCTCATGCGGCCTTGCGCAGGAAGCCCTGCTGGCGGCCGGGGGCGTTGGGCGCGAAGCCATTGGCGGCCAGCGACTCCTCGGTGGTGTCGTAGAACACGCCGATCTTGCAGATCTCGCGCGCCTGCTGGGCCGTGGCGATGGGGCGGCCGAACTCGCGCGCGATGCGCACCAGCTGCTCGATCTGGCCCACGGTGCCGATCTTGGCGCTGCGGTCCTGGTTCCACAGGTTGTCTTCGGTGCCGCAGCGCACGTGCAGGCCCATGGCGATGCCCATCATGTTGACCGGCAGCACATTGAGCACCGAGCTTTCGACGGTGAGCATCGCGCCGTCCGGCACGGCGCGCACGAAGTTCGCCAGGCTGTAGACGTTGGGTGCGTCCATGCCGCCGCCGATCGCCACCCAGTTCATCACCAGCGGGCCCTTGTAGATGCCGCGGCGCATCAGCCGCTCGACCGACTCGAAGCTGTTGAGGTTGTAGCACTGGAAGGCGCTCTGGATGCCGGCGGCGGACAGGCGCTTGATGTGCTCCTCGGCCCAGCCGGGCTGGGCGGGCACGGTCATTTCCTTGTAGGCGTTGAAGACGGCCGGGTCTTCCATCGACGTGCCCTGGATGTCGCGCGCGTCGAACTGCTCGAGGATGTTCATCTGCGAGGTGTTGATGGTCACCGTCACCTGGTCGGGCTTGGGGTCGAGCTCGGCCAGCATGTGGCGCGTGTCGTCGCTCAGCCATTTGGCGGCGGCGCCATCGGTCTCGGGGGCGAAGCTGATCGAGCCGCCGACCTGGATGATCATCTCGGGCACGCGGGCCCGCACG
>JBLZYV010000104.1:0-12336 GCA_050282565.1 Comamonas sp.
GACGACTACTTCGTGCAGCGCAAGCTCTACCCGAACGTGGACTTCTACTCCGGCATCGTGCAGCGCGCCATCGGCATTCCGGTGAACCTGTTCACCGGCATCTTCGCGCTGGCCCGCACCGTGGGTTGGATCGCCCAGCTCAACGAGCAGATGGGTGACCCCGAGTACAAGATCGGCCGTCCCCGCCAGCTGTTCACCGGCTCCGTCGCCCGCGACGTCAAGCCCATCGCCCAGCGCTGATCGAGGCGACCCAGGTTTTGCCTGGGCCTACACACAAAGCCCGCAGGCCCTGCCTGCGGGCTTTTTTCATGCGCCTGCCCCCGATCCGCCAAGCGTCGGGTTTATGATGCTTGGCCCACAGGGACGCGCTGACACAATCGCCAGCTCCCGGGACCGGCGGCACCGCAGCATCCTGCACTCCGCCGGCAAACATAACCAAGCAAGGAGAAGAACCCCATGAAGTTTCATTGGTTGGCAACCGTGGTCGCCGGTGCGGCGATGTTCGGCAGCGCCGTGCACGCGGATCAGCTGGATGACATCAAGAAGAAGGGCGAGCTGGTCGTGGGCGTGCTGGGCACCGACGAGCCCAACAGCTACATCGATCCCAAGACGCGCGAACTGGTGGGCTACGAGGTGGACCTGGGCCGTGCCGTGGCGCAGAAGCTGGGCGTGAAGCCGGTGTTCAAGCAGATCACGCTGGCCGCACGCATCCCCGAGCTGCAGCAGGGCCATATCGACCTGCTGGCCGCCTCGCTCACGCACAACAAGGAGCGTGAGGCGCGGATCGACTTCTCGGTCACCACCTACGTGACCAGCCAGCAGGTGATGGTCAAGGCTAGCAGCCCGGTGAAGGACGTGCCCGAGCTCGCCGGCAAGCGCGTGGCCACCGCTAAGGGCAGCTCCATGGAAGTGAATATCCGCAAGGCCGTGCCCACGGTCAACGTGATCTCGTTCGACACCTCGCCGCAGGCGCTGATCGCCATGCAGCAAGGCAAGGCCGTGGCCTTCGTCAATGAAGACATGAGCCTGGCGCGCGCCCTGGTGGAAATGGGCAGCCAGCGCAAGGACTACCGCCTGCTGCCCTCCACCATCAGCACCGAATCGATCGCGCTGGGCATCAAGAAGGGCGAGGCCGGCTTCAAGAAGGCGGTGGACGACACGCTGCGCGAGCTGGAGTCCAACGGCAAGGCGCAGGGCCTGTACGAGCAGTACTTCGGCAGCAAGAGTGCGCTGAAGATGGGCGCCCGCCGTTTCAAGATGGACAGCGACCAGATCACCGAGTGATCCTTCCCGGCATCGGGCCGCAGGCACCCCTCCATCGGGTCCGCGGCCCTTTTTCGTTCATAAGCCCATGACCAGCTTTGACCCGCAGATGCTTCTCTCCGGCCAGTACCACGACATGCTTGTGGCCGGCCTCAAGATGTCGCTGCAGTACCTGTTCTTCGGCCTGTGCCTGTCGCTGCCGCTGGGGCTGCTGATCGCGCTGTGCCGGCTGTCGCCGTTCAAGGCGCTGCGCGCCCTGGGCGCCAGCTATGTGGAGGTGGTGCGCAGCATTCCGCTGCTGGCGCACATGCTGTTCTGGTACTTCGGCGTGCCCGAGCTGCTGCCCACGGCGCTGAAAGAGGCGCTGTACGAAGGCCCCGTCGAATCGATCTGCGCCGTGCTGGCCATCGGCTTCTACACCGCGGCCTACATGGCGGAAGACATCCGCAGCGGCATCCGCGCCGTGCCGCAGGTGCAGCTGGAGGCGGCGCGCGCCATCGGCCTGCCCTACCTGAGCGCCATGCGCCTGGTGATCCTGCCGCAGGCCTTCCGGCTCACGGTGCCGCCGCTGATCTCGCAGACGCTGAACCTGTGGAAGGGCACCTCGATCGCCACGGTGATCGGCGCCGCCGAGATGATGTACCAGGCCGGCCAGGTGGAGAGCCAGTCGTTCCGCAGCTTCGAGGCCTTCGCCTTCGCCAGCGTCGCCTACCTCGCCGTGTCGCTCGCCATCACCGGCCTGGCGAGCTGGTTCCAGCACCGCTTCCCGGTGCGCACCATGTAAGGCGCGGCCATGCTTGAACTCATCCAGCAATACTGGCTGTACTTCCTGATCGGGCAGTACCCCAACGGGCCACTGGGCGGGCTGGCGCTCACGTTGGTCCTGGCAGCGCTGGGCCTGCTGCTGTCGCTGCCACTGGGCCTGGTCTTCGGGCTGATGCGCGTGTCGCCCTATGGCTGGCTGCGCCGGCCGGTCACCGCCTTCATCTACGTGGTGCGCGGCATGCCGCTGCTGATGGTGGTGTTCTGGGCCTATTTCTTCCTGCCCAGCGTCACAGGCGTGAAGACCGACCAGTTCTGGACCATGCTGATCGCGCTGGTGGTGTTCGATGCCGCCTACCTGGCCGAGATCGTGCGCGCGGGCATCCTGGGCCTGCCCAAGGGGCAGATGGAATGCGCGCGCTCGCTGGGCCTGCCCTACCTCAAGGCCATGCGCAGCGTGGTGCTGCCACAGGCGCTGCGCAATTCGCTGCCCTCGCTGGTCAACCAGTTCATCTCCACCATCAAAGAGACCTCGCTGGGCTACATCATCGGACTGACCGAGGTGAGTTTCATCGCCAACCAGATCAACACCCTGGTGTTCACCAAGCCGGCCGAGGTCTTCGGCATCCTGGGGCTCACCTACTTCGTGCTGTGCTTCGGCCTGTCGCGCTTCGCGCACTGGATGGAAAAACGGCTCGCGCGCCAAGGCCTGGGCAGCCATATTGCTCCAAAGGTTGCAGCATGATCGAACTCCAAAACGTGAACAAGTGGTACGGCGACTACCACGCGCTGGTCGACGTGAACGAACACATCGCCAGCGGCGAAGTCGTCGTGGTCTGCGGGCCCTCGGGCTCCGGCAAGTCCACGCTGATCCGCACCATCAACCGCCTCGAGGACATCCAGGGCGGCCAGATCCTGCTCAATGGGCAGAACGTGCACGACCCCAAGCTGGATGTGAACACGCTGCGTGCCGGCATCGGCTTCGTCTTCCAGCAGTTCAACCTGTTCCCGCACCTGACTGTGCTCGAGAACTGCACGCTGGCCGCGGTGCAGCTCAAGAAGCTCACGGCATCCGAAGCCCGCGAGCGCGCCATGGCGCTGCTCGAGCGCGTGGGCCTGGCGCACAAGGCGCAGGCGATTCCCAGCCAGCTCTCGGGCGGCCAGCAGCAGCGCGTGGCGATCGCGCGCGCGCTCACGCTCAAGCCACCGGTCATCCTGTTCGACGAGCCCACCAGCGCGCTCGACCCCGAGATGGTCGGCGAGGTGCTGCTGGTGATGCGCGACCTCGCCAAGGACGGCATGACCATGGTCTGCGTGACGCACGAAATGGGCTTTGCCCGCGAGGTTGCCGACCGCGTGGTCTTCATGGACCAGGGCGCCGTGCTCGAGCGTGCCACGCCGCACGACTTCTTCAACCACCCGCAGCACCCACGCACGCAGAAATTCCTGGCCGACATCCGCTCGCCCTTCGAAAAGAGTGCGGCCTGATCCCATTCACCCTTTCCATCCCTTGCCCACCATGTCCTTTTCCTCCCTCGGCCTGCGCCCCACGCTGGTGAATGCAGCCCTCGACCTGGGGCTGGCCGAGCCCACGCCCATCCAGCAGCAGTCCGTACCGGCCGTGCTCGCGGGGCGCGACCTCTGGGCCTGCGCGCCCACGGGCTCGGGCAAGACCGCCGCCTACCTGCTGCCGCTGCTGCAGCAATGGCAAGCCTCGGGGGCCGCACGCGCCAACACCGGCTTCGTCCGCACCCTGGGCACCCTGATCGTGGTGCCCACGCGCGAGCTGGCCCTGCAGGTGCACGAGATGCTGAGCGACCTGGTGCAGCCCCTGCAGCAGCCCCCGCGCTGCCGCGTGGTGTATGGCGGCGTGTCCATCAACCCGCAGATGATGCAGCTGCGCGGCAGCGCCGACTTCCTGGTGGCCACGCCCGGCCGCCTGCTCGACCTGGTAGAGCACAACGCCGTGCGCCTGGGCAGCGTGCAGCACCTGGTGCTGGACGAGGCCGACCGCCTGCTGGAGCCCGGCTTCGCCGACGAACTGAACCGCGTGCTGGCCCTGCTGCCCGCGCAGCGCCAGACCCTGCTGTTCTCCGCCACCTTTCCACAGAACGTGGAGGCCCTGGCCGGCCGCCTGCTGCACGAGCCGGTGCGCGTTCAGGTGGATGCGGATACTGACGCAGAGCACGCCAGCAGCCCCGAGAACATCGTCCAGCGCGCCATCGCCGTGGACAGCACCCGCCGCACGCAACTGCTGCGCCAGCTGCTGCAGGACGGCCAGGGCAGCCCCGACTGGGAGCGCGCGCTGGTCTTCGTCGCCAAGCGGCACACGGCCGAGATGCTGGCCGACAAGCTGTACCGCGCCGGCATCTACGCCACTACCTTCCACGGTGACATGAGCCAGGGCGCGCGCCGCGAGGTGCTGGAGCAGTTCAAGGACAAGCGCTGGCAGCTGCTCATCACCACCGACCTGGCCGCGCGCGGCATCGACATTGCGCAGCTGCCCGTGGTCGTCAACTACGACCTGCCGCGTTCACCCGCCGACTATATTCACCGAATTGGCCGTACAGGCCGCGCCGGACATGCGGGAACAGCTATTACTTTTGTAACACCCAGCGACACCGGGCACTGGCAGCTGATCTGCAAGCGCAACCAGCTCGACCTGGCGCTGGAGCAGGTGCCCGGCTTCGAGCCCACCGAAACCCCGCCGCCCCCGCCCGTAGCCCAGGACGGCAATGGCGGCATCAAGGGCCGGCGCATGAGCAAGAAAGACAAGCTGCGCGCCGCGGCAGCGGCAGAGGCCGCCAAGAAGTCGGACTAAGCCGGCGCTCAGTCCCCGAACCGCTCGCGGTAGGCCACGGGCGTGATGCCCAGTTTTCTCACGAACAGGTGCCGCAGCGCCTGCTCCGAGCCCAGGCCGACATGCGCGGCCACGGTCTTGAGCGGCCACTGGCTGCGGTTTTCCAATAGCTGCTTGGCGGCTTCGAGCCGCGCATGCTCCACAAAGGCCGAGGGGCTCTGGCCCGTCTCCTGCTGGAAGACGCGACGAAAGTGCCGCTCGCTCATCGCCGCCTGCTCGGCCATCTGCGCCAGCGTCACCGGTTCGGCCAGATGCGCCAGCACCCACTGCTGCACGGCCTGCACGCCGCTGTGCCGCGTGGACTGGGCCGCCAGCGGCACGCTGAACTGCGACTGGCCGCCGGGCCGCTTGAGGTACATGACCAGGTCGCGCGCCACCTCCAGCGCCAGCGCGTGGCCGAAGTCCTGCTCCACCACGGCCAGCGCCAGATCGATGCCAGCTGTCACGCCGGCCGAGGTCCAGAGCTGGCGAACTCTGGTATTGCCATCGCCATCCTGGATGTCGTCGCGCACGTAGATGGCGTCGGCATCCACCTGCACGCGCGGATAGCGCTGGGCCAGCACGCCGGCCACGCTCCAGTGCGTGGCCGCGCGGCGGCCGTCGAGCAGGCCGGCCTCGGCCAGGAAGAAGCTGCCCGAGCACAGCGCGATCAGCCGCGCCACTGAGGGCGCCACGGCCTGCAGCCACTGCACCAGCTCCTGCGAGGCGCCCAGCACCTGCTCGATATGGCGCGAGCCAACGACGATCACCGTGCAGCCCGTGCCCTGCTCGCGCAGCCCGGCCAGCGACTGCGTGGCCTCCAGCGCCATCAGCGTGTCCGACTGCACCAGGCCCTTGCGCGCGGCCGCGATGCGCACCGCGTAGCCATCGCTCTGCCCGCGTGCGCGCAGGTGCACATTGGCGTAGTCGAACACGGACATGGGGCCCACGGCTTCGAGCGACTTGAAGCCTGGATAGACGATGAGATCGATCAGGTGGGGCAAGGAATGGCGGTGTTCCATCGGGCAGACCAGCAGGCGGGCGAAAGTGCCGACTATACGTGCCGCAGCACGCACAATAGGCGCCATGCATATCCACGCCCGCGGCCTGCTCTACTTCGACGCCATCCGCCGCAACGGCTCGATACGCGGTGCCGCGCGCCAGCTGTTCATCGATGCCTCGGCCGTCAACCGCCAGCTGATACAGCTGGAGCAGGAGCTGGGCTTTGCGCTGTTCGAGCGCCTGAGCAGCGGCCTGCAGCTCACGCCGGCCGGCGAGCTGTTCGCCCGCCACGCCACCCATGTACTGCAGGATGCCGAATGGCTGGAGAACGAGCTGGACATGCTGCGCGGCCTGCAGCGCGGCAAGGTGCATGTGGTGGGCGTGGAGAGCCTGCACAGCGCGCTGCTGCCCGAGGTGATCGGCACCATGCTGGAGCGCCACCCGGGCATCTCGCTGCATGTCAGTTCCGCCAGCTCGGGCCACATCGCCGAATACGTGGCCAACGGCCGCGCGGACGTGGGCATGGCATTCGACATGCCGCAGCACGAAGACGTGGCGCATGCGGCCAGCGGGCGCTTTCGCCTGGGCGCGCTGGTCACCGCCGGGCATCCGCTCGCCCGCAAACGCAGCGTGACGCTGGCGCAATGCACGCCCTGGCCCTTCATCCTCGGCACCGAGGACCTGGCCTCGTATGCCCTCATCCAGGGCGAGCTGGGCGCCCTGCCCGAGCCGCCCAAGGCCGTGGTGCGCGCCACCTCGGTCGAGCTGATGAAGCGGCTGGCCGCCGCCGGGCACGGCATCGCCTTCCAGACCCGGCTGGGGCTGGAAGCCACGGAGGCGACCCGGTTCATTCCGCTGGAGTCCGCGCAGGGCGCGCCCATCCTGGGCACGCTGGGCATCCATGTGCGCAACGGGCGCAGCCTGCCGCCAGCCACGGCAGCCTTCGTCGAATGCGCGAGCCAGGTCATCCAGCGCCTGGCGGCGCAGGAAGCGCGGCCGAAGCGGCGGTAGTTCCTTTGCGCAGGGCCGCTGCATTTTTGGCCACAGCTTGGTGCAAATTCGGCTATTTTCAACAACGGCAACGGGGCCTAGCATGGGCCCATGCCATCCTCTACATCCCCCTCCCCCACGACCGGCACCCTGGTGCTGGAGCTGGCTTCGGTCGAAGCGCTGACGCCCGAAGTACGCCGCCTGCGCCTGCGCAGCCCGGACGGCCAGCAACTCCCGGCTTTCTCTGCCGGCGCCCATATCCGCGTACACACGCCGGGCGCCGGCGGCGAGCCCACGCGCTGCTATTCGCTGGTGAACAGCGATGGCGATGGCCGGGCCTACGAGATTGCCGTCAAGCGCGAAGCCGCCGGCCGCGGCGGCTCGCGCTTCATGCACCAGCTGGCGGTGGGCGAGCATATTGAGGCCGAGCCGCCGAAGAACGACTTTGCGCTGCACGCCGAGCCGCACGAGGCCTTGCTGATCGCCGGCGGCATCGGCATCACGCCCATCCTGTCCATGGCGCGGCAGCTGCAGGCAGCGGGCAGGCCCTACGCTCTGCACTATGGCGCGCGCGGCCCGGAACTCATGCCCTACCGAACGGAGATCGAAGCCGTGGCCGGCGCCAGCGCCCGGCTGTACTTCGACGGCGGCGATCCCGCCCGCGGCATGCAGCTGGCCAGCGTGCTCGGCGCGCCGCAGGCCTCGCGCCATGTCTACGTCTGCGGCCCGCGAGCCCTGATCGATGCCACGCTGGCCGAGGCCCAGCGGCTGGGCTGGCCGCGCAGCCACGTCCACTTCGAGCTTTTCGCGGCGCCGGCCGCCACGGCGGCTGACCGCGGCGTCACCGTCCACCTGGCGCGCAGCGGCCGCCAGCTCGACGTGCCTGCCGGCACCTCCATCCTGGACGCGCTGATCGCCGCCGGCTGCGATCCCCTGTTCGACTGCCGGCGCGGCGAATGCGGCATGTGCGCGGTACGCATGCTGGACGGCGAGGCCGAGCACCGCGACTACGCGCTGTCCGACGAGGAGCACCGCGAAGGCATGGTCTGCCTCTGCGTCTCGCGCGCCCGCAGCCCCGGCATCACGCTCGACCTGTGAGCCATCCCACCAAGAACCAGAAGGAGAACCCCATGAGCAGCTTTGTCAAGAACGCCTGGTACGTGGCCGCATGGAGCCGCGAGATCGGCCGCCAGCTGACCGCCCGCACCATCCTCGGCGAGAACCTGGTGTTCTGGCGCCGGCAGGACGGCACGCCGGCCGTGCTCGTCGACCGCTGCCCGCACAAGCTGGCGCCGCTGTCCCTCGGCACGCTGGTGGGCGACGACCTGCAGTGCGGCTACCACGGCATGACCTTCAGCGGCAGCGGCCAGTGCGTGCGCATCCCCGGCCAGGCGGCCATTCCGCCATCCGCCTGCGCGCGCTCCTTTCCACTGGTCGAGCGCTATGGCGCGGTCTGGATCTGGATGGGCGAACCGGCCCTGGCCGATGCCGCGCACATCGTCGAGGTGCGCCGCCATGGCGAGCCCGGCTGGGCGCTGGTGGACGGGCAGTACCTGCACTTTGATTGCAACTACCTCAACATCACCGACAACCTGGTCGATCCCGCGCACACCACCTACGTGCACAAGAGCACCATCGGCAACGCGGCGGCCGAGGACGTGGGTGTGAAGGTCGAGCAAGGCGAGAACCATGTGCTGGCCTACCGCTGGGTCAATGGGTCGGAGCCCGTGCCGCTGGTCCAGGCCATGGGCAGCTTCGCGGGGCCGGTGGACCGCTGGCAGTACTACCACCTGCACCTGCCCTCGGTGTCCTGCGTGGATTTCGGCAGCATCGCCGCGGGCCGCGAGCACAGCGAACACGAGATGGACGCAGGCCTGCGCTCGTTCTCGTACAACTTCCTCACGCCCGAGACCGAGACCACGACCCACTACTTCTGGCTGCACCTGCGCAACTACCACGTGGACAGCGCCGAGGCCAGCGCCCAGGTGGCGCGGCTGATGACGGACACCTTCCTCGAGGACGCCACCATCCTCGCGCGGGTGCAGCGCGAGCAGGAGCGCACCGGCGTGCGCGAATTCGTGCGCCTGGGCATAGACAACGCGCCCGCGCGCATCCGCCGCCTGATCGCGCGCCAGCAAGCGCAAGAGGCCGAGCAGGCCGCCGCCTGATTCCCCATCCACCCACCACACAAGGCCATCCATGCAAGATTTTTCCCTAGGCTGCAACGGCCGCGGCATACGCCACTGCGAGGCGTTGCCGCTCGAAGACCAATTCAGGATGCTGCGCGACAGCCAGGTCTTCGACCATTTCGACCGCATGCCCCAGCCGGGCGAGGAACGCGAGTACATCCGGCTGGCCAACAAATACGGCATGCCGCTGCGCACCGGCCTGTGGTCGTACATGGCGGGGCGCGACGAGGCCGCGCTCGAGCAGAACCTGCGCGTGTGCAAGGAAGCCGGCGCCGAGTTCCACAACATCATGCTGTACACACGCCACGCCGCCGGCCACGTGGTGACCGATGACGACATCGTGGCCTTCTACCTGCACGCCTGGGAGCTGGGCCAGCGCATCGGCCTGGAGATCGGCATGGAGAACCACATCTACATGTGGAGCGAAGACCCGCGCCGCATCACGCCGATCGCGCAGCGCGTGCGCGCGCAGGGCCTGCCGTTCCAGTTCGTGCTCGACCACAGCCATGTGCTGCTCAAGCTGGACAACCCCGAGGAGCAGGACGTGGTCGGCATGCGCGCGCAGGTCGAATCGGGCGAGGTCGTCATCGATCCCTACGAGCGCGGCAACCTCATCGACGCCTGGATCGCCCAGAACATGGTGCACTGGCTGCAGATCCGCCCCGTCTCGCCCAACGGCCCGCGCAACATCTGGCAGCTCACCGACAACGGCCACTACGGCCGCGCCTGCCAGTACCCGTTCACCCGCCCGGCCCCGGGCCAGTGGCACGCCACCTGGACGGCCTGGCGCGTCGAGCCCTGCAAGGAAATCGTGCGGCGCGCGCTGCGCCACCACTACCGCACGCCGGGCAGCCCGCTGCGCTACATCACCACCGACATGATCGACATGCCCGACTTTGGCGGCGGTACCAAATACTCGCTGTTTGAGCAGAACATGGCGATTGCCCAGTGGTTCAGGGAAACCGCGGCGCAGATCCGCGCCGAATCCCTGGCCACGGCCCCTGGCTGAAGTACATTCATGGCCGAAGCACTCGATTGCATCGATATTCGGCCAAAGCCCTTCCGGCAGCGGCCATACCCGGCCGCCGTGCCGCCCGCGTGGCCTACATTCAAGGCTTCGCACCGCGCAGGCTGCGGCCTCGTACCCCCATCCGTTCAGAAAGACCAACATGAAATCACGCGCCGCCGTGGCCTTCAAGGCCGGAGAACCCCTGCAGATCGTCGAGATCGACGTGGCACCGCCCAAGAAGGGCGAAGTGCTGATCAAGATCACCCATACCGGCGTGTGCCACACCGACGCCTTCACCCTCTCGGGCGACGACCCGGAAGGCATCTTCCCCGCCGTGCTCGGCCATGAAGGCGCGGGCATCGTCGTGGAATGCGGCGAAGGCGTGACCAGTGTCAAGCCCGGCGACCATGTGATTCCGCTGTACACCGCCGAATGCGGTGAGTGCCTGTTCTGCAAGAGCGGCAAGACCAACCTGTGCGTGGCCGTGCGCGCCACCCAGGGCAAGGGCGTGATGCCCGATGGCACCACGCGCTTCTCTTACAACGGCGAGCCCATCTACCACTACATGGGCTGCTCCACCTTCAGCGAATACACCGTGGTGGCCGAGGTCTCGCTGGCCAAGATCAGCCCCGACGCCAACCCCGAGCAGGTCTGCCTGCTGGGCTGCGGCGTGACCACGGGCCTGGGCGCCGTCAAGAACACCGCCAAGGTGCAGGAAGGCGACACCGTCGCCGTGTTCGGCCTGGGCGGCATCGGCCTCGCCTTGCTGCAAGGCGCCAAGCTGGCCAAGGCCGGCCGCATCATCGCCATCGACACCAACCCGAGCAAGTTCGATCTGGCCCGCACCTTCGGCGCCACCGACTGCGTGAACCCCAAGGACTTCGACAAGCCCATCCAGCAGGTCATCGTCGAGATGACGGGCTGGGGCGTGGACCACAGCTTCGAGTGCATAGGCAACGTCAACGTCATGCGCGCGGCGCTGGAATGCGCGCACCGCGGCTGGGGCCAGAGCGTGATCATCGGCGTGGCCGGCGCGGGCCAGGAGATCTCCACCCGCCCCTTCCAGCTGGTGACCGGCCGCAAGTGGCTGGGCACGGCCTTCGGCGGCGTCAAGGGCCGCAGCGAATTGCCCGGCATGGTGGAAGACGCCATGGCCGGCCGCATCCAGCTCGAGCCCTTCGTGACCCACACCATGGGCCTGAAGGACATCAACGAAGCCTTCGACCTGATGCACGAAGGCAAGTCCATCCGCAGCGTGGTGAACTACGCCGAGGCCTGAAGCGGCTCCGTTGGACGCTCTCAATAAGAGAGCTAATGGCGCTCATCAGTCGCCATTCTTGATATGAAACATGCTGCAAGTGCTTGAACAACAAGCGCTGGCAGCTCTTCTTTTGGGAGCAACCCTATGTCCCCCCAACCCACCCTCGAACTCAAGAACGCCCACGCCTGCTATGGCGGCGCGCAGCGCTACTACGAGCACTTCTCCAGCGAGATCGGCCTGGCCATGAAGTTCTCGGTCTACCTGCCACCGAAGGCCGTCGCCGGCGAGAAGGTACCCGCCCTGATGTACCTGGCGGGCCTGACCTGCACCGAGGAAACCTTCATGATCAAGGCCGGCGCCCAGCGCCTGGCGGCCGAGCTGGGCATCGCCCTCATCTGCCCCGACACCAGCCCGCGCGGCGCCAATCTGCCCGGCGAGGCCGATGCCTGGGATTTCGGCGTGGGCGCGGGCTTCTACCTCGACGCCACGGCCAAGCCCTGGGGGTTGCACTGGCGCATGGAAAGCTACCTGCTGAACGACCTGCTGCCGCAGCTCGGCGCCCGGCTGCCCGTGGACCTGGAGCGCCTCGGCATCTTCGGCCACAGCATGGGCGGCCACGGCGCGCTCACGCTGGCGCTGCGCCATCCGGGCCGCTTCAAGAGCCTCTCGGCCTTTGCCCCCATTGCCAACCCCGTCCACTGCCCCTGGGGCCAGAAGGCCTTCGCCGGCTACCTGGGCGACGACCGGGCCGCCTGGGCCAGCCACGACGCCAGCGAATTGATGGCCGCGCAGAAGCAGGCCCCCTACCCCGCCGGCATCCTCGTCGACCAGGGCCTGGCCGACAAGTTCCTGCTTGAAAAGCAGCTGCTGCCCGAGGCCTTCGAGGCCGCCTGCGACAAGGCCGGCCAGCCCCTCACGCTGCGCCGCCACGCGGGCTACGACCACGGCTACTACTTCATCCAGAGCTTCATCGACGACCATCTGCGCCACCACGCGCAGCAGCTGCGGGGTTAAGACGGAT
>JBLZYV010000105.1:0-11858 GCA_050282565.1 Comamonas sp.
CGCCCACGCAGAACGGCACGATCAGGTGCCAGCGGCGCTCGCGCATGCGGTCCGAACTGCGGCTGACCAGGTTCATCGACACCACGGCCACCAGGAAGGGCACGGCGGTGAGCAGGCCGATGCGGAAGGCGCCTTCCACGCCCGACTGGCGGATCAGCGAGGGCAGCCAGAAGGTCAGGCCGTACTGGCCCATCACCGTGCAAAAGCAGATCATGGCCATCTTGATGATGCGGGGGTCGGCGAACAGCGCACGCAGCGTCATGTGGCTGTCGGCCTTGCTGGCGTTCTCGCGGGCGATGTTGCGCTCGAGCAGCACTTTCTCGGATTCATTGAGCCAGTTTGCGCTGCGGATGTTGTTGTCCAGGTACCAGAGCACGGCCAGGCCCAGCAACAGCGAGGGCACGGCCTCGATCAGGAACAGCCACTGCCAGCCGCGCAGGCCGGCGACGCCCTGCATCAGGTCCATGATGCCGCCCGACAGCGGCCCGCCCACGATGCCCGAGACCGGAATCGCGCACATGAACAGCGCCACCATGCGCGCGCGCCGGTACGAAGGGAACCAGTAGGTCATGTACAAAATCATGCCGGGGTAGAAGCCCGCCTCGGCCGCACCCAGCAGGAAGCGCAGCACGTAGAACTGCGTGGGCGTACTCACGAACATCATGGCCGCCGAGATCAGGCTCCACATGATCATGATGCGGGCAATCGTGGCCTTGGCACCGATGCGGTGCATCAGCATGTTGCTGGGCACCTCGAAGAAGAAGTAGCCGATGAAGAACAGCCCGGCACCCAGGCCGTACATGGCCTCGCTGAACTGCAGGTCGGCCAGCATGTGCAGCTTGGCAAAGCCCACGTTGACACGGTCCAGGTAGGCCGCCACATAGCAGGCCATGATAAAGGGCAGCAGGCGCCAGGCAACCTTGCGGTAGACGGCGGCCTCGGCGGGGGTTTCGCCGGCCAACGTGGCCGCCGGCACGGCGGCATCAGGGGTGGAGGAAAGGGAAGACATCGGGAGTCCTTGGGCTGGAGGGTTTGCGTGATGAAATCAACTGGTATGACCGGTATGAATTAATGGATCGAACCATAATCGAGAATGGCTTCTGATGCACTCGCATTTACCCTAGATCAGGGGGCATTGCGATTTGACATCCTGCTCATAACAAAACATACTGGTCATACCAGTTAAAAACACGAACGAGACTCCCTGTATGAATACCGCTCTGGAAAATGCCCCTGGTGGCGCAGCGCAGCCCGCCGCCGCCGCCCACCGCCTGCGCGTGCAGCCCCTGACGGCCCAGGCCTTTGCCGACTTCGGCGAGGTGATCGACAGCGCGGGCCACACACCGCTGCCGATCAACAACGGCATGACCGAGCGCTACCACGCGCTGGCCCGCGTGGACACCGGCGGCGCCGAGGGCCATGCGCTGATCAACCTGTTCCACGCGCTGCCCTACGCGCTGCCGCTGCTGCTCAAGGAAATGGAGCGCCACCCGCTGGGCAGCCAGGCCTTCGTGCCGCTGGAGGCACAGCCCTTCATCGTGGTGGTGGCGCCCGTGGGAGAGTCGGTGGAGCCCGGCGACCTGCGCGCCTTCATCACCGACGGCCGCCAGGGCGTGAACTACCGCCGCGGCGTATGGCACCACTCATTGATCGCGCTGGAGGCGCCGGCACGCTTTCTCGTCGTCGACCGGGGCGGCCCCGGCGACAACTGCGATGTGCTGCCTATCGGCGACGGCTCCGGCGTGCTGCTGGAGCTGCCGGACGCCAGCTAAGGCCGGGGAACAGGGCCTAGTCGTCGGCCATCGCCAGGAAGTCGCGGCTGATGCCCGCGCCCAGGTTGTTGACGCGATCGAGGAAGCGCGTGAGGAAGGCGTGCAGCCCCGTCTCCAGGATCTCGTCGATGCGGCCGTACCTCAGCTCGGACAGCAGCAGGCCCGCCTGGCGCTGCGTTTCCGCCGAGTGCTTGTTGGCGACCAGCTCCAGGTTCTGCACCACCTCGCCCATGCTCGCGTGCAGCGAGCGCGGCATGTCGCGCCGCAGGATCAGCATCTCGGCCACGCGCGCGGGCGTGATCACGTTGCGGTAGACCTTGCGGTAGACCTCGAAGGCCGACACGCTGCGCAGGATCGCGCTCCAGTGGTAGAAGTCGAACGGCGCCGCGTTGCGGCCATTCGGCACGGCCATCTGGCCGCCGTGGTATTCGCTGGTGATGGCATGGAAGCGCACGTCCAGCAGCCGCGCGGTGTTGTCCGCTCGCTCCAGAAAGGTGCCCAGGCGCACGAAATTGAAGGCGTCGTCCTGCAGCATGGTGCCCTGCACCACGCCGCGCGAGACGTGCGAGCGGTGCTTGACCCATTCGAAGAACTGGCCGGGATCGTTCTCGAACCGCTTTTCGCGCAGGTAGCGCAGCAGCACCAGCCAGGTGCTGTTCTGCGTCTCCCACACCTCGGTGGTGAGTGCGCCGCGCACGGCGCGGGCATTCTCGCGCGCGCCCTGCAGGCAGCAGACGATGGACGAGGGATTGGTCTCATCGCGCACCATGAAGTGCAGCACGCCGTCGCGGGTGATCTGCGCATGGCGCTGGTAGTAGGCGGGCAGCAGCTCGCTGATCGACAGCACGCTCTCCCAGGCCTTGGTCGCCGCCTCCTGCGACTGGGGCAGCATCGAGGTCTCGTAGCTCACGTTCAGCATGCGGGCGGTGTTCTCCGCCCGCTCGGTGTAGCGGGACATCCAGAACAAATGGTCTGCGGTACGGCTCAGCATAAAAAGACTTCCTCGGCTATGGAGTCCCGCCCCTCGGGCCGGACTCCCATACATACATCGACATCGCGCCAGAACCTGGGCTCACTGGTCCACCATGCCCGGGGGCAGCGGGTCATCGGGCCCGCGCAGCACCCAGGTGTCCTTGGTGCCACCGCCCTGCGACGAGTTGACCACCAGCGAGCCCTCCTTCAGGGCCACGCGGGTCAGCCCGCCGGCCACCATCTGCACTTCCTTGCCGCTGAGCACGAAGGGGCGCAGGTCGATATGGCGCGGCGCGATGCCGCTTTCCACATAGGTGGGGCTGCTCGAAAGGCTGAGCGTGGGCTGCGCGATGTAGCCGGCCGGGTTGGCCAACAGCGCCGCGCGGAAGTCCTCGATCTGGGCCTTGGTCGAGGCCGGGCCGATCAGCATGCCGTAGCCGCCGGCGCCATGCACCTCCTTGACGACCAGCTCGTCGAGGTGCGCGAGCACATAGGCCAGGTCGTCGGGCTTGCGGCAGATCCAGGTGGGCACGTTCTTGAGGATGGCCTCCTCGCCCAGGTAGAAGCGGATCATGTCCGGCACATAGGGGTAGACCGATTTGTCATCGGCCACGCCGGTGCCCACCGCGTTGCAGATGGCGATGTTGCCCGCGCGGTAGGCCTGCATGAGCCCAGCGCAGCCCAGCGTGGACGTAGGGCGGAACACCCGTGGATCGAGGAAGTCGTCGTCCACGCGGCGGTAGATCACGTCCACCCGCTGCAGGCCCTGCGTGGTGCGCATGTAGACCACGTCGCCCTTCACCACCAGGTCCTGCCCTTCCACCAGTTCCACGCCCATCTGCTGCGCGAGGAAGGCGTGCTCGAAGTAGGCGCTGTTGTACATGCCGGGCGTGAGCACCACCACCGTCGGGTTGGCGGCCGTGTGCGCCGGGGCGCTGGCGCGCAGCGTGTCGAGCAGCAGGTCGGGGTAGTGGGCCACCGGCGCCACCGGGTGGCTGCCGAACAGGCTGGGGAACAGGCGCATCATCATGCGACGGTTCTCCAGCATGTACGACACGCCCGAGGGCACGCGCAGGTTGTCCTCCAGCACGTAGTATTCGCCGCTGCCGTCGCTGTTCGCGGCGCGCACGATGTCGATGCCGGCAATGTGCGCGTAGACGTCGAGCGGCACGTTCACGCCCTGCATCTCGGGCCGGTATTGGCTGTTGTCCAGCACCAGGTCGCGCGGCACGATGCCGGCCTTGAGGATCTCCTGGCCATGGTAGACGTCGTGGATGAAGCGGTTCAGCGCCGTGACCCGCTGCACCAGGCCCTGCTGCATGCGCGCCCACTCGGGGGCGGAGATGATGCGCGGGATCAGGTCGAACGGGATCAGGCGCTCGGTGCCCGAGCCGTCCTCGTCCTTCTCACCATAGACCGCGAACGTGATGCCCACGCGGCGAAAGATCAGCTCGGCTTCGGCGCGGCGCGCCTGCATGGACTCCAGCGGCTGCTTGGCCAGCCATTGCGCGTACTGCTGGTAGTGGGGCCGCACATTGCTGCCTTCGATCGGCAGCGTTTCGTACATCTCATCGTATCGGGCCATGGGCGCTTCCTTTCATGGTCAGGATAGCAAGTTCCAGGCCCGGTTCCGGCTATCGCTTCTACCAAGCCTCTACGCCCTGGACGGCCCCAACCGCCGCACCATTGCGGTGCACGTCGTGCCGCCAGAAGTGCCGGCTGGCCTCGCGCTCGCACTGCCATGAAGCCGGCGCGGCGGACTCCCAGGCCAGCGCACCGCAGGCATCGCTCACCGCCAGCGGTATGCCCTGCGCCCGGTAGCGCTCGGCCACTTCCGCGGCCGGATGCCCGAAGCGGTTGCGGTAGCCGGCCTGCGCCACCGCCAGCCGGGGCGACACGGCCTGCAGGAAGGGCGCGCTCGACGAGGTCTTGCTGCCATGGTGCGGCGCCGTCAGCAGGTCGGCTGCCAACGGCTCGGGGCTGCGCTGCGCCAGTTGCAGCTCTTGCGGCCTTTCCAGGTCGCCAGCCAGCAAGGCCACGGCGCCCTTGCCGCCATCGGCAGCGGAGGCCTGCACCCGCAGCACGCAGCTGCGCGCATTGGTGCTTTCGCGCCCGCCCGGCCGCGCCGCCTCGTCCGCCGGAGCCTCGGCGAAAGGATGGAGCACGGAAAACCGCACGCCATCCCAATCCCAGTCCATGCCGGCCACGCAGGGCCGGTACGTCCCGCCCGCCGGCAGCAGCGCCCGGTAACGCGCCTCCAGCATAGGCGGCAGCGAGCCCAGCACCTGCGCGGGCGCAAGCTGCGTGATGACGGCCTCGGCGCCGCCGGTGTGGTCGGTGTCGGCATGGCTGAGCAGCAGCGCATCGAGCGGCCCGCCCAGCGCCCGCAGCGTGGGCACCACCAGCCGGTCGCCCGCGTTGCTGCCCGCGCCATACTGCGGCCCGGCGTCATAGAGCAGCTGGTGGCGCGCCGTCTGCACCAGCACGGCCTGGCCCTGGCCCACGTCGAGCGCCAGCACGCGGAACTGGCCCTCGGCCGGCCGCAGCGGCTGCCAGCACAGCGCCGGCAGCAACAGCGGCAGGCCCAGGCTGCGCAGGCCGGCGGGCAATGGCAGCACCAGCCACAGGCCGCCGGCCACGGCCACGCCGGCCGCCCACCAGGGCGCGGCCGGCAGCCACACGGCCGCATGCGGCCACTGCGCCAGCCAGCGCAGCCCGGCCACCAGCGGCTGCATGGCCCAGGCGGCCGCATCCCACAGCGGCGGCGCCAGCGTGCCCAGCAAGGCCAGCGGCGTGACCACCCAGGTCACCCACGGGATCGCCAGCAGATTCGCCAGCAGCCCCACCACCGACACCTGGCCGAACAGCAGCAGCGACAGCGGCGTCAGCGCCACCGTCGCCACCCACTGCTCCTTGAATATTCGGTAAAAATGGCCTCCAGCGCTTGATACACGAGCGCCATTAGCTACAAAATCAGAAGCAAACAACATCCCCACGGCCACAAAGCTGAGCCAGAAGCCCGCCTGCAGCAGCGCCAACGGCTGCACCGCCACCACCACCGCGCAGGCCAGCAGCCAGGTTGCATGCCAGGGCCACTGCCGCCCGGCCAGGCGCAGCAGCACCACCACGGCCAGCATCAGCACCGTGCGCTGCGCGGGCACGCCCCAGCCGCTGAAGACCGCATAGGCGGCCGCGGCCAGCACGCCGCCGGCCAGGGCCGCATAGGGCGCCGGCCAGCGCAGGCACAGCCAGGCGCTGCGACGCCACAGCGCGCCGATGGCCAGCGTGGCCACCCAGGCAAATAGCGTGATATGCAGGCCCGAGATCGCCATCAGGTGGGCCACGCCGGTGGTGCGGAACAGCCGCCAGTCCTCGCGGTCGTGGCCATTAACAATTAAGTTCGAAAGTGAGACAAATAGTTTGAAAGTGGCCGAAATTGACAAACAGTTTGAAAGTAGAACCCTTGGTAGCTCTATTGTGAGTCAGCTGGAAAGTTTGAAAGTAGAAACCCAAGCGATTGATGTAATTGAAAAATCCGACATTGTGTCAATTGCAGCCCATCACTCGCATCCTGTTGACCTCAAGATTTTGGCCATCGACGTTCTTGAAGAAATTTGCTCTCGTCGGTGCGAAACCCGTCAAACAAGCCTAAATTGACAAATAGTTTGAAAGTGAATTCCGGAATGTACAAATAGCTTGAAAGTAAGACGCCGAGACTCCCCCAGTTTTGAAGTACCTGTTCTGCTTAGCCCTGGGCATAGCAGACCTGACTGGGAAGTACCAAACTTCAGCAACCTGAGTCGCAGAAAAAACCGCAGCAAGCACCTCTCGCCCCACACAGCCAAACTGACGCATCAATGAGTGAAGAAAAACTTAAAAATCTGCTCCACAGAAGCACTGCATTCAATGAAGCCGTGCTCACCCACGTAAGCACTTTAATTCCCTTCGACGATGAACGCTCACTTGTCGCATTTCAAGCTGGACTACTGTCACTAGAGCATGCGACCGGCGCATTCGCACTCCTTCATATCGATTTACTACCCTCGGCCTACGCCTTGATGCGCCCTCAGTACGAGAGTCTCGTCAGAGGGATTTGGCTCCTGCATGCCGCAAGCGACCGTTGGATTCATAAGCTAAGTGAACCGCTCACGGTGGAAAGCGCCAAGCAAGCGAATGAAGGTCTTATGCTCGCAGCGATGCTTAAAGAGTTGGAGGCAAGCGAAACGGCCCCTCAGCATATTGTTGGGCAACTTAAGGAATATCGCGATGCTACATGGAAGGCGCTCAACAGCTATGCACATGGCGGGCTACACCCACTGTCTAGGACGCTAACCGGCTATCCTGCTCAGCTGACCTATGACATGGTGCGAAACTCAAATGCAATAGTTGCACTGACCACCCAGTTACTCACAATCCTGACCGGTGACCCCAGCCAGATGGCAATGGTGCATCGGTTTCATGTTGAGTATGCAGACTGCCTACCAATTCTGAATTAGGCCTCCAAGCAGTTGATGGACTTAACTGAGCACCGCTCACTCAACCATCGCAGCACAAAGCCTTTGTGGGGACATCCGAAACCGAAGCAAGCCTTGGGTGACAACTTCCTTAGTGGCGAACCTCTGCCCAAGCCATCAGCTCTTCTTCAAATTCGTAGTTTGTGATTGGCTTCGCTCCAAGCCAGTCTTCAATTCTGGACCGAGTCACCAAATGGACTTGGTTTGCATCGGCCTGAGTGACCGCCCCAGTAGTAAAGCCCTGATTCGTAACCGCAACCTTCTTGAACCGAGTCCCAGAAAAACGAGCCTGATAGCGAGCTGCGCCTGCTGCGACTTCCTTGACGGCGTCCCAGCCCAGTTCAGCGGACTTCGAGCTTTTGCACTGGAGGAGTTCACCTTCTCGGCCTTTGAGGGCGACCACATCAATACCGCCATCGCCGCCATGTTTCGGGGTCATGCTTGCCTGGTAGCCTCGCTTGCTCCATAGCAGGCAGCACAAGACCTCAAAGCCAAACCCGTCCATCCGGTCCACATCGTCCATCGTCAAAAGGCGCTTCGGCAGCGCAGCCCCTCCGTCAACTCCGCCAACAAGCTCAGAGAAAGAAGCATCGCGCCCTGTCCCGTTGAGCATCGAGACCAATGCATCCTTATCCAGCGTGCTGTCAGCGAGTCCGGCCTTTTTCTTCATCAGCTCGTCTAGCCGAACCTCAAAGGTATCGAAGTCCGCGACGACAGTCGGGCAATAGACAAATACATCGCGCTCTTGCCCAATTCGGAAGGCGCGGTCGGTCGCCTGCGACTCCTTTGCTGGGTTCCACATCCGCGTGAAGTGAAAGACGTGATTTGCAGCGGTGACGTTTAGCCCAGCACCCGCCGCTAATGTCGAGAGGATGATGACGTCAAACCCATCTTTCGCCGAAAACTTATCAATGTAGCCTTGCCGCCCCTGGGAGTCACCGTTGATGATGAATGGCTTGATGCCAAACGTCTCCCGTAGGAAGTAGTAAAGCGCGGCCTGCGCTTCGCGGAGCTCGGTAAATACTATGGCCTTCTGGCCGCTCTTACGGACTTCCGCCAACTGCTCAAGGAGCCAGCGCATCTTGGGAGAGTTCTCCAGATGCGCATCCTTGCCGCGACTATCCGGCAAGAACTTCGTTCCCGGCATGCAGTAGGGCTCAGCACAGACAGCCTTCATCAGATGAAGTGCACCAAAGGACAGGCGAGCCCGCTTACGCCCATCGGTCTCACTCGTCGCATCCTGTAGCTTCTTCAGACCTCCCATGTAAAGGGTGCGCTGGTGCTCAGTGATGGCTATCTCAAGCCGGTCGCGCACGTCCAGATGCTGCTTGAAACCAAGCTCCTTTGCGTCCACACGTTTGTGTGCGAAATACTTCTTCGGCAACTCTGCAGCGATATCGGCCTTGGTCCTTCGAAGCGTCTGCGGAGCAATCATCCCCTGCAAACGGACAAGTGATTCCTTATGCTCATCGGTATCGCATTCGATGGGGCGGCGGTAGGTCTTGCCAAATTCCTCAAGAGCACCTAGCAAACCCGGTTGAACAAAATCAAACAGGCACCACAGGTCAGCGAGAGAGTTTTCCACTGGCGTACCTGTACAGGCAATTCGGAAGTCCGCTTTAAGCTTCTTGGCCGCCAACGTCGTCAACGTTCCCGGTGTCTTGATGCGTTGAGCTTCGTCACAAATAACAAAAGAAAACGGCTGCCGAGCAAGCGAAAACTCATAGGACGTGAGCATTTCGTAGGTCGAAATAATGAGATTTGAGGAGCCAACCCAATTAGGCTTCAAAAGCTCAACGATGCCATTAGCACGAACCTGCTCATCAATAAGTCCTGCCGGCTGCTTTAGTGCCTTCAGTGCGTCACCGTAGAGAATCAAAATCTCTGGAAATGAAGGTGTGAAAAACTTCTTGACCTCATTGGCCCAGTTCTCGAGCAAGCTCTTGGGGGCAAAGATGATTGATGGCGCGGCGTTTGGATTACGTTCGTAGTACCAGCCGAGGAGCGACAGTAGCTGGAGGGTCTTCCCCAGCCCCATGTCGTCGCCGAGCAATGCACCTCGGCACTCAGCTGGCGCCTTTGACACAAGATGCTGAAACCAAGCCACGCCGTGCAACTGATGTGACTTGAGCTTAATTTCAGTGCGTAGACATTTCGGCAGTTCAGCAGACGCCCCAGGCGGCAGCGTCAGCGATGTCCGTCGCAACTCCTGCGATTCCTGATAGTCAACTGCGTTGAAGTTGGTCTTGAGCAGCAAGGTTTCGCGGCGAGGATTCCCCGTAGGCGGCTTTGCCCGACCGTCCCCTATCACTCTATCTTGCGCAGTAAGCATGGATACAAAGCTATCCAACAACGTCCTGGCCTGGTCCGTGGCCATTGAAGTCGGTAAGCTGGGATTCGTCACTTCAGACGCCCCAATCTCCTCAGCATCACGTACCTGGTTGCCAAACTCCTCGACCCACTGCCTGGTCAATGGAATCACAACCGACCCTTCATGGCCTGGCAGAGCCACGCGAACCATGGGCGTCAGGTCCTGTGGCAGCCATCCAGACTCTTTTTCATCGTCTTTTGTTGGCTTCTGAAAGACCGGAACGTAGATGGCCTTGGCTACGCCAATGCCTTCGATGCGCCCGCTGTACCCCTCAAGCTCGTAGATATCCTCAAAAGAAATCCGCTCACCCGGTTGCGTTTTCCACAGTTGCCAAAGTTGCTGCGCTTGTTCTAGCTGCGTAGTAGCTTCAGCATCAACAGTCAGGTCGTACTCATCCCAAGGAAAGCGCTCCCTGTCATCCCTCAATGCCTGCTCCAGAGTGGAGACAAACACTGCAAGCTGCTCTTGGTCCTTAAACGAGCTAATGTTGTGTCTTACAGTGCCATTGCCAAAATGCTCCGTCACAGATAAGTCGACAGCATTCAAACGGCCTTCTTCAATCCGAGCTACGACATTAAAGATTGCGGCAACGGCCCCAATCTCTGACCGGTCCTCCTCGAACTCTTTTTCGTCAATGACGTCATGCGCAGCGTCACCCAAAAAAGCGAAGGGGTTGTGGATGAACTTCTCCGCACGGCTGCCAGCAACGCGCCGTCCGGGCATCTCTCGCTTAACAACCTCGAGCACCTTACGAACCGGCTCGGAAATCACGACACGCACCCGACCCGCTCCGCGCGTCATGTCGTAGTGCGACTGCACAGAATTGAAACCATCGAAGGCCTTGAGCCAACCGTCGGGGGCGCCTTGGAAAGTGGGTGCCACCGTGAGCACGCGGCCAAACGGCGTTTCTTCCTTCGACACGGGCAAACGCAAGGTCTGTGGCGTCAGAACGTAAGTTGTCTCAAGATAAGGGGTGGCGTAAAGGGCGCCAGCTTGGTCTGCTGTGCTACGAATTCGGCCCCATGCCAACTCGTTCTCGTGCTGGGTCCTAGCAGCAGCTTCGCGCCGTTGGAATTTTGATATCTCGTCGGCAGTGGCCCAAGCAGCGTGGCTCAGCAACAGCTGCTTTCCGCCCACCGTCGCTACGGCGCCATCTATTCGCTCAAGCCTCACCGCTTGTTCGGCATCAGCCCAGCCCGCCACCTCGATTTCGAAGGCAGCATCGGACAACGTCCCGCTGCACGACAAAATAGGCCTCAACGCGCATTGAGATGGCAGGTTCAGAAGCTGCATCACTCCTTGATGCTCTGCATTAGCCGACATCTCATAGACGCGCCCCCAAGGCAACATCACACTGTCGCTCCGTATCTCGCAGAGCCCTTCCATGGCAAGCTGCGCCAGATAAACGCCAAGGACTGAATCCTCAGGCCCAGCCTGTGCCAAGGCTTCCTGAAGTGCTTCTGCAGTAGGAGTCGGCAGCGGCGCTGAGAACTTCACGACAATGCCTTCCGTAGCCCATGTCGTGACCAGTACTGATTGGGAACGCCCACCCGACTGAGACCGCTTGAAAATGTCAAAAATTCCCATCATCTCTCCGGGTAGTACCAAGCCATGCGAGCTGCAGCCCATTTGAAGCCAAGAGCGCTAAGCTCATCTGCCAACGCTGCAGTCTGACTCGGGTCCTCCACCCAAAGGCGCCCGCCACTTGCACCACGGCTGTCCTTGATGAAAGCACCGTGGTACCCCTTGACCAAGTCTTCGAGGCGTCGCATCGTGAACGTAGCTCCACCGGGTGCCTGCTTTTCCGTTCTTCCTGATGCCAAATGAGATGCCGGCAATGACGCGGGGGCTACGCCACGTTGCGCCGGGGAAACACGCGCCGCGCCACGAATGCCACCCGTGTCAGCCGACACACGATGCGCCCCCGGTCTGTCCGGCACGATACCTAGCAATCTGAGTTCAACTGCAGCACGGTCTTGCCAGCCGTCTCGGTGCACGATGCGAGCGGCACATCCGCCGTGGTACCCATAAGCTAAGTCGTCCGTGCCGCCAGCGTAGTAACGCTCGTAACGGTCATAGGGCAGAGCATCGTCTTTATAGACATAGCACGCGTTCGGTTTTTTGCTGAACTCAATGATGATGTACGACCCGATTTTCATCATGAATGCGTCGACATCCCGCTTGGACGTTAATTCGGCGTAAATGCCTTCTTCCCGAGCAATCAAGTCC
>JBLZYV010000106.1:0-11845 GCA_050282565.1 Comamonas sp.
CGACCTGGAGCGCGCGCGCCCGCTGCTGGAGAAGATGGGCAAGAACATCTTCCATGCCGGCGACGTGGGCGCGGGCCAGACCGCCAAGATCTGCAACAACATGCTGCTCGGCATCCTGATGATCGGCACCAGCGAGGCCATCGCGCTGGGGGTGGCCAACGGGCTGGACCCCAAGGTGCTGTCCGAGATCATGCGCCGCAGCTCGGGCGGCAACTGGGCGCTTGAGGTCTACAACCCCTGCCCCGGCGTGCAGGAGAACTCTGCCGCCACGCGCGGCTACACCGGCGGCTTCGGCACCGACCTGATGCTCAAGGACCTGGGCCTGTCGCAAGAAAGCGCCCTGGCCGTGAAGGCCAGCACGCCGCTGGGCGGCATGGCGCGCGCGCTGTATGCCATGCATTCCATGAGCGGCAGCGGCGCGCTGGACTTCTCCAGCATCATCCAGAGCCTGCAAAAGCGCTGAGGCGGGACCCGCCATGCCCCGGATCACCGGCACCTTCAAGGTACAGCTGCGCCCACTGGCCACCCACGCGCAGGGCAGCGATGGCATAGGCCTCGGCCGCATGTCCATTGACAAGCAGTTCCACGGCGCGCTGGAGGCCGCCAGCCAGGGCGAGATGCTCAGCGCCGGCACGCCGGTGCAGGGCTCGGCCGGCTACGTGGCGGTGGAGCAGGTGCGCGGCACGCTGGCCGGGCGCAGCGGCAGTTTCGTGCTGCAGCATTTCGGCACCATGGACCGGGGCCAGCCCCGGCTGGTGCTCGAAGTGGTGCCGGATTCGGGCACCGGCCAGCTGGCCGGCCTGCGCGGCACGATGGCTATCCGCATCGAGGATGGCCAACATTTTTACGATTTCGATTACGCGCTCCCCTGAGCTATTCTGGTGTGCCCACACACCAGAAACACCAAGGAGCCCACCATGCCAGCCCTCCGAGGATTGACCCTGGCCGCAGCCTTCCTGGCCCTGGGCGGCTGCGCCGCGCAGTATGGCCGGCAGAGTGATGGCGCGGCGGCCGCGCCGCCCCGTTGCCAGGCGGTTTCCGAGCCCGAGATCGCCGCGCTGTTCGACCGCTGGAATGCATCGCTGCAAACAGGCGATCCACAGAAGGTCGGGGCCAACTACGCGCCCCGCTCCATCCTGCTGGCCACGCTGTCCAACCAGCCGCGCGTGACGGCGCAGGAGCGGGCGGAGTATTTCCACCACTTCCTGGAAAACCGCCCGTCGGGCACCGTCACCCAGCGCCACATCGACATCGGCTGCAACATGGCCGTCGATTCCGGCCTCTACACCTTCCGTTTCGCCAAGACCGGGGCGGTGGCGCAGGCCCGCTACACCTACGCCTACCGCTGGGACGGCGCGCAGTGGCTGATCATCAGCCACCACTCGTCGCTGATGCCGGAACGGCAATAGCACTCAAGCCAGCGCATAGCCATGGCGCGACAGCGGCAGCGAACGCAGCCGCTCGCCCGTGGCGGCGAACAGCGCATTGGCCAGCGCCGGCGCCAGCGGCGGCACGCCCGATTCGCCCACGCCGCCGATCTTCGCGCCGCTCTCGATCAGCTCGGTCTCGATGGGCGGCGTCTGCGCCAGGTGCAGCATCGGGTAGTCGTGGAAGTTGGACTGCAGCACCTTGCCCTGCTCGATGCCGATCTCGCCGAAGGCCGCGGCCGTCAGGCCCCAGATGGTTGCCCCCTCCAGTTGGCGCTCCACCGTGGCCGGGTTGATGACGGTGCCGCAGTCCACGGCGCAAACCACGCGGTGGATGGTGATGCGCTTGTCCTGCACCGACAGCTCCACCGCCGTGCCGCAGATCGAGCCCCAGGCCTCGGACAAGGCCAGGCCCAGGTGGCGGCCCGAGCTTGCTTTCCCCCAGCCCGCGCGGCTGGCCAGGCGCCGCAGCAGCTCGGCATGGCGGGGCTGGTCCTTGAGCAGCGCCAGGCGAAAGTCCAGCGGATCGCGCTTGGCCTGGTGGGCCATCTCGTCGACAAAGCTCTCGAAGAAGAAGCAGTTCTGCGTATAGCCCACGCCGCGCCAGAAGCCCGCCGGTATGGCGCTGTTGACCATGGCGTAGCGCACGCCGAAATGCGGCAGCGCATAGGGCACGTCCACCACGCCTTCCACGGATTTCGGGTCCACACCGTTCTTCACCCGGTCGGGAAAGTTGCGGATGTAGATGGACGAGCAGGCCAGCCGGGCCTCCAGCGCCTGCACGCTGCCGCCCTCGCCCAGCACGGCCGCAAAGCGTGCGGCGGCCGCAGGCCGGTAGAAGTCCTGCTGGATGTCTTCCTCGCGCGACCAGATCAGCTTGACCGGGCGCTTGGCCGCCTGCGAGGCCAGCGCCGCCTGGATGAAGATGTCGAACTCCTCGCGCCGCCCGAAGCCCCCGCCCACGAAGGTGGAATGCACCGTGATGCGCTCGGCGGGCAGCCCCAGGTGCGGCGCCAGGCGCTCGGCGATCTCGCCGCAGACCTGGGTCGGGCCCCAGATCTCGGCGCGGTCGGCGCGCACGTCGGCGGTAGCGTTGATGGGCTCCATGGTCGCATGGGCCAGGTACGGTACCTCGTACTCGGCCTCCACGCGCTGTGCGCTCTGGCGCAGCGCGGCCTCGGGGTCGCCATTGCGCTTGGCCACGGTATCGGTCTGCGCGGCAGCGCTGCGCAACTGGGCCAGCATGGCCTTGCTGTCCACCAGCGGGCCTTCGGGCAGTTGCCAGTCGAGCTGCAGCTTGGCCAGGCCCTGCTTGGCCGGCCAGTAGCTCTCGCCCAGCACGGCCACGGCGCTGCCGGCCAGCGGCACGACCTGGTGCACGCCCTTGACCGCCAGCGCGGGCTTGCCGTCGAAAGACTTGAGCTTGCCGCCGCGCACCGGGCAAGCGGCCACCGTGCCAATGAGCATGCCGGGCACTTTCACATCCACGCCGAAGACCGCGCTGCCATTGGTCTTGAGCGGAATGTCCAGCCGGTGCACCGGCTGGCCGATGAGCTGCCAGTCCGGCCTGGCCTTGAGCGCGATCTTGGCCACGTCGGGCCGGAGCAGTTGCGCGGCCTTGGACGCCAGTTCGCCATAGCCCAGGCTGCGCCCGCTGGCGCCATGCAGCACGCGGCCGCGCACGGCGGTGCATTCGGCGGCATTCACCTGCCACTCGCGCGCGGCGGCCTCCACCAGCATCAGGCGCGCGGCCGCGCCTATGCGGCGCAGCGGCTCGAAGGACCAGCGCGACGAGGTGCTGCTGGCCGTGGCCTGCACCTTGAACATGCGGTTGGCATAGACCGGGTCGGTGGGCGCAATCTGCGCGCGCACCTGGCGCCAGTCGCATTCCAGCTCCTCGGCGATCAGCATGGGCGCCGAGGTGTAGACGCCCTGGCCGATCTCGGCCGAGGGCACCATGATGGTGACCGTGCCGTCGGGCGCGATGCGCAGCCAGGCGTTGACGTCGTCCGGGTCGCGGGCCGGCTGGCCCTTGGCGGCGGCAATCGGCATCTTGAAGCCCAGCACCAGGCTGGCGGCCGCGCCACCGGCCTTGAGGAAGTCGCGGCGATCCACTTGCAATGCTTGCATGATGGCGCCCTCCTCAAGCCTTGGAGGCGCGCAAAATGGCGCGCTCCACGCGGGGATAGGTGCCGCAGCGGCACACATTGGTCATGGCCTCGGCGATGTCGGCCTTGGTGGGCTGGGGCTTGTCCTTGAGCAGCGCGGCCGCGGCCATGAGCATGCCGGACTGGCAGTAGCCGCACTGCGGCACCTGCTCGGCGATCCAGGCCTGCTGCACGGGGTGGGAGTTGTCGCTGGACAGCCCTTCGATGGTGGTGATGCGGCCCTTGGCCACGGCGGACACGGGGGTGATGCACGAGCGCAGGGCCTTGCCGTCCACATGCACCGTGCAGGCGCCGCACAGGCCCGCTCCGCAACCGAACTTGGTGCCGGTGAAACCCAGGTAGTCCCGCAGAACCCACAGCAACGGCGTGTCCGCCGCCACATCCAGACGGCGCGAGCGCCCATTTACGTTCAAGGTAATCATGCAATCCTCGACGGATCGTGAGAGCCTTTGCTGCTCTCCAAGTGGGGCGCCTCGCATTGAACAACAATGAAGCACACGCCGCGCAATGTAGGGGTGCAGCGCCGATCTGTCAAAGCCGGGAAATAACCCAGAGTCGGGCCGCCATATTGGTGTTAATGGGCTTTTGATGCATACTGTATATATAAACAGTATTCTCCATGCCACACCATCACGCCACCTCTCCTGCCGCACAGGCCCACGCCCGGCTGCCGCCGTCGGTGGCCGCCGCCGTCTGGCCGGGCGCGGGCATGGCGCAGTCGCGGATTAGCGCCATCCCCACGGGCTGGCCGGCGCTGGACCAGGCCCTGCCGGGCGGCGGCTGGCCCACGCACGGGCTGACCGAGCTGCTGCCGCAGCAGTGGGGCACGGTGGAGTGGCGCCTGATCGCGCACGCGCTGCAGGCCGGCAGCCCGGACCTGCCCATCGCCGTGCTGGGCGCGCCGCACCCGCCGCATGCCTCGGGTCTGGCGCAATCGGGCATCGCAGCCCGCCAGCTGGTCTGGGTGAACCCGGCCTGCGCGGCGGACCTGCTCTGGGCCACCGAGCAGCTCATCAGCGCCAATGCGGCGGGCGCCGTCGTCGCCTGGCTGCGCGAGGCGCGGCCCGAGCAGATCCGCCGCCTGCAGATCGCCGCGCACCGCTTCGACGGGCTGGTCTTCCTGGTGCGCCCTGCCCTGGCCTGCCATGCAGCCACGGCCGCGCCACTGCGCCTGCAGGTGGCACACGCGCCGGACTGGGCCTTGCAGGTGCGCATCCTCAAGCGCCGCGGCCCGGCCCTGGACGAGGCCCTGCGCCTGCCCGCCGTGCCGCCCGCGCTGGCGGGGCTGCTCACGCCCCGCATGCGGCATTACAGCGGCCGCCTGGCGCCGCCCGACACTTTTCCCCGCAAGGTTCCGCATGCCGTCCCTGCTCTGGGCAGCCCTGCTCCCGCCACCGCCGAACCCGCCTGGCACTGAGGGCGGCGACGACGCCAGCCAGCCTTCGCAGGGCCTGGCCTGGTGGTGCCTGCAGTTCACGCCGCGCGTCGCTACATTGCCCTGTGCAGTCGTGATGGAGCTGTCCGCCTCCGCGCGCCTGTTTGGCGGCACGCGGGCGCTGGCCGCCCGCATCCGCGCTGAAAGTGAGCTGCTGGGCGTGCAGGCATTGGCCTGGGCGCCCAGCAGCCTGGCGGCGATGGCGCTGGCGCGCTGCGGCCAGCGCAATGGCTTTGCCCAGCCGCTGGCGCAATTGCTGGATGCGCTGCCCTTGTCGGCGCTCGACGCCACGCAAGCCCATGCGCCCACGCTGGCGCGCCTGGGCTGCGCCACGCTGGGGCAGGTGCGCGCGCTGCCGCGCAGCGGCGTGATGCGCCGCTTTGGCAAGGTGCTGCTGGCGGCGCTGGACCAGGCCTATGGCCTGCAGCCCGAGGCCCACGACTGGATCGCGCTGCCCGCGCAGTTCCATGCGCGGCTGGAGCTGCCCCACCGCGCCGACACCACCGCGCACATCCTGCACGGCGCCGGGCTGCTGCTGCGCCAGATGTGCGGCTGGCTGGCGGCGCACCGCGCGGGCGTCACCCAATTCACGCTGCGCTGGCGCCACGATGCGCTGCGCAGCAGCGCCGCCGCGGCCGGCGGCGAACTCGGCATCCGCACCGCCGCATCCACCCGGCAGATCGATCACCTGCAGCGCCTGCTGCAGGAGCACCTGGCCCATGTGGTGCTCGAGGCCCCGGTGATTGAGCTGGAGCTGCTCGCCCCCGAGCCGCAGCCGCTTGCGGAAAGCGCCGCCGACCTGCTGCCCGACCCCGCCCGGCGCCACGAAAACCTGCCCCAGGTGCTGGAGCGCATCGCCGCCCGGCTGGGCGCCGGCCAGGTGCTGCGCCCGATGCTGTGCGACGACCACCGCCCCGAATGGCAGGCATGCTGGCAGCCGGCGGGCGAGCCGCTGCCGGCGGCCGAGGCGCCGCTGCCCACCTCGGCCCAGCCCAGCTTTCTGCTGGAGCAGCCGCTACCGCTGGCGCAAGACAAGCAAGGACTCCCCGTGTACCAGGGCCCGCTGCAGCTGGTGGTGGGCCCGCAGCGGCTGGAAGGCGGCTGGTGGCACCGCAGCCCGGACTTTGCCCTGCCCGGCGAGCCGGCGCAGCAGACCGCGCACAACGCAGTGCGCGACTACTGGATCGCCGCCAGCGCGCATGCGGGCCTGCTGTGGATCTACCAGACCCGGCTGGAGGGCGAGCAAGGCGCCTGGTTCCTGCACGGCATCTTCGCCTGAGGCATCACCATGGCAGATATCCTCCCCGCCTACGCCGAACTCTGGTGCCTGAGCAACTTCAGCTTTCTGCGCGGCGCCAGCCATCCGCACGAACTGGTGGCGCGTGCCGCCCAGCAGGGCTACCAGGCGCTGGCGCTGACCGACGAATGCTCGCTGGCCGGCGTGGTGCGCGCCCATGTGGCGGCCAAGGAGCACCAACTGCCGCTGCTGGTGGGCACGCAGTTCGCGGTGCGGCCGGTCTGCGGCGGTGCGCCCTTCACGCTGGTGGCGCTGGCCTGCAACCTGCGCGGCTATGGCAACCTGTGCGCGCTGATCACCAAGTTAAGAAGAAAATCGCCTAAAGGCCAGTACCTGCTTGCGCAAGCAGCTATACAAAAAAGAGCATTCGAGGATTGCGTGGTGCTCGTCGCCCCCGACCGCGATGCCGGCAGCAGCGACGAACAGCTGCAGGCCCTGGCCCGCTGGATGCGTGCGCTGTTCGGCCAGCGCTGCTGGATCGCCGCGCACCAGGCCTGCCGGCTCGACGACGAGATGTGGCTGGCCCGCCTGCAGCGCATGGGCGAGCCCGAGGGCATTCCGCTGGTGGCGGCGGGCGACGTGCACATGCACGTGCGCTCGCGCAAGCCGCTGCAGGACGTACTCACCGCCACGCGCACCGGCCAGCCCCTCAGCGCCTGCGGCCATGCGCTGCAGCCCAATGCCGAGCTGCACCTGCGCCACCGGCTGCGGCTGGCGCAGCTCTACCCGCCCGAACTGCTGGCCCAGACCCTGGTGGTGGCTGGCCATTGCCATTTCTCGCTGGACGAGCTGCGCTACCAGTACCCCGACGAGGTCGTGCCCGCAGGCGAGACGCCTATCGCCTACCTGCGCCGCGTCACCTACGAAGGCGCGGCCCGGCGCTGGCGCGGCGGCATCAGCGCCGAAATCCAAAGCCGTATCGAGGAAGAACTGGCGCTGATCGCCGAGCTGCGCTACGAGCACTACTTCCTGACGGTGTACGACATCGTGCACTTTGCGCGCAGCCAGAACATCCTGTGCCAGGGCCGGGGCTCGGCCGCGAATTCGCTGGTCTGCTACTCGCTGGGCGTGACCGAGGTCAGCCCCGAAGGGCAGATGACCCTGCTGTTCGCGCGCTTCCTCAGCAAGGAGCGCAATGAGCCGCCGGACATCGACATCGACTTCGAGCACGAGCGGCGCGAGGAAGTCATCCAGTACCTCTACAACAAGTACGGCCGCCACCGCGCCGCGCTCACCGCCGTGGTCATCAGCTACCGCAGCAAGTCCGCCATCCGCGACGTGGGCAAGGCGCTGGGCTTTGCGCCCGCCGCGATCGACCAGCTGTGCAAGAGCCGCTACTGGTGGGATGGCGACGCCATTGTCGCCGAGGCGCTGGCCGGCGCCGGCCTGCACCCGGACGACCTGGCCGTACGCCAGCTGCAGGAGCTGACGCAGGCGCTCATCGGTTTTCCGCGCCATTTGTCGCAGCACGTGGGGGGCTTCGTGCTCACGCGCGGGCCGCTGTCGCGCATGGTGCCGGTCGAGCGCGCGGCCATGGACAAGCGCACCGTCATCGAATGGGACAAGGACGACCTCGACGCCATGGGCCTGCTGAAGGTGGACGTTCTCTCGCTGGGCATGCTGACCGCGCTGCGCAAGGCTCTGGCCCTGGTCGGCCAGAGCCGCGGCGAAGCGCTGGCGCTGCAGGACATACCGCCAGAAGACCCGGCCACCTACGACATGATCTGCGAGGCCGACACCCTGGGCACCTTCCAGGTCGAAAGCCGTGCGCAGATGAGCATGCTGCCGCGCCTGCGCCCTCGCAGCTACTACGACCTGGTGGTGCAGGTGGCCATTGTGCGGCCCGGCCCCATCCAGGGCGGCATGGTCCATCCCTACCTGCGCCGCCGCCAGAGGCTGGATACGGTGGACTACAAGAACGAGGCACTCAGGCCCGCGCTGGAGCGTACGCTGGGCGTACCGATCTTCCAGGAACAGGTGATGCAGATTGCGATCCTGGCCGCCGGCTTCACTCCCGGCGAGGCCGACCAACTGCGCCGCGCCATGGCCGCGTGGAAGCGCCACGGCGACCTCGCACCCTTCCGGCAGAAGCTCATCGATGGCATGCTCGAACGCGACTACGACTCCGAGTTTGCCGAGGCCATCTTCGAGCAGATCAAGGGCTTCGCCAGCTACGGTTTTCCCGAGAGCCATGCGGCCAGCTTCGCCATCCTCGTCTACTACAGCTGCTGGCTCAAGCGCCACCACCCGGCCGAGTTCCTGGCCGCCATGCTCAACAGCCAGCCGCTGGGCTTCTACAGCGCCAGCCAGCTGGTGCAGGATGCGCGCCGCCACGGCGTCGAGGTGCGGCCAGTGGACGTGCTGTGCAGCGACATCGACTGCACGCTCGAAGACCTGCCGGACCGGCATTCGCCGTCGGCCAGGCCCGCGGTGCGCCTGGGCCTGCGCCTGGTGGATCAATTGCCAAAATCGGCTGCAGCGCGCATCGTTCAAGCGCGAGCAGCTATGCTTTTTGATAGCGCACAAGACCTGGCCCTGCGCGCCCGGCTGCCGCAGCGCGAGCTCAGGCTGCTTGCCGCCGCCGATGCGCTGGCCAGCCTTGAGGGCCACCGCCGCAACCAGCTCTGGCAGGCCACCGGCCACGAGCGCCCGTCCGCGCTGCTGCAAGCCGCGCCCATCGAGGAAGACCTGTTCGAGCTGCCGCCCGCCCCCGAGGGCGAGGACATCCACTGGGACTACGCTGCCCTCGGCCTCACGCTGCGCCGCCACCCGCTGGCGCTGCTGCGGCCCCGGCTGGCGCAGCGGCACGTGCACACCGCCGCCAGCCTGCGCCAGGTGCCCGACGGCCACTGGGTGCGCTGCTGCGGCATCGTCACGCTGCGCCAGCAGCCCGGCACCGCCAAGGGCACGGTCTTCGTCAGCCTCGAGGACGAGACCGGCGTGGTCCAGGTCATCTGCTGGCCAAAGATCCGCGACACCCAGCGCGCCGCGCTGGTGCAGTCGCAGCTGCTGCTGGTGGACGGCCGCTGGCAACGCGAAGGCCATGCCTGCAACCTGATCGCCCGCCGGCTCACCGACCTGAGCCCCTGGCTGGACGGGCTGTGGACGCGCAGCCGCGATTTTCATTAGGCGCCCCTCCCCTCGCCCATCCTCGCAATCCCCAGGTACCCATGGAATTTCCACACCTGTCAAGTGCAAATATGTTTCAACTATTGGATTTGTCATTCTTTCAAATCCAACAATTGGATAGACTTGTTACGTAAATTCTTTATGAAGGAGACGTAATGAAAATGAAGTGGTTGGCTGCATTGGGAGCCGTAGCGTGCATGTCTGCACAGGCCTTCACGCCTTTGGCGGGGACCTGGGTCATCGACCAGGAATTGAACGGCAAGCCGGGCCGGGGTTTGGCCATCGACGTGCAGAACGGCACAGTGGTGATGCAGATCTACGCTTACGACAAGAACGGCCAGCCGACCTTCTACATGGGCAGCAGCTCCAACATGGCGGCCTCCATGGCCGTGGTGCCGCTCAAGCAATACCAGGGCGGGCGCTACCTGGGCAGCGGCGACCGCTCGGCCGCCGAGAGTGCGACGGTGGGCGATGCGATCCTCAACTTCAGCAGCGCCACCAAGGGCACGATCAAGCTGCCGGGCGAGACGGAAGTGGCCATGTCGCGCTTCGAATTCGGCTATGCCCCCGGCAGGCCGGAGAGCCTGCTCGGCACCTGGGTGTTGACGAGCGTTGGCAAGACCTCGGCCTATGACTTTGTGGAATGGGCCCCGCTGGTCGATATCAGCTCGGCCACCACCGGTGGAACAGGCACCGTGTGGACGAAGGATGGATCCATCGTCTGCGAACAGAAAGTCTCCGGCGCCCTGGCAGGAACCACGTTCTGCGCCATCTTCAACGGCAGCACGATCGTGCGCAGCCATTCGTTCCCGTGGGCCATCCACGATGGAGAGGGCAGCGTGTACGACGCCAACATCAATTTCATCGGCATCTCGCTGGCCAATCGCATCCGGGATGACAAGGGATCGTCGGTGGGTTTCCTGAGATCGGCGCCCGCAGAGTCGTCCGCGCCCTCCAAGGCAGAAAGCGCCGAGCAGGACGCACGCCTGCGCGCTTTCGAGCAGGCCAGCCAGCAAGTCGGCGCACCCTGATGGCCCGCCTCTGACCCTCTGACACCACCCAGGCTGCGCCGGTATGCCAGCAGTCCGGGGGTGTCGGCAGCGCAGGAGTGTCACAAGCGCCCGGAGCATGTTTACGCGCCCCGGCCCTTGCAGGTTTTCTCTCTTGCGCTATCGATTTTTTTAGCAGTAGGCTTGCCGTGGCACATACAACACTGCACAAGGAGCCTTCTGCATGCCTTTCGCCTTCACCCGAACCCCTCTCGCCGCCCTCGCGCTGGCCGCGCTTGGCGCCGCCGGCCTGGCCCATGCGCAGGAACCCGTGCGCCTGGGCTTCCTGACCGACATGTCCAGCCAGTATTCCGACGGCGACGGCAAGGGCGGCGTCGCTGCCATCCAGATGGCGATCGAGGATTTTGGCGGCAAGCTCCTGGGCCGGCCTATCGAGCTGATTACGGCTGACCACCAGAACAAGGCCGACATCGCCTCCACCAAGTCGCGCGAATGGGTGGACCAGCAGGACGTGCAACTGCTGATCGCCGGCACCAACACCGCCACCACACTGGCCATGGGCCAGGTGGCCAACGAGAAGAAGCGCGTGATGCTCATCAATGGCGCGTACTCGTCGGGGCTGACCGGCGACAAATGCTCGCCCTACTGGGTGCACTACAACTCCGACACCACCGCGATTGCCCGCGGCACCGGCCGCGCCGTGCTGGAGCAAGGCGGCAAGACCTGGGCCCTGCTCACGGCTGACTACACCTTCGGCCACACGCTCGAGGCCGACCTGACCAAGGTGGTCACCGCCGGCGGCGGCCAGGTCATCAAGTCCATCCGTGCGCCCTTCCATGCCAGCGACTTCTCGTCCTACCTGGTGCAAGTGCAGGCCACCAAGGCCGAGATCCTGGGCCTGGCCAACGCGGGCGGTGACTTCATGAACTCGCTCAAGGCCGCCAAGGAATTCGGCATCACCCCCAAGATGAAGGCCGTGGCGCTGATGGTCTTCGCCAACGAGGTGGAAAGCCTGGGCCTCAAGCAGGCCGGCGGCCTGATGTTCACCGACAGCTGGTACTGGGACCGCACGCCCGACGCCCGCAAGTGGACCGACCGCTACTACGCCCGCACCAAGAAGATGCCCACCTCGCTGCACGCTTCGGACTACTCCTCGGTCATGACCTACCTCAAGACCGCCGAGCGCATCCAGAGCCTGGATGCCGACAAGGTCATGGCCGCGCTCAAGTCGCAGCCGCTCGACGACATGTTCGGCAAGGGCATGATCCAGCCCAACGGCCGCTATGTGCACGACATGTACTTCCCGCATTCAACGAGTCGTCGCAACACTGCGTCTGTTTGCCGAGCGTAGCAGCTCATTGAAGGCCTCTGCGGGCGTC
>JBLZYV010000107.1:0-11728 GCA_050282565.1 Comamonas sp.
CGGATCTCGCCCTTGCCCAGCGGCAGGCCTTCGAGGCCGGCCTCGGGCGCAATGCCCACACCAGCGCCGCGCGGATAGCGCACGGTGACCGGATGGTCCTGCTCATACGCCGTGGTCAGCAGTTGCCGGCACTCGCGCTCGTCCGCCGGGCAGGCCACGCTCATGTTGGGAATGCAGCGCACGAAGGGAATGTCGTAGTTGCCGGCATGCGTGGCACCATCAGCACCGACCAGGCCCGCGCGGTCGAGCGCAAACACCACCGGCAGGTTCTGCAGCGCCACGTCGTGGATGAGCTGGTCGTAGGCGCGCTGCAGGAAGGTGGAATAGATGGCCACCACGGGCTTGAGCCCCTCGCAGGCCAGACCACCCGCAAAGGTGACGGCATGCTGTTCGGCGATGCCCACGTCGAAGTAGCGCGCTGGGAAGCGTTTTTCGAACTCCACCATGCCCGAGCCTTCACGCATCGCGGGCGTGATGCCGACCAGCCGCTCGTCCTTCGCCGCCATGTCGCACAGCCACTGGCCGAAGACCTGCGTGAAGGTCTGCTTGGGCGGCGTGGCGGGCTTGACCAGGCCGATGTGCGGATCGAACTTGCCGGGGCCGTGGTAGGCCACCGGATCGGCTTCGGCCAGCTTGTAGCCCTGCCCCTTCTTGGTGACCACATGCAAAAACTGTGGGCCCTTGAGCTGGCGGATGTTCTCGAGCGTGGGGATCAGCGAATCGAGGTCATGGCCGTCGATCGGGCCGATGTAGTTGAAGCCGAAGTTCTCGAACAGCGTGGCAGGCACGACCATGCCCTTGGCCTGCTGCTCCAGGCGCTTGGCCAGCTCGAGCAGCGGCGGCACCTGCCGCAGCACGCTCTTGCCCACGTCGCGCGCCTTGGCATAGAAACGCCCGCTCATCAGCTGCGCCAGGTAGCGGTTCAGCGCGCCCACCGGCGGGCTGATGCTCATGTCGTTGTCGTTCAGGATGACCAGCAGGTTGGCCTCGGACACGCCGGCGTTGTTCAGCGCCTCGAAGGCCATGCCGGCCGTCATCGCGCCATCGCCGATGATGGCCACGGCCTGCCGGTCCTCACCCTTGAGGCGCGAGGCCTCGGCCATGCCCAAGGCTGCCGAGATGCTGGTGCTGGAGTGCGCGGTGCCGAAGGCGTCGTACTCGCTCTCGCTGCGCAGCGGAAAGCCCGAGATGCCGCCCAGCTGGCGCAGGCCCGGCATGCGGTCGCGCCGGCCGGTAAGGATCTTGTGCGGGTAGGTCTGGTGGCCCACGTCCCACACGAAGCGGTCGTGCGGCGTGTGGTAGACCGCGTGCAGCGCAATGGTCAGCTCCACGGTGCCCAGGTTCGAGCTGAGATGCCCGCCCGTCTTCGACACGCTCTCGAGCACGAACTCGCGCAGCTCCTTGGCCAGGCTTCTCAGTTCGGAACGCGAGAGTTTGCGCAGGTCGGCCGGATCGTCGATCCGGCTGAGCAAAGGGTAGTGGTTCGTGGGCATAACGCTATTCAGAAATCAATCGGGTATCACCGGGGCCGTGGGGCCTGCCCCATGTCAATGGCTGCGCCGCACCACCATGTCCGCCAGCGCGGACAGGTGCTGCACCGAAGGCAGGCCGCTTTCGGCCAGCGCTGCCTGCGCCTCGGCCAGCAGCTCGTTCGCATAGGCACGCGCGGCATCCAGCCCCATCAGCGACACATAGGTGGGCTTGTCGCTCGCCGCATCCTTGCCCGCCGTCTTGCCCAGCGTGGCGGAATCGGCCACCACGTCGAGCACGTCATCGATCACCTGGAAGGCCAGCCCCAGGCTGGCGCCGTAGCGGCGCAATGCGTCGAAGGCCGCGCCGTGGATGCCCGCGCACGCGGCGCCCATCTCGACGCTGGCCTGCAGCAGCGCACCCGTCTTGAGCCGGTGCATCTGCTGCAATTGTGCCTGGGTCAGCTGCTTGCCGACGCTGGCGAGGTCAATCGCCTGGCCGCCCGCCATGCCGTTGTAGCCCGCGGCCAGCGCCAATTGGCGGCACAGCCGCGCCTGCAGCGCATCGGGGATCTGCAGGTGCTCGGGTGTGAGCAGTTCGAACGCCAGCGCCTGCAGCGCATCGCCCGCCAGCAGGGCCCGCGCCTCGCCGAACTGCACATGCACCGTGGGCTTGCCCCGGCGCAACACATCGTTGTCCATGCAGGGCATGTCGTCGTGCACCAGCGAGTAGGCATGGATCAACTCCACCGCGCAGCCCGCGCGCAGGCTGGCCTCGCGGCTGGGCGCGCTCGGCTCGCCGGCCGACTGGGCTGCTGCCAGCACCAGCAGCGGGCGCAGGCGCTTGCCGCCATCGAGCACGGCATAGCGCATGGGGTCGCCCAGCCCGGCTGGGGCGTCGGCCGCTATCCATTCGGCGAGCGCACGCTCCACGCGCGCGAGTTCATCACGGCACCAGGCGTCGAAGCCGGCCTGCACGGCGATTGCATCCATCACGGTCATTCTTCTGTGGTCCAGGCTTTGAGCTGGCCGTCTTCCAGCAGCTTGATCTGGTCTTGCACGGCCTCGAGCTTGCCCCGGCAGTAGGCCAGCAAGGTGGCGCCCCGCTGGTAGCTGCTCAGCATCTGGTCCAGCGGCAACTGGCCGGATTCGATCTGCGCAACCAGCCCCTCCAGCTCCTGCAAAGCGGCTTCGTAGCTGGTGGGGGCATCCGGGGTGTTCTTGCTGGGGGCCTTGGGCATGGGGCTGGGCAGTGTCGCCAGGGTAAAAGGGATGATTTTAGGCGGTGTCCCGGCGATGCCGGCGCAGGGCCGCCCGCACCCCGACAATTCACGCAAAATTCAAACGGGAATAACCCCACTGCCTATAATCCCATTTCTTCGTTGAACCGGCCGTCCGTTGCCGGTTTCATTTTTTCTACTTCGTGCGCACGCGCACCCTCCCTGTGGGGAGTCTTTAGGTCAGGTCACCCATGTCTGATTTAAGTCTTCAACTGCAGCAGGCCGCAAGCCAACTTCCAGTTTCAAGCTACTTCGATCCGCAGCTCTTTGAGCGCGAGATGGAAACCATTTTCAAGACCGGTCCCCGCTATGTGGGGCACCAGTTGGCCATTCCCGAGCCTGGCGACTATTTTGCCCTGCCGCAGGAAAGCGGAGGCCGCGCGTTGGTGCGCAACGCCCAGGGCCAGGCAGAGCTCGTCTCGAACGTGTGCCGCCACCGCCAGGCCGTGATGCTAAAGGGGCGCGGCTCGCTGAACCAGCAGCAGAAAGGCAGTGCCGGCGGCAACATCGTGTGCCCGCTGCACCGCTGGACCTACAGCCTCAGCGGTGAGCTGCTGGGCGCGCCGCATTTCGCGCACGACCCGTGCCTGAACCTGAACAACTACCGGCTGCGCGAGTGGAACGGCCTGCTGTTCGAGGACAACGGCCGCGACATCGCCGCCGACCTGGCCGGCATGGGTCCACGCGCGGCGCTGAGCTTCGACGGCTTCGTGCTCGACCACGTCGAGCTGCACGAGTGCAACTACAACTGGAAGACCTTCATCGAGGTCTATCTGGAGGACTACCACGTCGGCCCCTTCCACCCCGGACTGGGCAACTTCGTCACCTGCGACGACCTGACCTGGGAGTTCGGCAAGGAGTACTCGGTGCAGACCGTGGGCGTGGCGCCGACCTTCGGCCGCCCGGGCTCCGACACCTACAAGAAGTGGCACGAGGTGCTCCTGAACTACCGCCGCGGCGAAATGCCCGAACGCGGCGCGATCTGGCTGACCTACTACCCGCACCTCATGGTGGAGTGGTACCCGCATGTGCTCACCGTCTCGACGCTGCACCCGATCAGCCCCGAGAAGACGCTGAACATGGTGGAGTTCTACTACCCCGAGGAAATCAGCGCCTTCGAGCCCGAGTTCGTCGAGGCCCAGCGCGCCGCCTACATGGAGACCTGCATCGAGGACGATGAGATCGCCGAGCGCATGGACGCCGGCCGCCGCGCGCTCTATGACCGCGGCGACAACGAGGTCGGCCCCTACCAGAGCCCCATGGAGGATGGCATGCAGCATTTCCACGAGTGGTACCGCAGTAACCTGGGCGACGCCGTTCCCAGCCGCTGATCCGCAAACACTATAAAATCAATAGCTGCTAGCGCTTTATCCATAAGCGCTAGCAGCTATTTTCATTACAAATCAGTACCATGCAAGCCCTCTGGATGGTTGTCGCCGCCTTCATGTTCGCCACCATGGGGGTCTGCATCAAGTACGCGTCCGCCTACTTCCATACCGGGGAAATCATCTTCTACCGCGGGCTGGTCAGCGTGGCGCTGCTGTGGCTGCTGGCCCGCCGGCAGCAGATATCGCTGCGCACCCAGTACCCGATGATGCATGTCTGGCGCAGCTTCGTCGGCACCTGCTCCATGGCCATGTGGTTCTACACGGTCACCAAGCTGCCCCTGGCCACCGGCATGACGCTGAACTACATGAGCAGCCTGTGGGTGGGCCTGTTCGTCGTCGGCAGCGTGCTGCTGCAATGGCGCCCCCGGCCCGAGCAGCCTCTGCCCGATCTGCAGATCCCCATGGTGCTGACCCTGCTGACCGGTTTTGCCGGCGTGGTGCTGCTGCTGCGCCCCAGCATCGACCACGAGCAGATGTTCGCCGGCCTGCTCGGCTTGCTGTCGGGCATGCTGTCCGCGCTGGCCTACATGCAGGTCGTGGCGCTCTCGCGCCTGGGCGAGCCCGAGGAGCGGGTGGTGTTCTACTTTGCCGTCGGCTCCATCGTCGCGGGCGCCATCGTCATGGGCTTCGCCGGTATCTCGCCGTTTGCGGGCTGGGCCACGCTGTGGCTCATCCCCGTGGGCCTGTTCGCCACCGGCGGCCAGTTGTGCATGACCAAGGCCTACGCCAGCGCCACCACGCGGCGCGCCACGCTCACCGTGGCCACGCTGCAGTACTCGGGCATCGTATTCGCCAGCATCTACAGCATCGCCATCTTCGGCGACGAGATCCCGCTCATCGGCTGGATCGGCATGGCCTTGATCGTGGGCAGCGGCATCGCGGCCACCACCTTGCGCAAATAGCGGCGCCCTGGCGTGCAAAATAGGGTGGCCTGGATAGGAGAACCGCCCGACATGTCATACACCACCCTTGTTTCCGTCGCCCAGCTACAGGCCCTGCAGGCCGGCAGCCCCCAGTCGCTGATGGTCTTTGACTGCAGCTTCGACCTCGCTAACCCCGCCGCCGGCCGCGAGCACTACCTGCAAGCCCATATTCCCGGCGCGGTCCATGCCGATCTCGACAAGGACCTGAGCGTCCACGCCGCCGGCCCGGATGCCCCACCCACCGCTTCGGGCGGCCGCCACCCCCTGCCCAGCCGCGAACGCTTTGCGATCTGGCTGTCGCAGGTCGGCCTGCGCAACGACATGCAGGCCGTCGTCTACGACCGCAATGGCGTCAACTACGCCGGCCGCCTGTGGTGGATGCTGAAATGGCTGGGCCACGATGCCGTCGCCGTGCTCGACGGCGGCTGGCAAGCCTGGCAAGCCGCGGGTGGAGCCGCAGAAACCGGTGCGCCCGCAGCCCATTTCCAATCGAACTTCGAACTCAAGCCGCCGCTGCGCGAACTGCGTACCGCCACCCAGGTGCGAGCCGCCTTGGGCCAGGCCGGCCAGACCGTCATCGATGCACGGGCACCGGCGCGCTACCGCGGCGAGGTCGAGCCGCTGGACCCGGTCGCCGGCCACATCCCCGGCGCCTTGAACCGCCCCTTCACCTCCAACATCGCCGCCAATGGCCTGTTCAAGCCCGCTGCCGAGCTGCGCGGCGAATTCGACCAACTGCTGGCCGGGCGCGACGCCGCCAGCGTGGTCCACCAGTGCGGCAGCGGCGTCAGCGCCCTGCCCAACCTCATTGCCATGGAGATCGCTGGCTACGCCCCTACAGCGCTGTTTGCCGGCAGCTGGAGCGAGTGGTGCAGCGACCCCGGCCGCCCGGTGGAAAAGGGCTGAATGCCCTAGCTGGAACCGGCGCCGGACCAATGCATGCCCGTCGCCAGGTTCTGCGGCGGGCGTTTGACTGTCTGCAGAGGGTTGATGAAGAGCGCCATGAAGGCGCCAAACCCCAGCAGGCAGGCGGAGATCATGAATGGCAAGGAATAGCTGCCCGTGGTCTGGATCAGGTAGCCGAAGACCACGGGTGAGACCATGCCGGCGACGCCAAAGCCTGTGTTCATCATGCCCGAGGCCGTGCCCGCATAGTCACCCGCAATATCGATCGGCAGGCTCCATAGCACCGCATTGGTCAGCTCCAGGCAGAAGAACGAGGCGGACAGCAGCAGCACGGCCATCATGGCGCTGTCCGCCGAGATCATGGGAACCATGAATACCAACGCCCCCACCAGGCCGAACACCAGCACAGAGATGCGTGCAAAGCGCAGATTTCCGGTGCGCGTGAACAGCCTGTCGGAGATCACACCGCCCAAGGTGTCACCAACCACACCTGCCAGCAGCGGCAGTGCGGTGTACATGGCCATTTCCTTGAGGTTGAAGCCGCGCGCATCCTTCAGATAGGAAGGCAGCCAGGTCAGGAACACCCACAGCGTCCAACCGTAGCAAAAATCCACCAGGGTCACCTTCCACATGCCGCTGATCAGGCGCTTCCAGGGCGTTGCTCCTTTGTCGGCCTTGGGCTTGTCCGTGCGGCCGGCATTGATTTCGGCAAGCTCTTCACGGGTGATGCGCGGGTGCTGCTGCGGTGTATCGCGGAAGGTGAACCAATACAGCACCGTCCAGCCGATGCTCACCGCACCCAGCACGATGAAGGACTCGCGCCACCCGGCCACGGCGATGATGGCCACGACCAGCGGCGGCGTGACCGCACCGCCCAGGCGCGAAAACGAATGTGTGATGCCCTGGGCAAAACCGCGTTGCGCGACGGGAATCCAATAGGTGAACGCCCGAGTCGCCGTGGGAAATGCACCGCCCTCGCCCAGGCCCAGCGCCAGGCGCAGCACCAGCAAGGCCATCAGCGATCCGACGAAGCCCGTCAGCAAGGTGGCCACGCCCCAGATCAGCGACAGCACCGCCAGCACCTTGTGCGGCCCGAATCGATCCGCCAGCCAGCCGCCCATGATCTGCATGGCCGCGTAGGGATAAGCAAAGGCCGAGAACACCAGGCCCAGTTGGAGATTGCTCAGGCCCATTTCCTCCTTGATCATCGGGGCGGCCACCGACATGTTCACCCGGTCGATATAGGCGATGAAGTACATCAGGCACATCACGCCCAGGATCATGTGATGGGTTTTGACTCTACGTTGCATGTTTGTCTCCTTGGGCCCTTGCCTCGGCGAAGTGCCGGGGGGCCTTGTTTCAGGTCATGTCACAGGTGGCGGCGCCCAGGGATGCGCGCCGCACACGAATAGCAAAAAATCTCCTTTCGGCAGATCGGTGCCCCACAGGCTCTGGCCAGGCTTTCGGATCGAAGGCGCAGCATTGGCCTCTTTGGGTTTGCCTCAGCCCTGGCCCTCAGGCCGCGGGGTTGAGCAGCTTCAGGCGCTGGAGCTTTCCGGATGGCCCGCGCGGCAGCTCGGCCATCAGCACGAAGCGGCTGGGGCACTTGTAGTTGCCCAGCTCTGCCAGACAGTGGCGGCGCAGATCGGATACGTCGAACGCAGCGCCTTGGCGCATCACCAGATAGACGGCGATGTCCTGGCCATACTCGGGATGGGGAATCCCCACGGCGGCGGCCTCCAGCACGCCGGGGTGTTTGAGCACGGCCTCATCGATCTCGCGCGGCGCGATGTTCTCGCCGCCCTTGATGATCAGCTCCTTCGATCGCCCGGTGACGTAGAAAAAACCATCCGCATCCTGGTAGCCGATGTCGCCCGTGCGCAGCCAACCGTCCGGCGTGAAGGCCTCGCGCGTGCGCCCAGCGTCCTTGTAGTAGCCTTGCATCACGTTCGGCCCCTGCAACACGATCTCACCGCGTTCGCCCGCCGGCACAAAGCCGCCGCCCAAGTCCATCACTGCCGCCCGGGTTCCCGCCGCCTGCCCCACGCTGCCGATGCGGCGCGCTTTGGCATCCAGCGGATTGCTGAATGCGGGGGCAGCAGTCTCGGTCAGGCCCATGGTCTCGATGATGCCCAGCCCGAAGCGCGTCTCGAAGGCGCGATGGTGTTCGGGGGCCAGCGCCGCCGACGCCGAGCGGCAGAACCGGATGCGTCGCAGATCGCGGCCCTCGGCGCCCGCCTCGTCATTGAGCAGGTACGCGATGATGGTGGGCACCACATTGATCCAGGTACATTCGAACCTGCACACATCCGCCCAGAAGGTGCTGGCCGAGAACCTGGGCGACATGGCCAGCGAGCCACCATGGAACAGGGGCGTCACCAGGGCCACCACCAATGCATTGATATGGTAGAGCGGCAAGGACACCATCACGCGATCGCCTTCGGCCAGCTGATGCACCTCGCTGATGCTGTTCGCATTCGCGGTCAGGTTCGCGTGGCTGAGCAGAACCCCCTTGGGCACCCCCGTGGTGCCGGACGTGTACATGATGAGCGCCGGCTCGTCAGGCCGGATGCGATGTGCAAGCAATTGTCCCGGCTTGGCACCGCCGGCCGACGTTGGGATCGGCGGCACCACCATGGCCTCCGGATCGCAAAGCACCACCGCTACATCGCGCTCCACCTGCGCCAAGGCCTGCTGCAAGGCCGGCAGATGCTCTTGGCTGGTGAAGACCAGCCGCGTGTCCGAATGCCCCAGCACATAGACCAGCTGCGAAGGCTGGCTGACCGGATTGACGACCAGCCCGCTGGCCATAATGCCGAGCAAAAGCATCGCGGGCAGCGGCCCGTTGGGCATGTAGACGGACACCTTGTCACTCGGTACGAGGCCTATGGCGTCGAGGTTGTCCCGCAGCCTGAGCACCTGCTCGCGCAGTTCGGCAAATGACAGTGCCTGCCCGTTCTGCACGTTGACCATGAAGGATGCCGCGCCACGCTCCCGGGCACGACGGTCTATCAGTTCAGCGAGGCTGCGAATAGTCTTGTCGACAGTCATACGCCCCACCTCCGAAAATAGTCACCCAGCAGGTCTTCGACCGTGGGCTTGTTCTCGGCAATCGTGCGGGCGACGCGCGTCACATTCATGTAGAAGCGATAGTTCAGGTTGTCCGAGAAGTTGTTGCCGCCCCAGGTGCCGCACCCCATCGACAGCGAGAACGGCAGACCATTGTTGAAATTGCCACCCGTGGCAAAGCAATGAGCCTGGTTGAGGATGACCCGCGCCACCGGCAGGTTCTGCGCCAGATAGAGCGCCTGCTCCTCGTCTGCCGAATGCAGGCTCACCGAGTGCCCTGCGCCCATATAGCCATAGATCTTTTGCACCGTGGCACAGGCATCGTTGAAGCCCTGGGCCCCGTATACGGCCAGCACTGGCGAAAGCTTCTCTCCCGAGAAGGGATGCTCGCTGCCGATACCGTGCTCCTCTACCAGCAGCACGGTCGGAGCCTCCAGCGCAATGCGGCCACGCCAGTCAATGCCCGCCAGTTCGGCAATGTGCCGCGCGGACTTGCCGGTCACCGTATCGCTCAGCTTTCCGTGGTGCCACATGAGGGCCTGCAGGCGCTCTTTCTCCTGGCTGCTTAGCAGTAGCCCCCCCAGGTCGCGCATGGCTTGCAACATGGCGTCGCGAACCTCGTCCAGAACCACCATGCTGTTCTCCGATGAGCAGCTCGTGGCGTTGTCGAAGGTCTTGGAGGCAACGATCAGGCTGGCGGCTTGCTTCACATCGGCCGAGCTATCCACGATCGAGGCCACATTTCCCGCTCCCACGCCAAATGCCGGGGTGCCACAGGTGTAGGCCATGCGCACATTGGCTTGCGAACCAGTGGCTATCACCAGATCGGCCTGTTGCATGAGCTCCGCGGTCAATGCTTTGCTGATGGGAGCCGGCAGCACCTGCACCAGATCGATTGGCAAACTGCATTTGCTCAACTCCGCATGGATGAAGTTCAGCAGCATCTGGCTCACCGCCAGCCCTTTGGGCGACGGAGCAACGATCACCGCGTTGCCACACTTGAGCGCATTGATGATGTTGTTGGCCGGTGTCGCGCCCGGGTTGGTTGATGGCGTGATGGCCGCCACGACTCCCACGGGGCGGGCAAATTCGGTGATGCCCGTGGACTTGCTTTCGGCGATCGCGCCGTGCGTCCGCACCCTCTTCAGATCGCGCAGCAGGCCCAATGTCTTGCGGTGGTTCTTGGTGACCTTGTCCTCCACATTGCCAAGCCCCGTCTCCTGAACAGCAAGCTCTGCCAACAGGCGGTTGCGCCCAGGCTCCATGATGGCCCAGCCCACTGCAGCAACGGCATCGTCCATGCCTTGCTGACCGAGCTTCGCAAAGCCGGCTTGCGCTGCGCGTGCCCGCTTGATGAGATCGGCCACCACCTGCTGTGCGGTCGGTGACTGCACTCGTGACACCTCTTGGACTTCCATCGTTTGCTCCTTTGCTGACATGAACATTCCGGGACGCCTTGCGCCGGTCCTTGCGAAGGACAAGGCACGGGCTGCGGTTCAGTACTTGCTGGGCATGCGCCCGCCCCTTGCGTGCCTGACAGATTCAAAGGCTAGGGGTTTGGGGAAAAAAGGTGTCCCGTTTTTTGCGTTTGGTGCGAAACGCCAGGCACCACAAATGCAAAAGTACGGATTTCGGGACAAGATGGCTGCGCAACACCAGCAGAGTGCTTGTGGCAGCTGAGCTGCAATCGCGCAAACTTCAGGCAAGCGCCCTGCTTCCTTGACTTTCAAACCGAGAGCATGTTGACGATTTGAACGAGGCCACACTTGCCCATGACATCCACCCAGTCCAATGCCGCGGCCATTCGCGCATTTCGCATCATCGAATTGCTGGCACAGGCCCGTGAACCGCTTGCGCTTACTGAAATCAGCACGCGCATGGATCTGCCCAAGCAGTCGGTGCACCGGCTGCTTAAGCAGCTGGAGTCCGCGTGGCTGGTGAATCGTGACGGCCCGGGCCAGCACCACTATGTGTGCTCCAGCCGCGTGCGGCAAATGGCCATCAACCTGCTGATGACCACCGGGCCGGCCGCCGAGCGGCGCGCCATTTTGCAAGAGCTTGCCGACAAGGTGCAGGCCAGCTGCAACCTGGTCATTTCCAGCGGAGATGCAGTGGTCTATCTGGATCGGGTGGAGGCCAACTGGAGTGCGAATGCCAAGCTCACCCCGGGTACGCGCGTGCCATTCCATTGCACGGCCAGCGGCAAACTGCTCATGAGTCTGCTGCCCAAACAGCAACGCGAAAGGCTATTGCGCCGCCTGCCATTGAGGCACTGGACCGAGCTCACCATTTCCGATACCGCGCTGCTCCGGGCAGAGCTGGACGAAACGCGCAAACGCCGCCTGGGCCTGAATCGAGGTGAATATATACCCGGCGTCATCGCCATAGCGGTGCCGGTCATGCTCACTCCATACAGGGCTGGTGCCGCCGTTGCCATTCAGGCCAGCACTCAGCAATTCAGCATGGCCGAATTGATGGCATGGGAGTCCCGGCTTCGGGGGGTTGCCGATCGGCTGGCACAAACTTTCGATGTTCCGGATGAACGTATCGCTTCAGCTGGCATGCTCCCATCTGAAGCGTTGACTGACCTTTAAGGCCTCCAAAAACACCAAGCCGCAAAACACAAAACCCCCCGGCCTTGAGGGCGCGGGGGGTGTTGCTGGATAAGAGCCTGACGATGACCTACTTTCACA
>JBLZYV010000108.1:0-11697 GCA_050282565.1 Comamonas sp.
CGGGCGCGATGCGCAGGTACATCTCCTGGTCCAGCGCGTTGTGGTGGGTGACGAAGGGCTTGGCGTTGGCGCCGCCAGGAATGGGGTGCAGCATGGGCGTCTCGACCTCGAGGAAGCCGTTGTCCACCATGAATTCGCGGATGCCCGACACCGCCTTGCTGCGCGCGACGAAGCGCTGGCGCGCCTGCTCGTCGGTCATCAGGTCGACATAGCGCTGGCGCACCTTCTGCTCGAGGTCGGCCATGCCGTGGAACTTGTCGGGCATGGGGCGCAGGCTCTTGGTGAGCATGCGCAGCTGCGTCACCTTGACCGACAGCTCGCCGGTCTTGGTCTTCATCAGCGTGCCTTCGGCGCCGATGATGTCGCCCAGGTCCCACTTCTTGAAGTCGGCGTAGGCTTCCTCGCCGATGGCGTCGCGCGTCACGTAGAGCTGGATGCGGGCGGTGGCGTCCTGTACGGTGGCGAAGCTGGCCTTGCCCATCACGCGCTTGAGCATCATGCGGCCGGCCACGCTGACGGCGACGGGCTCGGCTTCCAGCGACTCGGCCGAGGCCTCGGCGTGGGCCTGCTGCAGCGCGGCCGCACGGTGCGCGGGCTTGAAGTCGTTCGGGAAGGCCACGCCCTTGCCCTGGGCCTGGGCCTCGCGCAGGGCCTTGAGCTTTTCGCGGCGCTCGGCGATCAGCTGGTTTTCGTCTTGAGGTGCGGCTGCCGGGGCTGCGGCGGTGTTCTGGTTGTCGGACATGGATGGCGCAGCCTGCGGGGCTGGTGTGCGTAGAAAACAGGCCCGGCACATCTCTAGGTGCTGCCAAAGGCCAAAACCCGTGATTTTAGTTTTTTTACGAGCTGGAGCGCACTGGGATGGCAATGCAAAAAAAGGAGCTGCTGGCGCTTGCTATTCCTGGTTTTCAGATAGAAAACTATTGAAGAATGGCTTGGAGTGAGCGCTAGAAGCTATGTTTTTTGATGTCAGGGCACGATGCCAGAGCGTGCCAGCACGTCGCCGACCAGCTCCAGGCGCAGCAGCGGATTGTCCAGCGCCATCATGCGCTGCTTGAATTCGACCGGCGCGGGCAGCAACTCGCACCAGCGGTTGGCCACCCAGCCGCAGTCGTCGCGCGCCTCGGCGGGCGGCGGCAGCGCGTGGCCGGCCTCGGCCTCGCGCTCGCGCAGCGAGGCCTGCACGCGGGCCAGCGCGGCGGCCACCGGGGCCAGGTCGGGCGGCACTGCCACCTGGGCATCGGCGGGCAGCTGCTCCACGTCGGCCACCCACAGGCCGTGCGGCAGGCGGTGGCGATCGAGGATGCGAAAGCGCTCCACGCCGCGGCAGCGCAGCGCGATCAGGCCGGGCTGGGGCGTGTCGAGCTGCTCGATGACGGCCAGCGTGCCCACGTCGTGGAAGCGCTCCTCGGGCGCGCCGGCCTGGCGCACCTCGTGCCCCTCGGTGAGCCCGACCACGCCGAAGGGCGCGCCGGCGTGCTGGCACTTGCGCACCATGTCCAGGTAGCGCACCTCGAACACGCGCAGCGGCAGCAGCCCGCCCGGAAACAGGACCGTGCCCAGCGGGAACAGCGGAAGCGATGTCAGGGTCAGCGGCTGGGTCATGATCGGTTTTCAGGCAATGGCGCCCGCTATCATCGCACGGAGTTTTTGACAGTTCTCCATGCTATTCCAGATCATTTCCCTGCTCCTCGACGTGGCCGCCGGCCTGTTCGCCGGCGCCTGCCTGCTGCGCCTGTACATGCAGCTGCAGCGCGTGCCCTTCGACAACCCCGTGGGCCGCTTCGTGTTTGCGCTCAGCGACTGGCTGGTGCTGCCGCTGCGCAAGATCGTGCCCTCGGCCGGGCGCTGGGACCTGTCCTGCATCGTGGCCGCGCTGCTGTTGCAGCTGGCGCAGTACCTGGTGCTGTGGCTGCTGCTCGGCGCGGGCGCCGGCCTGGCCGTGGTGCCGTGGATGGCCTTGTTCGGCCTGGCGCGCGTGGCGGTGTCGGGCCTCACGGGCCTGCTGATCGTCTATGCCGTGCTGTCGTGGGTGCAGACGCGCTCGCCCCTCTCCGCAGTAGTCGGCCGCCTGGCCGAGCCGCTGCTGCGCCCGGTGCGCCGCGTGCTGCCGCTGGTGGGCGGCGTGGACCTGTCGCCGCTGGTGGTGCTGGTGCTGCTGCAGGTGGCGATGATCGTGCTCGGCTCGCTGCAGGCGAAGGTGCTGGTGGGTTAAAGGCCAAAAATGGCTGCAGCGCTTGCTGGATAAGCGTGAGCAGCTATCAAAAATGAAAAAACCGCCAGGAGGCGGTTTTTTCATGGGGCGGTGCGGGCTTGGGCTCAGGCCACCGCGTCCGCCGGCAGGCGCTGCAGCATGGCCAGGCAGTTGGCCACGGTGTCGCGCAGTTCGCGGCGGTCGCAGATGAAGTCCACGGCGCCTTTTTCCTGCAGGAACTCGGCGCGCTGGAAGCCCTCGGGCAGCTTGACGCGCACGGTGTTCTCGATCACGCGCGGGCCGGCAAAGCCGATCAGCGCCTTGGGCTCGGCGATCACCACGTCGCCCACGAAGGCGAAGCCGGCCGAGACGCCGCCCATGGTCGGGTCGGTCAGCACGCTGATGTAGGGCAGGCCCTTCTTGGCCAGGCGCGTGAGCGCGGCATTGGTCTTGGCCATCTGCATCAGCGACAGCAGGCCCTCTTGCATGCGCGCGCCGCCGGTGGCGGTGAAGCAGATGAAGGGCACCTTCTGCTCGATGGCGGTCTCGACGCCGCGCACGAAGCGCTCGCCGACCACCGAACCCATCGATCCGCCCATGAACTCGAACTCGAAGCAGGCGGCCACGAGGTTGACGCTCTTGACCGCGCCGCCCATGACGACCAGCGCATCGGTCTCGCCGGTGTTCTCCAGCGCCTCTTTCAGGCGCTCGGGGTACTTGCGGCTGTCCTTGAACTTGAGCGCGTCGACCGGCAGCACTTCCTGGCCGATCTCGTAGCGGCCTTCGGCGTCGAGGAACTGGTCCAGGCGCATGCGCGCGGACACGCGGTGGTGGTGGCCGCACTTGGGGCAGACGCTCAGGTTGTGTTCCAGGTCGGTCTTGTACAGCACCGATTCGCAGCTGGGGCACTTGATCCACAGGCCTTCGGGGATCTGGCGGCGCTCCGCGGGATCGGTGGGCTGGATCTTGGCGGGCAGGAGTTTTTCGAGCCAGGACATGGTGGTGGTTTTCCTTTACGGGTACCGCGCGGCGCGATCAGTGCGATCGGCGCCGCGCGGGCTCGCATTATGCGTCAAGCGCCTTGCGGATGCCGCGCAGGAAGTCGGCCGTGACCGGCACCACCTTCTCGTGCGGCTGGTTTTCGATGAGCTGGATGATACGGCTGCCGATGACGACGGCATCGGCCACGCGGCTGATGGCCTGGGCGGTCTGCGCGTCGCGGATGCCAAAGCCCACGCCGACGGGGATCTTCACGTGCTCGCGGATGCGGGGCAGCATCTCTTCGACGGCGGCGGTGTCGAGCGTGCCCGCGCCGGTCACGCCCTTGAGCGAGACGTAGTACACGTAGCCGCTGGCGATGCGTGCCACCTGCTGCATGCGCAGCGGCGTGGAGGTGGGGGCCAGCAGGAAGATCAGGTCCATGCCGTGTGCGCGCAGGTCGGCAGCGAACTGCTCGCATTCCTCGGGCGGGTAGTCGACCACCAGCACGCCGTCCACGCCGGCCTCGGCCGCATCGCGCACGAAGGCGCCTGCGCCGTGCAGCTGGTCGTAGCGCTCCACCGGGTTGGCATAGCCCATCAGCACCACGGGCGTGTGCTCGTTCTTCTTGCGGAACTCGCGCACATGGCCGAGCACCTGCTTCATGCCTATGCCCAGCGACAGCGCCTTCTCGCCGGCGCGCTGGATGACGATGCCGTCGGCCATCGGGTCGGAGAAGGGCACGCCCAGCTCGATCACGTCGGCGCCGGCCTCGACCATGCCGTGCATCAGCGATGGCGTGATGTCGGCGAACGGAAAGCCGGCCGTGACATAGGGAATCAGCGCCTTGCGGCCGGATTGCTGCAGTTGCTCGAAGGTAGCTTGGATGCGGCTCATTTGGATTGCGCCCCCTTCACGGTCACGCCACGGGCGGAGGGCTGGGTGTAGAAATCGACGCCGGAGAGATCGGCCACGGTGCCGATGTCCTTGTCGCCGCGGCCCGACAGGCACACGAGGATGGACTGGTCGGCGCGCATGGTCTTGGCCAGCTTCATCGCGTAGGCCACGGCATGGCTGGATTCGAGCGCGGGGATGATGCCCTCGGCCCGGCACAGGTAGTGGAAGGCCTCGAGCGCTTCCGAATCGGTGATGCCCACGTACTGCGCGCGGCCGATCTCCTGCAGCCAGGCGTGCTCGGGGCCGACGCCGGGGTAGTCGAGGCCGGCGCTGATGCTGTGCGTCTCGGTGATCTGACCGTTTTCGTCCTGCAGGATGAAGGTGCGATTGCCGTGCAGCACGCCCGACGAGCCGCGCTGCAGGCTGGCCGAGTGCTTGCCGCTGTCCAGGCCTTCGCCGGCGGCTTCCACGCCGATCAGCTGCGTGTTCTCGTAGGGGATGTAGGGGTGGAAGATGCCCATGGCATTGCTGCCGCCGCCCACGCAGGCGAGCACGGCGTCGGGCTGCTCGGCCGCCGTAGCTGTTGCAGCGGGCTGGGCCTTCAGCAGCTCGGGCATCTGCGTGAGGCATTCGTTGCCGATCACGCTCTGGAAGTCGCGCACCATCATGGGGTAGGGGTGCGGGCCGGCCACGGTGCCGATGATGTAGAAGGTGTTGTCCACGTTGGCCACCCAGTCGCGCATGGCCTCGTTCAGCGCGTCCTTGAGCGTGCGGCTGCCGGACTCGACCGGAACCACGGTGGCGCCCAGCAGCTTCATGCGGTAGACGTTGGGGCTCTGGCGCTTGATGTCCTCGCTGCCCATGTAGACCACGCACTCCAGCCCGTAGCGGGCGCAGATGGTGGCCGTGGCCACGCCGTGCTGGCCGGCGCCGGTCTCGGCGATGATGCGCGGCTTGCCCATGCGCTTGGCGAGCATGGCCTGGCCGATCACGTTGTTGATCTTGTGCGCGCCGGTGTGGTTCAGGTCCTCGCGCTTGAGGTAGATCTGGGCGCCGCCCATCTCGCGCGACATGCGCGCCGCGTGGTAGACCGGCGAGGGCCGGCCCACGTAGTGTGCGAGCTCGTAGCGGAATTCGGCGAGGAACTCGGGGTCGTTCTGGTAGCGCGCATAGGCCTCGCGCAGCTCGGTGAGCGCGTGGGTCAGCGTCTCGCTGGCGAAGCTGCCGCCATAGGGGCCGAAGTGGCCGCCGGCATCGGGTTGCTGGTAGTCAAACATGCGAAATCATTTCCTGGCAAGTTGCCCGTCGGCCGCGCGCACGGCGGCCACGAAGCGGTGGATCTTGTCGGCGTCCTTGATGCCCTTGACGGGCTGCCCGTCGGGGCCGCTCATCTCGACGCCGGAGCTGACGTCAACCGCGAGCGAAAGCGCCCGCGGCTGCACCTGCAAGATGCCATCGGTCACGTTTGCAGGCGTGAGTCCACCAGACAAAACGAGGTGAGAGCTGACGCTTGTTGGCAGAAGTGACCAATTGAATGCCTTGCCGCCGCCGCCATAGCCGTCGACATGGGCGTCGAGCAGGATGGCCTGGGCGCGAGAATAACGATGGGCATATTCTACGAGGTCGAACTGCGCCGCGCCGTCCCCGAGGGGTATGCGCGCCGCGCGCAGGAAGGGGCGCTGCCCCTGGCCGGTGGCGGCCAGGCAGTCCTCGGGTGTTTCATCACCATGAAATTGCACGATAGCGCCCGGTACGCTTGCGCAAGCAGCTATTACTTTTGCAGGATCTTCATTGACGAACAGCAGCACCGGCGTGACGAACGCCGGCAGGCGCCGGGCCAGCTCGGCGGCGCGCTCGGGCGTGACGGCGCGCGGGCTCTTGGCGTACATCACGAAGCCGATGGCATCGGCGCCGGCCTGCACGGCGGCGTCCACGTCCTGTTCGCGGGTCAGCCCGCAGATCTTGATTCGGGTGCGGTAGGTCATGGTGATCCGGCCAGCCAGTCGAAGGAAACCGCCTGCGTGGGAAGCCCCCAGCTGGCGTCGTATTGCGGGCCCAGGAAGTACAGCCCATCGGGCGAGAAGGTGGGCGCGGCCGTCTCGCGGCTGCGGGCGTCCAGCACCTGCTGCATCCAGGCCACGGGCTTGACGCCCTGGCCGATCATGATGAGGCAGCCCATGATGTTGCGGATCATGTGGTGCAGGAAGGCATTGCCCTCGAACTCGAAGCGCCAATAGCACGAAGGCACCGCATCGCGCGCCGGGCTTTCGCGCGGCGTGCCGTGGCTGATGGCTATGCGGTGCAGCGTCTTGACCGGCGTCTTGGCCTGGCAGCCGGCGGCGCGGAACGAGCTGAAGTCGTGCTCGCCCAGCAGCATCGCGGCGGCCGCTTGCATGGCCTGCAGGTCGAGTGGCTGGAACACCCAGCCCACGCGCCCGGCCTCGATGCTGGGGCGCACCGGCGACTGCAGCAGCACGTAGGCATAGCGGCGCGAGACGGCGCAAGCACGCGAGTGGAAGGCCTCGGGCACTTCGCGTGCCCATTGCACCGCGATGCCCGGCGGCAGGAAGGTGTTGGTGCCGCGCACCCAGGAGCTTTCGGCGCGCTGCAGTTCGGTGTCGAAGTGCGCCACCTGCATCAGCCCGTGCACGCCGGCATCGGTGCGCCCGGCGCAGACGGTGGAAATGGCACAAGTGGCGAAGCGGCCCAGGGCCGCTTCGAGTTGGTCTTGGACGGTGTTGCCGGAAGGCTGGCTCTGCCAGCCTTGGTACGCCTGCCCGTTGTAGGAAATCCCCAGTGCTACGCGCATCCGGCCATCATACCGCGCGGAAGGCTGCCCTCCGTGACGCGGCCATGACCTGCGCAGCTCGGGCCGGGGGCCTAGCGGATCTCCGCCAGCAGCTTCTGCGCGGCGGCCTTGACCGTGGCGCTGGTGGATTCGGCCAGCACCTCCTGCGCCAGCGAGCGGGCGCCTTCGCCGTCGCCGATGGCGAGGAACTCCTGCGCCAGCGCCAGCTTGGTGGCGTGCGGGTCGCTGTCGTCCATGCGCAGCTCGCCGTTCTCCGTCAGCTCGGCGGGCTGGGTGTGCAGCAGGTCGTTGCCGGGCAGGTCCAGCGACAGGCCGCTGAGGTCGAAGTCCATGCTCTTGGAGTTGGCCTCGTTCGAGGCCAGGGGCATCTGCGCGGTGGTGCTCGACACGTCGAAGCCGCTGAGTTGGAAATCTAGCGTAGACGGCGGCGTGGGCGCCGTCTGCACAGGCTCGGCCGAGGCTGCGGCCGGCAGGTTCAGGGCCTCGGCCAGCTGGCGCTCGAAGTCGGCCATGGACGGCGGCGGCTCGGCCGGCTCCGCGCCGGGAGCCGATGCATCGGTGTGCTGGCTGCTGATCTCGAAGTCCAGGCCCGAGCTGGCACCGAAGTCGCCGGACGGCGGCGGGGCATCAGCATCCGGGCTGGGGCGGGTGGGCTCGAAGCCCAGCGGTGCGGCAGCAGCGGCGGCGCCCAGGGCTGCGGCCGCCGCCAGGCCGGCCGGCGGCACGGTGGCCGCGGCGCTGCGGTAGATGTCGTTGCCGGGGTCCAGCTCCAGGCCCAGCGCGGAGATGCGCAGCCAGTCCGGGCCGCTGGCCTGGGTCAGCGTGCGGGCCTCCTTGGCGATGGCCTCGAGCGCGAGCCGGTTCTTGCGCTTGGCATAGATCTCGGCCAGCTTGGCGTGCAGGGCGGTGCGCGCGGGGGTGTGGCGCAGCGCTTCCTTGAGGATTTCCTCGGCCTGCAGGTCGCGGCCGTAGGCCAGGTACACATCGGCCTCGGCCACGGGGTCGACATCGCCGGTATCCAGCTGGCTGGGCGTGTAGGCCATCGACGAGTTGCCGGTGGTCATCTGGCTGACCGAGGTGTCGATGTGCTCGCCGCCGCTGGCGCCGAAGAAGGAGTCCTGCGCCAGGCTGCTGTCCAGGCGCGAGTCCTCGCCGCCGCCCAGCGGCGTGGCGTTGGCCTTGCGGCGCTGGTAGGCGCGGAAGCCAAGCAGGCCCAGCAGCAGCGCGGCCAGGCCGCCGCCGGCAGGCAGCAGCAGCGGGTTCTCGAGCAGGCCATCGACGAAGCTGGGCTCGGCCACGGGTGCCGGCGCTGGAGCGGGCGGCTTGGGTTGGGAGGCGGGAGCCGGGGCTGCTGCGGGCGCTACGGCCGGGGCAGGCGCCTCGGGGGCCGGCGCGGCGGCGGTGGGGGCCACGGCAGCTGGGGTTGCGGCAGGAGCAGGTGTGCCGGCGGCTGCAGGCGCGGCGGCCCCTGGCTTGGCGGCTTCGGCGACGGGAGCCGTCGCTCCGGGAGCTGCTGCTCCGGAAGCCGTTGCTACACCGGCCGCTTCCTTGAGCTTGTTCAGCTCGGCGATGTTGCGGTCCAGCTCGGAGGTGCGGCTGGCGGCGGCATTGGAGGTCTCGGCCTGGGCGACGCGGGCCTCGGCGGTCTTCTTGTCCGTGCCCTGGATGGCGCCCTTGGACAGCGTGAGCTGGTCGGGCTTGCCGGCCGGGGCCTTCTTGTCGTCCACGGTGGCCTGCACCTTGCCGCTGGCGGAGCGGGCGTCGGCATCGGTCTGCGTGGTGGCGGCCTTGCTGGCGAGCTGGCGGCGGTATTCGTTGAAGTCGCGGCTTTGCGCGGCCACCATCTGGCGGGCCTGCTGCGGCGAGATGGCCTGGGCCTCGGCGGCGCTGGGCATGCGCAGCACGGCGCCGGCCTTCAGGCGGTTGACGTTGCCGCTGCCGAACGCCCCAGGGTTGGCCTGCATCACGGCGATCAGCATCTGGTCGAGCGACACGCCGGCCGGCCTGTGCAGGGCCGCGATGCGGCCGGCGGTATCGCCGCGCTGCACGCGCACGGCATCGGCACGGCTGGCGCCTGCGGCGTCGGCAGGGGCGCGCTCCGGCGCGGCGCGCTGCGGGCGCGGCGCTGCGGGGGCTGGCATGGCCTGGGGCTCGGCCTGCACGCGCTCGGGTGCCCGGCGCACGGGCGCTGCGGGGGCGCTGTCGGCGATCTGCGGTGCGGTACTGGCGGCGGGGGCGGCCTTGCGGGGGCTGGGCGGGTCCAGCAGCATGGTGTAGCTGCGCACCACCTGGCCGGCACTCCAGTTGGCGTCGATGACCAGGTCGACAAAAGGCTCGTTCACCGGCTGGCTGGTGCTGAGCACGATGGCAGCGGCGCCGTTGGCGCGCCGCTGCAGGCGCATCTGCACGCTGCTGGCGGTGCTGGTGTGCTCCATGCCCTGGGCGCGGAACACATTGGCGGCCGCGGGCTTGACCTGCAGCGAATCGGCTTCGCCCGGCGAGATGTCGAGCACATCGATCTCGGCGCGCAGCGGCTCGCCGAGCGCGGATTTGACGGTGATCTTGCCCAGCGTCAGCGCAGACGCTTCCAGCGAATACAAGCCAAGCGCAGCCGTGGTGGCTGCCGCCAACGCCGTGAGTTTCCAACGGTGCATGGTGCTTTTGGGAATTTGGATGAATGCGGAAGCAGCTGGGGTTGTTCTTGTAGTCATCACGAAACCCGTCCCTCTAACCAAGTAATTTTTGATCCGGGCACATTATCAGCAATGCATGGCAGTGACAAGCCGAGCCCTCTATCGGCGGCGCGGATCGGGGCCGCTATGAAAATGCCTGTGTACAAATTGTTGCGAAATGACAACTAGGCAATGCGGCCCATGAAAAAGCACCCAGGGGCGAACCCGTGGGTGCTTGGCGGGGCCGGTGCCCGAAGGCGCCGGCATCAGGGGTGCATCAGGCGGCCAGCAGGATGCGCAGCATGCGGCGCAGCGGCTCGGCGGCGCCCCACAGCAGCTGGTCGCCGATGACGAAGGCGGACACGTACTCGGGGCCCATGTTGAGCTTGCGCACGCGGCCCACGGCCACTTCGAGGCCACCGGTCACGGCGGCGGGCGTCAGTTCCTTGACGGTCAGCGCGCGCTCGTTGGCGACGAACTTGACCCAGGGGTTGCCGCTCTGGATCAGGGCTTCGATCTCGGCCAGGGGCAGGTCCTTCTTGAGCTTGAGCGTCAGTGCCAGCGAGTGGCAGCGCATGGCGCCAATGCGCACGCACAGACCGTCGACGGGGATGGTGGCTTCGGTGCCCAGGATCTTGTTGACCTCGGCCTGGCCCTTCCATTCTTCCTTGGACTGGCCGTTGTCGAGCTGCGCGTCGATCCAGGGGATCAGGCCGCCGGCCAGCGGGGCACCGAAGAATTCGGTGGGCACGTCTTCGCGGATGGTGGCGGCCACCTTGCGGTCGATCTCCAGGATGGCGGAAGCGGGCGTGGCCAGCTCGTCGGCCACGGCGGCGTGCACCACGCCCATGCCCTTGAGCAGCTCGCGCATGTGGTTGGCGCCGCCGCCCGAGGCTGCCTGGTAGGTCATCGACGAGACCCACTCGACCAGGCCGGCCTTGAACAGGCCGCCCAGGCCCATCAGCAGGATGGAGTTGGTGCAGTTGCCGCCGATCCAGTTCTTGCCGCCCGCGGCGAGCTTTTGCTGGATGAGGCCGTCATTGACGGGGTCGAGCACGATGACGGCGTCGCCTTCCATGCGCAGCGACGAGGCGGCATCGATCCAGTGGCCGTTCCAGCCAGCGGCGCGGATCTGGGGGAAGACTTCCTTGGTGTAGTCGCCGCCCTGGCAGGTGATGATGATGTCGCACTTGGCCAGCTCGGCGATGTCGTTCGCGTCCTTGAGCTGGGTGTGGGTCCTGGCCATCGCCGGGGCCTTGCCGCCGGCGTTGGAGGTGGAGAAGAACACCGGCTCGATCAGCTCGAAGTCGCCTTCGGCCTGCATGCGGTCCATCAGGACGGAGCCGACCATGCCGCGCCAGCCGACCAGGCCTACCAATTGCTTGCTCATGTGAAATGCCCTTTCAGTTTGAAAAACAGTGCTTGTGGTGACTGCTTTGCCCGGCTCGTCTGGCCGGATCAAGGGCGCGACGAACCAGGCTGGTCAGCCGGTAATCGTCGTAATTTTGGTGGTGATGGCGCGCGCCGCCAGGCCGGCTTCAATAGCGGGCATCGCGGTCGACAAGGAGCGGGTGCGGGGCGCGGACATCATGCGGGCCATTGTAGTGGCAATCGGCGACGCTGTGACGAAAAACCGCACAGGCAATGGCCAGAAAAACAACGGATTGATCGAAAAACAGCGTTTCGAATGTATGAATCGACGTTTTTGATTGGTTTATTTCGTCGATTTGACGAAGTTGGCAATGCCAACCAGGTCTCCCCGGCGACGCGCGGCCGCCGGGGAGGCCGCGTGGCTTACAGCGCGGCGACGACGGCGTCGCCCATCTCCACGGTGGAGACCTTGGTCGTGCCTTCGCTGTAGATGTCGGCGGTGCGCAACCCTTGAGCCAGCACCTTCTGCACGGCGGCTTCGATGCGCTGGGCGGCGGCTTCCTGGTTCAGGCTGAAGCGCAGCATCATCGCGGCCGACAGGATGGTGGCCAGCGGGTTGGCGATGCCCTTGCCGGCGATGTCGGGCGCCGAGCCGTGGCTGGGCTCGTACAGGCCTTGCTTCTTGTCGTTCAGGCTGGCCGAGGGCAGCATGCCGATGGAGCCGGTGAGCATGGAGGCTTCGTCGGAGAGGATGTCGCCGAACATGTTGCCGGTGACGA
>JBLZYV010000109.1:0-11330 GCA_050282565.1 Comamonas sp.
GGTCGTCGTGCCATGAGGGCGGCAAGCATAACTGCTTTGCAGGGGCCTCCGATGAAGTGGTGTTAGCCACTCTTAACAGCGATGAATTGAGCTCGGAATAGGCTGGCAGTTACCAAGGTGGTTGCCACGGAAGTGGCTGCAGGCCGGCGTCAGGGCAGGGTCTTTGCTGATGGCTGATTTGTGAATGTAATGCAACTGAATGTTAATATTCGTAATTCACTATCAGGAGGGAAGAATGAAGAGGATTGCGTTGACCGTTGTTGCCGGCAGCTTGGTGCTGGCGGGTTGCTCGACGGCATCGAAGGACATCGCGGCCACCTATGTGTCGCCCATGCAGTACAACACCTACGATTGCGACCAGATCGTCCAAGAGAATGCACGCCTGACCAGCAAGGTAGGCCAGCTCGGTGGGCGTTTGGATGAAGCCGCTTCAAACGACAAAGCTATTACGGGTGTCGGCGTCATCTTGTTCTGGCCAGCGCTGTTCGCCCTTGGCGGCACCAAGCAACAGGAAGCCGAATACGCGAAGCTCAGGGGTGAACATGATGCGCTGCAGCAAGCGGCGATTCTCAAGAAATGCAGCCTGGCCTCGCCCCCGGCCTTGGAGGCCAAGAAGCTCGAGCCGGCACAACCTGCGCAAGAGCCTCAGCAAGCTCAGCAGCCTCAGCCCGCCCCGGCACCAGTGCTCGCCGCGGCTCCAGTTGTGGCCAGTGCCGAGCCCGCTGTGGCTACACCATCTGCAGCCGCTGCTGAACCTGCGGTCGCGTCGAAGCCCTGATGTAACCGTTCGGACCTGTCCTTCGGCAGGTATTCAAGGCAGTGATATTCAGCGAGGTATCCACGGTTACCAAAGAGGCGGTTACCAAGCTGGTTACTGTGGGATACCAGGATCGCTTCGAAGAAGGAAAGCACTTCTTCAAGATTGAAGGAGATGAGTTGCGTCAGTTCAAAAGTAACCAGCCAGCTAATAAATAGCCGGTTGGTTACCGAACGTGCGGCACACCTGATCTTCTGCTGGACCGAGCGCGGCGCCGCTCGGCACACCAAGATGCAAGAGTCAGACCTCTTGAGGTAACGCAGCAAATCCGCATGGATATTGGCTGTGATGCCTGTAACCCCACAAGACAGCAAAGTCTGATACTGCGGGGGGAAGCGGTGCGAAAAGGACAAGGCCGACTGTCCAGAGGTCGGTCAAGTAACGATTTCCGAGATGAAAGCACGCGTATGCATGCGAGGCCATCGAGAAAGAGTGGCTGGGGCGCAATGGCATTCGACATGATGCAAAGCCACCTATGGAAAATTTTCCATAGGTGGAAGGTTAAACCCGAGACCTGATTGCAAAGGCTGCCTGCTTTGGCAGCAATACCTATCAGCGGTTATGCACCAACGAGATAGCGGTGGAGTTCAAACGAGAGCTATGCCAAGACCCGCAACCCGCCGTTTTCCAGAAAAACCGTCTCGACCGAACCGGGTGCGCCAAAGGCGCGCGGGACGCTTGGATCTGTGCCGGCACAGTACGTCCGGGGTTGGCGTTGCAGAGCCTATGATGGCCGTGAGAGGTCCGCGCAGGACCTGCCAACCCACTTTGGATGCCCATGCAAATCTTCATCGAAACCCCGGCTGGCAAGATCATCACTATCGAAACGGAGTCCAGTGACTCCAGTCAGCAGATCAAGCAGAAGATCGAGGACCGGGAGGGCATTCCCGTAGACCAGCAGACGCTCCTGTTTGGCGGGCAGCCGCTGGTGGATGGCCGCACGTTGGCCGACTACGGTATCCAGAAGGAAAGCACCCTGCAACTGGTTTTGCCCCAGGCTCAGGCTTCTGTGGCGGTGCCTGTCTGGTCTCCCGGAGCGCTGGTATCGGCGACCGTGCTGCTGGGGGTGGCCGCCATCTTGCGGCGGCGATGCGGGATGCGGGAGGCCGCCCGCGGCAAATCCTAGCGCCGCCCCAGCCATGGCTTGGTTGCCCACCGCCCCGGTCGCCGGACTGCGCGGGGCTGGAACAGGAGGTGCTGCAGGGATTCATCCGCAGCGCCGCGTGGCAATGGTCCGGGCTTTCTGACGGCTCAGGCCAGCCAGGTGTTGAGCAGCAGGCCGGCGCCCACCAGCCAGACGAACAGCAGGGCGGCCAGGAGCAGCGGCTTGAGGCCCGCATCCTTTATGGCGCGCATCTGCGTGGTCATGCCCAGGGCGATCATGGCCATGGTCAGCACGAAGTTGTCCAGCGCGGTGCCCCAGTGCACGGCAGGCTCGGGAATCACCTGCAGCGAGTGGATGCCTGCCACCGCGACAAAGCCCAGTGCGAACCAGGGAATGGTCACCGAGGCCAGGCTCGACTGCTTCTTGCTCGATTCGCGGCGCTCTGCCGACGCATCCTTGCGTGCCAGCCAGACCGAGAGCATCACCAGGAATGGCGCCAGCATCATCACGCGCAGCATCTTGGCGATGACGGCCGAGTTGGCCGCCTCGGGCCCCACCATCTGCGCGGCGGCCACGACCTGGGCCACCTCGTGCACCGATGAGCCCACCCACAGGCCGTAGGCATGCGCCGGCAACTCCAGCACTAGTTGCAGCGCCGGGTACAGGAAGGTGCCCAGCGTGCCGAACACGACGACGGTGGCGATGGCGATGGAGACGTCTTCGGCGCGGCCCTTGGCGACCGGGGCCGTGGCCAGCACGGCTGCGGCGCCGCAGATGGAGCTGCCGGCGCCGATCAGCAGGCAGGTGCGCGAATCGATGCCCAGCCAGCGCCGGCCCAGCCACTGCGCCAGCACGAAGGTCGAGCCCAGCATGGCCGCGTCCACGGCCAGGCCGCTCCAGCCCAGCTGCGCGATGTCCTGGAAGGTCAGGCGCAGCCCGTACAGGATGATGCCCAGGCGCAGCAGCTTCTGCTTGGACAGCTGGATGCCGCCGGCCCAGGGCCCCTGCGTGATGGCGGGCACCAGGTTGCCGGCGACCATGCCCAGCACGATGCCGACGGTGAGCGCGCTCAGGCCGTGCTGCGCGAGCCAGGGCGCCTGCGCCAGCCAGGTCGCGGCCACGGCGATGGCGCTGACCAGCAGCAGGCCCGGAACGAGGCCGGATAGTGCGTTGCCCTGGGGGATGGAGGCTTGCCGCGAGGCCGCCAGATTTGGAGTGGATGTATTGCCCATGGCCCGGACTGTAGGCTGGCGTAAACTACCTGTAAAACAAATTGATATAGTTATATATATCGATTTTTTGGGTAGATTGAGCCAGCCATGCTGCACCAGACCTTGAAGCAATGGGAAGTCTTCTGCGCCATCGCCGATGCGGGCAGCACCACGGCGGCGGCCGGGCGCGTGGGGCTGTCGCAGTCGGCCATCAGCGCGTCGCTGCAGCAGCTGGAGCAGGGCATGGGCGCGCAGGTGTTCGACCGCGTCGGCAAGCGCCTGGCGCTCAACGACCTGGGGCGCTCGCTGCTGCCGCAGGCGCAGGCGCTGCTGGAGCAGGCCGGCGCGCTGGAGCGGCTGGGCCAGCCCGGCGGCGGCGCCGCGCCGGTGGCGCTGCGGCTGGCGGCCAGCACGACCATCGCCAACCATGTGCTGGCGCCCATCCTGGCGGCCTTCATGCGCAGCCAGGCCCATGTGCACGTCACGCTCGACATCGGCAACACCCGCGAGGTGGCCGAGGCCATGCACCAGGGCCGGGTGGACCTGGGCTTCATCGAGGGGCTGAGCCACTGGCCCGACCTGGAGCTGCTGCCGTGGCGGCGCGACGAACTGTGCATCGTCAGCTCGGCCCACGACCCGCTGGCGGCGCAGGCGCGCGCCAGGCCGCTGTCCGTGGCCCAGCTGCGGGCTTGCCGCTGGCTGCTGCGCGAGGAGGGCTCGGGCACGCGTGAGACGGTGGAGGCGGCCGTGCTCGCCAAGCTGGGCTCGTGGCAGATCGCGGCGGTGCTGGGCAGCTCCGAGGCCATCTGCGCCGCCGTGGCCCAGGGCGCGGGGCTGGCCTGCGTGTCGCAGGTGATCGCCGAACCCATGGTGGCGCGCGGCGAGCTGGCCATCCTGCCGACCAGCCTGCCGGGGCCCAGCCGGCAGTTCTCGATGCTGCAGCGCAAGGGCAAGCAGCGCTCGGCCACGCTGCAGGCGCTGGTCGATGCCTGCATGGCGGGCTGAAATCCGCCGCTTGCCATTTTTGAAAAGATCATTAAACTATGCATTTAAAGGAAAATGCATATCATGATGAACATTGTCGATGTGCTGACCACGACGCGCAAGGCCGCCGGGCTCAGCCAGGAAGCGCTGGCGCAGGCCGCGGGCCTGACGCGGCTGACGGTGCAGCGCACCGAGTCGGGCGTGGTCGATCCGCGCCTGTCCACCGTGCAGGAGATGGCCCAGGCGCTGGGCCTGACGCTGATGCTGGTGCCGAGCGCGGTGCGCAGCGAGGTCGAGGCCTTCCTGCAGTCCGGCGGCCGGGTGCTGGCCCAGCCCACCGGCGCCGGCGCGCCGCCGTCGGTGGTGGAGGAGCTGCTGCGCAAGGACTATGATAAAAATGGCCTCTAGCGCTTATGCAGCAAGCGCAAGCAGCTATATTTTTTGAAATAACGCCATGAGCACCGCCATCCGTTACCTGCGCATGTACCTGCACCTGCCCGACCGCAGCCGGCGGGCGATCGGCTACCTGTCGCAGTACGGCGACATCCTGCGCGCCTCGTTCGACGACGGCTATGTGCAAGACCCGGCACGGCCGGCGCTGTCGCTGTCGCTGCGCGGCGGCGACGATGCCGCGACCCGCGCCATCCTGACGGCCGCGCGCGACCACCGGCTGGTGCGCACCGACGGGCACTGGCCCAGCTACTTCAGCAACCTGCTGCCCGAGGGCCACAACCGCGATAGGCTGGCGCGCGAGCGCCACTGCGCGCCGGACGACGAGTTCGAGCTGCTGGCCGCCGCCGGCCACGACCTGATGGGCGCGCTCGAGGTCGAGCCCGTTCCGCGCGATGAGGGCATCCCCGACGTGGTGCGCCACTGGCATACGGCCATGGGGCTCGACGTGCTGGAGCCGGGCTTCGTCGAGTCGCCGGTGGAGGACGCCGCCTCGCTGCCCGGCGTGGTCACCAAGTTCTCGGCCGTGTACGACGGGCGGCGCTATGCCGTCAAGAAGCATGGGCAGGCGGGCTCGTACATCCTCAAGCTGCCCACCAGCCGGCATCCCGACCTGGTGGCCAACGAGATGACGGGCTACCGCCTGGCGCAGGCGCTGGGCCTCGACTGCGCGCCGGCCCGCATCATCGGCCGCGCCGAGGCCGAGCTGCCCGAGGCCGTGCCCTTCGAGCAGATCCTCGCGGTGCGGCGCTTCGACCGCGGTCCGGACGGCCTGCGCGTGCACATGGAGGAATTCATCCAGGTGCTGGGCTACCCGCCGGGCCGCAAGTACGGCACCGACCTGACGGCCGACTACGGCAACATGCTGCGCGTGCTCAACGCGCTGTCGGCCAGGCGCGTGGCCGACGTGCGCGAATTCATCCACCGGCTGGTGGCCTTCATCCTGATGGGCAACACCGACGCGCACCTGAAGAACTGGGCGCTCTCCTATCCCGACGCGCACCAGCCCGTGCTGGCCCCGCTGTACGACCCGGTGTGCGTGAGCGCGCTGCTCGATGAGGTGCCGCCCACCGACTACGGCATCAACCGCGTCATCGACCAGAAGCTGCGCGCCTTCGGCTGGGCCGATCTCGAGGCGCTGCTGGCCCGCGCCGGGCTGCCGCGCATCCCCAACCACCTGCGCATGGCGAAAAAGCTGGTGCAGCAGGCCCAGGCCGACTGGCCCGCGCTGCTGCAGGACGCGCCGCCCACTGTGCAGCGCGTGGTGCTGGAGCGGCTGGCGGGCGGGGTGGCGCTGGCCAGATAAATGCCAAAAACGGCTGCAGCGATTGCTGGATAAGCGCGAGCAGCTATCAAATCAGTAGACGCCAAACGAAGCCTGGGGAATCCGGCAAATCGTTAAAATTTCGGCCCTGTAGCCGGCGGCCCACGCCGGTCCTTCCGCGCCCGTGCCCTGCATGCCCAGGGATGCGGCGCCCGCCTCTGAATACCCCAGCCATGCCATCCCAACCCCCATCCTTTCTCAGCCGCATCGCCATTGCGATCGGCAGCTTCTTCGCCATCCTCGGCAATGGCCGCCTGGCCGGTGACGTGAGCCGCTTGCGCGGCGGCGAAGCTCTGGCCACCGATGTCGAGCCGCGCGAAGTGCGCGTCGAAGTCCCGGTCGAGAAGATCGTCGAAGTCCGCGTGGAAGTGCCCGTGGAAAAGATCGTCGAGAAGACCGTGGAAAAGCGCGTCGAGGTGCCGGTCGAGAAACTGGTCGAGAAGACCATTGAAGTCCCCACCGACACCGCCGCCCTGCAGCTGCTGGGCCTGCTGCAGCGCGAGGCGCGCTTTGTCGACTTCATCCAGGAAGAGGTCGCGCCCTATACCGATGCCGAGATCGGCGCCGCCGCCCGCGTGGTGCACGAAGGCTGCCGCAAGGTGCTGCGCGAGCATTTCGCCATCCAGCCCGTGCGCAGCGAAGCCGAGGGCTCGCGCGTCACGCTGCAGGCCGGCTTTGACGCCGCCGCCGTGCGCCTGACCGGCAACGTGGTGGGCCAGGCACCGTTCACCGGCACCCTGGGCCACCGCGGCTGGCAGGTCACCGAAGTGCGGCTGCCGCAGCTCACCGACACCCAGGCCGCAAAGGTCATCGCGCAGGCCGAGGTGGAGCTGTGAACATGGATCACCAAGCAAAGTACAGCATAGGGATAGACCTGGGCACCACGCACTGCGCGCTGTCCTGGGTGGACCGGACCGCCAGCGACGGCGAGAAGGTGGTGCAGGGCGTGCTGGACATTCCCCAGCTCACCGGCCCGGCCAGTGTCGAAGCCAAACCCCTGCTGCCGTCCTTCCTGTACCTGCCACACGAGAGCGAACTCACGGCCGCCGACATGGCGCTGCCTTGGGGCGCACAGCAGGACTTCGTCGTCGGCGAGATGGCGCGCACGCGCGGCGCGGCCACGCCGATACGCCTGGTGTCCAGTGCCAAGAGCTGGCTGTGCCACCCCGGCGTGGACCGCCGCTCGCCGCTGCTGCCGGCCGATGCGCCGCCCGAGGTGCTGCGCGTCTCGCCGCTGACGGCGTCCATCCGCTACCTCTCGCACCTGCGCTGGGCCTGGGAGCAGGCCCATCCCGAGGCGCCGTTCGACGCCCAGGACATCACCGTCACCATTCCCGCCTCGTTCGACCCCGCCGCGCGCGAGCTCACGGCCGAGGCCTGCAAGGCCGCGGGCTTCCAGAACCTCACGCTGCTGGAGGAACCCCAGGCCGCGCTGTACAGCTGGATCCAGGCCAGCGGCGGCGACTGGCGCAAGCAGGTCAAGAACGGCGACGTCATCCTCGTCGTGGACGTGGGCGGCGGCACCACCGACCTGTCGCTGATCGCCGTGCTTGAGCGCGACGGCAACCTCGAGCTGCAGCGCGTGGCCGTGGGCGAGCACATCCTGCTCGGCGGCGACAACATGGACCTGGCCCTGGCCTATGGCGTGGCGCGCAAGCTCGCGCAGGAAGGCCGGCAGCTCGACGCCTGGCAGACTCGCGCGCTGGCCCACGGCTGCCGCGCGGCCAAGGAGCAGCTGCTGTCCGACGAGAGCCTGCAGGCCGTGCCCGTGGTGGTGCCCAGCCGCGGCAGCAAGCTCATCGGCGGCAGCATCCGCACCGAAGTCACGCGCGCCGAAGTGCTGGCCATGCTGGTCGACGGCTTCTTCCCCCAGGTCGCCGTCAGCGACAAGCCCCTGAGCCGCGCCCGCGGTGCGCTCACGCAGCTGGGCCTGCCCTATGCGCAGGACGCGGCCGTCACGCGCCACCTGGCGGCCTTTTTGTCGCGCCAGGCCGGCGCCACCGAGCAGATCGATGGCTTGCAGGGCACGCAGCCCGCGGAAGCCTCTTTTCTGCACCCCACGGCCATTTTGTTCAACGGCGGCGTGCTCAAGGCCGCGCAGATCGAGCAGCGCATTCTTGAAGTCGTCAACGGCTGGCTGGCCGCCGAGGGCGCGCAGGCCGCGCGCCTGCTGGATGGCGCCAACCTGGACCTGGCCGTGGCGCGCGGCGCCGCCTACTACGGCCATGTACGCCAGGGGCGCGGCGTGCGCATCCGCGGCGGCACGGCGCAAAGCTATTACGTGGGCGTGGAATCCAACATGCCCGCCATTCCCGGCATGGAGCCGCCGATTTCGGCCCTGTGCCTGGCACCCTTTGGCATGGAAGAGGGCACGGAAGTGGCGCTGGACGCGCAGGAGTTCGGCCTGGTCGTGGGCGAGCCCGTGCGCCTGCGCTTCTTCGGCTCCAGCGTGCGCCGCAGCGACGCCGTGGGCACCATGCTGGACTTCTGGGGCCCCGAGGAGCTGGTGGAGCTGCAGGAGATCGAAGCCCATCTGCCCGCCGAAGGCCGCGCCAGCGGCGAGGTCGTGCCCGTCACCCTGCATGCGCGCGTGACCGACATCGGCACGCTGGAACTCAATGCCGTGCCTGTGGGCGGCAGCGAGCGCTGGAAGGTCGAGTTCGATGTGCGCGCCGAGACCACGGCCGCCGACGCCGAGCCCGCCGCGTACTGATGGCTTGAACCGCCTGCCGCATGACTGCCGCGACTGAAAGCACTTCTTTTGGCCCCGCACGTTATGTGGTGGGCATAGACCTGGGCACCAGCCATACGGTCGTGGCCCATGCGCCGCTGGCGGGCCAGGCGGGCGATATCGCGCTGCTCGATATTCCCCAGCGCAGCACGGCCGGCGAGGTCGTTGGCCAGCCGCTGCTGCCTTCGGTGCGCTACCAGGCCGCGCCCGGCGAGCTGGGCGATGCCTGGCGCCAGCCCTGGCCGGCGCAGGATGCAGATGAGCAGGCGCCCGCCGTCATAGGCCGCTGGGCGCGCGACCTGGGCACGGCCGTGCCGGGGCGGCTGGTGGCCAGCGCCAAGAGCTGGCTGTCGCACACCGGCGTGGACCGCACGGCACCCATACTGCCCTGGGGCGCTGGTGAGGACGTGGCCAAGGTCTCGCCGCTGGCGGCATCGAGCGCGTACCTCGCCCATGTCAGGGCCGCGTGGGACCGGGCCCATCCCGAGGCCCCGCTGCATGCGCAGACCGTGGTGCTGACCGTACCCGCCTCGTTCGACGAAGGCGCGCGCGCACTGACGCTGGAGGCCGCCAGGCTCGCCGGCCTGCCCGGCGTGCATCTGCTCGAAGAGCCCAAGGCCGCCTTCCACGACTGGCTGGTGCTGCAGGGCGAGCAGCTCGCGCAGCAGCTGGCCGGCAGCCGGCTGGTGCTGGTCGTGGACGTGGGCGGCGGCACCACCGACCTGACGCTGATCCGCGTGGAGGCCCCGCCCGATGGCGGTCTGCCCGTGCTCACGCGCACGGCCGTGGGCGAGCACCTGATGCTGGGCGGCGACAACATGGATCTGGCACTGGCGCATCAATTGGAGGCGCAGTTTGCAGGCCAGGGCCAACGCCTGCCGGCGCCACGGTTTGCCCAGCTGGTGCAGCGCTGCCGCATCGCCAAGGAGCAATTGCTGGCCGCGGATGCGCCCGACAGCGTGGCCGTCACCTTGCTGGGCGGCGGCAGCCGCCTGCTGGCCCAAACCCGCAGCGCCACGCTGACGCGCGAGCAGGTGCGGCAATGGGTGGTGGAAGGCTTTCTGCCGCCCGCGCGGATCGGCGATGTGCCGGCCCGGCGCCAGGGCGCGCTGCGCGGCTTTGGCCTGCCGTATCCGGCCGATGCGGCCATTTCGCGGCATCTGGCGCAGTTCCTGTCGCAGCACGCGGAAGGTGAACTGCCCGACACCGTGCTGCTCAACGGCGGCGTATTCCATGCACATGCGGTGGTGCAGCGGCTGACGGAGCAGCTCTCGGCTTGGCGCGGCAGCCCCGTGCGCGTGCTGCACAACCCGCATCCCGACTGGGCCGTGGCGCGCGGCGCGGCGGCCTATGGGCTGGCGCGCTTTCAGCCGGTTTCCGAGGAAAGAGAGGCTCCAGGGCAGGCGGAAAAAGCGCTGGCAGCTATCAAAACCGATAGGCTCCTGCCACAGATCGGCGGCGGCTCGGCGCGCAGCTACTGGCTGCTGCTGCCCGCCAAGGCCGGCGGCCGGCCGCAGGGCATCTGCCTGCTGCCGCGCGGCACGGAAGAGGGCGTGCGCATCGTGCTCTCGGGCCGGCGCTTTGCTTTGAGGCTGGGCCAGGCCGTGCGCTTCAACCTGCTGGCCAGCAGCCGCGGCAACCAGCCTGCGCAGGCGGGGCAGATCGCTCACGTCGGCGGCGAAGGCTGGGTGGAACTGCCGCCGCTGTCCGCCGTGCTGCCCGCGCCCGAAGGACGCGACAAAGCCCAGGTCGAGGTGCAGCTGCAGGCCAGCATGACCGAGGTGGGCACGTTGGAAGTGCGCTGCGTGGCCGTGGAAGATGCAGCGCAATCCTGGCTGCTGCCGTTTGCCGTGCGTGGCGCGGTGGATGCTTCTGATTCGATAGCTGCTAGCGCTCAATCAGAAAAGGATTCAGATGCAAAACCATTTGAAAAGCAGGATGGTAAAGCGCAAGCAGCTATTGATTTGATAGAGCGCATCTTTGGCCAGCAGGCCCAGGCGGTGGACGTGAAGGAAGTGCGCCAGCTGCGCCAGTCGTTGGAAAAAGTGCTGGGCCCGCGCGAAGCCTGGAGCATCGGCCTGCTGCGTGTGCTGTTCGACGCCTTGCTGGCCCGCGCCAAACGCCGCCGCCGCACGGTGGAGCACGAGCGCGTCTGGCTCAATCTCGCCGGCTGGTGCCTGCGCCCCGGCGTGGGCGCGGAGCTCGATGCCTGGCGCATGGAGCAGGTCTGGGCGCTGTACGCCCAGGGGCTGAGCCACAGCAAAGAGGCCGGCAACTGGACCGAATGGTGGGTGTTCTGGCGCCGCGTGGCGGCGGGCCTCAACGAAGCGCAGCAGATGGAGCTGCTCGAGGACGTCGCCGGCCATATGCAAAAGGCGGTGCAGAAAAACAGCAAAGGCCACGGCAGCTACGACGACATGCTGCGCCTGTTCGCGGCCATGGAGGCCGTGCCCTGGCAGTACCGCCAGGAAATGGGCCAGTGGATGCTGCAGCGCCTGAAGCGCGAGGGCGAAAGCGTGCAGACCTGGTGGGCGATAGGCCGCCTGGCCGCGCGCCAGCCGCTGGCCGCCAATGCGCACCTGGTCATGCCGCCCGAGGCCGCGCAGGAGTTTCTGGACGCGACGCTGGCCCAGGACTGGCGCAAGAATGAGACCGCCATGTTTGCCGCCGTGCAGATAGCCCGCATGACGGGCGACCGCGCGCGTGAC
>JBLZYV010000110.1:0-11199 GCA_050282565.1 Comamonas sp.
CCGCGGCTCTTGGCTTCGATGATGCGGTTTTCGATCTGGTCGCTCATGCCCAGGCCGTGGCGGCCGCCGATGCGGTTCAGCTCCAGGAAGACTTCCACGGCATCGGTGTATTCCTTGCCGTTGATGGCCACGGGGCGGCCTTCTTCGAAGGTGATGGAGACTTCTTCCGCCTTGACTTCGACTTCGGGCTTCCAGAAAGCCACGCCCATGATGGGGTTCACGATGCGGATGCCGGAGTTCAGGAATTCCAGATCCTTGGCTTCGTGGGTGGCGCCCAGCATGTTGGAGTCGGTGGAGTAGGCCTTCTCGGCCGACATCTTGTAGCCGAAGCCTTCCTTGGTCATGAAGGCCGACATCTCGGCGCGGCCGCCCAGCTCGTCGATGAACTGCTGGTCCAGCCACGGCTTGTAGATCTTCAGCGACGGGTTGGTCAGCAGGCCGTAGCGGTAGAAGCGCTCGATGTCGTTGCCCTTGAAGGTCGAGCCGTCGCCCCAGATGTTGACGTCGTCTTCCTTCATCGCGGCCACCAGCATGGTGCCGGTCACGGCACGGCCCAGCGGCGTGGTGTTGAAATAGGTGATGCCGCCGGTGCTGATGTGGAAGGCGCCGGCCTGGATGGCGGCGAGGCCTTCGTTGGCCAGCTGCGTGCGGCAGTCGATCAGGCGGGCCTGTTCGGCGCCGTATTCCATGGCCTTGCGCGGGATGGCGTCGTAGTCGGCCTCGTCGGGCTGGCCCAGGTTGGCGGTGTAGGCATAGGGCAGGGCGCCCTTGTTCTTCATCCAGCGCAGTGCGGCGCTGGTGTCGAGGCCGCCCGAGAAGGCGATGCCGACCTTCTGGCCGACGGGGATGGATTGCAGGATGGTTGCCATGGGGATTCTCTCAAAAACGATAGCTGCTCGCGCTTGGTGGATAAGCGCTGGAGGCCAAAATGGCCTCAAACTATCAGGCGTAGTGGCAGATGTAGTGGTAGCTGTCGGTCACGCGGATGTCGAACTTGGAGTTCGCGGGGACCTGGAAGCGCTCGCCGGGGCCCGAGGTCTTCCATTCATCGCTGCCGTCCAGCTTGTATTCGCAGGAGCCGGCCACGCATTCCATGATCTCGGCGGCGGCCGTGCCGAAGGTCAGCGTCGCGGGCAGCACCACGCCGGCGGACTTCTTGGTGCCGTCGGCCAGCGTGAAGCTGTGGCTGACGCACTTGCCGTCGAAATAGACATTGGCCTTGGCGGTGAGGGTGACGCCCTGGATGCTCTCTGTGGTCATGGGTGGCTGCTGCGAAAGGTTGAAACTGTTGATTTTAGCGGGAGCGGCCCGCAAAAAAGGCGACCGGGGGTCGCCTGTGCTCTGCAGCAGGGGTTATTGCCCGGCGGCTAGCGCCAATGCCGGTGCCCGCCGCCCCAGACGCCGCCTATGCCCAGCGAGATCACGGGCTGGATCACCGGCGCCGCATAAACAGGTGCCGCATACGCGGGCGCCGGGTAGTACACCGGCGCGGGTGCGCCGACGACCACGGCAGGCTGCGGCACCACGTATTGCGGCGGCGGAGGCGGTGCGTAGTAGTTGTCGTAGGCGGCTGGCGGCGGCGCGGCATTGGCGCTGCTGCCCACGGGCTGGATGGTCAGCGGAATCCAGTCGCCGGGGTGCTGGGCCGTGTGCGTGGTGAAGCGCTGGTTGGCATATTCGTACTCGACCGTGTAGCCGGTCTGCTGGTTCTGCGCGACGTACTGGGTGCCGCACTGGCGCACCGTCTGGTACTGCGGGTAGCCGCCTTCGAGCTGGTTGCCGACGGCGGCGCCGCCCACCACACCGACAGCCGTTGCTGCGGCCCGGCCGAAGCCGCCGCCGATGCTGTTGCCGAACACGCCGCCCACCACGGCGCCGGCGATCGCGCCCAGGCCCGAGTTGGTGCTGCCGGCATAGGCCTGCTGGTCCTGGCAGACCTGCTGCGGCACGCTGACCTGCTGGTAATCAGGCCACACCGAGACCACGCGGCCCATGGGCTGCTCGCCGCCGGGCGCATAGGACTGTGCCCAGCCGGGCAGCGCGGCCGCCAGCGCCGCGGTGGCGGCCAGGGTGGACATCAGAAGTCGTGGCATGGGGTGCCTCCATCCAATCAATACAAGTAGACAACTGGATAGTGTAGGCGTGCAGGTTAGCCGGGGCTTAAAACGCCGGTAAACCTCGGTAAATGCCAGTGTTTCTAGATTTTCCCGGTCCAGGCGGCCTCGTCGAAACCCACGGTCACGCTGCCGTCGGGCCACTCGACCACGGGGCGCTTGATGACGCTGGGCTGCTCCACCATCAGGCGGCTGGCGCTGGCGGCGTCCGTCACGGCCGCCTGGGTCTCGGGCGGCAGCTTGCGCCAGGTCGTGCCCTGGCGGTTGACCAGCTTTTCCCAGCCCGCCTGCGCGATCCACTGCGGCAGGTGCGACTCGGGCACGCCGGCCTTCTTGAAGTCGTGGAACTCGTAGGCGCGCTCCTGCCCGTCCAGCCAGGCGCGGGCCTTCTTGACGGTGGTGCAGTTGGGGATGCCGTAGACGATGGGTGTGGAAGCCATAGGGATGCCGGAATTTGGAAAACGGAAAAGGCCGTTTGTAGCACCAGCCGCGCCGCCCGGGTTGGCGAGGCGGTAATCTGGCGGCCTAGATAGCTCCTTGGAGGGCTATTGTTTTGTATGATGAATAAACCAGAATCGCCATCCCCCGCCATGTCTCTCTCTTCGCTTTCCGGCAGCAGTCTGCACCACCAGGTCATGGACAGCCTGGGGCGGCTGATCGCCAGCCCCGCCTACGGCCCGGGCGCCACGCTGCCCAATGAGGAGGAGCTGTGTGAGCGCTTCGGCGTGAGCCGCACGGCGGTGCGCGAGGCCATCAAGGCGCTGAGCGCCAAGGGCATGCTGGAGGCGCGCCCGCGCACCGGCACCCGCGTGCGGCCGCGCGAGCAGTGGAGCCTGTTCGATGCCGACGTGCTGGGCTGGTTGTGCAGCCAGGGCGTGGACCGCGACCTGGGCCGGCACCTGATGGTGATGCGCGGCATTCTCGAGCCGGCGGCCGCGTCGCTGGCGGCGCGCATGTGCAGCGAGGCGCAGCTGGCGGTGCTGCAGCAGGCGTTCAAGGCGATGGCGGATGCCTCGTGCATCGACGAATGGGTGGTGGCCGACCTGGCCTTTCACCAGGCCATCCTGCATGCGACGGGCAATCCGCTATTGATCTCTCTGGGCGGCATCGTCGCGTCGGCGCTGGAGTCGCTGCTCACGGTGAATGCGCAGGAGGCGGGCAACTACAACGACGGTCTGCCCATGCACGGCAAGGTGCTGGCGGCCATCGAGCGGCGCAGCCCCGAGGATGCCGAGCTGTGGATGCGGGCGCTGCTGGCGGACACGATCGCGCGCTGGGGTTCGCCGGGGTGATCTAGGGCCTGTTCACCTAAAACTGGGAGTGCGAAGGATGAATGCCGGGATGCAGTGCTAGGCGCGGAGCCCAGCCAATAGCCGCAGCTATTGGTTGGGTGCTGCAACACCGCGATCCGCCGGGGCCGCCCAGGTCGGCATTCATCCTTCCCTTCGGGTTGCCCCGCCGTGGGGCGCCTGCTTTGTCGCCCGGTATGCCCCATAGCTACGGCTATGGGGCATACCGGGCTTCGCGCATCCATCCCCACGGCGCGGCAACGCATCTCCCAGTTTTAGGTGAACAGGCCCTAGGGTTTGCTCTGATTTAATCATCATACAAATTAAAAGATGATGGCGCCGTTCTGATCCACGTCGCCACCATCTCCATGTCCCATCCCCTGTTTGATCTTTCGGGCCGCATCGCGCTCATCACCGGCTCCACGCGCGGCATCGGCCTGGCACTGGCCCGCGGCCTGGCCGAATCGGGCGCCACGGTCGTCGTCAACAGCCGCCAGCAGGTCGCCGTCGATGCGGCGGTGGCCGAGCTGCAGGGCCAGGGCCTGAAGGCGCAGGGTGCGGCGTTCGACGTGGCCGACCAGGCGGCGGTGGAGGCCGCCTTCGCCCGCTTCGACGCCGAGGGCCTGGCCATCGACATCGTGGTCAACAACGCCGGCATCCAGCACCGCCAGCCGCTGCTGGAGGTGTCGCTCGAGGACTGGCGCCGCGTCATCGACACCAACCTGACGGCCGCCTTCGTGGTGGGCCGCACGGCGGCGCGCCGCATGATCGAGCGCGGCACCGGCGGCAAGGTCATCAACATCGGCTCGCTGACCAGCGAGGCGGCGCGTGCCACGGTGGCTCCGTACACGGTGGCCAAGGGCGGCATCAAGATGCTGTCCAAGGCCATGGCGGCCGAGTGGGCGGCGCATGGCATCCAGGCCAACTCCATCGGCCCGGGCTACATCCTGACCGACATGAACGAGGCCCTGGTGAACAACGTGGCCTTCGACGCCTGGGTCAAGGCCAGCAACCCGACCCAGCGCTGGGGCCGCCCGGACGAGCTGGTCGGCACGGCCATCTACCTGGCCTCCAGCGCCTCCAACTACGTCAACGGCCAGATCATCTACGTGGATGGCGGCTGGCTGGCCGTGCTCTGAGATCGCCATGGCCACGCTGATCACCGACGTCAAGGTCATCCTGACGGCGCCCGAGGGCATCAATCTCATCGTCGTCAAGGTCGAGACCAACCAGCCCGGCCTGTACGGCCTGGGCTGCGCCACCTTCGCCTACCGCCACCTGGCGGTGAAGTGCCTGATCGAGGAATACCTGCGGCCGCTCTTGATCGGGCGCGACGCCGGCCAGATCGAGGAGCTGTGGCAGCTGATGCACCAGAACGCCTACTGGCGCAACGGCCCGATCGAGAACAACGCCATCTCGGGCGTGGACATGGCGCTGTGGGACATCCTGGGCAAGCAGGCCGGCATGCCGCTGTACCAACTCTTCGGTGGCAAGGTGCGCGAAGGCGTGCCCATCTACCGCCATGCCGACGGGCGCGACCTGGCCGAGCTGTGCGACAACATCCAGAAGTACCGCGAGCAGGGCATCACCCACATCCGCTGCCAGAGCGGCGGCTATGGCGGCGGTGGCTTCGGCCCCGCGCCCGCCGGCACGCCGCGCAATGCGCCACCGGGCGTCTACCTGGATGCGCGCAAGTACATGCGCGAGACGCTGAAGCTGTTCGACGGCATCCGCAACCGCATCGGCTTCGACGTGGAGCTGTGCCACGACGTGCACGAGCGCCTCAAGCCCGTGGACGCCATCCGCTTCGCGCAGGAGCTGGAGCCGTTCGAGCTGTTCTTCCTCGAGGATGCGATCGCGCTGGAGGAGGGCGCCTGGCTGCGCCAGCTGCGCGAGAAGACCTCGGTGCCGCTGGCCCAGGGCGAGCTGTTCAACCACCCCTTCGAGTGGCGCGGCATCATTGCCGAGCAACTGATCGACTTCATCCGCGTGCACCTGAGCCAGATCGGCGGCATCACGCCGGCGCGCAAGCTGCAGCTGTTTGCCGAACAGTACGGCGTGCGCACCGCGTGGCACGGCCCGGGCGACATGTCGCCGCTGGCGCATGCGGCCAATATCCACATCGACCTGGCGGCGCGCAACTTCGGCGTGCAGGAATGGTCGGGCACCGAGCCGCCGAACTTCGTGATCCAGCAGCTCAAGGGCCCGCGCGACGCGCTGCTCGCCGTCTTCCCCGGCCTGCCCGAGTTCCGCCAGGGCTTCGTCTACGCCAACGACCGGCCCGGCCTGGGCGTGGATATCGACGAGCGCGAGGCCGCCAAGTACCCCTGCGACAGCGGCGTGACCACCTGGACCCAGACGCGCCTGGCCGACGGCACGCTGCAGACCCCCTGACTTTTCATCCATAAACAGACGGAGACCTACAGATGATTCCTCGCTTCACCCTGCGCCGCGGCCTGCTGGCTGCGCTGGCGGCTTCGGCTCTGTGCGCCGGCACGGCCTTCGCCGAGGTCAAGGCGCGCGTCGGCCACGCCATGCCCGAGACCCATCCCCAGGCCATCGCGATGAACAAGTTCGCCGAGTTGGCGTCCACCTACACCAAGGGCAACGTCAAGATCCAGGCCTACCACAGCGCCATGCTGGGCAGCGACGAGAAGCAGCTCCAGGCGGTGCAGGCCGGCACGCAGGACCTGTACGTGGGCACGCTGGCGCCGCTGTCCTCGCGGGTGAAGGAGGTGCAGGTCTGGGACCTGCCGTTCATGTTCCGCAACTCGCGCGAGGTCTATGCGGTGCTCGACGGCGCCTCGTCGAAGAAGATCTTCGAGAAGATCGCGCCGGCCGGCCTGGTGGGCCTGACCTGGACCGGCATGGGCTTTCGCAACCTGTCGAACAGCAAGCACCGCGTCACCAAGCCCGAGGACGTGAGCGGCCTCAAGGTGCGCGTGATGACCAACCCCGTGGCGCTCGACACCTGGAAGACCCTGGGCGCCAACGCCACGCCTATGGCCTTCGCCGAGGTGTTCCCGGCGCTGGAGATCAAGGCGCTGGACGGCCAGGAGAACCCGCTGCAGCACATGTGGGCGAACAAGATGCAGGAAGTGCAGAAGTTCATCACCGTCACCAACCACGTCTACACGCCGTCGGCGCTGGTGGCCTCGAAGAAGTTCTGGGACGGCCTCTCCGCCGCCGACAAGGCCGGCGTGCAGCGAGCCGCCACCGAGGCCGGCCTGCTGCAGCGCAAGCTGCTGGACGAGGGCGACAGCGAGGCCATCGAGAACTTCCGCAAGGCCGGCGTGACCGTCGACACCATGCCGCCGGCCGAGCTGGCGCGCATGCAGGACAAGGTCAAGCCGGTGCTGGCCAAGTTCGCGCCGCAGATCGGCGACGAGTTCGTCAAGGGCTTCTTCGCCGAGATCGAGCAGGCGCGCAAGGCCCAGTAATCAAAAGCGGCTGCAGCGCTTGCGGGGCAAGCGCGAGCAGCTATTCATAACGAAGCAAACAAGGCGGTGGCGCGGCGCAATGGCCGGGCCGCCGGGAAAGGTGCTGCCATGGGCAAGGTGCTCAAGATGCTCGCCGACGGGCTCACGCGGGTGCTCGAAATCGTCATGGTGCTGTGCATGCTCGTCATGCTGGTCATGGTCTTCGGCAACGTGGTGCTGCGGCTGTTCTTCAACACGGGCATCGACCTGTCGGAGGAGCTGCCGCGCTTCGCCTTCGTGTGGATGACCTTCCTCGGCGCCATCGTCGGCATGCGCCGCCGCGCCCACCTGGGCGTGGACATCGTGGTGCAGCTGCTGCCCACGGCCGGGCGCCGCGTGTGCTGGGGCATCAGCCAGGCCATCATGCTGGTGTGCTGCATCTACATCGTCTACGGCACCTGGATGCAGCACGACATCATCGCCGGCAACGCCTCGCCGGTGGCCCAGCTCAGCATGCTGTGGGTGTACGGCGTGAGCTACCTCACCGGCGGCGCCATCGGTCTGATCTGCCTGTCCAACCTGGTGCGGCTGGCGCTGGGCCTGGTGCCGGACGACGAGCTGATCGACGTGCAGGAAGAGGGCATGGAAGAAGCCCGCGAAGCCGAGCACGAGCTGAAGGAACAGACCTCGGCACAGACCGGGACGCAAGGAGGCCGCGCATGACCATCTTCATCTTCATCGCCTCGCTGCTCGGCCTGATGGCCCTGGGCATGCCCGTGGCCTTTGCGCTGATCGGCTGCGGCCTGGCGCTGATGTACTACATGGGCTTCACCGATCCGCAGATCGTGGTGCAGAACATGTGGGACGGCGCCAACAGCTTCCCGCTGCTGGCGGTGCCCTTCTTCATGCTGGCCGGCGAGTTCATGAATGCCGGCGGCATGACGCGGCGCATCATCCACATGGCCATGGCCTGGATCGGCCACATCCGCGGTGGCCTGGGCTACGTGGCCGTGGGCGCGGCGGTCATCATGGCCTCGCTGTCAGGCTCGGCCGTGGCCGACACCGCCGCACTGGCCGCCGTGCTGGTGCCGCTGATGCGCAAGGCCGGCTACGACGTGAACCGCTCGTGCGGGCTGATCGCCTGCGGCGGCATCATCGCGCCGGTGATCCCGCCGTCCATCGCGATGATCCTGTACGGCGTGACCGGCGGCGTGTCCATCACCAAGCTGTTCATGGCCGGCATCGTGCCCGGCTTGCTGATGGGCGTGGCCATTTTGCTGGCCTGGCGCTGGTGCATAGGGCGCGACCCCATCGTCACCGAGCCCAAACGGTCGATGCTCGAGCGCATCGCCGCCACGCGCGCGTCGCTGTGGGCCATGGTGCTGCCGATCGTGATCGTCGGCGGCCTGAAGTTTGGCTGGTTCACGCCGACCGAGGCGGCGGTGATCGCGGCGGTGTACTCGCTGCTGGTGGGCCTCTTGGTGTACCGCGAGATCAAGCTGTCGCAGTTGTTCGGCCTGATCTACCGCGCGGCCGAGACCACGGCCATCATCATGTTCCTGGTGTCGGCGGCGGGTGTGTCGGCCTGGCTCATCACCACGGCCAACATCCCGCAGCAACTGGCCGAACTGGTCGAGCCGCTGATGGGCAACAAGATGCTGCTGACCTTCGCGCTGATGGTGCTGGTGCTGCTGGTGGGCACGGCGCTGGACTTCACGCCCACGGTGCTGATCATGACGCCGGTGCTGATGCCGGTGCTCAAGCAGGCCGGCATCGATCCGGTGTACTTCGGCGTGCTGTTCATCATGAACAACGCCATCGGCCTGGTCACGCCGCCGGTGGGCACGGTGCTCAACGTGGTCTGCGGGGTGGCCAAGATCCCGATGGGCGGCGCCATCCGCGGCGTCGTGCCCTTCATGGTGGCGCAGACCATCGTGATGTTCCTGCTGGTGGTGTTCCCGCAGATCGTCATGTGGCCGCTGCAGATGATGAGCCGCTGAAATTATCAAAAACCATAGCTGTTGGCGCTTGATGCATGAGCGCCAGAGGCTGATTTGACTCAAAAAACCAGGAGATGACCATGAACCACCGCCGCTTGCTCGCCGCCGCCGTGGCCGGCGCCACGCTGCTGCTCGCCGGCCTTGCGCCCGCCCAGGCGCAGGACGCCAAGCGCGCCCGGCTGGGCCATTCGTTCGCCGACTCGCACCCGCGCGCCGTGGCGATGAAGCAGTTCGCCGCCGACGTGGCCCAGGCCACTGGCGGCAAGGTGAGCATCGATGTCTACGGCAGCGCCACGCTGGGCAGCGAGGACAAGATGCTGATCGCCGTGCAGAGCGGCACGCAGGACCTGTACATGGGCGCGCTCTCGCCGATCGCCGCGCGCAGGAAGGAGCTGCAGATCTTCGACTTCCCCTTCCTCTTCGCCAGCGACGCCGAGGCCGCCCACGTGCTCGACGGCCCGGTGGGGCGCAGGATGCTCGACGGCCTGGCCGACATGAAGATGCAGGGCCTGGTGTGGGCGGGCGGGGCCTTCCGCAACATGTCCAACAGCAAGCGGCCGCTGGCCTCGATGGCCGACATGAAGGGCCTGAAGGTGCGCGTGATGCAAAGCCCGATGGCGCTGGCCAGCTTCAACGCCATGGGCATGAACGCCGTGCCCATGGCGTTCTCCGAGGTCTACCCGGCGCTGGAGATCAAGGCGCTCGACGGCTACGAGCACCCGGTGGTCGACATGTACGCCAACAAGATGTACGAGGTGCAGAAGTACCTGACCATCACCAACCACGTCTACACGCCGGTGGCGCTGGTGGCGTCGCAGAAGTGGTGGGGCAGCCTCACGCCGGCGCAGCAGCAGGCGGTGCAGAAGGCCGCCGAGCAGGCGCGCGGCCTGCAGCGCCGCGAGGAGCTGCGCCAGGCCGGCGAGGTGGTGGCGCAGCTCAAGTCGCACGGCATGGTCGTCGGCGAGATGCCGCCCGCCGAGCTGGAGAAGATCCGCGCGGCCGTGCAGCCGGTGCTCGACAAGAACCAGGCCACGGTGGGCCCGGACTTCGCCAAGGCCTTCTACGGCGAGCTGGCCAGCTACCGCGCCGCCAAGCGTTGATTTAAAGCATTTTTGGCCTCCAGCGCTTGTGCAGCAAGCGCAGACAGCTCTCTTTTTTGAAGAACAGGACCTCCTCGACATGGAAGCGCTCGTCATCCACGCACCCGGCGATCTGCGGGTGGAATCCGTGCCCACGCCCGAGCCGGGCCCCGGGCAGCTGCTGGTGCGCGTGCGCTGCGGCGGCATCTGCGGCTCGGACCTGCACTACTACCAGCACGGCGGCTTCGGCACCGTGCGCATCCAGGAGCCGATGGTGCTGGGCCACGAGGTGGCCGGCGTGATCGAGGCCCTGGGCGCCGGCGCCAGCGGCTTCGCCGTGGGCCAGCGCCTCGCCGTCAGTCCCAGCCGGCCCTGCGGCCTGTGCCGCTTCTGCCAGCAGGGGCTGCAGAACCACTGCCTGGACATGCGCTACTACGGCAGCGCCATGCGCATGCCGCATGTGCAGGGCGCCTTCCGCCAGCAGATCGTGGTTGAGCCCCACCAGGCGCATTTACTGGCCGACCACGTGAGCGACGCCGAGGGCGCGATGGCCGAGCCGCTGGCCGTGGCGCTGCACGGCGTGCAGCGCGCCGGCCCGCTGCTGGGCCGCAAGGTGCTGGTGACGGGCTGCGGCCCCATCGGCGCACTGGCCATCATCGCCGCGCGCCGCGCCGGCGCCGCGCACATCGTGGCCACCGACATGAGCGCGCACCCGCTGTCCAAGGCGCTGCAGGTGGGGGCGGACGAGGTGGTGAACGTGGCCGAATCACCCGACGGCCTGGCCCGCTTTGCCGCGGACAAGGGCCAGTTCGACGTGCTGCTCGAGGCCAGCGGCAACGAGCGCGCGCTGCGCGGCGCCTTCGACGTGCTGCGCCCGCGCGGCGTGATCGTGCAGCTGGGCCTCTCAGGCGGCGAGATGACGCTGCCGGTGAACATGCTGGTGTCCAAGGAGTTCGACTGGCGCGGCACCTTCCGCTTCCACGAGGAGTTCGCCACCGCGGTGGAGCTGCTGAACAAGCGCCTGGTGGACGTGAAGCCGCTGATCTCGGCGACGCTGTCGTACCGAGACCCGGCAAGGGCCTTTGCGCTGGCGGCGGATCGCACGCAGGCGATGAAGGTGTTGCTCAATTTTGAGTGAGGGGTTTACTCGTTCATGCTGCCTTTGAGCTTCAGCGCTTTGTTGCAGGACAGAGGCCGGGATGCGCGCCCGGCGGCGCACTCACTTTCTTTCGCTTCGCCGAAAGAAAGTAAGCAAAGAAAGGGCGACCCTGCTGTCCGTGACCCCAGCGCCTGCAGGC
>JBLZYV010000111.1:0-11094 GCA_050282565.1 Comamonas sp.
CCAGACCCAGGACGAGACCTGCTCGGGCGTAGCGCCGAAGGCCTGCGCGGCCTGGAAGACGATGGCGATGGAGCTGGTCAGGCCGACCAGCACGGCCACGAAGCCGGCCACGAAGGCCGAGGGGCTCCAGTCACGGAAGAACTGCATGGGGCAAGGCGGTGCGTCGAGGCGCACAGGGGCACGAAAGCCCGCAGCCTACCAGCAATCGGCCTGGCCCGCTGCCGCGGAAGCGGCTGCGCCTATACCTCGACCTTGGAGCCCAGCTCGACCAGGCTGTTGCTCGGCAGCAGCAGGAAGTCGCCCACGCCGGCCGCGTTGTGGTGCATCTGCGCAAACAGCTTCTGGCGCCAGGGCGCCATGCCCACGTTCTTCTCCGAGGGCACGAACACGTCGCGCGACAGGAAATAGCTGGTGGCCATGCTTTCCATCTCGCAGCCGCGCCCGCGCAGCACCTGCAGCGCGGCGGGCACGTCCGGGTCGTTCTTGAAGCCGTAGTTGATCTGCGCGCTCCAGCAGTTGCTGCCCAGCGCCTGCATCTGCACCCGCTTGTCCAGGCCGATCCACGGCACCTCGTGGTTGACGATGGTGAGGAAGATGTTCTGCTCGTGCAGCACCTTGTTGTGCTTGAGGTTGTGCAGCAGCGCCGTGGGCACCACGTTCGGGTCGGCCGTCAGGAACACCGCCGTGCCCGGCACGCGGGTCAGCGGCTGCTGCAGCACCATCTGCAGGAAGCCCTTGAGCTCGATGCCGTCGGCGTGCAGCTTTTCGTGCACCAGGTCGCGCCCCCGCTTCCAGGTGGTCATCAGCGTGAACATGCACAGGCCGATGGCCAGCGGGAACCAGCCGCCGTCGAACAGCTTGAGCGCGTTGGAGCTGAAGAAGGTGATGTCGATCACGAAGAAGAAGGCCGTGGGCGTCAGCGCCAGCCACAGCGGGTATTTCCAGCCCTTGTGCAGCACGAAGAAGGTGAGCACGGTGGTGATGGTCATGTCCAGCGTGACGGCGATGCCGTAGGCCGCGGCGAGGTTGCTGCTGGAGCGGAACAGCAGCACCGCCAGCGCGATCGCCACGCACAGCCCCCAGTTGATGAAGGGGATGTAGATCTGTCCGGTGTCGCGCACGCTGGTGTGCTCGATGCTCAGGCGCGGCAGGTAGCCCAGCTGGATCACCTGCTTGGTCACGCTGAAGGCGCCGGTGATCAGGGCCTGCGACGCGATCACCGTCGCCATGGTCGCCAGCACCACCACCGGCAGCGTGGCCCAGTCGGGGCCGAGCATGAAGAAGGGGTTCTTCACCGCCTCGGGGTTCTCCAGCAGCAGCGCGCCCTGGCCGAAGTAGTTCAGCGTCAGCGCGGGCATGGCGATGGAGAACCAGGCGATGCGGATGGGCCTGCGCCCGAAGTGGCCCATGTCGGCGTACAGCGCCTCGGCCCCGGTGACGCACAGCACCACGGCGCCGAGGATGATGAAGCTGATGCCGGGGTTGTCGATGATGAAGCGCAGCGCGTGGTGCGGGCTCAGCGCCCACAGAATGGTCGGATGCCCGACCAGGTTCCACAGGCCCAGCAGCGCGATGCTGATGAACCACAGCACCATGATGGGGCCGAAGAAGCGCCCCACGTCGGCCGTGCCGCGCTTCTGGATGAGGAAGAGCCCGGTCAGCACCACCAGCGTCAGCGGGATGACGGCGCCCTTGAAGCGCGGCGACACCACCTCCAGGCCCTCGACGGCCGACAGCACCGAGATGGCCGGCGTGATGACGCCGTCGCCATAGAACAAACAGGTGCCGAAGATGCCCACCATCATCAGCGTGGCGCGCAGCCGCGGCTGGTCCTTCACCGCCTGCGAGGCCAGCGCCAGCATGGCGATCAGGCCGCCCTCGCCGTTGTTGTCGGCGCGCAGCACCAGCACCACGTACTTGAGCGACACGATCAGCGTCAGCGTCCAGAACAGGATGGACAGCACGCCATAGACGTTGGCATGGGTGAAGGGCACATGCCCCGAGCCGAAAACCTCTTTCACCGAATAGAGCACGCTGGTGCCTATATCGCCATACACCACACCGACTGCGCCCAGCGTCAAAGCGCCGAGCGAAGATTTTGAGCTGCTTTGCACGTCAAACCTTTGCCACCATGCGTTGGCATGGCCTTCTTATTGGGTGTCGATTGTGCGCCATCCGGCGGATTTTGAATGCGGGACAGTACCACTTGACAGCGGGTCGTCTGCTTTTTGAACAAAAAAGCCTCCAGCGCTTATGCAGCAAGCGCTAGAAGCTATATTTTTAATAGCAAATACCCCAACCCGGCTGCGGAATCAGTCGTAGGTTTCGGCCTCGGGGTCGGTCGCCTCCAGCTCGTAGCTGGCGGCCAGCATGGCCAGGCGCGCCACCACGCCATACATATAGAAGCGGTTGGGCGCGCTGGCCCCCACCGAGTCGCCGGGCGAGATGCCGTGCTCAAAGGCCAGCGGGATGAAGTGGGCGCCCGGCACGTTGAGGTTCTCCTCGCGCCCCTTGTCGGAGTGGGCGCGGTAGTAGCCGCCCACCACGTAGCGGTCGATCATGTAGACCACCGGCTCGGCGGCCTCGTCCTGCATGCGCTCGATGGTCTGCACGCCCTCCTGGATGATCACGTCGTGCACCGGCACGCCGCCCTTGCCCGTGGCCATCTGGCTGCGCACCTTGGCGCTCACGGACTGCAGTTCCTTCGCGTCGTGCACCGTCATCACGCCCAGGCCGTTGGTGCCGTTGTCGGCCTTGACCACGACGAAGGGCTTCTCGTTGATGCCGTATTCCTTGTACTTGCGCCGCACCTTGGTCAGCAGCGCGTCCACGCTCTCGCCCAGCTCCTGCATGCCGGGGTCGGCGTCGTCGAGGAAGTTGACATTGCCCAGGCGGCTGAACATGGGGTTGAGCAGCCAGGGATCGATGCCCATCAGTTTGCCGAAGCGCTTGACCACCTCCTCGTAGCTCTGGAAGTGGCGGCTCTTGCGGCGCACGCTCCAGCCGGCGTGCAGCGGCGGCAGCACGAACTGCTCGTAGACCTCTTCGAGGATGCCCGGCGCGCCCGCCGACAGGTCGTTGTTCAGCAGGATCGTACAGGGGTCGAAATGCCGCAGCCCCACGCGGCGCCCCTGGCGCAGCGCGGGTTCGAGCACCAGTTCCTGCTTGCCCACCTTCAGCTTCACCGCGTCCTTAATCTCGGGGTCGATGGAGCCGATGCGCACGTTCAGGCCCGCCATGCCGAAGATGTGCTGCAGCTGCAGCAGGTTGGCCAGGTACTGCGGGCTGGGCGTCTGGTTCTCGGGGATGATGAGCAGGTTGCGGGCCTCGGGGCAGATCTTCTCGATCGCCGCCATCGCCGCCTGCACCGCCAGCGGCACCATCTCGGGCGTGAGGTGCTGCCAGCCGCCGGGGAACAGGTTGGTGTCCACCGGCGCCACCTTGAAGCCGGCGTTGCGGATATCCACCGACGAGTACAGCGGCGGCGTGTGCTCCATCCACTCCAGGCGGAACCAGCGCTCGATCGCAGGCATGGAGTCCAGCATGCGCTGCTCCAGTTCATCGATGGGCCCGGTCAGGGCGGTGATGAGGTTCGGGACCATAGGTATGTATTCTTCGTGGGCCCGCCACGCGGCGAGCGAGGTCAGTCGACCGGCAATTGTAGAGAATTGGAGTCGGACATTCGGCTTTTCAATAGCACCTTGCTGTCTATTGTGCTCGACAGGCGCGTGAACACCTGCTCAGCGCCGCCAGAAAGCCGGCGTCAGCAGCGCCATGAAGCTCAGGATCTCCAGCCGCCCCATCAGCATGGCGAGGGTGCACACGCCGAGCTGGAAGTCCGTCAGCCCCGCATAGTTGTTGGCCGGCCCGAGCGCGCCCAGCCCCGGCCCGGTGCAGTGCACGCTGGCCAGCGCGGCAGAGAAGGCCGTCAGCGGGTCCATGTCGGTCAGCAGCAGCACCATGGTCAGCCCGGTGATCGTGGCGCCGTACACCAGCATGAAGGCCAACACCGCGAAGATCATGCGGTCGGGCACCACGGCGCCGCCCATGGTCACCGGCTGCACGGCCTGCGGATGCACCAGGCGCGTCATCTCGCGGCGGGTCTGCTTGAGCAGCAGGATCATGCGCGCCATCTTGATGCCGCCGCCGGTCGAGCCCGCGCTGGTGGCCACGCCCGACAGCAGCAGCATCAGCACCGGCGCGAACACCGGCCACTGCAGGTAGTCCACCGTGGCGAAGCCCGTGGTAGTGGCCACGGATATGGCGTGGAACATGCCCAGGCGCAGCGCCTCCATGGGCCCATACACGCCCTTGAACCACAGCAGGCCGGCCACCAGCAGGCCGCTGCCGAGCAGGGTCAGGATGGTGGCGCGCATCTCCGGGTCCTGGTGCAGACAGTTGAGCCGGCGCTTGCGCACTGCCACGAAGTACAGCGCGAAGTTGCAGCTGGCCAGCAGCATGAAGACGATGCAGATGCCTTCGAGCAGCGGCGACGAGAAATAGGCAAAGCTCGCGTCGTGCGGCGCGAGGCCGCCCAGGCTCACTGTGGCGAACATGTGCATCAGCGCGTCGAGCGGCGTCATGCCGCCCAGCCAGTAGGCCAGCGCACACAGCAGCGAGAACACGCCGTACACGCCCCACAGGCCCTTGGCCGTCTCGGCCACGCGCGGCGTGAGCTTGGTGTCCTTGATCGGGCCCGCGGCCTCGGCGCGGAACAGCTGGCTGCCGCCCACGCCCAGCAGCGGCAGCACCGCCACCGCCAGGATCAGGATGCCCATGCCGCCCAACCACTGCAGGAAGGTGCGCCACACGTTCAGCGACACCGGCAGCGTGTCGACATGGTTGAGCACCGTGGCGCCGGTGGTCGTCAGCCCCGAGACGGCCTCGAAGTAGGCATGCACCCAGGTCAGCGGCCGGCCGATCTGCGCGTACCCCAGCAGCAGCGGCACGCAGGCCACCACCGGCAGCGCCATCCACACGAAGGCCACCAGCATCACGCCGTGCCGCGCCTGCAGCTCGCGCCGGCTGCGGCGGCCCAGCCACCAGAGCACGGCGCCCGCGATGCCGGCCAGCGCCATGGCCTGCGGGTAGATCCAGAACACGCCGTCGTCCATCGCGTACGACACGCCAGCCGGCACCAGCATGACGCCGCCGAACAGCATCAGCAGCACGCCGAGCACGCGCAGGACGGGGAGGAAATCGGCCATGGTGTGGACGCCTAGAAGAAAGTGGCGCCGACGCTGAACAGCGATTCCACCTGGTGCACCAGGCGCTTGTTCGGCAGGAAGAGGATCACATGGTCGCCCGGCTGCAGCACGGTGCTGTTCGTGGGCACGATCACCTCGGGCACCACCGGCGGCGCGCCGGGGTCATCCGCCTCGGCATCGTCGGCGCCGCTGCCGTTGGTGCTGCGCGAATCGGGCGCCGGCAGGCCGCGCACGATCAGGCCCACATGCACCTGGTGCGGCAGGTGCAGGCTGCCCACGCGCCGCCCCACCACCTTGCAGGTGCGCGCATCGCCGCGCACCACGATCTCCAGCGCCTCGGCCACGCCGCGGCGCAGGCTGTGCACTGCCTGCACGTCGCCCTGCCGCACATAGGCCAGCAGCTCGCCCAGCACCGCCTGGGCAGGCGCGAGCGCGATGTCGATCTGCGTGCCGTGCATCAGCTCGGCATAGCTGCGGCGGTTGATAAGCGCCAGCACCCGGCTCGCGCCCAGCTTCTTGGCCAGCAGGCTGGCCATGATGTTGTCCTCGTCGTCGCTGGTCAGCGACAGGAACATGTCCACGTCCTCGATGCTCTCGCCCTCGATCAGGTGCTCGTCGGTGGCATCGCCGCGCAGCACCAGCACGTTGGACGGCAGCTGCGACGCGAGGTAGACGCAGCGGTCCTCGTTCTTCTCGAGGATCTTGATCTGGAAGTCGCCCATGCCGCTCAGGTGCCGCGCCAGCCGGAAGCCCACGCGGCCGCCGCCGGCGATCATGATGCGGCGCATCGGTCGCTCGCGCTCGCCCACCTGGCGGTGGAAGGCCGCCAGCACCTGGTCGACCTGCTGGCGCGCCGAGAGGATGAAGACCTCGTCGCCCGGCTCGATGCGGGTGTGGTTCTCGCAGGGCACGAAGCGGTCAGCCTCGTGCAGGAAGCGCCGGTAGATGCCGACCACGCGCATGGGCACGTCGGGCACGCCCTGGCGCACGTCGGAGATCGACAGCCCCACCACCGGCGCGCCGCCGCGCGCGCGCACCGACACCAGGCAGGCGTGGCCCAGCGAGAACTCGCGCACCTGCAGGGCCTCGGGGTGCTCGACCAGCTTGCCGATGTAGTTCATCAGCGATTCTTCGGGGCAGAAGGCGCGGCTGACGGCGAAGCCCTCGTCCGCCAGCAGCTCGGGCTGGCTGCGCAGCGCCGTGTTGCGCACGCGCGCGATGCGCGTGGGGATGTTGTAGAGCATCTTGGCCAGCTTGCAGCAGACCAGGTTGGTGTCGTCCTGCGGCGCGCAGGCGATGAGCATGTCGGCATCGCGCGCGCCGGCCTCGGCCAGCACCGCGGGGTCGATGCCGTCGCCCACCACGCCGCGCAGGTCGAACCGGCTCTCCAGCTCGCGCAGGCGCGAGGCGTCGGTGTCGATGACGGTGATGTCGTTCTTCTCGCCGATCAGGTTGTCGGCCACGCTCTCGCCCACGCGGCCGGCGCCCAGGATGATGATTTTCATAGCGGTAGCAGCGATGGATGCTGGCGCATCATACCGCGCCCGGCCGCCATGGCGATTGTCAAAAAATATAGCTGTCAGCGCTTACTGCATAAGCGCTGGAGGCCAATTTTGCTTAAACCCGCACTTCGCCGTTGCCCAGCACCACGTATTTCAGCGAGGTCAGGCCCTCGATGCCCACCGGGCCGCGGGCGTGGAACTTGTCGGTGCTGATGCCGATCTCGGCGCCCAGGCCGTACTCGAAGCCGTCGGCGAAGCGCGTGCTGGTGTTGACCATGCAGCTGGCCGAGTCCACCTCGCGCAGGAACTGCTGCGCATGCATGTGGTCGCGCGTCAGGATGGCGTCGGTGTGGTGGCTGGAATAGCGGTTGATGTGCGCGATGGCCTCGTCGACACCCGCCACCACCTTCACGCTGATGATGGGCGCCAGGTATTCCTCGCCCCAGTCCTGCTCGGTGGCAGGCACCAGCTTGGCGCCCTGCACGCCCTGCAGGATGGCCAGCGCCTCGGGATCGCAGCGCATCTCCACGCCCTTGGCGGCGTAGACCGCGCCGATTTGCGGCAGGAACTCGACCGCCACGCCGCGCGCCACCAGCAGGCCCTCGCTGGCGTTGCAGGGGCTGTACTTGTTGGTCTTGGCGTTGTCGGCCACGGTCACGGCCATGGCGATGTCGCAGGGATCGTCCACGTAGGTGTGGCAGTTGCCGTCCAGGTGCTTGATGACCGGCACCTTGGCCTCGCGGCTGATGCGTTCGATCAGGCCCTTGCCGCCGCGCGGGATGATGACGTCCACGTACTCGGGCATGGCGATGAGCTGGCCCACGGCCTCGCGGTCGGTGGTCTGCACCAGCTGCACGCCGTGCTCGGGCAGGCCGGCCTCGGCCAGCGCCTGCGCCACCAGCTTGGCCAGCGCCTTGTTCGAGTCGATGGCCTCGGAGCCGCCGCGCAGGATACAGGCATTGCCGCTCTTGATCGACAGGCTGGCCGCCTCGATGGTCACGTTGGGGCGGCTCTCGTAGATCATGCCGAACACGCCGATGGGCACGCGCATCTGGCCCACGCGGATGCCGCTGGGCATCTGGCGCAGTGACGTGACCTCGCCGATCACGTCGGCCATGGCCGCCAGCTGCTCACAGCCCTGGGCGCAGGTCTCGAGCACCTTGGGCGTCAGGCGCAGGCGGTCCACCATCGGCGCCGACAGGCCGTTCGCCACCGCGCGCTCCAGGTCGCGGGCGTTGTCCACCTGCAGCGGCTGCACTTGCTCGCGCAGCAGGCGCGCCAGCGCCAGCAGGGCGCGGTTCTTGGTGGCGGCAGACGCTTTGGCCATCTCGGCAGCGGCCGTTTTGGCCTGCAGACCCAGCGTGTGCGTATAGTCGGCGATGTTCAGGGCGTTCATGCCCGCCATTGTGACGTATTTGCTGCAGCGCAGCGCCGCTGCCCAGAATGACCGGAGACCCTTCCTTGACAAGCACCGCCACCGACCAATTGGATGCCCTGCACGCCGCGCTGCAGCAGTTTGACGCGGGCGAACTCAGCGCCCAGGCGCTGAGCACCCAGGCCCGCGCGCAGGGCGATTTGCTGGCGGCGTTGCCGCCGCAGTTCGAGACCGTGCTGCTGCAGTTGCTGGACCGGCTGGAGTCCAGCGCGCTGTTCAGCGAGGAGAGCTGCTCGTTCAGCCAGAAGGACCTGCTGGACAGCCTGCGCCTGTGGGCGGACAAGGCGCGGGCCAAGCTTTAAAACGGCTGAAAAAAGGCCGCCGCCATTGTCAACCATGGTGGGCAATTGCAAGCGAAACCTGCGCCGCGCAAAGAACCGCAAAGCCGCTGGCCTCGCCCCGAAGGCGGTGCTAACTTGGGCGCCTCGATACAAACCGCCATGCGGAGGTCTTATGGGATTGCTCAATGAAATCGTAGGCGCCGTGGTTGCCGAAGAGGCGCTGAAGAAAGTCGACCCCGAGGCCGGCTTGCTGAAAAAGGGCCTGGCGGTGATCGCGGGCTTCGAGGGCGAGAAGGTCGTCGAGGAAAAGATCCACGAACACCTGGAAGACGAACAGCAGCCGCCCGCAGACACCAACCAGTAACTCACCAGGACGCCAAGGCGTCCTGGCTGCCTTCAGCGGCTCAGCGGTAGGCCTTGCAGCACTGCTGCGCCAGCAGGTGCAGCGCGCGCCAGCCGTCCTGCGGCCAGTCGGGGTGCTTGAGGCCCTTGACGATGCCGTCCACCACGTGGGCGGAGTGCAGCAGGCGCGACGCGGTGGCGTCGTTCAGGCGCGGTGCGATGCGCTCGAAATGGCGCTCCTTGGCGCCCCAGATGCGGTTCTCGCGCAGCGCCATCGGCAGCGGCTTGCCGGCCTGCATCGCGTCCTTGACGCGCTTGAGCGCCCGGATGTCCTCGGCCAGCGCCCAGTGCACCAGCACCTCGGCCTCACCCTCGGCCTGCAGGCCGCCGAGCATGCGCGCCACGCGCATGCCCTGCCCGGACAGCACCGCATCCGACAGCTTGAACACGTCGTAGCGCGCCACGTTCAGCACGGCCTGCTCCACCTGCTCGAAGCCCAGCTCGCCGGCCGGGTACAGCAGCGCCAACTTCTGGATCTCCTGGTGCGCGGCCAGCAGGTTGCCTTCGACCCGGTCGGCAAAGAACTGCAGCGTGCGCAGGCCCTCGTCGCCGCCGGCCACGCGCTGGTTCTGCAGCGCGAGCCGCTGCGCGATCCACTGCGGCAGCGCCTGGCGCTCGATGCTGTCGATCTGCACCGACAGGCCCGCGCCGTCGAGCGCGCCGAACCAGGCGCTGGACTTGGCGGCCTTGTCCAGCCGCGGCAGCGTGACGAGGGTCAGCGTGCTGTCGTTGCCATCGGCCGAGGCCGCGAGCTGCTGTAGCGCGACCGCGCCGTCCTTGCCGGGCTTGCCCGAGGGGATGCGCACCTCGACCACCTGCTTGTCGGCGAACAGGCTGAGCGAGCCGCCCGCCGCCAGCACCGCGCTCCAGTCGAAATGCGCGCCGGCCACGGTGAAGCTGCTGCGTTCGGTGTAGCCCGCCTGGCGCGCTGCCGCGCGGATGGCGTCGGCCGCCTCCTGCAGCAGCAGGGGCTCGTCGCCATACAGGGTGTAGAGCCCGCGCAGGCCCTTGGCCAGTTGCGCGGGCAGCTGGTTCAGTGCAATCTGCATCAGTCCACGGGCTTGGCTTGCTTGACCGTCGACAGGCGGCGCACGATCTGTTGCACCAGGTCGGTCTGCATGTTGCGGTAGAGCATTTCCTCTTCGGAGGCCTTGGACAGCGCGTAGGTTTCCACGTAGCTGATCTCGCGGTACTGCATCAGCTCGGTCTCGCCGATGTACTCGGCGCCGCCCTGGGTGCGCAGCCGGAACTTGGCCAGCAGGCGCACCTGCAGCTCGCGCACCTGGCCCGAGGCGTTGCGCGAGATGATCACGCGCTGGCGGCGCTGGCCCAGGTCGTCGTAGATGGCCTCGGCCTTGGTGGCATCGTTCGGGTCGCGCAGCACCTGCAGGCCGCTGCCCGAGGCCTCGAGGTTGCGCTGCAGCTCCTTCAGGAAGTCGGAGTTGGCCGCGCCGGCGAGGTAGATCGAGCGGAACGCGAAGTCCACCGAGCCGCGCAGTTTGAAGCCGCACGCCGCCAGCGGCAGCGAGGCGCCCAGAGTCAATAGCGTGCGTCTTTGCATGGGACCTAGACTACCACGTTGACCAGGCGGCCCGGCACCACGATCACCTTCTTGGGCGCCGCGCCATTGGCGAATTTCTGGAAGTCCTCGCTGGCCAGCGCCGCGGCCTCGATGGCGGCCTTGTCGGCCGCCGCGGGCACGCGGATCGCGCCGCGCAGCTTGCCATTGACCTGCAGCATCAGCTCGATCTCGTCCTGCACCAGGGCCTCGGGATCGACCACGGGCCAGGGCGCGTCGAGCAGCTCGCCCTGCGCCTGGGCATAGCCCAGCTCGCTCCACAGCGCATGGGACAGGTGCGGCGTGGCCGGGTACAGCGCGCGCAGCAGCACGCCGAAGCACTCGACCGCGGCCTCGCGGCCGCCTTCGCTGTCCAGCGCCTTGAAGTCCTCGAGCGCGTTGATCATCTTCATCGCGCCGGAGACCACGGTGTTGTATTGCATGCGCTGGTAGTCGTAGTCCACCTGCTTGAGCACGGTGTGCACTTCCAGGCGCAGCGCCTTGGCCTCTTTGCCGAACTTGATGCCTTTTACGCCCTCATCGCCCGCCACGCTTGCGCGAGCAGCTTCGAATTCAGGAGCAGACAGCTTGACGCCGTAGTTGTAGACGCGGCGCAGGAAACGGTAGCTGCCCTCGACGGCGGCATCGTTCCACTCCAGCGTCAGCTCGGGCGGCGCGGTGAACATGGTGTACAGGCGCGCGGTGTCGG
>JBLZYV010000112.1:0-11042 GCA_050282565.1 Comamonas sp.
ATGGAGCAGTCTGGTAGCTCGTTGGGCTCATAACCCAAAGGTCGGAGGTTCAAATCCTTCTCGCGCAACCAAGATGACAAAAGCCTGCTGAGACAGCAGGCTTTTTTTATGGCGGTCTCGGCTTCAGCGCGGCTGCAGGAAGGTCAGCAGGACCCCGCTGTAGCGGTGCAGGTGGCGGTCTGCGATCTGTCCATTGCTGAAGAACCCGATCAGCGGGATATCGCCGAGCGTCTGGTGCAGGAGTTCCAATTCTGCATGTTCGCCACCGAAGTAGGGGCCGCCCCGGCCGATGCAGCTGACGTAGATGGCTCCGGCGATATAGCGGCGAGGATCCCTGCCTGTACCTGTCCCGAAGGCCTTTGCCATGAAGGAGGGCGCGGAAAGCTCTTCGCGAACTTCAGTACCCATGCGCACGAGGTCGCTTTTGGCCGTGGCGAGGCTGCGTTGGCAGAAACTGAGCCACTGGCCTACGGCAACAGCTTCCGGCAACACGATGCCGCGCCGGCTGATATCCAGCCCCAGCAGTGGGCGCATGCGGGCCGAGGCCATGGGACCGGCAAACGGCAGCGCATGGGCATCCTCCAGCCCAACGAGAAAATGCGGCATTCTCCTAACGGCATCTTCCGGGTGCTGCGCAATGCTCACCTGCAGAACCTGTTCCAGTACGTCCAGCGCAGGCCGGCCATCCAGCTCCAGCACAACGTTTTCTTCGGCCACGGAGACACGCATGCGTGCGGTGACTGCATCACAGCCATGGGCGAGGCGGATCACTGCCTGCGCTTCGCTGTGGAAGGCGATACCTGACAGGCCGCCGGTGAAAACCCCGCTGTGTCCTGGGGCCAGTGCCTTGCTCCAGGCGATCTGCACCGGTGCGACGATGCCTGAGCTCACCCCTCCTGCCAGGGTCTGGCGACGCGTGCGCTCGGACAGTTCTTCGAGCAGGTTGTCCAGTTCGGGCAGGGCGCCATCGGCATGCACTAGCGCAGTTTCTGCCTGAAAGCCAGCGATGCCGGGGAGGGTGGGGATAGGCGCGATGCCGGAAAAGATCCGGTAGGCATCGGCGGGCAAGTCCAACAACATGACGCTCAGTGCCGCATCGCCCATGTACTCCGCGTGCGAGCCCATGACTCCGACGCTGACCGATCCTGCCCAGTCCGTGACCTGGGGAAACTCATCCTGCAGCGCTTCCAGGATGGCCTCGGCATCACGGGCATAGTGATCACTGAAATACAGTAACCCCAGATTGGCTGAGCGCGCATAGTTGGCCGTGGCCATGCGGGCCCGGACCTGCGCGACCACCAGCGCGACGGCAATCCGCCAGGCGGGGTGGGTGGCATGTCCGTAGGGGAAGAGCTTCACGCCGGTGGTCCTATCAGGATCTGGCCGCGAGCTGTCGGTGGCACGCCGTCAGCGCGAGCGAGGTTTCGGGGGCGAACTTTTGCTTTTGGCGGCTGCAGCCGTACTGCGCTTCGGGGCTCCGGCTGCAGGAGATGCAGCGGCCTTCTTCGCGCCGGAGGCCGCTGTCTTGCGGGCCGGGGCGGCGGGCGCATTGGCAGCCATGCCGGCCTGGGCCTGCTTGGCTGCCTGCATGACGCCGGCTGCGGATTCTGCTGCAGCCTGGTTGGAGGCTGCTGCCTGCGCCATGGTGCGCTGGGTCACATCCTGGATGGCCTGGCTGGCGATCTGTTGGAACTGCTGGGTCAGCGCGCCCCACCACTGCATGGCATCCACCGTGGAGGCGGTGCCCGTATCCGCAGCTGGCGCAGGGGCCGGCGTGCTGGCAGCCTGTGGTGCCTCTGCGGGTGCGGCTGCCTCGGCAGGCGCTTGGGCGGCAGCGGCTGCGAATGCTGCGCTATAGGGGTTGGCGGTCTTTTCCGCGGCGGGCGCCGCCTCTGACGAAGATGCCAGATTGCGCCAGCTCTGCACCATCGATGCCGCCATGTTCTCCATGGGCACGTTCATGGTCTGCAGCGTGGCCAGGGTCATCTTCTGCACTTCCAGGGCCTGGATGGTGGCCGCGAGAGCCCGCTGGTTCTGCTCCAGCCAGAACTGGATGGTCTTGAGTTCGCTGATCCGCTTGTCCAGTTCCTGCACATTCATCGTGGGGGCGACCCAGTCCGCCCATTGCGGAAACTGGCTGCTGGCCAGGCGTTCCTTGCCTTCCGTCAACTGCTTGAGAAAATCGAATCCCGGCGCAAAGGGATTGAAGCCGCTTGCCATGTCCTGCATCATGTGTCGTCTCCAGAGTGGGGCTCAGCCAGCTTACCTTAAAAGCAGACCATAAAAAAACCGGGCGAGCCCGGTTTTTTTGATGGAGAGAACGGGTGTTCAGTGCCCGGATGCGCCAGCAGCGCCCAGCCCGGTTTCGGAGCGCACCTGCTGCGCAGCAAAGGCATCGCGTTCCTTGTCGGCCTGCCCGCTCCTGTCCAGCACCGAGAACAGCCACACGCCGACGAAGCCAATGGTCATCGAGAACAGCGCCGGCGAGGTATACGGGAACCAGGCCGAGCCCTTGGGATGGCCCAGGGTGGCTTCCCAGACCGAGGGCGAGACGATGGTCAGGGCCACCGACGAGATCAGCCCCAAGAAGCCGCCGATCACCGCACCCCGGGTGGTGCAGCCCTTCCACAGCACCGACAGCAGCAGCACCGGGAAGTTGGCCGAGGCCGCCACGGCAAAGGCCAGCGACACCATGAAGGCGATGTTCTGCTTCTCGAACACGATGCCCAGCAGCACGGCGATGATGCCCAGCGCCAGCGTGGTGATGCGCGACACGCGCAGTTCCGAGGCGCTGTCGGCATTGCCATGCTTGAACACCGTGGCATACAGGTCGTGCGACACGGCCGAGGCGCCGGACAGTGTCAGGCCAGCGACCACCGCGAGGATGGTGGCGAAGGCCACGGCCGAGATGAAGCCGTAGAACACGTCGCCGCCCACGCTCTTGGCCACCAGTACGGCCGCCATGTTGGCCGTGCCGGCACCACCCTTGATCACGCCCTTGGCCGTGTCGGCCAGCTCGGGATTGGTCAGCACCATGGTGATGGCGCCGAAGCCGATGATGAAGATCAGGATGTAGAAGTAGCCGATCCAGGTGGTCGCCCAGAACACGCTCTTGCGCGCTTCCTTGGCATCGGGCACGGTGAAGAAGCGCATCAGGATGTGGGGCAGGCCCAGCGTGCCGAACATCAGCGCCATGCCGAAGCTGATGGCCGAGATCGGGTCCTTGATGAAGCCGCCGGGCCCCATGATGGACAGGCCGAGTTTGGCCGCTATATCGGGTGCCGCGCCCCCGCTGGAAGCGATCTCCGTCTTGACGCGCACGCCATCGGCAAACAGCTTTTCCAGGCTGAAGCCATAGTGCGACATGATCATGAAGGCCATGAAGGTGACGCCCGCCAGCAGCAGGCAGGCCTTGATGATCTGCACCCATGTCGTGGCCGTCATGCCGCCGAACAGCACGTAGATCATCATCAGCGCGCCCACCAGCACCACGGCGATCCAGTAGTCCAGGCCGAACAGCAGCTTGATGAGCTGGCCGGCACCGACCATCTGCGCGATCAGGTAGAAGGCCACCACTACCAGCGTGCCGCTGGCCGCGAAGGCGCGGAACGGCCCTTGTGCGAAGCGGTAGCCCGCCACGTCGGCGAAGGTGAACTTGCCCAGGTTGCGCAGCCGCTCTGCCAGCAGGAAGGTCAGGATGGGCCAGCCCACCAGGAAGCCGATCGAGTAGATCAGCCCGTCGTAGCCGCTGGCCATCACCGAGGCCGAGATGCCCAGGAAGGACGCGGCCGACATGTAGTCGCCCGCAATCGCCAGGCCGTTCTGGAAGCCGGTAATGCCACCGCCGGCAGTGTAGAAATCTGCGGCCGACTTGGTGCGGCCCGCAGCCCACTTGGTGATCCACAGTGTGCCGGCCACGAAGGCGACGAACAGGATGATGGCGGTCCAGTTGGTGGCCTGCTTGGCGGTCTCGCCGACATCGCCGCCGGCGGCATGGGCTGCGCCTGCAAACGCCAGCGCAGCGAAAAGGGACAGGGTACGGGTGTTCATTGGCCGACGTCCTTCAGGATTTGCTGGGTCATGGCATCGAACTCGGTATTCGCGCGGCGCACGTAGATGCCGGTGATGATGACGGTGAAGACGATGACGCCCAGGGCGATCGGAATGCCCAGCGTGGTCACGCCGGTGCCCAGGGGCTTGGCGAGGAACTCCTTGTCAAAGGCGATGAGCCCGATGTAGCCGTAGTAGACGATCAGCATCAGGATGGTCAGCGTCCAGCCGAAGGCATTGCGCTTGCGCTTGAGCTCCTGGTACCGCGGGTTGGCTTGGATTTTGGCAACGACGGGGTCGTTCATGTCTGTCTCCAATAGAGGGGCCGGATGGATCACAGCAGTCTCGATGCTGCTTGCGCCGGATTCTGGAAACCGCAACTGACGAACTGCTTACGCATCCCCGGTTCCCGCGCCTGGGGCGACGGATCTGCGGGTAACTCCGGATCAGAATGTTGTGACCGTAACCGAATGTGAGAACTATTTGTAAGAGTTCAGTCAGGAATCGTTTCGATAGTGTGTTGCGGGCGAGGCCGGTGGGTGTCGTCCGCCATTCCAATCAAAAGATCAGGAGACATTTATGGCAACCAGTGCGCCAGCGCGGCCCATGACGCCGGAAGAACGCAAGGTGATCTTTGCGTCATCGCTCGGAACCGTTTTCGAGTGGTACGACTTCTATCTGTACGGTTCGCTGGCGGCCATCATCGCCAAGCAGTTCTTCTCGGGGCTGGACCCGACATCCGCCTTCATCTTCGCGCTGCTGGCGTTTGCCGCGGGCTTCATCGTGCGTCCGTTCGGCGCGCTGGTGTTCGGGCGCCTGGGGGACATGATCGGGCGCAAGTACACCTTCCTGGTCACCATCCTGCTGATGGGCGCGTCGACCTTCATCGTCGGTATCCTGCCCAACTACGCCAGCATCGGCGTGACGGCGCCGATCATCCTGATCGTGCTGCGCATGCTGCAGGGCCTGGCGCTGGGCGGCGAGTATGGCGGTGCTGCCACCTACGTGGCCGAGCATGCGCCGCATGGCAAGCGCGGCGCCTACACCTCGTGGATCCAGACCACGGCCACGATGGGCCTGTTCCTGTCTCTGCTGGTCATCCTGGGCACGCGCACGCTGATGGGTGAGCCCGCCTTCAATGACTGGGGCTGGCGCATTCCGTTCCTGGTGTCCATCCTGCTGCTGGGCGTGTCGGTGTGGATCCGCCTGTCGCTGTCCGAATCGCCCGCGTTCCAGCGCATGAAGGCCGAGGGCAAGACCTCCAAGGCACCGCTGAAGGAGTCCTTCGGGCAGTGGAAGAACCTGAAGATCGTGATCCTGGCGCTGCTGGGCCTCACGGCCGGTCAGGCCGTGGTCTGGTACACCGGCCAGTTCTACGCCCTGTTCTTCCTGACGCAGCAGCTCAAGGTCGATGCCGTCACCGCCAACCTGATGATCGCCGTGGCCCTGCTGATCGGCACGCCCTTCTTCGTGGTGTTCGGCTCGCTGTCCGACAAGATCGGCCGCAAGCCCATCATCATGGCGGGCTGCCTGCTGGCGGTGCTCACCTACTTCCCGGCGTTCAAGATACTGGCGGCAGCCGCCAACCCCGACCTGGCCGCAGCGCAGGCGCGCAGCCAGGTGGTGGTCGTGGCCGATCCCGCGGAGTGCTCGTTCCAGTTCAACCCGACTGGCACCTCCAAGTTCACCAGCTCCTGCGACATCGCCAAGCAGCTGCTGTCCGCCAGTTCGGTCAGCTACGAGAACGAGGTGGCGCCCGCCGGCACCCCGGCCGCGGTGAAGATCGGCAGCGACGTCATCCCCAGCTATAGCGCCAAGGGACTGGCCGCCGACGAGGCCAAGGCCAAGGATGCTGCCTTCAAGAAGGCCGTGAGCGAGACGCTGGCCAGGGATGGCTATCCCACCAAGGCCGATCCGGCCAAGATGAACAAGGTGATGATGGTCGCGCTGCTGACCTACCTGGTGATCCTCGTCACCATGGTTTATGGCCCGATCGCCGCGATGCTGGTGGAAATGTTCCCGACCCGCATCCGCTACACCTCGATGAGCCTGCCGTACCACATCGGCAATGGCTGGTTCGGCGGCCTGCTGCCCACCACCTCGTTCGCGATCGTGGCGCAGACCGGCAACATGTACAACGGCCTGTGGTATCCGATCATCATTGCCGGCATCACCTTCGTGCTGGGCGTGCTGTTCATCCGCGAGACCAAGGACGTGGATATCTACGCAGCGGATTGAGACCCTGCAACCGCGCGCCGCGGGGCCTGGGGTAAACCATAGGCTGTAGCGGCGGCGCGTCACACTGTCAGCCAAATCCGTCGAAATCGTCGGAGTTGGCTGACAACCCACCTAGAATTTCATCCATGTGCAAAACGATGTGAACGCCTGTAACCCGGGCGATTCAGTCCACGCGTCGTTTGCCAAACCCATTGACCATTTGGAAGGATTGTTATGCGTTTGAACCGTTTGATGATTGCCGTGCTGGCTGTGGCCGGCACCTCGGCCGCCCTGGCCCAGAGCAGCGTGCAAGTGTATGGCCGTGTGAACACCACGGTGGAGCGCCAGAAGGTTGGCGACGACACGGTGACCGGCCTGTTCAACAACTCTTCCCGTATCGGCTTCCGTGGCACGGAAGACCTGGGTGGCGGCCTGAAGGCTGGCTTCATCCTGGAATCCGGCTTCAACTCCGACACCGGCTCCGGCACCGGCTCCACCCCGGGCCTGACCTTCAAGCGCCAGAGCGAACTGAACCTGTCCGGCAACTTCGGTATGGTGCGCCTGGGCAACTGGTTCCCCGAGTCGTACTTCGCCACGGCCGACTACGTGAGCATGCACAACCATGACACGGGTTCGTCCTCCGACGCGCTGTACATCGACCCGAACTGGATGGGCGCTGGCACCCCCACGCAAGGCGGCCCTGGCGGCACCGGCACCGGCAACAAGATTGCCTACCGTACGCCTAGCTTCAGCGGCTTCACCGCCGAAGGCGCGATCTCGATGCACGAGAAGGCCGCGGGCACGAACAGCAAGAACGGCTACGACCTGGCCGCCAACTACAACACCGGCCCGGTGCACCTGGGTGCTGGCTACAGCAAGTGGGACAAGAACTGGCAGGCATCGCTGCGGGCGCTGTACACCTTCGGCCAGTTCACCGTCGGCGGCTACTACCAGCGCAACGACGACGACCTGCTGGGCTCGCGCAACAACTTCCGCGTGTCGGGCATGTACGCCCTGGGCGCATCGGAATTCCACGTCAACGTGGGCCGTGCCGGCAAGTGGAGCGACCTCGACAGCTCCGCCGCCATGCAGTGGACGCTGGGCTACAACTACAACCTGAGCAAGCGCACCAAGGTGTATGGCTACTACACCAAGGTCGACAACAAGGCCAACGCCGCCTACGGCACCGGCAAGGCTGGCGTGGACTTCAGCTCGTTCGCTGTGGGTGTCCGCCACAACTTCTAAGGTTTGATTCCCTCCCTCGCCCGTTGAGTTCCGGGCAAGGTTGACAGGCGCTCGCCCGCATCTCCCCGGAGATGCGGGTTTTTTTATTTCTGAATCAAAAATGCCTCTCAGGCTTATGGGGTAAGCGCAAGCAGCTATCAATTTCAATAAGAATCTGTTTTTATGTACAGTGGTTTGCAGGGTCATTCCGCGGGCTGGGGGTGGTGGCCGGGCAACTACCTAGAATGGTCTGCCTTTGCTTCGCATCCTTCTACGGAATGACGGTATGACCCAGGGACAGATTCGCATCCGCGGCGCGCGCCAGCACAACCTGAAGAACATCAACCTCGACATCCGCACCGGCGAGCTGACGGTGGTCACCGGCCCCAGCGGCTCGGGCAAGTCCAGCCTGGTGTTCGACACGTTGTACGCCGAGGGCCAGCGCCGCTATGTGGAGACCTTCAGCGCCTATGCGCGCCAGTTCCTCGACCGCATGGACAAGCCGGCCGTGGACAAGGTCGAGGGTGTGCCGCCAGCCATTGCCATCGACCAGACCAACCCGGTGCGCAGCTCGCGCTCCACCGTGGGCACGATGACCGAGCTGAACGACCACCTGAAGCTGCTGGTCGCGCGCGCCGGCCACCTGTTCGACCGCGAGACCGCGCTGCCGGTGCAGCACGACACGCCGGAAAGCATCTATGCGAAGCTGGTGCAGCGCGCAGAAAAGGACGATCCCCGCCTGGTGGTGACCTTCCCGGTGGAGCTGCCGGCCAACACCAGCGCTGACGAGGTGGCGCAGTGGCTGTCGGCCAGCGGCTTCACCCGCATCCAGGCCGAGCGCGAGGTCGATGCGCCGGTGCGCGCAGCGGACGAGCCGGCCAAGGCCGGCAGCAAGGCCAAGAAGCCCAAGGCCGACGAGGTGCCCGCGCGCATCAAGCTGCTGGACGTGGTAGCCGACCGCTTCCGCATGGCCAAGGCCGAGAAGGCACGCGTGATCGAGGCCATCGAGGTGGCGCTCAAGCGCGGCAGCGGCCACATGACGGTCTACCGCATGGCCGAGGAAGAGGGCGGCGAGCCCGAGCTGTGGAAGTTCTCGTCAGGCCTGCACTGCCCCGAAAGCCAGCTGCGTTACCGCGAGCCGATCCCGTCGATGTTCTCGTTCAACTCGGCCGTCGGTGCCTGCGAGGCCTGCCGCGGCTTCGGCCGCGTGATCGGCGTGGACTGGAACCTCGTCATCCCCAACGACAAGCTCACGCTGCGCACCGGTGTGATCAAGCCCGTGCAGACCCCGGCCTGGAAGGAGATCCAGGACGACCTGATGCGCCATGCCGAAGCCTTCGGCATACCGCGCGACACGGCCTGGGCCAAGCTCACCGAGGCGCAGAAGCACTGGGTCATCAACGGCCAGGACGACTACCGCGATGGCAACTGGAGCCGCCAGTGGTATGGCATCCGGCGCTTCTTCGAGTACCTGGAAACCAAGTCCTACAAGATGCACATCCGCGTGCTGCTGTCCAAGTACCGCAGCTACACGCCGTGCCCGGTGTGCGCTGGCGCGCGGCTCAAGACCGAGAGCCTGCTGTGGCGCGTAGGCAGCAAGGAAGACGCCGATGCCGCGCTGGCGCCGGAAAAGCGCTTCTTGCCCCAGGGCACGGCCTGGACGCGCGCGCAGCTCGAGGCCTTGCCCGGCCTGTGCCTGCACGACCTGATGCTCCTGCCCATCGAGCGGCTGAGGCTGTTCTTCGAACGCATGGATATCCGCCGCAGCAACGACGGCGACGCCCAGGCGCTGAAGCTGCTGCACGAGGAGATCAGCAACCGTCTCAAGTACCTGTGCGACGTGGGCATCGGCTACCTCACGCTCGACCGGCAGAGCCGCACGCTCAGCGGCGGTGAGGTGCAGCGCATCAACCTGACGACGGCGCTGGGCACCTCGCTGGTCAACACGCTGTTTGTGCTCGACGAGCCCTCGATCGGCCTGCACCCGCGCGACATGGACCGCATCACCGTGGCGATGAAGCGCCTGCGCGACGCGGGCAACACCCTGGTGGTGGTCGAGCACGACCCGGCCGTCATGTTCGCGGCCGACCGCATGATCGACATGGGCCCCGGCCCCGGCGAGAAGGGCGGCCAGATCGTGTTCGACGGCCCCACGGCCGCGCTGCGCCGCGCCGACACGCTGACCGGCGCCTACCTGGGCGGGCGCAAGCAGGTGGGCATGGGCGCCAAGCGCATGGTCACCGAGGCCACACCGCGCCTGATCCTCGAAGGCGCCAGCGAGCACAACCTGCGCGACCTGGTCGTTGACTTTCCGCTGCAGCGGCTGGTAGTGGTCACCGGCGTCAGCGGCTCGGGCAAGTCCACGCTGATCCAGGACGTGCTGGCGCCCGCGCTGATGCGGCATTTCGGCAAGCCCACCGAGGCCGCTGGCGCGCACCGCCGCCTGCTCGGCGCCGATCACCTGAGCGATGTGGTGTTCGTCGACCAGTCGCCCATCGGCAAGACGGCGCGCTCCAACCCGGTGAGCTACGTGGGCGCGTGGGACGCGATCCGCGAGCTGTTCGCCACCGCGCCGCTGTCGGCGCAGCGCGGCTACACCGCGGCCAAGTTCAGCTTCAACAGCGGCGACGGGCGCTGCCCCACCTGCGGCGGCTCGGGCTTCGAGCATGTGGAGATGCAGTTTCTCTCCGACGTGTACCTGCGCTGCCCCGACTGCGACGGCCAGCGCTACCGCCCCGAGATCCTGGAGGTGAAGATCGAGCGCGGCGGCCGCCACCTGAACGTGGCCGACGTGCTGGCGCTGACGGTGAGCGAGGCCGCGCAGTGCTTCGCCCATGACCGCGACGTGATCCGCGCGCTGCAGCCCATCGTCGACGTGGGGCTGGAGTACGTGAAGCTCGGCCAGCCCGTGCCCACACTCAGCGGCGGCGAGGCGCAGCGCCTCAAGCTCGCGGGCTACCTGGCCGAGGCCGCCAAGAGCCAGGCCAAGTCGCGCCAGTCGCTGGCGCGCAAGGGCATGCTCTTTTTGTTCGACGAGCCCACCACCGGCCTGCACTTCGACGACATCGCCAAGCTCATGCGCGCGCTGCGCAAGCTGCTGGAGGCCGGGCATTCGCTGATCGTCATCGAGCACAACCTCGACGTGGTCCGCGCCAGCGACTGGCTGATCGACCTCGGCCCCGACGCGGGCGACCACGGCGGCGAGATCGTGGCCCAGGGCACGCCCGAGGAGGTGCGCAAGAGCGGCCAGTCGCACACCGCGCAGGCGCTGCGCGACTACGAGCTGGCCATGTGCGGCGATCTCGGCGACGAGCCGCCGCACGCGGTGCATGAGGCCGAGGCGCTCTACCGGGTGGAGCACAGCGTGCCCGACACCTCGGCGCCGGCGGCCAAGAACGCCATCGAGATCGTCAATGCCAAGGAGCACAACCTCAAGTCGCTGAGCGTGGATGTGCCGCGCGGCAAGTTCAACGTGGTGACCGGCGTGTCGGGCTCGGGCAAGTCCACGCTGGCCTTCGACATCCTGTTCAACGAAGGCCAGCGCCGCTACC
>JBLZYV010000113.1:0-10959 GCA_050282565.1 Comamonas sp.
GAGTGGTAGTTCAGTTGGTTAGAATACCGGCCTGTCACGCCGGGGGTCGCGGGTTCGAGTCCCGTCCACTCCGCCATATCGCTAAAAGCCGCTTTGCCAGTGCAAAGCGGCTTTTTCTTTATGCTGGCCCTGTCGGGAACGCGTGCAGCCGCTGCGCCATCCAATGACGGAAGCGCTGGGGCGAGGTCGCCCGCCTGCAATGGCATTCCCGCGCATCCGACAGGAGGTGTCCCATGGCCATGCTCTCCACCCGGCTCCTGCGCCACGAGCAGATTGCGGAAGGCACGATGGCCTTCCATTTCGAGAAGCCCGCCGGCTTCGGGTTCGTGCCCGGGCAGGCGATGGACGTGGTGCTGCGCCAGCCCGCATCCGCGGCCGATCCGCGCGACGGGGTCCATGCGTTCTCCATCGTCAGCGCACCGCACGAGAACGACCTGACCATCGCCACCCGCATGCGCGATACGCCGTTCAAGAACGCACTGGGCCGGTTGCCCATAGGCTCTGCCATCCAGATCGACGGCCCTTTCGGCGAACTGTGCCTGCAAGGTGGCCCCGAGCATGCCGCCGTATGCATTGCCGGAGGCATAGGCATCACCCCCTTCATGAGCATGCTGCGCCATGCGGAGCACGAGCAGTCGCCGCAGCCATTGCGACTGGTCTATGCGAACCACCGGCCCGAGGAGGCGGCCTTCCTTGGTGAGCTCAAGCGCATGGAGGCGAAGAACCCGCAGTTCGGTCTGCTCGCCACCATGACACGGCTGGCGCGCGCCGGCTTGCCCTGGAGCGGCCACACCGGCGCGGTCGACGGCGAACTGCTCGCGGCGGTGGCCGAGCCGCTGCCCGCCCCCATCTTCTATGTGGCCGGGCCGCCTGCCATGGTCGAGTCCATGCAGCAGGTGCTGGCCGACGCGGGCGTGCCGCCGGAGGCCGTGTGCAGCGAAGGATTCGATGGCTATTGAGCCTGCCGTGAGGGAGACCGACATGCAGAACCTGCACACCAGAACCAGGACCGGCGCCGCCGGCGCCCTGAGCGATGCGGAACTGGCGCAGCGCGCCGCCGAGGGCGACGAGGGTGCATTCGAGGCCATCATGCGTCGCCACAACCGGCTGCTGTTCCGCACGGCGCGCAGCATCCTCAAGCGCGACGCCGAGGCCGAGGAGGTGTTGCAGGAGGCCTACCTGCGCGCCTGGCGCGGGCTGGATGGCTTTCGGGCCGAGGCCCGGCTGTCCACCTGGCTGGTGCGCATCGTGATGAATGAGGCCCTGGCGAGAGTGCGCCGGCCCCGCGCGCAGGTCGTGCCGTTGGATGCTGCGATGGACGCCATGGTGGTGGAGGGTGACGAGCTGTGGCATGCCGATGCTGATCTGCAGCCGGACCGCATGGCCATGCGCGGCGAGATCCGCCGGTTGATGGAGGCGCGCATCGACATGCTGCCGGACGGGTTCCGCAGCGTCTTCATCCTGCGCGGCATCGAGGAGATGAGCGTGGAGGAGGTGGCGCAGGCGCTGCACATTCCCGAGGCCACGGTGCGCACGCGCTTCTTCCGCGCCCGCAGCCTGCTGCGCGAGCAGCTGTCGTGCGAGATCGACATGGCGCTGGCCGATGCGTTCTCGTTCGACGGCGCGCGCTGCGATCGCATCGTTGCGGGCGTGCTGGCCCGGTTGGCGCGCTAGGCCGGAAACAGGAACGCGCGCGCGAAAGCCTCCATCCAATGGGCAGAGTGGCTGGTTCTGCATGCCGAGGGGTTCGGCACCGCGGCCGCTCCCATCCCGATGGAGGTTCCCCATGTCCTTTCTCCTCATGCCGCATCCCGTGGCGGCCCGCCGCCTGTTCCTGGGGCAGTCCGGCCTGGCCCTGTCCGGCGCCGCGGTGGCCTTGCTCGCCGGCCGGGATGTGCTGGCCGCGCAGGCCGGCGCTGGAGCGCAGGACGCCCAGATCCTGAACACCGCGCTCGGCGCCGAGCTGGAGGCCATTGCGGCCTACCAACTGGGCGCCGAGAGCGGGCTGCTGCAAAAGCCCGTGAAAGAGTTGGCACTCACCTTCCAGGGCCACCACAAGGCGCACGCCGACGTGCTGGCCAAGACCGTGGAAAAACTGGGCGGTAAGCCCGTGGCCGCCAAGGCCCGCTACAGCTTTCCGGTGGACCAGCTGAAGTCGCAGGCCGATGTGCTGCGCTTCGCCGCCGGGCTGGAGCAGGGCGCGGTCAGCGCCTACCTGGGGGCGGTGCCGCTGTTCGACAACCGCGAGCTGTCCAAGGCCGCGGCCAGCATCCTGGGCGACGAGGCCATGCATTGGGCCGTGCTGCGGCAGGCGCTGGGCGATGTGCCGGTGCCGGCGGCCTTCGTGTCATGAGCGCCGTGCGACCGGGGCTGGCCTGGCTGCTGGCTGGCCTGGCGGCCGGTGCGGCGCAGGCCGCCCCGGAGGGCGATGCCGCCCTGGGCCGGCAGGTCTATGCGCGCTGCCTGGCCTGCCACGCGCTGGCCTACGACCGGGTGGGACCGCGCCACTGCGGCCTGCTGGGGCGCAAGGCGGGCAGCGTGCCCGGCTTCGCCTATTCCCCGGCCATGAAGGGCTCGGGCATCACCTGGGACGAGGCCACGCTGAACCGCTTCCTGGCCCAGCCCCTGCAGGCCGTGCCGGGCACGACGATGACCTACGCCGGCGTGCCCGACGCCAAGGAGCGCGCTGATCTGATCGCCTACCTGCGTTCGGTGAACGGTACGCCGGAGTGCCCGCCGCCCGCGCGCTGAAAGTGGGCGCTTATTTAGGCGCCAGGCGCACGGCGCCGTCCAGGCGGATCACCTCGCCGTTGAGCATGTCGTTCTCGACGATGTGCTTGACCAGCTTGGCGTAGTCCTGCGGCGTGCCCAGGCGGCTGGGGAAGGGGATGCCGGCGGCCAGTGCGTCCTGCACCGCCTGCGGCATGCCGAAGACCATGGGCGTGCCGAAGATGCCGGGGGCGATGGTCATGTTGCGGATGCCGCTGCGCGCCAGGTCGCGGGCAATGGGCAGGGTCATGCCGACCACGCCGCCTTTGGAGGCGGAATACGCGGCCTGGCCGATCTGGCCGTCGTAGGCGGCCACGCTGGCGGTGGAGATCAGCACGCCGCGCTCGCCGGTGGGCTCGGGCGCGTTGCCGGCCATGGCGGCGGCGCACAGGCGGATCATGTTGAAGCTGCCCACCAGGTTGACGGTGATGGTTTTGGTGAACAGGTCCAGCGCGTGCGCGCCGTTCTTGCCCACGGTCTTCTCGGCCGGGGCGATGCCGGCGCAGTTCACCAGGCCGAACAGCGGACCCAGTTCCAGCGCCTGGCGCACCACGGCCTCGCCGTCCTCGGCCTTGCTGACGTCGCAGCGCACAAAGGCTGCCTTGCCGGCGCCGCCCAGCTCGGCCGCCAGCGCTTCGCCCTTGTCGGCCTGCAGGTCGGCGATCACCACCTTGGCGCCTTCGGCGCTCAGCATGCGGGCCGTGCCTTCACCCAGGCCCGAGGCGCCTCCGGTGACGACGAATACTTTTCCTGCGATCTGCATGGAGATGTCCCCTTGTGTTGACGTGAACGTAAACCGACATCTTAATCGCAGGGCCTCTCGCAGGAGGTTGCAAAAAGTGCCCCCACGCTTGCTCACTACGTGTAGCCGCTGCCCCCCAAGGGGGCCGTTTTTTGCCTAGGGGCGGCCCGGCGACAAAAAAAGCCCGCGAACGGGCTTTTGTGCAGGGGTGTGAGGCGCGGCTTACTGGAAGCCGGCGCGGTCCAGCATCTGCTGCACCTTGCCCATGTTGGCGCCCACGGCACTGATCGGGATGGTCTCGCTCTTGAAGGGCTTGCCCAGCGTCATGGCCTTCAGTGCCGGGTTGTCGGTCTGCACACCCTTGGCGACGGGCCACTCGTTGTTGCCGTTGGCAAAGTAGTTCTGCGCCTGGGCGCTGGCCAGGTATTCGAGGAACTTGACCGCGTTCTCGGGGTGCTTGGCGTACTTCGCCACGGCGCCGCCGGCGATGTTCAGGTGCGTGCCCCAACTGCTCTGGTTGGGGAAGACCACGCCCACTTTGTTGGCGGCCGCCACGTCCTCGGGGTTGGACGAGCGCAGCATGCGCGCGAAGTAGTAGCTGTTGGTGACGGCGATGTCGCACTCGCCCGCCGCTACGGCCTTGATCTGGTCGGTGTCGCCGCCCTTGGGCGCGCGGGCCAGGTTGTTCTTCACGCCCTGGATCCATTCCTGGGCCTTGGCCTCGCCCATGTGCTCGGTGATGGCGCCGAACAGGCTCAGGTTGTAGGGGTGCGAGCCCGAGCGGATGCAGATCTTGCCTTTGTTCTTGGGGTCGGCGAGCTGCTCGTAGTTCTCCACGTCTTCCTTCTTCATGCGCACCTTGCTGTAGGCGATGATGCGCGCGCGGGTGGAGAAGCCGAACCACGAGATGCCGCCATCGGCCGCCGGCTGGCTGCGCAGATTGGCGGGGATGGCGTCTTCCAGCGCCTGCGAGCGGATGGGCTTGAACAGGTCGTCCTTCTCGCCGCGGTACAGGCGCGCGGCGTCCACCATCAGGATCACGTCGGCCGGCGAGGCCGAGCCCTCGGCCTTCAGGCGGGCGACGATGCCGGCGTCGTCCGAATCCACGCGGTTGATCTTGATGCCGGTGGCCTTGGTGAAGTTGTTGTACAGGTCCTCGTCGGTCGAGTAGTGGCGCGCCGAATAGAGATTGAGAACGGCTTCTTCGGCATGGGCCGCGGCAGCGGAGAACACGGCGCAGGCCAGCGCGATGGCTTTGAGCGAGGAGGTCATGTACGGATGGGTAGCTGAGGGTTGGTGTGGGCGAGATGATAGCTTAAGCGAGAATCATTCTTATTGCAGGAATGACCCTAGGCCTGTACCCGTGCAGCCTCGGCCATGCGCACCAGCACCAGCAGCGCGCGGTTGACTGGCGTGGCCATGCCCAGCGCGGCGCCGCGGCGCACCACGTAGCCGTTCAGGTGCTCAATCTCGGTGGGCTTGGCCAGGGCCAGGTCCTGCGCGGTGGACGAGCGCTGGCCGGGCATGGTCTCGGCGATGGCGCGCACGGCGGCGTGGATGTCGCCGGGCAGCTGCACGCCGTCTGCGCGCGCCACGGCCAGGCATTCGGCCACCAGGTCGGCGATCACCTCGCTGCAGCCGGGCTGCTGCACCAGCCAGCCGTAGGGCTGCTGCACCAGGGCCGAGAGCGCGTTGTAGGCGCAGTTGATGACCAGCTTGGCCCACAGCTCGCCGCGCACCTCGCCCGACACCCGCGTTGGGATGCCGGCCTCGCCCAGCTCGCGCGCGGCACGCTCGCTGGCGGGCGACGGGGCGATCACCAGTTCGCCGCGGCCGAAGTGCCGCACATGGCCGGGCCCGGCCATGGCGGTGGCCACGTAGACCACGGCGGCGGCCACCGGCTGCGCGGGGCCGAGCACGGCGCGCACGCGCTCGTCGTTGTCCACGCCGTTCTGCAGCGTCAGCACCAGCGCGCCGGGCGCCAGGTGCGGCCGCAGCTGCCGCGCGGCGTCTTCGGTGGCGGTGGATTTCACGCACAGCAGCACCAGCTCGGCGCCTTGCGCGGCGCTGGCCTCGGTGCTGGCGGCCAGCGGCACATAGCTATCCTCGGTGGCGGTCTGCAGGCGCAGGCCATGCTCGGCGATGGCCTGCACATGGGCGGGCCTGGCGATGAGCGTGACCGCGTGGCCGGCGCGCGCGAGCAGGGCGCCGAAGTAGCAGCCCACGGCGCCCGCGCCCATGACGGCGACGCGCAGGCGTGCGGCGGCTGCGGTCATGGCTGGGCGGGACGGATCGCGCTTTTGGGGCGGAAGGCCTTGCACACCTCGGGGCGGCTTTCGAGGTAGGGCCCGCCGATCAGGTCGATGCAGTAGGGCACGGCCGCAAAGATGCCGGGCACGAGCTGCTGGCCTTGTTCGTCCTTCAGGCCTTCCAGCGTCTCGGCGATGGCCTTGGGCTGGCCGGGCAGGTTGATGATCAGGCAGTTGCCGCGGATCACCGCGACCTGGCGCGACAGGATGGCCGTGGGCACGAAGCGCAGGCTGATCTGGCGCATCTGCTCGCCGAAGCCCGGCATCTCCTTGTCGGCCACGGCCAGCGTGGCCTCGGGCGTCACGTCGCGCTTGGCGGGGCCGGTGCCGCCGGTGGTCAGCACCAGGTGGCAGCCGGCGTCCACCAGCTCGATGAGCGTGCGGCTGATGAGCGCCTGCTCGTCGGCGATCAGGCGCGGCTCGAAGGCGATCGGGTTGTGCAGCGCGCGGCCCAGCCAGTCCTGCAGCGCGGGCAGGCCCTGGTCCTGGTAGACGCCGCTGCTGGCGCGGTCGCTGACCGAGACGATGCCGATCTTGATGTTCTCAAAATTCATAGCTGTTGGCGCTTGCGTAGCAAGGGTTGGAGGCTGATTTGGCTCAAATTTCGTCGTCGGCATCGTCGCCGGCCGGCGCGGCGCCGGGCCTGGCGTGGGCGGCATCGAGCTGCTCGCGCACCAGCTGGAACAGCTCGCGGTAGGCGCGGCCCTTGCGGGGTGCCAGCCCCTGGGACTCGGCGGCGTTGTCGGCCGGCGGCGCGTCCTTGCGGGCCTGGCGCACCAGCGCGCGCAGTTGCTGGATGTCGGTCTGCGGGAACTCGTTGATCCACAGCGACACGGCCTCGTCGCCCACGATCATGCGGTCGCGCCACTGCTCGGCCATGTGCAGCAGCACTTTCTCGGCGGCCGAGCCGTCGCGCTGCTCGTCCAGCGCGGCCTGGATGGCCTCGACCTGGGCGTCCTCGAGCTTGCGCATCAGCTTGCCGATGAACTGCATCTGGCGGCGCTTGCCCTCGAAGTTGGTGATGCGCTTGGCCTCGGCCAGCGCGTCCTGCAGCTTGTCGGGCAGCTGCAGGCGGTTGAACAGGTCGGCGCGCAGCGTCAGCAGGTCCTTGCCGAGGTCTTGCAATGCATCCATCTCGCGTTTGAGATCGGTCTTGCTCGACTCGGTCGTGCCTTTGAGCTCGGCTTTCAGCTCCAGGTCCAGTTCGCTGCCTTCCGCAACGAAGTGGCCTTTGACGAAATAGCCTTTTTTGGGTTTTCTTGACATGGGAGGGGGGAAAAAATCAAAAGGCAGTCGCTCCAAGAGCGCCGCCGCAGTTCAGTATCATAGCGGCCAGTATGACCAAGACCCGAACCCGCACCCCGCGCACGGCTGCCCAGCCGGCGCAAACCGGCTTCAGCTACAGCCGCGAATTCTTTCAAGACCTGGTGGAACAGGCGCTGGCCCATGCCAAGCATCTGGGCGCCAGCGACGCGGGAGCCGATGCCTCGGAGGGCGCGGGCCTGTCGGTCAGCGTGCGCAAGGGCGAGCTGGAGACCGTGGAGCGCAACCGCGACAAGTCGCTGGGCGTGACGGTCTACCTCGGCCAGCGCCGCGGCAATGCCAGCACCTCCGATTTCTCGACCGAAGCCGTCAAGCGCACGGTGCAGGCGGCCTACGACATCGCCCGCTTCACCGCCGAAGACCCGATGGCCGGCCTGCCCGACGCGGGCGATATCGTGGCCGCCTCCGAGCAGCGCGACCTGGACCTGTTTCACCCCTGGGCCATCGACAGCGAGGCCGCGGCCCAGCTGGCGCTGGAGTGCGAGGCCGCGGCGTTCTCGACCGATGCGCGCATCACCAACAGCGAGGGCGCGGGCGTGTCGGCGCAGCAAAGCCATTTCTACAGCGCGCACACGCGGGGCTTCGCGGGCGGCTATGCCAGCTCGCGGCACAGCGTGTCGGTGGCGCCCATCGCCGGCACTGGCGCCGACATGCAGCGCGATGCCTGGTATACCTCCATGCGCAACGCCAAGGACCTGGCGCCGCCGCAGGTCGTGGGCCGCTACGCCGCCGAGCGCGCGCTGAGCCGCCTGAACGCGCGCAAGATCCCGACCACCGAATGCCCGGTGCTGTTCGAGGCGCCGGTGGCCGCGGGCCTGATCGGCAGCTTCGTGCAGGCCATCAGCGGCGGCGCGCTGTACCGCCACAGCTCGTTCCTGATGAACTCGCTGGGCAAGCGCGTGTTTCCCAAGCACATCCACCTGCTCGAAGACCCGTTCGTCATCGGCGGCAAGGGCAGTGCGCCGTATGACGACGAAGGCGTGCGCGTGCAGCCGCGCAGCGTGGTCGAGGACGGCCGGGTGCAGGGCTATTTCCTGTCGACCTACTCGGCGCGCAAGCTGGGCATGAAGACCACCGGCAACGCCGGCGGCGCGCACAACCTGGTGTTCAACTCCAGCAAGACGCGGCCCGGTGACGACCTCGCCGCGATGCTGCGCAAGCTCGACACGGGCCTGTTCGTGATCGAGCTGATGGGCCAGGGCGTGAACCCGGTGACCGGCGACTACTCGCGCGGCGCCAGCGGCTTCTGGGTCGAGAAGGGGCAGATCGCCTTCCCGGTGCAGGAGATCACCATCGCCGGCAACCTCAAGGACATGTTCAAGGGCATCGAGGCCGTGGGCTCCGACGTGTACGACGCGGGCTCGCGCGCCGTGGGCTCCATCCTGGTCAACCGCATGAAGGTTGCGGGCAGCTGAAAAACCATAGCTGCTTGCGCTTGGTATGCAAGGGTTTCAAATAGAAATGTATTTGAAATGCTGGTACAGCAAGCGCCAGCAGCTATCAATTTGACAGGGTTCATCCATGTTCACCGGCATCATCCAGGCCGTGGCGCGCATCGCCGCGGTGCGCGACACCCAGGGCCTGCGCACCTTCGAGGTCGAGTTTCCCGAGGGCTTCTGCCAGGACCTGGCGATTGGCGCGAGCGTCTCGCATGACGGCGTCTGCCTCACGGTCACCGAGCTGATCGACGCCCGCCACGCCAGCTTCGACGTGATGCAGCAGAGCCTGAACATCACCACGCTGGGCGGCCTGCAGGTGGGCTCGCCGGTCAACGTCGAGCGCGCGGCCAAGGACGGCGCTGAGATCGGCGGCCACCCGCTGTCGGGGCATGTGGACTTCACCGGCACGCTGGCCGAGGTGCGCGAGTTCGACAACAACTACGTGATGCGCGTGTCGGTGCCCGAGCCCTTCCGCCGCTACGTGTTCGCCAAGGGCTACATCGCCATCAACGGCGCCAGCCTGACGGTGGCCGAGGTGAATCGCCGCGAGGGCTGGTTCGAGGTCTGGCTCATCCCCGAGACCCGGCGCATGACGGTGTTCGAGTCCAAGCGCGTGGGCGACGGGCTGAACATCGAGATCGAGCGCGGCACCCAGGTGGTGGTGGACACGGTGCGCGAGGCCGTCGACGAGAGCCTGGGCGCGCTCAAGCCGGTGCTCGAGGCGCTGCTGCACGAGAAGGGCCTGTCGCTGGACGAACTGGTCACGCCGCCGCAGCTGCCGCGCAGCTGATGTCCCCCAGGCTCTTGCGCCGAGCGCGGAGCCTCCCACAATAGCCGGCAATCGCCAGCCGGAGACACCGTGGGAATACTGCACAACTGTTTGTCCATCGCCGACCTGGAGCGCGCCGCGCGCCGCCGCATGCCCGACTGCGTGCGGGGCTACGTTTGCGGCGGCACGGAGGACGGCGCCTCGCTGGCCGAGAGCCTGCAGGCTTTCCGCCGCCTGGGCTTCGTGCCCCGCGGCCTGCGCCGGGTGGACCAGCGCAGCGCCGACACCACGCTCTGGGGGCAGCGCTATTCGCTGCCGCTGGGCTTTGCGCCCACCGGCTTCGCAGCCATCGTGATGAAGGACTGCGACGCCGCGCTGGCCGCCGTGGCGCGGCAGCAGCAGCTGCCCTTCGTCATCAGCGGCGCCTCGACCGTGCCGCTGGAGCGGCTGCAGCAGATCAACGACGGGCGCTGCTGGTACCAGGCCTACCTGCCGGGCAACCTGGCGCGCATCCGGCCGCTGCTCGAACGGCTGGAGCGCGCCCGCATACCGGTGCTGGTCATCACCATCGACACCTGCGTGGGCGCCAACCGCGAGAACCTGCAGCGCCTGAAGTTCACCGTGCCATTCCGGCCCAGCTGGCGCCTGCTGGCCGACGGCCTGCGCCATCCGCGCTGGACGGCCGGAGTGTTCCTGAAGACCGTGCTCGGCGAAGGCATTCCGCGCTTTGCCAACCTGGCGCACGAGGGTGGGCCGGCGATCACCGCTGAGCCGCCCCACGGCTTTCGCGGCGAGCGCGACAAGCTCGACTGGGACTGCGTGGCGCAGATCCGCGCGGCCTGGAAGGGCCGGCTGGTGCTCAAGGGCGTGATGCACCCGGACGACGCGCGCCTGGCCGTGGCGCAGGGCGCGGACGCGGTCGTGGTCTCCACCCACGGCGGGCGCCAGCTCGACGGCTGCATCTCGCCGTTGCAGGCGCTGTCCGCCATCCGCCAGGCCGTGCCGGCGGATTTTCCGTTGTTCATCGACGGCGGCTTTCGCCGCGGCACCGATGTGCTCAAGGCCCTGGCTCTGGGTGCGCAGATGGTCTTCACCGGCCGGCCGCAGCTCTATGGCGCCGCCGTGGCGGGCCAGGCCGGCATCGCGCATGCGGTGCAGATCTTCCGCCAGGAGATCCTCACCGACCTGGCCCTACTGGGCTGCAGCAGCCCGGCCGAGGTCACGCCCGACCTGCTGCGGGAATGCGGCGACTTCGCGGCGCTGCGGCCCGCTGCCGCTAGCGTCTGAGCTGCGTGGGCAGCCGCAGCGACACCGTGGCCGCCACGCCCAGCAGCGCGGCCGCGGCGCCGAAGGCGATCCAGTGCGTGCCGAACTGCTCGTAGGCCCAGCCGCCAAGCCAGCTGCTGATCATCGCGCCCACCTGGTGGCCCACGTAGGCCCAGCCGTAGAGCAGGCCCACGAGCTTGACGCCGTACAGGTCGGCCAATATGGCCGACGACGAGGCGATCGAGCCCGCCCACACGATGCCGCCGATGGCCGCCACCGCATAGAGCTGCCAGTGGTGCACCACCGCCACCAGCCCCACGAAGCCCAGGCCGCGCACCAGGT
>JBLZYV010000114.1:0-10829 GCA_050282565.1 Comamonas sp.
CGCCCTACACGCCCATGGACCTGCGCGAGATCCAGGACTGGGTCATCAAGCCGCAGCTGCGCAACGTGCCCGGCGTGGCCGAGATCAACTCCATCGGCGGCTATGCCAAGGAATACCTGGTCGCGCCGCAGCCCGCGCGGCTGGCCGCCTACGGCTTCACGCTGGCCGACATCGTCGCCGCGCTCGAGCGCAACAACGCCAACGTGGGCGCCGGCTACATCGAGCGCCAGGGCGAGCAGTACCTGATCCGCGCGCCCGGCCAGGTGCGCAGCATCGCCGACATCCGCGAGGTCATCGTCGGCAGCGCGCAGGGCCAGCCCATCCGCATCCGCGACCTGGCCGACGTGGGTCTGGGCCGCGAGCTGCGCACCGGCGCCGCCACCGACAACGGCCGCGAGGTGGTGCTGGGCACGGTGTTCATGCTGATCGGCGAGAACAGCCGCCAGGTCTCGCAGGCCGTGCACGAGCGCATGCAGCAGATCAACCGCAGCCTGCCCGCGGGCGTGAAGGCCGTCACCGTCTACGATCGCACCAACCTGGTGGACAAGGCCGTGGCCACGGTGAAGAAGAACCTGGTCGAAGGCGCGGCGCTGGTCGTGGCCATCCTGTTCCTCTTCCTCGGCAACCTGCGCGCGGCCGTGATCACCGCGATGATCATTCCGCTGTCGATGCTGCTGACCTTCACCGGCATGGTGCACTACCGCGTGAGCGCCAACCTGATGAGCCTGGGCGCGCTGGACTTCGGCATCATCATCGACGGCGCGGTGGTGATCGTCGAGAACTGCGTGCGACGCCTGGCCCACGCCCAGGCCGCCCGGGGCCGCCTGCTCACGCGCAGCGAGCGCCTGCACGAGGTCTTCGCCGCGGCGCGCGAATCGCGCCGGCCGCTGCTGTTCGGCCAGCTCATCATCATGGTGGTCTACCTGCCGATCTTTGCGCTCACCGGCGTCGAGGGCAAGATGTTCCACCCGATGGCGCTCACGGTGGTGTTCGCGCTGGCCGGCGCCATGCTGCTGTCCATCACCTTCATCCCCGCGGCCATCGCCCTGTTCATCGGCGACCAGGTGGCCGAGAAGGAGAACCGGCTCATGGGCTGGGCGCGCCGCGCCTACGCGCCGCTGCTGGCGCGCGTGATGCGGGCGCCCGCCGTGGTGCTGACGGCCGCCGGCGTGGCCGTGGCGCTCAGCCTGCTGCTGGCCTCGCGCCTGGGCAGCGAGTTCGCGCCCAATCTCAACGAGGGCGATTTCGCCATCCAGGCGCTGCGCATTCCGGGCACCAGCCTCACGCAGTCGCTGGAGATGCAGATGCAGCTGGAGAAAAAGCTCATCGGCGAATTCCCCGAGATCGAGCGCGTCTTCGCCCGCACCGGCACCGCCGAGATCGCGTCCGACCCGATGCCGCCCAACATCTCGGACGGCTACATCATGCTCAAGCCCCGCGAGCAATGGCCCGACCCGGCCCGCCCGCGCGAGGACCTGCTGGCCGCGGTGCAGCAGGCGGTGGAGTCCATCCCCGGCAGCAACTACGAGTTCTCGCAGCCCATCCAGCTGCGCTTCAACGAGCTGATCTCGGGCGTGCGCAGCGACGTGGCGGTGAAGATCTTCGGCGACGACATGCAGGTGCTGGCCGGCTCGGCCCAGACCGTGGCCGGCCTGCTGCAGAAGATCCCCGGCGCCTCCGAGGTCAAGGTCGAGCAGACCACCGGCCTGCCCATGCTCACCGTGCAGATCGACCGCGAGAAGGCCTCGCGCTACGGGCTGAACCTGGGCGACGTGCAGGACACGCTGGCCACCGCGCTCGGCGGCCGCGAGGCCGGCAAGGTGTTCGAGGGCGACAAGCGCTTCGACATCCAGGTGCGCCTGCCCGACAGCATGCGCGACGATCTGGAGGCCATCGCCCGCCTGCCCGTGGCGCTGCCGCGCGGCGCGGACGGCCGCATCAGCTTCGTGCCGCTGTCGGCGGTGGCGCAGTTCGACATCGCGCCCGGCCCCAACCAGGTCAGCCGCGAGGACGGCAAGCGCCGCATCGTCGTCAGCGCCAACGTGCGCGGCCGCGACATCGGCTCCTTCGTCAGCGAGGCGCAGCGAAACCTGCAGTCGCTGCAGCTGCCGGCCGGCTACTGGACGCGCTGGGGCGGCACCTTCGAGAACCTGGAGTCGGCCCGCCAGCGCCTGCAGATCGTGGTGCCGGTGGCACTGCTGATGGTCTTCGTGCTGCTGTTCGCCATGTTTGGCAATGTGCGCGACGGGCTCATCGTCTTCACCGGCATCCCGTTCGCACTGACCGGCGGCATCGTCGCGCTGTGGCTACGCGGCATTCCGCTGTCGATCTCGGCGGCCATCGGCTTCATTGCGCTGTCGGGCGTGGCGGTGCTCAACGGACTGGTGATGATCGCCCACATCCGCTCGCTGCGCGAGGCCGGCCAGGGCCTGGCCGACGCGGTGACCGAAGGGGCGCTGGCGCGGCTGCGGCCGGTGCTGATGACGGCGCTGGTGGCCTCGCTGGGCTTCGTGCCGATGGCGATCGCCACCGGCACCGGCGCCGAGGTGCAGCGCCCGCTGGCCACGGTGGTGATCGGCGGCATCCTGTCGTCCACCATGCTCACGCTGCTGGTGCTGCCGCTGCTGTACCGGCTGGCCTACCGCCGCACGCCCGAAGGCCAGGCCACCGGGGAGCCGCTGACGGCAGCATGACGACATTGTCACGCTGCGGTGGGCGTGCTGTCGGGGTCGGATTTCTACAGTGGATACCAAGCTGAATCAAGCGATCCAGCCCCGCCCGCAGCAGCTGACCGAGGCGCTGCGGGATGTCCATCCACCCCACCAGGAGTCCTGCCATGACCCGACGTCTGCTTCTCATCCCCGTCCTCGCCACCGCCGCCCTGCTGGCCCCCGCGCTGGCTTCGGCCGACACCTACATGCACCCCGCCAACAACGAGAAGGGCGTGGTGGTCCACCCCGAGGCCTTCAAGAGCGACAAGACCCGCGCCCAGGTGCAGGCCGAGGCGGCGGCCGCCGCGCGCGCGCCGGGCGGCGCCTCGCGCTTCAACGGCAATGCCTACCCGCCCGAGGCACCGCAGGCCGATGCCGGCAAGACCCGCCAGCAGGTGATCGACGAGCTGGCCCGCGAAACCCCGCAGCAGCGCAAGCAGCGGCTGGAGCTGCTGCGCGGCTGATCAGGCCCGCACCAGGCCACTGGGCAGTGCGGCGCTGCGCTCCATTGCGGGGAACAGGCTGCGCGCCACCTTGCCGGGCTCCAGTCCCAGGCTTTCGCCAGCGGCGGCGGCGATCACCGCATCCAGCGCCATCGTCGGCCGCAGGTCGCGACCCTCCAGCAGGTCTTTCGCCTGCAGGCCCGGCCAGTCGGCCAGCACGCGGCCGCCGCGCACCGCGCCGCCCGCCAGCAGGGCGACGGCGCCCGTGCCATGGTCCGTGCCCCCGGTGCCATTGGCGGCAGCGGTGCGGCCGAACTCGGTAGCCACCAGCACCGTGGTGCGCTCCCACTCCGGCCCCAGGCCTTCGCGCAGCGCGGCCAGCAGGGTGTCGAGGTTCTTCAGCTGGTTGTTCATGCGGCCCGCCTGGCCCGCATGCGTGTCCCAGCCATTGGTCTCCAGCATGGCGATGCGCGGGCCGTCCGCGCGGCGCAGAAAGCCGGCCGCGAGCCGACCCATGCTGGCCGGGTCCTGGCGCGTGTTCCTGCCCGCCATGTCGCGGGTCTCATTGGCGCTGGCCCACAGCGCGTGCAATTGCGCATCGCCCTCGTAGAGCTGGCCCACGCGCGCCAGCAGATCGTCCGGCGGCTGGCGCAGGCCCGAGGGCGCGTACGACGCCACGGGCACCGCGCCGCGCAGCGCCAGCGGCACCGTGGGCGCCAGTGCCAGCGATTCGGGCAGGCCGGCGGGCAGCAGCGCGGCCAGCCGGTTCAGCCAGCCGTCCTTCACCTGGTAGGGCTCGGTGCCGCCGGACTCGAGCACGTTCTGCGCATCGAAGTGCGAGCGGTTGCCGCGGTACGGCGAGGCCACCGCGTGCACGAACAGCGCCTGCTGTTGTTGGTACATGCCGTGCAGCTGCACCAGCGCCGGGTGCAGCGCGAACAGGCCGTCGAGCTTGAGCGCCGCGGCCGGATCGACCGCGAGCTCGCGGCGCAGCGCCGCATAGGCCGGGTCGCCATACGGCACCACGGTGTGCAGGCCGTCGGCCGCGCCGCGCTGGATGATGAAGACGAAGCGCCGCTCGGTGGCGGCGGCGGCAAAGCTCCAGGCCGGCGCGAGCGCGGCGGCGGCCGCGAGCCCGGCGCCCTGCAGCCAGCGGCGGCGTGTGGATGGTGGGTAGGACTGCATGGCTACCTCCGCAGGAATTCGGGCGACACAATCATCAGGGCCAGTGCCTGGGCCGGGCTTTCGGCGCGGCGCAGGGCCTGGGCCGTGGCCTCGCCCGGGCCACCCGGCAGCACCAGCGGGGCGACGCGGCGTGCATCCTCGCCCGCGCCGCTGCGGGCCGCGAGCTGCTGCGCGGCCTCGACGCGGCGCACCAGCGCATCGGGCGCGGCCCAGGCGGCCGCCCGGTCGTCGTAGCCCGCCGGCGAGCCGGGCTGCCACACGGGCTGGCCCAGCTGGTTCAGCAGCTGGAAGGCCGGCGGCTTGTCCACCCACTGGCGCCAGCCCAGCGCCCGGGCCGAGGACACCAGCCATTCCCACGGCGTCTTGAACTTGCGCGCCGGTGCGCTCCAGGCGGCCTCGTGCTCCACCAGCGCACGGTAGACCGTGGGCAGGTCGCCGCGGCTGCGCAGCCAGGTGCCGGTCAGGTGCTCGACCAGCGCGGGCGGCGGATCGTCGGCGACGAAGTGGCGGGCGATCTTGGTGCACAGGTGCTGCGCCGTGGCCGGCGTGGTGGACAGGTCGTGCAGCACCTGCCGCGCCTGGTCGGGGCCGGCATCGGCATAGCGGCGGCCCAGCACCGTGCGCTCGCCGGGCTCGTGCAGCAGCGGGCGGTAGACGGTGCCCAGGCCCAGCGCCTGCTCGCCCCGGGCCGGCTGCAGGCCGGGCACGCCCCAGCCGGTCATGGCGCGCGCCAGCTCGGTCACGTCGGCCTGCGAATAGCCGGTGCGCACGCCCAGCGTGTGCAGTTCCAGGGTCTCGCGCGCCAGGTTCTCGTTGAGGCCGCGCGGCCTGGCGCTCTTGCGCATGGCCGGGCTGTTCGGGCCCACGGACGAGGCCGCGTCCAGGTAGCGCAGCATGGCGCCATGGGTTTCCGCCGCGAGCAGCATGTCCTCGAAGCGGCCCAGCACATGCGGGCGGATGGCCTCGTCCTCGAAGGCGCCGGCGAGCATGCGCACCTCGGGCTTCTCGCAGGACAGCGCGAAATGGTTGGCCCAGAAGTGCACCCAGCGCTCCAGCCACGGCGCGGGGCTGGCCAGCGCGCGGTCGACACGCGCGGCCACGTCCTGCTGGTAGGCGGCGCGGGCCTGCTGGTTCAGCGCCTGGCGCTGGGCCATCTTCGCGGCCGGATCGGCGGCATCGCGCAGCAGGCGCTGCTGCTCGAGCAGCGCCTGCGTCAGCGCCTCGGTGCCGAAGGCTGGCGCGCGCACCGCGGCCGGCGGCTGCTGCAATTGCTGCAGCAGCCAGCGCCGGGGCTCGCCGGGCGGCGCCTCGTCGGCGCGGGCGCCAAGACCGAAGCGGTTCAGCGCGATGGCAACGGGATCGGGGCGGACGGCATCGGCAGGCATGCTGGGCTGGCTCCTGGGCGGGGATGCCCCACTGTAGGCGCGCCGGCGTGAGCCACTGTGTCCGCATGTGAATGCCGCGCAAATCTGCACGATGAAAAGCAAAAAAGGGCCGAAGCCCTAGTGCAGCAAGCGCTGATAGCTATTATTCTTCTAGCAATGAGCGCAACATCCACGCGGTCTGCTCGTGGACCGTGAGGCGCTGGGTCAGCAGGTCGGCCGTGGGCTCGTCGCCGGCCTTGTCGGCCAGCGGGAACAGTTCGCGCGCGGTGCGGGCCACGGCCTCGTGGCCGTCGACCAGGATGCGCACCATGGCCAGCGCCTTGGGCGAGTCGGCGGGCGCGTCGGGCAGGCTGGTGAGCTTGCCGAACTCGGCGTACGAGCCCGGCGCCTTATGGCCCAGCGAGCGGATGCGCTCGGCGATGGGATCGACCGCGTTCCACAGCTCGGTGTACTGCCCCATGAACATGGTGTGCAGCGTGTTGAACATGGGGCCGGTCACGTTCCAGTGGAAGTTGTGCGTGGTCAGGTACAGCGTGTAGGTGTCGGCCAGCAGGCGCGACAGGCCCTTGGCGATGGCGGCGCGGTCCTTGTCGCTGATGCCGATGTTGATGGCGGCGCCGACCTTGCCCGCCTTGGGGAACTCGAACGCCTTGGATGGGGATTTCTTCTCTTGCGCCATGGGTACCTCCTGCAGATGCGACAGCGCCAATGAAATACGGCTGTCACAACAAGTATGCCAGCCGCAACCATCCCGAATATGACAAAGCCCCGGTGCAGGACACCGGGGCTTTGCGCTGGATCAGCAGGCTGCGGATCAGCCCGTCAGCATGGTCACGCCCGGCAGGTTGCAGGCGTAGATGGCGTTGCGCAGCGCGGCGATGGCCTCGTAGCGGGTGAAGCTGCGGCGCCACACCAGCACCACGCGGCGCTTGGGCGCCTCGGTCGTGCCTTCCTCGACCAGCGGGATGAAGCGGATGTGGGTCTCGTCGGACTTGCGGCGGCGCAGGCCTTTTTCCAGCGCGTCCTTGGGCACCGACAGGCGCGGCACCAGGGTCACGCCCATGCCGGCGGCCACCATGTGCTTGATGGTCTCGAGCGACGAGCCCTCGAAGGTGCGGCGGATGCCCTCGGTGTTGCTGGAGTAGCGCGCGAACTCGGGGCAGACCTCGAGCACGTGGTCGCGGAAGCAGTGGCCCGTGCCCAGCAGCAGCATGGTCTCGTTCTTCAGCTCGTTGGCCGACAGGTTGTCGCGCGTGGCAAAGGGATGGGTGCTGGGCACGGCGGCGTAGAAGGGCTCGTCGTACAGCGGAGCCATGGCCAGGCCGGTGTCGGGGAAGGGCTCGGCGATGATGGCGCAGTCGATCTCGCCGGTGCGCAGCATCTCGAGCAGCTTGGCCGTCATGTTCTCCTGGATCATCAGCGGCATCTGCGGCGTGCGCTCGATGGACTGGCGCACCAGTTCGGGCAGCAGGTAGGGGCCGATGGTGTAGATGACGCCCAGCGTCAGCACGCCGGCCAGCGGGTCCTTGCCGCGCTTGGCGATCTCGCGGATCGAGGCAGCCTGGTCCAGCACGATCTGCGCCTGGCGCACGATCTGCTCGCCCAGCGTGGTGACCGACACCTCCGACGCGCTGCGTTCGAACAGTTTGACCTCGAGCTCGTCCTCGAGCTTCTTGATGGCGACCGACAGCGTCGGTTGCGACACGTAGCACGAGTCGGCAGCACGCCCGAAATGCTTTTCCCGGGCTACGGCGACGATGTATTTCAGTTCGGTCAGTGTCATGGGGGTGTCTCGCGGAAACGCCGCATATTGTGCAATAGCCGTTCGCAATTTAAGGCATAAAACTATGCATTTTTCTAATATGTTGCCGTGCGGCCGATGAGTTTTTTCACCTGCTCACATCCGTACCATAGCGTAAGCCGAAGCCCATGGAAACAGTCAGGTTCCTGGCAGGCTGTCAAGCGTGAAGGTCGCCATTGCGCAGGGCGCCCAAAGCGGCCTGCGCAGGCACGGCCCGCCGCCTGCTAGGCCTTCAGGTATTCCGCCTTGCCGCCCAGCCAGCGCGAGACATGCGTGCGCGCCAGCTCGGGCCAGCGGTCCAGCATCTGCGGCGCCAGCTCGCGCGCCCAGTCCAGCAGTAGCACATCGCGCTCCAAGTCGGCAAAACGCAACAGCGGCGCGCCCGACTGGCGCGCGCCCAGGAACTCGCCCGGCCCGCGGATCTCGAGGTCGCGGCGCGCGATCTCGAAACCGTCGCTGGTTTCGGCCATGGCCTTGAGGCGCTCCTTGGCCGTCTCGCCCAGGCGACCGCTGTCGCCCACCGAATACAGCAGCACGCAGGCCGAGGCCGCCGCGCCGCGCCCCACCCGCCCGCGCAGCTGGTGCAGCTGCGACAGGCCGAAGCGCTCGGCATGCTCGATCACCATCAGCGAGGCATTGGGCACGTCCACACCCACCTCGATCACCGTGGTGGACACCAGCACGCCCATGGCGCCGCTGGTGAACAGCTCCATCACCGCCTTCTTCTCGGCGGTGGGCATGCGCGAGTGCAGCAGCCCGACCATGACGCCGGGCAGCGCCTCGCTCAGGTCGGCGTGGGTGGCGGTGGCGTTCGACAGGTCCAGCGCCTCGCTCTCCTCGATCAGCGGGCAGACCCAGTAGACCTGGCGCCCGGCCGCCACCTGGGCGGCGATGCGCTCGATCACCTCGTCCTTACGGCTGTCGGCGATCAGCTTGGTGACCACCGGCGTGCGGCCCGGCGGCAGCTCGTCGATGGTGGAGACATCGAGGTCGGCGTAGTAGCTCATGGCCAGCGTGCGCGGGATGGGCGTGGCGCTCATCATCAGCAGGTGCGGCTCCATGCCGGTGCTGGCGAGCTTCTGGCGCAGCGCCAGCCGCTGGGCCACACCGAAGCGGTGCTGCTCGTCGATCACCGCCAGCCCCAGGCGGGCGAAGCGCACCTGCTCCTGGATGACGGCATGCGTGCCCACCACCAGCGCGGCCTCGCCGCTCTCGACCAGCGCCAGCATGGCCGCGCGCTCCTTCTTCTTCTGCGCACCGGCCAGCCAGGCCACCTGCAGGCCGCGCTGCGCCAGGATGGGCGCCAGCCAGCCGACCAGCTTGGCGAAGTGCTGCTCGGCCAGGATCTCGGTGGGCGCCATCAGCGCGCACTGCCAGCCGGCCTCGATGGCGATCATGGCCGACAGCGCGGCCACGATGGTCTTGCCCGAGCCCACGTCGCCCTGCAGCAGCCGGTGCATGGGCACGGCGCGCGCCAGGTCGTGGGCGATCTCCTCGCAGACGCGGCGCTGCGCGCCGGTGAGCGCGAACGGCAGCGCGGCCAGGAACTGCTCGTGCAGGTTCAACCCGCCGTCTGCCGCGCGCTGCGGCACGAGCTGCGGCGCGCGCAACTGGTCGCGGGCGCGCTTGGCCTCCAGCTGCGACAGCTGCTGCGCCAGCAGTTCCTCGGCCTTCAGGCGCTGCCAGGCGGGGTGGCTGTGGTCCTCCAGGCTGGCCAGCGCCACGTCGGGCGTGGGGTGGTGCAAAAAGGTGAGCGCTTCGCGCAGACTGTATGCGGCCTGCAATGCATTCTGGCCCCAATATCGCGCAAACGGCGGCTCCACGCCGGGCGGCAGCGTCTCGGACAGCTCGGCCCGTGTGAGCCCGCCCACGACGGCCCGGCGCAGGTAGGGCTGGGGCAGTCCCGCCACCGTCGGGTAGACGGGCGTGAGCGACTGCGGCAGCTCGCCGCCCGCCTGGCGGAAGGCCGGGTGCACCATCTGCCGGCCCCAGAAGCCGCCCTTGATCTCGCCGCGGATGCGCAGGGTGCTGCCCACGGCCAGGGTCTTCTGGTGCGAGGGGTAGAAGCTGAAGAAGCGCAGCTCGCAGCTGCCGCTGGCGTCCTCCACCTGCACCACCAATTGGCGGCGCGGGCGCAGCTGCACCTCGCTGGACGTGACCGTGGCCTCGATCTGCGCCACGCTGCCGTCGCGCGCATTGGCGATGGGCACGATGCGGGTTTCGTCCTCGTAGCGCAGCGGCAGGTGCAGCGCCAGGTCGATGTCGCGCGTCAGCCCCAGCTTGGCCAGCGCCTGCTGCGCCGGATTCTTGGCGGCAGCGGCCTTGGCTGCGGTCTTGGCCGCGGCGGGCTTGGGGGAAGAAGAGGCTTGGGGCACGGCGGCAAGGCTATCACAACTGGTTGGATAAACAGTGGTTGAGCCTTGGTTTGCTGGCACAATCACGCCCTTGTTTTTGACTGCAAGGCCTGTACAGCCTTTTGTTCCCCCATGACCGCGCCCCGCGCCTTCCAACTGAGCGACTTCGACTTCGCCCTGCCCCCCGAGCTGATTGCCCAGCACCCCGCCGCCGAACGCAGCGCCTCGCGCCTGCTGGACGGCCAGGCCCCCGCCCTCATCGACCGCCATTTCTACGACCTGCCCGCGCAGCTGCAGCCGGGCGACCTGCTGGTGTTCAACGACACCCAGGTCGTCAAGGCGCGCGTGTTCGGCGAAAAGGCCAGCGGCGGCCGGCTGGAGCTGCTGATCGAACGGGTGCTCACGGGCAACGAAGTCGTCGCCCACATGAAGGTCAGCAAGAAGCCCGGCATCGGCGGCGTGATGCACCTGGCCGGCGGGCGCCGCGGCGGCGGCTTCGACGCCACCTTGCTCGGCCGCTGGCCCGACGAGCAAGGCGCGCTCTTTCGCCTGCGCCTCGACGGCGCCAATGGCGAAACGCCCTGGGAGCTGATGCAGCGCCACGGCCACATCCCGCTGCCGCCCTACATCGAGCGCCAGCAGCAGCACGGCGCCGACCCGCACCAGTCCGAGGACGAAACCCGCTACCAAACCGTGTTCGCCAAGAACCCCGGCGCGGTCGCCGCGCCCACCGCGGCGCTGCATTTCGACGAGGCGCTGCTCGCGCAGCTGGCCGAACGCGGCGTGGAGCGCGCCAGCGTCACGCTGCACGTGGGCGCGGGCACCTTCCAGCCGGTGAAGACCGAGAACCTGGCCGAGCACCAGATGCACAGCGAGTGGTACGAGGTGCCGCTGGCCACGCTGGCGGCGCTGGAGCGCTGCCGCCAGCGCGGCGGCCGCGTGGTGGCCGT
>JBLZYV010000115.1:0-10734 GCA_050282565.1 Comamonas sp.
CATCGCGCTGATCACCACGGCCAACACGCTGGGCGTCTCGGCCCAGATGGCGCTGCCCAACTGGGTGCGGGCGCGCGGCATGTCCATCTACCAGATGTCCATCATGGGCGGCACGGCGGCGGGCGCAGCGCTGTGGGGCCAGATCGCCAGCCTGCTCAGTGTGCGTGACAGCCTGGCGCTGGCCGCCGCGACCGGCCTGCTGGCAATGCTGCTGGTGCAGCGCTGGATGGTGGACCGCCAGATCGAGGAGGACATGAGCCCGTCCAAGGCCATCAAGCGCCCGGTGGCCGAGATGCCGCCCGAGGCCGGGCGCGTCATCGTGACCATCGAGTACCTGATCGATCCGGCCCGGGCCGAGGAATTCCTGGAGCTGATGCAGGAGAGCCGCCGCAGCCGCATGCGCCAGGGCGCGCTGGCCTGGCATCTGCTGCACAGCATGAGCCACCCGGAGCGCTATCTGGAGCAGATCGTCGACGAGTCCTGGACCGAGCACCTGCGCCGCTTCGACCGCGTGACGGCGGCCGACGTGACGCTGCGCGACCGCAAGCTAGCCTTCCACCAGGGCAAGGAGCCGCCCGTGGTGCAGCGCTATTTTGCGCATGCGATCTGAATAGCACGCGGCCGTCTCCTGCCGTTGCGATTCTTACGTTTTGCCGGCCGCAGCGCCAAGCCAGCGCGCTAGACTCGGCAGCCATCCCAACCCTGCAAGCTTGCGCCCGCCGGCACCCCGCCCACAGAGGCGATGGCCTCGAGGCGCGCGTCCTTGCGCCTCAACCCGCGTACCTTGCCTCACTTCACCATGGCGTGGCTGCCCACCCGGGCCGTACGCCGCCTTCTCCTGGGCCTGGCCGCCTCCCTGCTGGCAACCGCCGCCTATCTGGACTGGCCCCGCATCGCGGCCCATTGGCTCTTTCCCCCTCGCGCAGCAGCGCTGCCGGCAACGCCGCAACTGGATCTGGGCTCCTATGCCGTATCGATCGAGGCACTTCCCATCCCGGGGCTCAGCGCCAATGCGTCCGGCCTGACCTACAGCCAGGAGACGGGCACGCTGTTTGTTGCCGTCAATCGCCCGCCGGCATTGGCGGAGCTGCCCGTCGAAGGGCGGCTGCTGCGCCACATTCCCTTGCCTGCTGCCGTGGATCCCGAAGGAGTCACCCACGTCGAAGGCGACTTGTTCGCGATCTCGGACGAATCGGACAATCGCCTGCACTGGGTCAGGATCCGGCCGGGGACGCCGGCAGTGCAGGCCGTGGACACCACGCGCCTGGCCCTGGATTTCAGCCACCTGCACAACCTGGGTTTCGAGGGCCTGTCCTGGGACGAGTCACGCGCCGAGATGCTGGTGGTCAACGAAAAATGGCCACGGCGCATACTGGCCGTGGACGGACTCCTGGAGCAAGGCACCGTGCAGGCGTCCGGGGTTCGCGTACGGAACTGGAACGCCTCGGGATGGCTGGGTCCGCTGGGCAGCGATCTGGCCTCGCTGAGCGTTCACTCACGCACCGGCAACCTGCTGATCTTGAGCGAGGAGTCCGCGGCGGTATCGGAGTATTCGCGCCAGGGCGCACTGCTCGGGGTGTTGCCGCTCTGGAAAGGAGTTGGCGGGCTCCGACACAAGATACGCCAGCCCGAGGGGATATCGGTCGGGCCCGACGATGCGATCTACCTCATCGCGGAGCCGAACCTGTTCTACCGTTTCACCAAAGCTGGCAGGCCGATGCCGGCAAGCTGATCCGCAGCGCCTCAGCCGCCGCGCACCATCTGCAGTATCTTGGCCGTGTTCAGCCCACGCGCCATCTCCTGCATCTGCGGCAGGTACTGGGCCTGCAGCTGGCGGCCATCGGCCATGACGTGCTGGTAGGCATCGCGCAGCATCTGCGTGCCCAGGGTCCGTCCGCCGGCGTAGTACTGGTTGGCGACGTGGCCCAGCGCGTAGGTGGACGCGAAGCTCATGCCGCTGCTCACGGCCTGGCGGCCCAGCCCGCCGAAGATCCCCTTGCCCGCCTTGCCCAGCAGGCCGCCGAGCAGCTTGCGGCCGGCCTGCTCCAGGTACTGCGAGGTCAGGCCCACGCCCAGCGTGGCCAGCAGGTCCTTGATGTGGCCGCTGTCCAGCTCGTAGCCGTAGCCCTGCCCGATCTGGTAGACCAGCCGCATCTGCAGCGGGATGATGGCCAGCGTGGACAGGTTCTCGGGCAGCAGCTCGATGGCGCCATTGAGGATCGACGCGTTCAGGATCTTGCGGTCCATCTCTGCCGGCGAGAGCGTGCCGGGGCGGCGCTGCGCCGCGGTGCCCGGCAATCCATCCACCGCGGCAGGATGGGGCACGGGCGATCCCGCAGCGGCGACTTCCGGCATCGCTGCGGGTGCCGCCTGCAGCGGCGCTGCCGCCAGCGCATCGGCCTGGGCGGCGAACTCCGCCGGCGCCTGGCCCAGCGCCTCGCGCAGCTGGGCGAGGAAGGCCTGCTCCTGCGCGCTGGTCTGGCCATCGGCCTCGCACACGCACAGAGCCATCTCGTAGGCCAGCTGGCGCGACTCGGCGCTGGCCAGCTGGGGCAGCACATCGGCCAGTTGCACACGGCGCATCAGCACGTCCTGGTACAGGCCGGGCAGGTTGACCTGCTGGTCCTGCACCAGGCCTTGCGCCACCTGGCGGATCTGCTCGCGTTCGCGGTCGTGCTTGTCGCCGTCCGCATAGGCGGCCAGCAGGCAGACAGTGAGAATGGCGCGGATTTCTTCGGTGGTCATCGGTGTCCTCATCGAGCGGTTTTCACAGGGCGGGCCGGCAATGCGAAGCATTGGCGGCGCTCGCCGTTCAACAGCGCCCTATCCTAGACGCCACCACCCTGCTCCCCGAGGGCCTGGGGTCTTGCCTTACATGCCGTTGCACCGCGACATGCGCGCATAAAAAAATCCCCCAGGCCCGGCTTCAGGCATGGGGGATGCGTCAGAGATTTGGAACGGTCAGCGCTTGCCGAGCAGGCTGCCGCCGATCTTGATCAGGTCGGCCAGGCCGCCACCGCCGCCGCCGGCCTGCGCGCCACCGCCGCCCAACAGCGAGCCGAGGATGTCGCCGACCACGCCGCCCTGCTGCTGCGCATTGGCCTGCTCCTGCCCCAGCGCGCTGCCCAGGTCGGACGAATTCATGCCGCCGGACATGACCCGCTGCGCGAGGAAGGACATCACGATGGGCGCCAGCATCGCCAGCAGCTTGCCGGCGTTGTCGCCCAGCCCGGTGGCCTGGCCCAACTGGCCCGAGGCCTGGTCCTGCTGGCCGCCGAAGATATGGCCCAGGATGCCTGCCGAATCGCCCTGCGCACCCTGCGGTGCCGCCTGGGCCGCGCCGCCGCCCAGCACCGCGCCAAGCAGGCCGCCCAGGTCGAGCCCGCCGCCGGCGTGGTCGCGCTGCAGCGCGCCGAACAAGGCGTCCGCGCCCTGGCTGCTCTGGGTGTTGTTGCCCAGGGCGCCCAGCATCATCGGCAGCGCCGCCGACACGGCGGACTGGGCCTGCGCGGTGTCGGTGCCCAGGCCTTGCGCAATCTGTTGCAGCGGTGCGCCCTGCAGCTGCGACATGAGTTCATCCACGAGCGAGGGATTGGCAGACATGGTGTTTCCTTTCAAATGGTGCCACCGGACATCCGGAGGTATCGGCGCATGGTAGCCCCATTCGGTGAAACCCTTGCACCCTTCAAGGCAAAACTTCGTCAACCCCTAGAACAGCGACTGCTGGCGGGCGTCGGCACGCAGGCCCTGCCGCCAGGTGTCGAAGCCGCTCCAGTCCAGTACCGTGCGCTCGCGGTTCAGGCCCAGGCGCCGGCAGGCTTTCTCGAAGCGCTGGCGCACCAGGTCGGCCCACAGGCCCTGGCCCTTCATGCGGTGGGCAAAGCCGCTGTCGTAGCTCTTGCCGCGCAGCCGGTCGGCATCGCTCACGCCGTGCGCGTCGCGCACGCGCTGCATCACGCGCACGGCGCGGTCGGGGTAATGCGCCTGCAGCCATTCCTGGAACAGCGTGTTCAGCTCCCAGGGCAGGCGCAGCATGGTGTAGAACGCGCTGGTGGCGCCGGCGTCGCGCGCGGCCTCCAGCACCTGCTCCATGTCCTCGGTGATGGACGGGATCTGCGGCGCCACGCTGACGCCCACCGGAATGCCGGCCTGCACCAGCGTGCGGATGGTGCGCAGCCGCCGGTGCGGCGCGGCGGCGCGCGGCTCCAGCAGGCGCACCAGGCCTGCATCCAGGCTCGTGATGGTGATATAGACCGCAGCCCGCTTGTGCGCTGCGGCAGCCGCTATCAAATCAATATCACGCTCGACGGCACTGCTCTTGGTGATCAGCGAAAACGGGTGCGACGCCTGGTTCAGCACCTCGATGATGTGCCGCGTGAGCCGCCAGTCGCGCTCGATGGGCTGGTAGCAGTCGGTGGCCGAGCCGATATTGAGCGAGGCCGGCCGGTACGCGGGCCGGGCGATCTCGGCCGCCAGCACCTCGGCGATATTGGCCTTGGCCACCAGCCGGGTCTCGAAGTCGAGGCCGGGCGACAGGTTCAGGTAGCTGTGGTAGGGCCGCGCATAGCAGTAGATGCAGCCATGCTCGCAGCCGCGGTAGGGGTTGACGGAATGGTCGAAGTAGATATCGGGCGAGTCGTTCTTCTGCACCGCGCTGCGCACCTGCTCGGCGCGCACCTCGGTCGCCCAGGCCGGCTGCCCGGCCCACCAGGGTTCGTCTTCGGCATCGGCCGGCGGCGCTTCGCTGGCCGCCTTGCGGTCCAGCCGCTGCAGCGGCGCCCAGCCGTCGTCCGCCCGCTCGCGCGTATCGCCGGCAAAGCGGTGCTGCGGCCGGCTCATGGCACCCCGGCCCTTGATGGCGGCGGGAGGATCGAAGGGAAGGTCGGATCGCGCAGGCATGCCCCATGATACTGTTTTTATATACAGCACTCAAGCGGTAAAACCAGGCCGGCCGCCACGTGCTAGCGGCCTTATCGCACTGGGGCCGTGCGATATTCGGATGGGGCTAGAGTTGACGACTTTTCGCCTTCAGGAATCGTTCACCGCCATGTCGTCCAAGCCCCACCTCATTCTTTCGTCGCTCGATGTCGATCGCCTGGAGGCTTTGCTCAGCCATCCGTCGACGCAGGCCTTTCCCGGCCGGGCGGCGCTGGAGGCGGAGATCGGGCGCGCCGACATCGTCGAGCCGCAGGACATTCCCGACAACGTGGTGACGATGAATTCGACGGTGAGCTTCGACATCGCCGAGACCGGCAAGGCCTTCCAGCTCACCCTGGTCTACCCCAAGGATGTGGACGGCGGCAGCGACAAGGTCTCGGTGCTGGCGCCGGTGGGCAGCGCGCTGCTGGGGCTGTCGGTGGGCGACGAGCTGGCCTGGCCCACCGTGGGCGGCCAGGCGATGACCGTGAAGGTCACCGGCATCAGCTACCAGCCCGAGCGCGCCGGCGACTGGCACCGCTGAGCGCGGGCGCGCATTTGCGCCCCTAGAATGCCCGGCTTTTCCACCCTTTGCCAGAGATCCACGCCATGTCTTCCACTCTGCCCCCTTGCCCGCAGTGCAAGTCCGAATTCGTTTACGCCGATGGGGCGCTGCTGGTCTGCCCGGAGTGCGCGCACGAGTGGTCGGCGGATGCCGCGCCCGAGGTTGAAGAGGCGGCTGCCGTCATCAAGGATGCCGTGGGCAATGTGCTGCAGGACGGCGACACCGTCACGGTCATCAAGGACCTGAAGATCAAGGGTTCGTCGCAGGTGGTGAAGGTCGGCACCAAGGTGCGCGGCATCCGGCTGACCGGCGGCGACCATGACATCGACTGCCGGATCGATGGCATCGGCAGCATGCAGCTCAAGTCCGCCTACGTCAAAAAGGCCTGACCGGCCCGGACCAGCCCTGGCTTACAGGCGGCTGCTCACCAGGCTGACCAGCAGGCCGGTGCTGACGAAGCCCAGGCCCAGGCGCACCAGGTAGCGCCAATTAGGGGCATGGGTCTCCACCACGCGGTACAGCAAGCTGCCCACCGCGAGGGAGGCGGCGAAGGTCGCCAGCATGCCCAGCCAGTTCCAGCCGGGCCCGGCCGGGAACCAGTGCGACATGGCCGCATTGGCCAGCAGGATCACCGAAAAGTGCACCAGAAAAACCGAGTAGGACATCTGCCCCAGTGCCAGCAGCCAGCGCATGGGCGCCCACTGGCGCCACGCCATGCGGCCGGATGCCTGCCCTGCCCCGTCCAGGCGCATGACCCACAGCAGCGCCACGGCCGTGGCCAGCGCCACCGCGATGCGCAGGCGGAACTCCAGCTCCAGCGCACCCAGGCCCAGTGCCAGCAGCAGCGCCGTCCAGGCCCACGGGCGGGCGCTGCGCTGGCCCCAGCAGGCCAGCATGCCCAGGCCGTAGGAGCCCATGAAATAGAAGAACCACATGTCCCACTCGGCGTGCAGGTTGAAATACAGCAGCGACAGTGCCGTAGCCAGGATCACCAGGCCCTGCGCCCAGGTCAGGCCTTTCAGGCCCGGGCCGGAGACCGGCGCCAGCCGCCGCACGGCCGCCAGCAGCAGCACCGTCGCGGCAAACAGCTGGAAATCGATGGCCACGTACCAGACGCCGGCCGACAGCGCCTCCTCGTGGGTCACGTCCTGCAGCATCAGCACGTTGGCGATCAACTGGTGCCATGAGGGCTGGCCCGGCACCGAGTCGTGCCCGAACCAGGGCCGCACCAGCGCCGCCGCCAACACGGCCAGCAACAGCGCCACCGAATACGGGGCCATCAGGCGCATGGCGCGCTTGCCTATGCGCTCGAGGCTGCTGCCCTCGCGCGCCAGGCCTTCGGGCATCAGGCTGGCCGCAGCCAGGTAGCCGCCCATCACCAGAAACACCTGCACCGCGATGCGGCCGTACTCGGACAGCCAGCCGATCAGCGCCGGCGTCGCCTGGGCGGCGACATCCGACATCGGGCCGTAGAAAGCCAGGTGGTGCCAGACGATGGTCATGCAGGCCAGGCCCTTGAGCGCATCGATCCAGAAACTTCGGGAGGGGGAGGAGACAGAAGCAGTCACTGCAGGTCTTGCACCGGACGGCACGGGGCCTTCCAGCAGAGAGGACAACCCTTTTGTAACGCGGCTGGCCATGCTCTGGTTGACAGGAGCGGCCTTGGCGTCATCCCTTGGGGCCCAGCACCACGCGCAGCCCGTCCGGCAGCACCTCGAAGCGCCGCACGCCGTAACCCAGGCCGTCGAGCAGCATCTTCTGCGATTCGGGCAGCTGGTAGAGCACCAGGTTGTCGAGCACCTGCTCGGCCAGCCGCGGCGCCTGGGCCTGGAACAGCGCCTGGTACTCGGTGGGCACGCCGTCCAGGTGCAGCTGCTGCACCGTCACCGGGTGCATGCGGATGGAGGCGCTCGCCTCGTCGAAGCGCAGGCCGAAATCCAGCTGCATGCGGCCGGGGTAGCGCGTGCCCAGCAGCTTTTCGGTCACCGACAGGTCCACCACCGTCTGCAGCCGGTTGGCCTCGGGCTGCAGTTGCACCTGCGCCCGGTCGAGCTGCAGCACGACCAGGCCCTGCCATGAGCGGGCCAGCGGGAACCGGCTGCTGACGGCCTGCTGCAGCTGCTGCCGCGAGATGGAGATGCGGCGTTCCCCCGGGCCGGATGCGGCCTGCGCGGCGCCACACAGGCCGGCCAGCACCAGCAGCGCACCCAGGGCTTGGCGACGGAACATCACCCCAGCAGCTGCGCCCGTGCCTGGGCGTATTCCTTCTTCAGGCGGTCGGCGAACTGGGCGGCCGGCAGCACGGCCTTCACTGCGCCGATGCCCTGGCCACTGCCCCAGATGTCCTTCCAGGCCTTGCGGCCGCTGCCGAAGCTCATCTTGCTCGGGTCGGACTCGGGCAGGTTCTCCGGGTCCATGCCGGCCGCGCGGATCGACGGGACCAGGTAGTTGCCGTGCACGCCGGTGAACAGGTTGCTGTAGATGATGTCGTCGGAGTTGGAGGCCACGATCATCTGCTTGTAGGCATCCACGGCACGCGCCTCCTCGGTGGCGATGAAGGCCGAGCCGATGTAGGCGAAGTCCGCGCCCATGGCCTGCGCGGCCAGCACGGCGCGGCCGTTGGCGATGCTGCCCGACAGCGCCAGCGGGCCGTCGAACCACTCGCGGATCTCCTGCACCAGCGCGAACGGGCTCTTGACGCCCGCATGGCCGCCGGCGCCGGCCGCCACGGCGATCAGGCCGTCGGCGCCCTTCTCGATGGCCTTGCGCGCGAACTTGTTGTTGATGATGTCGTGCAGCACCACGCCGCCCCAGTCGTGCACGGCATGGTTCACGTCCTCGCGCGCGCCCAGCGAGGTGATGATGATCGGCACCTTGTACTTGGCGCAGACCTGCATGTCGTGGTCCAGGCGGTCGTTGCTCTTGTGCACGATCTGGTTGATCGCGAATGGCGCGGCCGGGCGGTCGGGGTGCGCGCGGTTGTGGGCGGCCAGCGTTTCGGTGATCTCGGCGAGCCAGTCATCCAGCTGTTCGGCGGGACGGGCGTTGAGCGCCGGCATCGAGCCCACCATGCCGGCCTTGCACTGGGCAATCACCAGCTCCGGCGTGCTGACGATGAACATCGGCGAACAGATCACCGGAAAGGGTACGCGCTGCAGTACGGCGGGGAGACGAGACATGGATATCCTTCAAAGTGGCTGTAGCGCTTTACCATCAAGCATCAACAGCTATTATTTACATAGCAATCAAAAATCCTCGATGGCCAGAGCCATCACCGATGCCCCACCGTGCAGCACCGCATCGCGCAGCGCCTGGGTGCGCACCAGCACATGGTCGCCATAAAAACGAGCGGTGGCGATCTTCGCGCGCCCGAAGGCCTCATCCTGTCCCGCCTGCAACAGCCCCTGCGCCGCCAGCAGCGCGCGCCCCATCTGCCAGCCCGCAACCAGGTTGCCCGCCAGCATCAGGTACGGCACGCTGCCCGCGTAGGCCTGGTTGGGATCGCCCTTGCCCTGCGCGGCGATGAAGTCCACGACTTCGAGGTAGGCCTGGCGTGCGGCCTGCAGGCGCTCGGCCAGGGCCTGGCCGTCGCTGCCGGCAGCGCGCAGCGCGGCCTCGGTCTGCTCGATCTGCGCGGCCACGCCCTTGGCGAGCTGGCCGCCGTCGCGCACGGTCTTGCGGCCTACCAGGTCGTTGGCCTGGATGGCGGTGGTGCCTTCGTAGATGGTGAGGATCTTGGCGTCACGGTAGTACTGGGCCGCGCCGGTTTCCTCGATGAAGCCCATGCCGCCGTGCACCTGCACGCCCAGGCTGGCCACTTCCTGGCTCATCTCGGTGCTGTAGCCCTTGACCAGCGGCACGAGGAATTCGTAGAAGGCCTGGTTCTGGCTGCGCACCTCGGCATCGGGGTGGTGGTGGGCCGCGTCGAACGCGGCCGCCGCGGTGATGGCCATGGCGCGGCAGCCTTCGGTGAGCGCGCGCATGGTCATGAGCATGCGGCGCACGTCGGGGTGGTGGATGATGGTGGCGCTGGCCTTGACGCTGCCGTCCACGGGGCGGCTTTGCACCCGCTCCTTGGCGTAGGCCGCGGCGTGCTGGTAGGCGCGCTCGGCCACGGCGATGCCTTGCACGCCGACGGCGTAGCGGGCGGCGTTCATCATGATGAACATGTACTCGAGGCCGCGGTTTTCCTCGCCGACGAGGTAGCCAACGGCACCACCATGGTCGCCGAACTGCAGCACGGCCGTGGGGCTGGCCTTGATGCCGAGCTTGTGCTCGATGCTGACGCAGTGCACGTCGTTGCGCGCACCCAGCGAGCCGTCGGCGTTGACCAGGAACTTGGGCACGACGAACAGGCTGATGCCCTTGACGCCTTCGGGCGCGCCGGCCACGCGGGCCAGCACCAGGTGGACGATGTTGTCCGCCATGTCGTGCTCGCCGTAGGTGATGAAGATCTTGGTGCCGAAGACCTGGTAGGTGCCGTCGCCCTGGGGCTCCGCCTTGGTGCGCACCAGCGCGAGGTCGGAGCCGGCCTGGGGCTCGGTGAGGTTCATGGTGCCGGTCCACTCGCCGGTGACCAGCTTTTCCAGATACGTGGCCTTGAGCTGGTCGCTGCCGGCCGTCAGCAGCGCCTCGATGGCGCCGTCGGTCAGCAGCGGGCACAGCGCGAAGCTGAGGTTGGCGCTGTTGAGCATTTCCACGCAGGCCGCGCCGATGGTCTTGGGCAGGCCCTGGCCACCAAAGTCGGCGGCATGCTGCAGGCCCTGCCAGCCGCCTTCGGCGTACTGGCGGTAGGCCTCCTTGAAGCCGGGCGTGGTGATAACGCTGCCGTCCTTCCACGACGAGGGCTGGGTGTCGCCAGTGACGTTCAGCGGTGCGAGGATGTCCTCGTTGAACTTGGCGCACTCCTCGAGCACGGCCTGCGCGGTATCCAGGCCCGCATCCTCGAAGCCCGGTATCTGCGCCACCTGCTCGATCTGCGCCAGGTGTTCCATCGCAAACAGCATGTCCCGCACGGGGGCCTTGTAGCTCATCGTCTGTCTCCCTTAGTTCAAGCAAGCCGGATTTTCGACAAAAAAAGGGGCATCCAGCGGATGCCCCTTGTCGTGTGATTCGCCTCGCGGCGTATCTTACAGCTTGCCCACCATCTCGGGCACGGCAGCGAACAGGTCCGCTTCCAGGCCGTAGTCGGCCACCGAGAAGATCGGTGCCTCGGGGTCCTTGTTGATCGCCACGATCACCTTGGAGTCCTT
>JBLZYV010000116.1:0-10693 GCA_050282565.1 Comamonas sp.
TCACTGCGCGCCAAAGGCGCTCCGTTCAAACAACCCCGGCGAGCCAGACCACGAAGCATGCGCGCTCCGACGCGCATGCCCACCCCGCAAACGCCCCGCCACAGGCGCATACAGAAGGGGTGGGCAAGCAACCCGGGCCGTCGCTTCGCTCGGCCTGGTTTGGGGGAGGCAGGCGGTCAGTGATCGCCGCCCTGCAGCACGCGGGCGAAGGCGTCGGCGTCCACGTTGCCGCCGGTCAGGGGCAGGCCGACGACCTGGCCGCGCAGCGTGGCGCGGTCCTGCAGCGCGGCGGCCAGGGCTGCGGCGCCGGCGCCTTCGGCGGTGTTGTGGGTGTCGGTGAACAGCAGGCGCATGGCCTCGCCGATGGCGGCGTCGTCGACGGTGACGATGCGGTCCAGGTGCTGCTGCAGCACGGCGAGCGCGCCGGCATCGGCCTGGCGCACGGCCAGGCCGTCGGCGATGCGGGTGCTGACCGGTGCCTCCACCACGCGGCCGGCGGCCAGTGAGTCGCGGTAGGTGGTGGCATGGCTGCTCACCACGCCGACGATGCGCACCGGGTGCTGCAGCGCCAGCTTGGCCGCGATGGCCGCGCAGGCGCCCGAGCCCATGCCGATGGGCACATAGGCCACGTCCATGCGTGGCACGGCGCGCAGGAATTCCCACCAGTACGTGGCCACGCCGCGCACCAGGTCGGTGTGGTAGCTGGGCACCATGTGCGCGCCGCGCTCGGCGGCCAGGGCGATGGCGTGTTCGCGCGCGGCCTGGAAGTCATCGCCGTGCTCGATCAGGTTCGCGCCCAGCGCGCGCATGGCGGCGTTCTTCTCGACCGAGTTGCCGTGCGGCACGACGATGGTGCAGCGCACGCCGTGGCGGCGCGCGGCCCAGGCAATGCTCTGGCCGTGGTTGCCGCGCGTGGCGCTGACCACCTCCTGCGGCAGCGCGTTGCGGGCCGCGAGCTGCGCGAAATAGGTCAGGCCGCCGCGGATCTTGAAGGCGCCCACGGGCGTGTGGTTCTCGTGCTTGAGCCAGCACTCGGCGCCCAGGCGCTCGCTCAGCAGGCCCCAGCGGTATTGGGGCGTGGCGGCGAAGTCCTGGTAGACGGTGTGCGCGGCGGCTTCGATGTCGGCGTGGGAAGGCAGGCTGGTGGTCATGGTGAGGTCTTGTGGCCGGTGAACAGCATCTTGACGGCGAGCAGGCTGAGCACGCTGCCCATCAGGTAGCGTTGCACGCGCATCCACGCCCGGCTGCGGTTGAGGAACACGGCCACGCGGGCCGCGAAGAGGACGAACAGCGCGTTGACCACGGCGCTGGTCGTGATCTGCACCGCGCCCAGCGTCAGGTTCTGCAGCAGCCACGAGCCGCGCTCGGGGTGCAGGAACTGCGGGAAGAACGACAGGTAGAACATGGCGACCTTGGGGTTGAGCAGGTTCGTCATGAAGCCCATGAGGAACAGCCGCCGCGGCGGGTCGTGCGGCAGGTCGCGGGCCTCGAACGGCGCGCGGCCGCCGGGCCGCACCGCCTGCCAGGCCATCCACAGCAGGTAGGCGGCGCCCGCGATGCGGATGGCGTCGAAGGCCAGCGGCACGGCGGCCAGCAGCGCCGTGAGGCCCAGCGAGGCCGCCATCAGGTGCACGCCGAAGCTCAGCACCACGCCGGCCAGCGACAGCAGCCCGGCGCGCGGGCCCTGGGTCAGGCTGCGCGAGACGCAGTAGACCATGTTGGGGCCGGGGGTGAGCACCAGCACCAGCGCGGCCAGCGCGAAGACCATCAATTCCTGCGGGGTGAACATGGCGATTTGCTCCGGTTTGGGGTTGGCAGCCTCACAGCTGAACCGTGCCTTGCACGCACAGCGACACCTGGCCGCCGACCCAGACCTGGCCCGCGGCGTCCTGCTCGATGTGCACCAGGCCCTGGCGCCCCAGCGCCACGCCCTGGCTGGCGAGGTAGGGCGCCTGGATGTGGCCTTCGTCAATCAGCCACTGCGCCAGGCTGGCGTTGAAGCTGCCGGTGATCGGGTCTTCGCAGGCGGTGGTGGTGGCGTTGAAGAAGGCGCGCACCTCGATGTCGGGCTCGGCGGCTTGCTCTGCGGCCGACTGCGCGAAGGCCCGGGCCTCGCGGCTGGAGCGCGCGATCAGGCCCGGGGCCTCGTCTTGCCGCGGGTACAGGGCGGCGAGGCCGACCTCGACCTGCATGGCATACAGCGCGGCAAAGTCGGGCTGGGCGGCGAACACACTGTCGGCATCGCGCAGCAGCAGGGCCCAGAAGTTGGGGCCGTTGTCCAGCTGCTGGCAGGCCAGCACGGCCTCGCGCGGCAGCTGCAGCGCCTGCAGCACGGGCAGCAGCTGCGCCTCGGTGATGGGCTGGCGGCGGGTGCTGGGGGCGGCAAAGCTCCAGACGGTGCGGTCGGCGGCCAGCGGCTGCAGCGCGACCAGGCCCTTGGCGCATTCCTGCACCACGCGGCCAGCCTGGGCCGGCTGGCCGCCCGCCGCCAGCCAGGCCTGGCAGCTGCCCAGCGTGGGGTGGCCGGCAAAGGGCAGCTCGTTGCTGGGCGTGAAGATGCGCACGCGGTAGTCGGCCCCGGGTGTGGTGGGCGGCAGCAAAAAGGTGGTTTCCGACAGGTTGGTCCAGCGGGCGAAGTCCTGCATCTGCGCGTCGCTCAGGCCTTCGCCGTCGAGCACCACGGCCAGCGGGTTGCCCTGGTAGGGCGCGGGGGAGAACACATCGAGCTGCATGAAGCGGCGTGGGCGCATGGGGGTTCCTTGGTTTGCTATGAAGTTAATAGCTTTCTGCGCTTGTCCATCAAGCGCTGGAAGGCATTTCAGCTCAAAACCATGTCGAGGATGCCGCGGGCGGCGGGCCGGGCCTGCAGGCTGGCGAACCAGCGCTCCAGGTGGGGCCAGTGCGGGCGCTGGTAGTGCGCGGCGGGCAGGCCGAACCAGCGGTGCGCCTCGCAGGCCAGCGGGATGTCGGCCATGCCGAAGGCATCGCCCTGCACGAAGGCGCGGTCCGCCAGGTGGGCGTCGAGCAAGGCCAGCAGCGGCTCGGTGGCGGCCACCGAGGCCTGCAGGCGCGCGGCGTCGCGCTGCTCGGGCGCGGTGCGCACCAGCTGCAAAAAGGCGTCGCGGCCGGCGGGGTTCAGCGTGGTCTGCTGCCAGTCCATCCAGCGCTCGGCATCGAAGCGCGTGGCCAGCGGCGCGGGGTAGAACTGGCCGGGCGAGTAGCGCGCGCACAGGTAGCGCACGATGACGTTCGACTCCCACAGCTGCACCTCGAACGGGCCTTCGCCGTCGCGGATGGCGGGCACCAGCGCGTTGGGGTTCAGCGCCAGGTAGTCGTCCGTGCGCGTGCCGCCGAAGGCACCGCCGGCCTCGATGCGTTCGAACGCGAGGCCCAGCTCCTGCGCGCACCACACGACCTTGCGCACATTGATCGACGACAAACGTCCCCAGATGGTCAACATAGCGATTCCTCGATTCAAGAAAAAACGCTCCAGCGCCCCGCGGGCGGTGGAGCGTTTCGATAGCGCCTGGCGCTTGCTGGGCAAGCGCTGGCGCCGGTTTTTACTTCTGGCCCAGCTGCTCGCGCACGGTGGCGGCCAGCGCGGCGATCGCGGTCTCGATCTGCTGCTCGGATGCGGTCACGTACGACAGGCGCATGGTGCGGGCGTCGGGGTTGCTGGCATAGAAGGCGGAGCCGGGCACATAGGCCACGTTGCGCTCGACGGCGGCGGGCAGCATCTTCACGGTGTCGATGCCTTCGGGCATGCGCAGCCACAGGAACATGCCGCCGACGGGCTTGGTCCAGTGCACGTCCATGCCGGCGAAGTGCTTGTCCAGCGCTGCCAGCATGGCATCGCGCTGCTTCTTGTACAGCGCGCGGATGGTCGGCACGTGGCGGTCGAGGAAGCCGTCCTTCAGCACCTCGGCCACCATGCGCTGGTTGAAGCTCGGGGTGTGCAGGTCGGCCGCCTGCTTGGCCTGCAGCAGCTTGGGGTAGATGTGCTTGGGTGCGACGATGTAGCCCAGGCGCAGGCCGGGGGCCAGCACCTTGGAGAACGAGCCCAGGTACAGGCCGCCGTCGGGGTTGCGCGCGGTCAGCGGGCGGGCGGGTTCCTCGTCGTACCACAGGTCGCCGTAGGGGTTGTCCTCGATGATCGGCAGGCCCAGCGCGGCGGCGCGCTCGCTCACGGCCTGGCGGCGGGCGTCGTCCATGGTGCGGCCGGTGGGGTTCTGGAAGTTGGGCAACAGGTAGATGAAGCGGGCCTTGTCGGCGCCTTCGCCGACCTTGCGGTCCAGATCGTCCACGACCACGCCGCCGTCATCGCTGTCCACGCTGGCCACGCGCGGCTGGTTGGGCGAGAAGGCCTGCAGCGCACCCAGGTAGGTGGGCGTCTCCACCAGCAGGCGGCTGCCTTCGTCGAGCAGGATCTTGCCGGCCAGGTCCAGCCCCTGCTGCGAGCCGGTGGTGATGAGGACCTGGTCGGGGCTCACGTCCCAGGGCAGGAAGTTGGCGATGGCCTCGCGCAGCGGGCCGTAGCCTTCGCTGGCGGCATACTGCAGCGCAGCGCTGCCGTCCTGCGACAGAACCTTGGCCGCGGCTTCCTGGAACGCGTCGATCGGGAACGTCTTGGGCGAGGGCAGGCCGCCCGCCAGGCTGATGATGCCGGGCTTCTCGGTGACTTTCAGGATCTCGCGGATCACCGACGGGTTCATGGTGGCGGCGCGTTGGGCCAGGTTCCAGTGGTTCATTGCTTCCTCTTGGCTTGGGTGTGTGGGTGCATGTTGCTATGCGTAATCCGCGATTATCGATCTTTGCCGCTGCCGGCGGGCTAGGCCCGCATCATCCACAGTGCCGTCAGCATCAGAAATGCTGCCATCACGCGGTTGAACCACAGCAGGCGCCGCCCTTCGGACAGCCAGCGGCGCAGCAGCGCGCCGACCGAGGCGTAGGCGAAGTTGCTGGCGAAGGCATAGGCCGCCATCACCGGCACCACGATGGCCAGCCGCGCGGCCACGTTGTCCTGCCCGGCGATCCAGCCGGCCACGATGGTCAGCGCCAGCAGCCAGGCCTTGATGTTGACGAACTGCAGGCCCACGCCCTGCCAGAAGCCGACCAGGCCCGTGCCTTCGCGGCTGTCGGCCAGCCGGCCGCTGCCGCTGAGCTTGAAAGCCAGCCAGAACAGGTAGGCGATGCCCACGGCCTTGAGCGCGATGCGCAGCGCCGGCACGGCCATGACGAGCGCGCCCACGCCGCTGGCGCACAGTAGCAGCAGGGCCACCCAGCCCACCGGCACCGCCCATACGAAGCGCATGGCGGGCCGCAGGCCCTGGTTGGCCGCAAGCGCGGCCGCCAGCGTGGTGTTGGGGCCGGGGGTGAAGCTCATCGCGGTGGCGAGCACGAAGAAGGCGCTCAGTTCAACGGCAGTCATAGAGGCAGTGTCAACGGTCTGCAGTTAATATAGGCAAATGACCATTACATCACCAATACAGTTTATGCCGCACATTGAGCAACTGTATCGGTGATGATGGCAATACAGCAGCGAAAGCAGAAGGCCGCCATGCTCACCCGCGATGCCAACCAGACCCTGACCGAACAGCTCGCCGCGCGGTTCGCCGAGCGCATACGCTCGCGCCTGCTGCCGGCCGGCTCGCGCCTGCCCTCGGTGCGCGCCTGCGCCCAGCAGCAGGGCGTGAGCCCCTACACCGTGGTGGCTGCCTACGACCTGCTGCAGGCCCAGGGCCTGGTCGAGTCGCGGCGCCAGCGCGGCTTCTATGTACGCGATTTTGTGCAAAAAAGCACGCAATCGCTGATGCAGCAAGCGCCAGCAGCTTCTAAAAAGGTAGCGCCAGGCTCGCTCAAGGACGCGATGAGCCTGCAGCTGCCCATGGCCTCGGCGCGCATCAACGCGGCCTCGCTGATCCGGGGCATGATGCACCCGGCCGCGCAGCTGCCGCAGCCGGGCGCGGGCATGTTTCCCAACGACTGGCTGAAGAACCAGTTCATGGGCACGGCGCTGCGCAAGGTGGTGTCGTCGCCGGCCGACCTGCAGGCCCTCTCGCTGCACTACGGCACGCCCATGGGCGACGTGCGCCTGCGCGAGGCGCTGGCCGAGCGGCTCAAGGGCCTGGGCCTGCCGGTGGAAAGCCGCCAGATCATGACCACGGTGGGCGCCACGCACGGCCTGGACATCGTCTGCCGCACGCTGCTGAAGGCGGGCGACGCGGTGATGGTCGAGGAGCCGGGCTGGTCGGTGGAGTTCGCGCGGCTGGCGCTGCTGGGCATGCAGATCCTGCCGGTGCCGCGCGGCCCCGACGGGCCGGACCTGGCGGTGATGCGCCGCTACTGCGAGACCCACGCGCCCAAGCTCTTCGTCAGCGTGAGCGTGCTGCACAACCCCACCAGCTACTGCCTGCACCCGGCCAGCGCGCACCAGGTGCTGCAGCTGGCGCAGAGCCACGGCTTCTATGTGCTGGAGGACGACACCTACGGCCACATCGCGCCCGAGCACAGCACGCGGCTGACGGTGCTCGACGGCCTGGCGCGCAGCATCTACGTGAGCGGCTTCGCCAAGATCCTGGCGCCGAACTGGCGCGTGGGCTATGTGGCCGCGGCGCCCGACCTGGTCGAGCGCCTGCTCGACACCAAGCTGCTGTCCACGCTGACCACGCCCGCGCTGATGGAGCGCGCCATGGCCATCTGTCTGGAGAACGGCCAGCTGCGCCGCCACGTCGAGCGCGTGCGCAGCCACCTGGAGCAGGCGCGCCGGCGCGGCGTGCAGCTGGCGCAGCAGCACGGCTGCCGCTTCGTGACCGAGCCGGCGGGCATGTTCGGCTGGGTCGACACCGGCGTGGACACCGAGGCGCTGGCGCAGCGCCTGCTGGACGAGAACTACCTGATCGCGCCGGGCTCGCTGTTCTTCGCCGGGCGCCAGCCCTCGATGCTGATGCGCATCAACTACGCCTCGTCGCAGGACGCGAAGTTCTGGCGCGTGTACCAGCGCGTGCGGGCGCAGTTCGCGGAGGCAGTTGTCTAAAAATAGAGCTGCCAGCGATTGATGGGTAATGGTTTCAGATGGAAAAATATCTGAATCCCTCATCCACCAAGCGCTGGCAGCTCTTGTTTTTGTATGGTGCGCCGCGCGGCGCAACGCCTCAGGCGACGTTCAGCTCGCTCATGTCCTCGCCGAGGAAGCCGCCGCTCTGGTGTGCCCACAGCCGCGCATACACGCCGCCGTGCTGCAGCAGCTGCTGGTGCGTGCCCTGCTCGACGATGCGGCCCTGGTCGAGCACGATCAGGCGGTCGAGCGCGGCGATGGTGGACAGCCGGTGCGCGATGGCGATCACCGTCTTGCCCTGCATCAGGCTGTCCAGGCTCTGCTGGATGGCGGCTTCGACCTCGCTGTCGAGCGCGCTGGTGGCCTCGTCGAGCAGCAGGATGGGCGCGTCCTTGAGCATCACGCGCGCAATCGCCACGCGCTGGCGCTGGCCGCCCGAGAGCTTGACGCCGCGCTCGCCCACCTGGGCGTCGTAGCCGGTGCGGCCCTTCAGATCGGTCAGCGTGGCGATGAAGTCCGCCGCCTCTGCGCGCTCGGCGGCGCGGCGCATGTCGTCCTCGCCGGCATCGGGGCGGCCGTAGAGGATGTTGTCGCGCATCGAGCGGTGCAGCAGCGACGTGTCCTGCGTGACCATGCCGATCGCGCCGCGCAGGCTGTCCTGCGTGACGTGGGCGATGTCCTGGCCGTCGATGCGGATCTGCCCGCCCGCCACGTCGTGGAAGCGCAGCAGCAGGTTCACCAGCGTCGACTTGCCCGCGCCCGAGCGGCCGATCAGGCCCACGCGCTCGCCGGGGCGGATGTCGAGCTGCAGGTGGTCGATGACCCGCTTGCCGTTGTCCTTGTAGGCGAAGCTCACGTTGTCGAACTCGATGCGGCCTCGGGTCACCGCCAGCGGCTTGGCGTCGGCCGCGTCGACGATGGTGCGCGGCTTGGTCAACGTGTTGATGCCGTCCTGGATGGTGCCCACGTTCTCGAACAGGCCGGTCATCTGCCACATCACCCAGTGCGAATAGCCCATCAGCCGCAGCGCCATGGCGATCACCGCCGCCACCACGCCGGCGCTGGCCTGGCCCTGCGCCCACAGGAACAGCGCCGTGCCGGTGGAGCCGAGCAGCAGCAGCGTGATCATCAGGTGGTTGGTGATCTCGAACTGGCTCACCATGCGCATCTGCGCGTGGCCGGTGGCCTTGAAGGCCTCCATCGCGTTGCGCGCGTACTCGGCCTCGCGCCGCGTGTGGGCGAAGAGCTTGACGGTGGCGATGTTGGTGTAGGCGTCGGTCACGCGGCCGGTCATCATCGAGCGCGCGTCGGCCTGCTCCTTGCCGATCTTGCCCAGGCGCGGCACGAAGTAGAAGCACGCCGCCACATAGGCGGCGAGCCACAGCGCGAATGGCACCATCAGGCGCCACTCGAAGCTGCCCGCCAGCACCAGGATGCCGATCATGTAGACGCTGACGCCCACCAGCACGTCCACCACCATGAACACCACTTCGCGCACCGACAGCGCGGTCTGCATGATCTTGGTGGTGATGCGGCCGGCGAACTCGTCGGCGTAGAAGGACATGCTCTGCCCCAGCATCAGCCGGTGGAACACCCAGCGCAGCCGCATCGGAAAGTTGATGGCCAGCACCTGGTGCATCACCATGGTGTGCAGGCCCAGCAGCACCACGCTGCCCAGCAGCACCGCGGCAATGCCATAGACCGTGCCGCGCTGCTCGGCCCAGAAGCTGGCGGGTGAAACCTGGCCCAGCCAGTCGACCACATGGCCCATGATGGCGAACAGCACCGCCTCGTAGACGGCCAGCAGCGCCGAGGTGATGGTGAGCAGGCCGATCCAGCCGCGCATGCCCTGGGTGCAGGCCCACATGAAGGCGAAGAAGCCCGTGGGCGGCACGGTGGGATCGGCGGCCGGGTAGGGCGGCACGCGCCGCTCGAAGAACGAAAACACCGGATGACACTCCTTGTTGCAAAGCGCCCGGGCCGTCTATGCCGACGGCGGGCGCCATGGGGCAAGTCTATCCGCCGCCTGTGGCGGCTGCTGGCGCGGCGGCCGATTCCAGGAGCCAAAAAACGGCTTTGCCGCGCTGGCAACTAGGGCGAATCCCGAGAGGCGGCGCCAGATGGCGTTCCTATGATGCTCGCCTTTCCTCTACGGAGTTCCCTATGTCTTCCCCCATTTCGCGCACCAAGCGCCTGCCCGCCCTGTCGGCGATCACCCTGGCGCTGGCCCTGGGCCTGAGCGCCTGCGCGCAGACCCCGGCAGCCTCGCAGGCGGCCGCTCCCACCGCCGCGCAGGCAGCCACCGCTGCGGCGGCCCCGGCCCAGCAGGGCCAGCGCAACGTGGTCGTGCTGGCCACCGGCGGCACCATCGCCGGCGCCGGCGCCTCGGCCATGAACAGCGCCACCTACAGCGCCGCCAAGGTGCCGGTGGACAAGCTGCTGGCGGGCCTGCCCGAACTGGCCAAGGTGGCGAACGTGCGCGGCGAGCAGGTGTTTCAGATCGCGTCCGAGAGCTTCACCAACGACAACCTGCTGGCGCTGGCCAAGCGCGTGTCGGCGCTGTCTAAGCAATCCGACGTGGACGGCATCGTCGTCACCCACGGCACCGACACGCTGGCCGAGACCGCCTACTTCCTGAGCCTGACGGTGCACACCACCAAGCCCATCGTGGTCGTTGGCTCGATGCGTCCCGGCACCGCGCTGTCGGCCGACGGCGCGCTGAACCTTGTGGACGCGGTGAGCGTGGCCGCCGCCAAGGACGCCGAGGGCAAGGGCGTGCTGGTGACGATGAACGACGAGATCCAGACCGCGCGCGACGTGAACAAGGACGTCAACATCAAGACCGGCGCGTTCCAGAGCCAGTGGGGCCCGCTGGGCATGATCGTCGAGGGCAAGAACTACTGGTTCCGCGCCCCGGCCAAGCGCCACACCATGCAGTCCGAGTTCAACATCGACAGCATCGGCACGCTGCCGCAGGTGGACATCGTCTACGCCTACGGCACGGTGCAGCGCACCGCGCTGGACGCGCTGGTGAATGGCGGCGCCAAGGCCATCGTGCACGCCGGCACCGGCAACGGCTCGGTCGCCGACCGCATGGTGCCGGCGCTGCAGGAGGCGCGCGGCAAGGGCGTGCTGGTGGTGCGCTCGTCGCGCGTGCCGTACGGCTTTGTGCTGCGCAACGCCGAGCAGCCCGACGACAAGTACGACTGGGTGGTGGCCCACGACATGCGCCCCGAGAAGGCGCGCATCCTGACCATGCTGGCGCTGACCAAGAATGCCAGCACGCAGGAGTTGCAGCGCATGTTCTGGGAATATTGATTTCCTGCATGCGGTGCAAGAAAGACGGGGCCTTCGGGCTCCGTTTTTTATTCAGGCCGAGCGCAGCGACGGCCCGAATGGTTTGCCCACCCCTTCTGTCTGCGCCTGTGGCGTGGCGTTTGCGGGGTGGCATGCGCGTCGGAGCGCGCATGCTTCGTCATCTGACTCGCCGGGGATGTTCGAGCGGAGCGCCTTGGCGCGGAGTCGAGTTCCACGGCGCACCCCGCAAACGTCACGCCACAGGTTGCCCCGCTGCTGAGCAGCGGGGTCGCAGACAGCAGGGGCGCTTTCTTTGCTTCCTTTCTTGTGCGCACAAGAAAG
>JBLZYV010000117.1:0-10635 GCA_050282565.1 Comamonas sp.
CCCTTGCCTTCCATCACCGGCTTGCCGGCCAGCGGGCCGATGTCGCCCAGGCCCAGCACGGCCGTGCCGTTGGTGATCACGCCGACCAGGTTGCCGCGCGAGGTGTACTCGGCCGCCAGCGACGGGTCGGCCTGGATGTCCAGGCAGGGATAGGCCACGCCCGGCGAGTAGGCCAGCGACAGGTCGCGCTGGTTGGACAGGGGCTTGGTGGCGTTGACCGAGATCTTGCCCTTGCTGGGGCTGCGGTGGTATTCGCGGGCTGCATCGCGCAGTGCTTGTTCAGCGGCGGACAGTTGTTGTGCCATAGGTGTTGCTCATCAAAAAAACAGAAAGAGGCGCAGCGCCTCTCGGGTCAAAATTGGCTCTCGGTCGTCTCCGACCAAGAAGCATCGTGCTCTGGATCACGGATGCTGTCTCGTCGGAGATTCCCTGAGAAGTGTAGCGGCGTGAAACCCCGCAGATGCCGTGTTGGACAACATTCTGCGGGGCGTGTTTCATCCGTGAGAATCAGTGGGCATCGGCCTGCTTGGCGGCAGCGATGATGTCTGCGGTGCTGGTCTTGGCGCCGTTGAAGAACACGTTCAGGGCCACGGCGCAGATGGAGGCCAGCAGGATGCCGGATTCGATCAGCGGGTGGATGGCGTGGGGCATCCACTGGCGGAAGTTGGGGGCGATCAGCGGGATCATGCCGACGCCGATGGACACGGCCACGATCATGGCGTTGTAGCGGTTGTTGCGGAAGTCCACGTTGCTCAGGATGCGGATGCCGGTGGAGGCCACCATGCCGAACATCACCAGGCCGGCGCCGCCGAGCACCACGGTGGGCAGCGATTCCACCAGGGCGGCCAGCTTGGGCAGCACGCCCAGCACGATCAGGATGACGCCGCCTGCCACGCAGACCCAGCGGCTCTTGACGCCGGTCACGGCCACCAGGCCCACGTTCTGCGAGAAGCTGGTGTAGGGGAAGGTGTTGAAGATGCCGCCCAGCAGGGTGCCCAGGCCGTCGGTGCGCAGGCCGCGGGTCATGTCATCGCGGCTGATCTCGCGGTCGGTCATGTCGCCCAGCGCCAGGAACATGCCGACGGATTCGATCATCACCACCACCATCACCAGCGACATGGTCAGGATCAGGATGGGGTTGAACACCGGCATGGCGATCTCGAAGGGCAGCACGAAGTCGAACCAGCCGGCCTTGGCCACCTTTTCATAGGTCATCAGGCCCATGGCGGAGGCGATCACGGCGCCGATCACGATGCCGGCCAGCACCGAGATGTTGGCCAGGAAGCCCTTGGCGAACTTGGTGATCAGCAGGATGGAGCCCAGCACGATGGCGGAGATGCCGATGCCGGTCAGGTCGGCGTACTTGGGGTTGGGCACCGAGGGCAGGACGGTCAGGCCGGTGGGCACGGGCGGCAGCGACGAGCCGGGGGCGCCCGCTGCGGCCTGCGCGGCCTGCAGCCACTTCAGGTGCTCGGGGTTGGCCACCGCGGGTGCCGTCGGGCCCACGGGGTTGCCGAAGATCCAGTTGATGCCCACGCGCATCAGGCTGATGCCGATGACCGCGATGATGGTGCCGGTCACCACCGGCGGGAAGAACCGCAGCATGCGGCTGATGAAGGGCGCGATCAGGATCGAGATGATGCCCGCGCCGATCACCGAGCCGAAGATCAGCCCGGCGCCGTAGACGCCGCCGGTGGTCTGGGCCATGGAGATCATCGGGGCCACGCTGGCGAAGGTCACGCCCATCATCACGGGCAGCTTGATGCCGAACCACTGGGTGGCGCCCCAGGCCTGGATCAGCGTGACCAGGCCGCAGACGAACAGGTCGGCGGAAATCAGCTTGGCGATCTGGTCGGGCGACAGGTTCAGGGCCCGGCCCACGATCAGGGGCACGGCCACGGCGCCGGCATACATCACCAGCACGTGCTGCAGACCGAGCGCGGTCAATCTCCCCAGCGGCAGCTTTTCATCAACGGGGTGTACTTGGGGCTGCATCGTTTTATCTCCTATTGCGGATCAACAGTTTTGTTAGTGGTACGCACAAAGTGCGCGCAGACAATCCATACAAAAAGTGTATACACGTTATATGGTTTGACACCCCCCGGTAAACCCTGAAATGTTGTTCGTTGCTGCCGCAACGGAGGGCGGGCGCAGGCGGCCGATGCGGCGCGCGGGCCGCCGGTGCGCGCCGGGTACCTCGGGGGCCATGGCGCGGCACAAGCGCGCCGCGAGCGGGTGGCAGCAGGAGCATGGCGCCTATCTTCGCAGTTTTGCCGGTGCGGGAGCAGGGGCGGTGCACGCAAAAAAAACGGGCACCCGAAGGTGCCCGTCTGGCTGGTCATGCGCGCCAGCGCATAGGTCTTATGCCAGCAGGTCGTGCAGCATGCGCGCGATCACCTTGGTGGCGCGGCGCAGGTCTTCCAGGTCCAGGCGCTCGTCGGCGCGCTTGGCGTGCGATTCCAGCACGGTGCGCGGGCCCGCGCCGTAGATCACGCCCGGAATGCCTTGCTCCACGTACAGGCGCACGTCGGTGTACAGCGGCGTGCCCACGGCCGGGGGCTTCTCGCCGAACACGGTCTCGGCGTGCGTCTGGATGGCATCCACCAGCGGCTGGTTGCCTGCCAGCGGCGTCATGGCGTTGGCCAGCAGCAGGCGCTTGATGTCCACGCGCACGGCATCCTCGCCCTCGTAGCCGCGCTGGGTGTTGAAGTCCTGCACGGCCTGCGCGATCACGGCGCGGATGCTGGCTTCGACCTCGGCCGGGTTCTCCTCGGGGATCATGCGGCGGTCGATCTTGAGCTGCACCTTGCCGGGGATCACGTTGGTGTTGGTGCCGCCCTCGATGCGGCCCACGTTGACGTAGGGGTGCTTGATGCCCGCCACCTTGGACGTGATCTGCTGGTACTTGGTGTTTTCGGCGTACAGGCCGTTCAGGATGAAGGTGGCGGCCTGCAGCGCGTCCACACCCGTGTGCGGCACGGCGGCGTGCGCCATCTTGCCGTGCACGGTGATTTCCATCTGCAGGCAGCCGTTGTGCGCCACCACCACTTCGTAGCTGAAGCCGGCAGCGACCATCAGGTCGGGCTTGGTCAGGCCCTTGGACAGCAGCCAGCCGGGGCCGAGCAGGCCGCCGAACTCTTCGTCGTAGGTGAAGTGCAGCTCCACGCCGCCCTTCGCCGGCTTGGCCACGGCCTCGAGGGCGCGCAGCGCATAGGTGAAGGTGGCGAAGTCGCACTTGCTGACGGCGGCGGCGCGGCCGTAGAGCTTGCCGTCCTCGATCGTGGCGCCGTAGGGCTCCTTGGTCCAGCCTTCGCCGGGCGGCACCACGTCGCCGTGGGCGTTCAGCGCCACGGTGCGGCCGCCGGCACCGAAGGGGCGGCGCACGATCAGGTTGGTGATGGATTCCATGCCGTAGGCCTTGACCTCGGACTCGGGCACGACGTGCTTCTCGGCCTCGTAGCCGAAGTCCTTGAGCAGCTCGGCGGTGCGCTCGGCGTGCGGCGCGTTGTTGCCGGGCGGCGTGTCGGTGGGCACGCGCACCAGATCCTGGAAGAAGCGGACCTGCTCGTCAAAATGCTGGTCGACCCATTGGTCGAGCGCGGTGTAGGTGGTGTTGCTCATGCTTGGCTCGCAAGTTGTTGGAGTACGTGGGTAAAGGCGTCGACGGACAGCTGCATGTCGTCGGCGGTGGAGGATTCGAGCGGGTTGTGGCTGATGCCGCTGTTGATGCCGCGCACGAAGAGCATGGCCTGGGGCATGACTTCGTGCAGCTTCATCGCGTCGTGGCCGGCGCCGCTGGGCATGCGGAACAGCGGCACGCCCAGGGCGGAGGTGGCGTCCTCCCAGCGCTGCTGCCATTCGGGGGCGCTGGGCGCGGCGGCGGCCTGCATGGTCAGCTCGCTGGTCACGCGCAGGCCGCGGCGTTCGGCGATGGCCTTCAGCTCGGCCAGGATGTCGCTGACCATGGCGTCGCGCTGCGCATTGGTGGGCGCGCGCATGTCCAGGCTGAACTTGCAGCTGCCGGGCACGACGTTGATCGAGCCATTGGGCACTTCCAGCATGCCGACGGTGGCGACCGAGTCGCCGTCCTGCGCGGCGCGCTTTTCGGCGAACAGCATCAGTTCGGCCACGCCGCAGGCGGCGTCGCGGCGGCGGTCCATGGGCGTGGTGCCGGCGTGGCTGGCCATGCCGATCATCTCGCACACGTAGCGGGCGCTGCCATTGATGGAGGTGACGATGCCCAGCGGGATGTCGAGTTCGTTGAGCACCGGGCCCTGCTCGATGTGGACTTCGATGAAGCCCAGGTACTTGGCGACGTCGCGCTTGAGCTTGGGGATGTCGGGAATGCACAGGCCGGCGTGCTCCATGGCCTCGCGCATGGTGATGCCGTTGGCGTCCTTCTGCTCCAGCCAGTCGTGGTTGAAGTCGCCGATCAGCGCGCCCGAGCCCAGGAAGGTGGCCTTGTAGCGCTGGCCTTCCTCCTCGGCAAAGCCGACGACCTCGATGCCGAAGGGCAGGCGCTTGCCGGCGCGGTGCAGCTCGCGCACGCAGGCCATGGGCACGAAGATGCCCAGGCGGCCGTCGTACTTGCCGCCGTTGCGCACGGTGTCGTAGTGGCTGCCGGTCAGCACGTACTTGCCCTCGGGCGTGGCGGGGTGGTAGCGGCCCACCACGTTGCCCACGGCGTCGATCTCGACCTCGTCGAAGCCGCAGTCGTGCATCCAGTGGCTGATGCGCTGGGCGCAGGCGCGGTGCGCGTCGGTCAGGTAGGTGACGGTGAGCTGGCCCTTCTCGGCATAGCCTTCGTCGCTGTGCTGGGCCAGGCGCTCCTGCCAGTCCCAGACGTCATTGCCCAGCGTGGGCTCGTAGCCGAACTTGTCGTTCAGGCGGATCTCGGCGATGCGGTGGATGTTGCGCAGGGCCTCGTCGCGCTCGAAGGACGGGTGGTTGTGCAGCCGGCGCTCGAAGGTGGCGATGATCTCGGCCTTGGGCAGGCCCAGGCCGCGCGGGCCGCGCACGGCCAGCACCGGCGGGAAGCCGAAGCGCGCGCCGTATTCACGGTTGAGCTGCTGGATGTGGGCCAGCTCTTCGGGCGTGCAGTTGGTCAGGCCCGCCTTGCTTTGTTCGTTGGTTGATTCGGCCGTGAGCGTGTTGGTTTCCATGGCCTTGCCGGCCAGCTCCGGGTGGGCGCGGATCAGGTCGAGCTTCTGCTGGTCGCTGCTGTCGGCCAGCACCTTGACCATGGCGTACTTGAGCTGCGCGAGCGACTGGAAGGGGCGCTGCGCGAGCGCCGCCTCGGCGATCCAGGGCGAGTGCTCGTACAGGCCGTCGAGCATTTGGGCGGCTTCGGCGGGGCTCGCCTGGTTCAGTTGTTCCAAGGTATAGGCCATGATCAGTCCTTGCAGGGGTGGGTGGCAGCCCAGTGGCGGGCGATGTCGATGCGGCGGCACACCCAGACATGGTCGTGCTGCTGGATATGGTCGAGGAAGCGCTGCAGCGCGGTGATGCGGCCGGGGCGGCCGAGCAGGCGGCAGTGCATGCCGATGCTCATCATCTTGGGCGCGTTGTCCCCGTCGGGATCGCCTTCCTTGTAGAGCACATCGAAGGTGTCCTTCATGTACTGGAAGAACGGATCGGCGTGCGAGTAGCCCTGGGGCAGCGCGAAGCGCATGTCGTTCACGTCCAGGGTGTAGGGCACGATCAGCTGGTTGGCGGTGCTGCCGTCGGTCTTCTGGACCTTCATCCAGAACGGCAGGTCGTCGCCGTAGTAGTCGCTGTCGTAGGCGAAGCCGCCGAAATCGGCCACCACGCGGTGGGTGTTGGGGCTGTCGCGGCCGGTGTACCAGCCCAGGCCGTGCTCGAGGCGGCTGCCGAAGAGCTGCTGGAAGATCTCCATGGCCTGGTTCATGTGGGCGCGCTCCACTTCGGCGGGCACGCCCTGGTAGTGGATCCACTTGAGGCCGTGGCAGGCGATCTCGTGGCCCTGTTCGACGAAGGCCTGGGCCACTTCGGGGTAGCGCTGCAGCGCCGTGGCCACGCCGAACACCGTCAGCGGCAGGCCGCGCTTCTCGAACTCGCGCAGCAGGCGCCACACGCCGGCGCGGGAGCCGTATTCGTAGATGCCCTCCATGCTCATGTGGCGCTCGGGGTAGGCGGCGGGGTTGAACATTTCGGACAGGAACTGCTCCGAGGCGGCATCGCCGTGCAGCACGCAGTTCTCGCCACCTTCTTCGTAGTTCAGCACGAATTGCACGGCGATGCGTGCGCGGTTCGGCCATTGGGCATGGGGCGGCTTGGGGCCGTAGCCGACCAGGTCGCGAGGATAGGGCAGGGTGGCGTCGTAGAGAGTCATAGGGAGAGGGTGGATAGGGCCATGGAGAGGTCGTTGGCGGGCACGTCGCGTGTGAAGGTCAGGCCATGCTCCACATGCTGCAAGTGCTCCTGCATCAGCTGCACGGCGCGGTCGGCGTCCTTGGCGGCGAATGCGTTGACGATGTCTTCGTGCTCCTCGTGGGAGTGCGCTGCCGCGCTTTCGGTCTGGTACATCAGCGTGATAAGGGCGCTGCGCGAGATCAGGTCGCCGAGCATCTGGGCCAGCACCTCGTTGCCCATGAGTTCGGCCATGCGCACGTGGAAGTCGCCCAGCAGTTCGGTGCGGCTGCTGACATCGGCGCGGTCGACGGCCGTGGCTTCCTGGCGCACATGCTCGCGCAGCGCCTTGATCTGGGACGGCGTCGCGTCGCGGGCGAAGCTGCGGGCCATTTCGGTCTCGAGCATGTAGCGCACGGCAAACACCTGGCGCGCCTCCTCGGCGGAGGGCGTGGCCACGAAGGCGCCGCGCGCGGGCTCCAGCGTCACCAGGCGGTTCTGCGACAGCTGGAACAGCGCCTGGCGCACCAGGGTGCGCGACACCCCGAAGTGATCGGCCAACTTTTGCTCGGCCAATTTGGTGCCCGGAAGGAGCTTGTGCTCCACAATGGCGCGGGTCAGCGCCTGGGCAATCGCGGAAGTTGATGTCGATTCCATGGTTTGCATCATAGACGTGTTGCACAAAAAGTGTATACACTTTCGGTGCACATCATGATCCTGATGTGGTTGACAATGAATAGGAGATACCCCTATGGGACTGAGCACACATGTACTAGACACGATGAACGGCTGCCCCGCCGCGGGCATGCAGATCGCGCTTTACGCCACCAACGGCGACCAGGCGACGTTGATCAAGCGCGAGACGCTGAACCACGACGGGCGCACCAACACCCCGCTGTTCGACAACAACAGCATCAAGACGGGCACCTACCGGCTGTCGTTCGACGTGGCGGCCTACTTTGCCGCCAAGGGCGCGCAGCTGCCCGAGCCGAACTTCCTGAACGTGGTGAGCATCGACTTCGGCGTGGCCCACACCGACCAGCACTACCACGTGCCGCTGCTGGTCAGCCCGTGGAGCTACGGCACCTACCGCGGGTCCTGATCCGCTGACGCGCGGCGCGCCTCCCCACCCAAGGGGGCGCCCGCGGGGTCCATATTTTCAAAAAAGATAGCTGCTAGCGCTTGCTACATAAGCACTGGAGGCCAAAAAGGCTCAATATCCGCTAGATGGAAGCGCGGATAGGCGCACTATGCTTCGCCATATAGCGCCCGCAGCCCGCCCGCCTAAGATGGGCTTCACTCCTGACCTTCCGTCAGCGTCTGCAACTGGAACTGGCCGGATTCGTCCCAGAGCCAGGTCTCGGTATAGCTCACCGCGCCCAATTGCGCGGCGGCCGGAAATGGAGCGGCCGCACGCAGCAGCTGCTCGATTTCCTCCGTGACCTCCGGCGCATGGCCGGGCTGGCGCAGCCAGTGCAGCCGCTGGATGCGGCCGGCCGCATCGATATCGGTGCGCACCACGGCAATGGCGTACAGCGGCGAAGGCAGAATACCCTGGTGGACGCGCACGGCGTAGCGCGCGTAGAGGTGCGCGGCGGCCTCGGCGCGGTAGGCGATCTCGTCTTCGGCCTGGGACACGGCGGTGGACGCCTCGCCGGAGACCGCCGGCGGCGCCGGTGCGAACCAGGACCGGATGCGCGCCAGCAGGCCGGGCTCGCCGGGATCGGGGGTGGGAGTGGAAGAGGTGCTCATGGTGAGGAACAGGTTTCGCTTGCCGGGGTACTTGGGCAGAGGGTTGATCCCCCAAGGAGACACAGTGTGACGGCTTTGCAACAGTTTCTGGACCGCCTCGCCACCCAGCCGGCATGCCTGGTCGAGGTGGAGTCTACACAGGGTTCGGTGCCGCGCGAAAAAGGCGCGTGGATGGCCGTTTTCGCCGAGGACGCTGCCGTCGGAACGATTGGCGGCGGCCACCTCGAGTGGATGGCGACACAGCATGCGCTGCGCATGCTTGAGCAGCCTCAGCTCGCCGAATCCAGCGAGCGCTATGCGCTCGGGCCGTCGCTCGGCCAGTGCTGCGGCGGCGTGGTGCACCTGCGCTTCCGCCGCGTGGCGGCAAGCGACATGGCCGCGCTGCGCCAGGCCCTGTCGCAGAGCTGGATGCCGGTGGCGCTGTTCGGCTCCGGCCATGTGGGCCGGGCCCTGGTGCAGACCATGGCGCAGCTGCCCGTGCAGGTGCAGTGGATTGACAGCCGCGAGCACGGCTTTCCGGCGCAGGTGCCCGAGAACGTGCAGTGCGAATACTCTGATCCCGTCGAGGCGGCCGTCGAAGGCCTGCCGTCCGGCAGCTCACTGTTGGTAATGAGCTACAGCCACCAGGAGGATTTCCAGGTGCTGCTCGCGGTGCTCAAGCGCCTGCGTGAGGCCGACGACCTGGGCTTCGTGGGCGTGATCGGTAGCCGCACCAAATGGCAGACCTTCCGCCACCGCATGCAGGCGCGCGGCTTCAGCGACGCCGAGATAGACCGCATCACCTGTCCCATCGGCGTTCCCGGCGTGGACGGCAAGGAGCCCGAGGTGATCGCCGTGGCCGTGGCGGCGCAGTTGCTGCAGTACCGCAGCCAGTTGCAGGCGGCATTGGCGTCAGCATGAAATCAGGGAAAGCTCTAGGTGGCCGGCTGCAATTTGGCAGCCACTGAACACCGTTTTTGTATACACTTACCGTCTACAAAATGGTCGCAGCGGAGCCCATGCCCTTCCAAGCATGAGTGCGCGGCCGAAATTTCTGCTCAGAGCGCCCGCCGTGGTGAGCAGGTTCAACAGGCAGCCCCCACGGCTGCCAAGGATGAGAGCGATGGAAAGCTATCTTCTCGATTGGGCCAACCTGCTGCTGCGATGGCTGCACGTCATCACCGCCATTGCGTGGGTGGGCTCTTCGTTCTATTTCGTGTTTCTGGACAGCAGTCTGACCCCGCCCGAGGATGAAGACCTCAAGAATCAGGGCGTCAGCGGCGAGCTGTGGGCCCTGCACGGCGGCGGTTTCTACCACCCCGTCAAGTTCAACGTCTCGCCTCCGAAGCTGCCTGACCACCTGCACTGGTTCTACTGGGAAAGCTACACCACCTGGCTCAGCGGCTTTGCGCTGCTGACCGTGTCGTACCTGTGGAACGCCAAGATCTACCTGGTGAACCCGGCCGATCCGAACGCCATGAGCTCTGCCGCCGCGATTGCCGCTGCGCTGTCGTTCCTGGTTGTGTTCTGGCTGCTGTACGACGGCATCTGCCGCATCTTCGGCCAGAAGAAGAACGGCGACGCCATTGTCGGCGGTCTGGTGCTGGTGCTGGTCTGCATTGCCGCCTACCTGGCCACCCACATCTTCCCCGGCCAGGCAGCTTTCCTGCTGATGGGTGCGATGATCGCCACCTCGATGAGCGCGAACGTGTTCTTCTGGATCATCCCTGGCCAGCGCACCGTGGTGCGCGCCCTGCGCGAAGGCAAGCCGGTCGATCCGATCTACGGCAAGCGCGGCAAGCAGCGCAGCGTGCATAACACCTATTTCACGCTGCCCGTGCTGTTCGCGATGCTGTCGAACCACTATGGCTGGCTCTACAACCACCCGCAGAACTGGCTGGTGCTGATCGGCATGATGTTCGCCGGCGCCGCCATCCGCCAGTTCTTCGTGCTGCGCCACGGCTTCAAGCTGGGCCGCAACAGCCACCCCTGGCCTTACGCCGCCGTGGGCATCGCCGCGATCATCGCCGTCGGCATCTGGCTCAAGCCCGTCGACAAGCCCGCTGTGGCAGCACCGGCACCGGCCGCTGCTCCCGCAGCCGGCGCACCGGCAGCCGCCGCGGCAGGTGCCGTGGGCTACGACCAGGTGTCCAAGATCTTCGCCCAGCACTGCGTGGTTTGCCACAGCTCGGCCGGCCTGGCGCAGAAGAACGTGAAGCTGGACTCGCCCCAAGAGGTGGCCGCGCACACGCAGCAGATCTACCAGCAGGTCGTGATCCTGAAGAAGATGCCTTTCGGCAACCCCGACGGCATCAACGCCGACGAGCGTGACCAGATCAAGCGCTGGTTCGAAGGCGGCGCGCCCACGGCTCCGTAAGCGGCCCTGGCCCCTTCGCTACACAGCCCCGGCTTTGCCGGGGCTTTTTGTTTTTGGGGAGTCTGGTTGGTAGAGGCCAAGCGCAGCGATGGCCCGAGTTGTCTCCCCACCCCTTCTGGCTGCGCCTGTGGCGTGGCGTTTGCGGGGTGGCATGCGCG
>JBLZYV010000118.1:0-10624 GCA_050282565.1 Comamonas sp.
CGCATCAGGTGGAAGGCCTGCTGGAAGGCGCGGGGCACCTGGGCGGGTTCCAGCACGGTGGTGGCCCACTTGGCCACGGGCTTGGCGATGGAGGCGATGTCCACGGCCTGGAAGTCTTCCTTGTGCAGGCGGGCACGGGGGGCCTGGCCGGTGATGCACAGGATTGGGATCGAGTCGGCGCTGGCCGAGTACAGGCCGGTGATCATGTCGGTGCCGGCGGGGCCGCTGGTGCCGATGCACACGCCGATGTTGCCGGCCACCGCACGGGTGTAGCCTTCGGCCATGTGGCTCGCGCCCTCGACGTGGCGGGCCAGGATGTGGCCGATGCCGCCGTGGCTCTTCATTGCTGCGTACAGCGGGTTGATTGCTGCGCCGGGCACGCCGAACGCGACCGTGACGCCTTCTTTTTCGAGAACCGCTACCGCCGCCTCGATTGCCTTCATCTTTGCCATGGATGGTCTCCTAAAGTTGATTGATTGCTGATGGATTGGTTGTGACTGTAGGCAGTGGCGGCACTTGTGAGAATCCACAGGGAGACCATAAAATCTATTCTCGTCAAGAATAAGTAAGGCGCTGAAGGGGACAACAGGCTTATGGACCGGCTCGATGCAATGCAGATGTTTGTGCGCGTGGTGGAAACCGGCAGTTTCACCCGGGTGGCACAGGAGTTCCAGACGACGCAGCCCACCGTCACCAAGCAGATCAGCGCCCTCGAGGCGCGGCTGCGGGTGCGGCTGCTCAACCGCAACACGCGCGGCGTCAGCGTGACTGAGCCGGGCGCGCTGTACTACGAGCGCTGCAAGGACATCGTCGGCAGCCTGGCCGAGGCCGACGACCTGGTGCGCAGCAGCCAGCAGCACGTGCGCGGCCAACTGCGCGTGGGCAGCTCGGTGGCCTTCGGGCGGCGGGTGATCGTGCCGCTGGTGATGGAGTTCATGGCCGAGAACCCGGACGTGCACATCGACCTGAGCTTCGAGGACCGCTACACCGACCTGGTGGCGCAGGGCATCGACGTGGCGATCCGCCTGGGGCGCCTGGCCGATTCGAACCTGGGCGCGCGCATGCTGGGCTTCAACCCCTGGATGCTGGTGGCCTCGCCGCGCTACCTGGAGGAGCATGGCACGCCCAAGAAGCCGCAGGACCTGAAGGACCACCATGCGCTGGTCTACAGCAGTGTGCAGGGCGACGACATCTGGCGCCTGTCGGGCGCGGACGGTGAGGTGGTGTCGGTGCGCGTGGCCGGGCGGCTGCGCTCGAACAACCTCTCGGCGCTGCTGGCCGCGGCCCGCGCCGACATGGGCATCGCCGCGCTGCCGCGCTACGTGGCGGCCGACTCGATGGCCACGGGCAGCGTGGTCGAGGTGCTCAAGGGCTGCCGCCTGCCCGAGCAGGAGATGCACGCCGTCTTCCCATCGCCGCGCCTGGTGCCGCAGAAGGTGCAGGCGCTGATCGCCTTCCTGCAGCCGCGCTTTGCCGAGCAGTGGTGGGACCGGCTGCCGAAGGTGTGAGCGGGCCTATTTGCCGAGGGTGTAGCCGCCGTCGATGGTCACCACCGTGCCCGTCATGAACTGGAACGGCGGCCGGGACAGCGCAATGATGGCGCCGGCGATTTCCTCGGTGCCGGCCAGGCGGTTCAGCGGGTGCATGGCCGCCATCGCCGGCTCGTTGAGTTCTCCGGCCTCGATCGAGCGCTCGATCATCGGCGTCTTGACGTAGCCGGGCGCAACGGCGACGACGCGGATGCCGTCGGCCGCCCATTCCAGCGCCAGCGAGCGGGTCAGCGCCGCCACGCCGGCCTTGGAGACCGCGTAGTGCACGCGCCCCTTGGCCATCACCATGCCGGCCACCGACGAGATGTTCACCACCACGCCGGCGCGGGCCTTGAGCTGCGGGTAGAGGGCGTGCATGCTGTAGAACGAGCCGCTCAGGTTGACGGCCATCACGGTGTCCCATTCCGATGGATGCTTGTCGGCACTGGGCTGGCGGTCGCCCGCGATGCCGGCGGCATTGATCAGCAGGTCCACGCCATCGAGCTGGCTGGCCGCGGCGGCCACGGAGGCATAGTCGGCGATGTTGACCGTAATGCCGCCATCGCGGTCGGCGCTTCGGTCCCAGACGACGACGTTCCAGCCCTCGGCGCGCAGCTGGCGCACGCACTCCGCGCCTATGCCGCTGGCGCCGCCGGTGACGACGGCCGTCTTGCTTGGTTGGTTCATGCTTGTTCCTCGTGAGTAGTCAGGCTTGCCGGTGGCGGCTGGGCCGTATTTAGTCCAGGTGGATGTTGGATGCCGCCACCACGTCGCCCCAGACCTTGATTTCGCTGTGGATGAACTTGTCGAACTCCTCGGGGGAGATGGGCGGTGTGCTGGTGAGGTTCATGAGCTTGAACCGCTCCATCATGGCTGGCGAAGCGGTAATGGTGCCGACCTCGGCATTGATGCGGTCCACGATGGCGCGGGGAATGCCGCGTGGCGCAAAGATGCCGTACCAGCTCTCCATGTAGATGGGCAGGCCCTGCTCGGCCAGCGTCGGGATGTCCGGGGTTTCGGGGAGGCGAAAGCGCCCATTGACGCCGATGCCGTGGATTTGGTGCTGCTTGAGGTAGGGGATGGGGGTGACGGCATCCAGGGCAGCGACCTTGACCAGGCCGGAGCGCATGTCGGACAGGATCAGGTTGCTGTCCTTGTAAGGGACGTGGTTGGCCTGGATGCCCAGCGATTTCAGCAGCGCCTCCATGACGATATGGCCGCCGCTGCCCACCCCGTAGGATGCATAGTTGACCGGCTCCCGGCTGGCCTTCACCCAGGCCGCGAACTCCTTGATGTTGCGGACCGGAACGTCGGCCGATACGGCCAGGATCGCGCCTTGGGAGCCGAAGCGGGAAATGGGCTGCAGCTTGGTCGCGTCGCTCTTGTCCTTGGGGAACAGCACGCGCGCCCCCACAATGGCCGAGCCAAAGCTCAACAGCAGGGTCTGCCCGTCGGGGGCGGCTGCCAGCGTTGCGGCCGTCCCGATGCGGCCATTGGCCCCGGGCTTGTTCTCCACGACGATCGCCTGCCCCAGCTTTTTCGCCAGCTCGTCGGCGATCAGCCGGGCAAAGATGTCGGAAGAGCTTCCCGGCGGGGTGGGGACGATGAGGCGGATGGGCCGCGTTGGCCAGCCGGACTGCGCAAAGGGCTGTCCCGCGGCCATGCCCAGCAATCCTGCGGCGATGAGTTGAGTGGCGAAGCGACGCTTCATGGGGGTCTCCTGATTGGTATGGATTGTCTGGCCGATGCCGGGCCGCACGCTCGAATGCAGCTCCAGCGGGTTCGGATTCAGGCCTCGTCGACGATGCCGTTGCGCAGGATGCCCATGCCTTCGACTTCCACCTCGCAGGTGTCGCCGGGCTTCATCCAGACCTGCGGGCTGCGGGCCAGGCCCACGCCCGACGGCGTGCCGGTGATGATGAGATCGCCCGGCTGCAGGGCCATGGCTTCCGAGCAGGCGGCCACCAGCGTCGCCACGTCGAAGATCATGTCCCGGGTGTTGGCGTCCTGCAGCACTTCGCCGTTCAGGCGGCATTGGATGCGCAGGCCCCGGGCGCCGGCGGGCAGTTCGTCGGCGGTCACGAACTCGGGGCCAAAGGAGCCGCTGGCGTCGAAATTCTTGCCCAGCGTCCACTGGTTGGTGCGCAACTGGTAGTCGCGGATGGAGCCGTCGTTGAAGAGGGAGTAGCCGGCCACATGCTCCAGCGCCTGCTCTTTGGCGATGTAGCGGCCGCCCTTGCCGATGACGGCAACCAACTCTGCCTCGTAGTCGAACTGCGTCGAGACATGCGGGCGCACCAGCGGTTCGCCATGGCCCACCCAGGAGGACGGATAGCGCTGGAACACCACCGGGTGCTTGGGCGGCTCGAAATTGCTTTCCGCGGCATGGTCGACATAGTTGAGGCCGATGGCGAAGGCCTTGGCCGGATTGCTCACCGGCGGCAGGTAGCGGATGTTGCCGAGCGGGACGACATGGCGGGCTTGCTGCAGCGCGGCGCGGGCGGCCTGCATGCCGGCATCGCCCTGGCGCAGCAGGGCATCGAGCGTGTCCGGCAAGCCGGCTGCGGTCAGGTCGACGAGCTGGTTGCCGTCGATGCGCGCACCCAGGGCGCGGTGGCCGTTGCCTTGTGAAAATGCGATCAGTCTCATGGGGAATCTCCTTCAGGCTCAAGCCTGTTCGTGGTTGATGAAGAACGCTTCGGGGACGGACGGGCCCCAGACATACAGGGAATCCTCGGGCGGGTGGTCGGCCGACTGCCACTCGAGGCCGGCGGGCACGAAGTCGATGTCGAACGAGTACTCCGCGTAGCTGCCCCAGGGGTCCTGCACGTAGTGGAAGTAGTTCGAGCCCAGCACGTGCCGGCCGACTCCCCAGCCGTTCGGGTATCCCGCCGTGCGCATCTGCTCGCTGCCGCGGCCGACCTCATCGATGCTGCCCACGTCCCAGCTGGAGTGGTGCAGGCCGGCATGGGACGACTTGGCGAAGGCGACGAGGTGGTGGTCCGAGCCATGGACCCCGTGAAGGAAGGCCACGACGTCGCTGGATCGATCCGACAGGCGCAGGCCCAGCACCGCTTCGCAAAAGCGCACCATGCGCAGCACGTCGGGGCTGAAGAACAGCACATGGGAGAGGCGCCGCGGGCGCACCACCGGTGTTTGGCTGCGGGAAGGGGCGGCGCCTTGGCCCGGCGGCTGCCCGGGCGGTTGCACGGGCCGGGATTTTTCATGCGGCGACACCTTGGGGCTCACCACCAGCTGCAGCGCCGTGCCATCGGGATTGCGCAGCCACAGGCCCTGTCCGTCGGACAAGGGGTGGGGGGCCATGCCGATGTCCAGGCGGGCAATGCGCTCGCGCATCGCCGGCAAGTCCTGCTCGAAGATGCCCAGGCTGAGGTATTCGAGCTTCTTGCACGTGCCGCCGGCGTGGATGGACGCCCAGCGGTGCGCATGGTCGGCGGCATGCAGGTCGAGGCGGTCGCCGTGCGCGCGCACGTCCAGCCCGAATGCCGTATAGAAGCTGCGGGCCGCATCCAGGTCCGGCACGGAAAAAACGAAGCAATGGACGGAATGCACGCCGGCGACGGCATCCTGCCCCGAAGCAAAGGTACCCATGGATCGTCTCCCGCTCAACGGGGAAGGAGGCCGCCGGTCACCTGGCGGATCAGGCCGTGCCCGGGCCAGGCGTCTCCACGCCAGGCCACGTGCTGGTCGGGGCGGATCAGCGTGAACCGCGCCGGGTACAGGCCGGCAATGCCGCCTTCGCCGGGCTGGATCACGGCCAGCGGCAGCCCGCAGGCCTTGGCGTCGGCCTGGGCGCTCTCGATCTCTGGCGCCGTGGCATGCATGGAGGCCAGCAGCGTGAAGCCTGGGCCGAAGTGGTCGTACAGCGAACTGCCGTCATGCAGCCAGGCGTGGGGCGCCAGCGACCCGGGGCGCGAGGAGGGGACGTAGTTGATGAAATCGTTCTCGGGTGCCGGGGTGCCATCGGCGGCGATCACGGGCGAGTCGTCGTAGCGATAGCCCAGCACCACGCCCAGCGTGGCGAACTCGCGCATCTTGGCCGCCTGGATGCGCCGGCCCACATCGCGGCGGATGCGCAGGCCGGCTTCGCCGGGGTCCTCAAGATGCTCGGCCACCAACTGGTTGCCGAGCGTGGCATGGTTGCGTTCGGCCTCGTCGAGGACCCACTGGTGCACCGGCCGGCGCTCGGCCTCGTAGCTGGCCAGCAACTCGGGGCCGGCCCAGCCTTGCAAGGTGGCGGCCAGCTTCCAGCCCAGGTCCACGCTGTCGGCCACGCTCATGTTCATGCCATAGCCGCCGAAGGGCGGGTGCAGGTGGCAGGCATCGCCGACCAGGAAGGCCCGGCCCTCGCGGTAGCGGTCGCCCAGCAGCTTGCTGGCCACCCATTCGTCGCTGCTCAGCACTTCGTAGGGCAGGTCTATGCCGGTTGCCCGGCCGATGAGGGCCCGGGCGTCGATGTCGCCGGCGCGCTCGCCGGGATTGACGTGGGTGGGCATGAAGAACCAGGTGTCGCCCTGGTCCATCGGGCCGATGATGCTGGGCGCCTCGCGGTTGACCTGCCAGTACATGATCGCGGGCCCGAGCCGGTGGGCCTGCGCCAGGCCCGGCGCCCGGAAGACGATGTTGTAGTTGCGCGAAAGGCCGTACTGCCCCTGCATGCGGGTGCCGATCAGGTCGCGGACCAGGCTGCGCGCGCCATCGGCGCCGACGAGGTAATCGGCCGCCACCTCGAAATCCGAGCCGTTGTCCAGGCTCCTGAACCGGGCCCGCACCTGCTGGCTGTCCTGCTCGAAGCCGAGCAGCTCGGTGCGGAAGCGGATCTCCACGCCCGGCAGCGATTCGGCATGCTCCTTGAGCACGCGCTCGACGGTGTACTGCGGAATCCACTGGGCATGCTCGGAGTACAGCGGGTTGCGGCCGGGCGCGCAGTACATGGCGTTTTCGTGCCGGGCCAGTTCGAAGCCGGCCAGGCGGGTGCAGAAAACCACGTTGGACGGGTAGTCCATGCCCAGCGGCGAGGCGGCTCGCAGGCGATCCGCGATGCCCCAGCGCCGCAGGTGCTCGCGGGTGCGGACGTTGGTGGTCTTGGCGCGCGGGGCATGGCCCACCCGGTCATTGCGCTCCACCAGCAGGCAGGGGATGCCCCGGTGCCCCAGTTCGATGGCCATCGACAGCCCTGCCGGGCCGGCGCCCACGATCAGTACCCGTGGCGATTGCTGTTTGTCCACCTTGCCGTCTCCTTGTGTGTTCATGCCTGTGGAGCATCGTAGGAGTTGGTGTTCGATTCAGAAAGATGGCAATATTGCTTGACTGATATCAAATTTGATTCACTTCAAGCCATGAAACTCACTACCTTGCGGGATTTCGTGACGGTCGCGGAGCGCAACGGCGTGCGGGCGGCGGCACGGCATCTGGGGCTGCCGCAGCCGGCGGTGTCGCGCAGCATCAATGAGCTGGAAAAGGAACTGGGGGTGGTGCTCTTTGAGCGCCATGCCAAGGGCGTGCGGCTCACCCCCATGGGCCAGGTGTTCCTGCGCCGGGCCACGGCCGTGGGCAACGAGCTCCAGCGGGCCAGGGACGAGATCGAGCAGCTGCGCGGCGAGACTCATGGCCGCGTGACGCTGTGCATGTCGACGGCGCCCCACCTGGGTCTGCTGCCCCAGGTCTTGCGCGGCTTTCACCGGCAGTACCCCGGCGTGCACCTGGAGATCGTCGATGCCGTCTACCCGCTGGTGGAAACCGCGCTGCTGGACGGCTCGGCGGATGTCTACATCGGACCGGTGCCGCTGGATGTGCCCGGCGAGCTGCAGGTGGAAAAGCTGTTCGACAACACCCGTGTGATCCTCGGCCGCAAGGGGCATCCGCTGGCGCAGGCCACCTCATTGCGCGATCTGGTGGATGCCGAATGGATCACGACCTCGATCACGCACAAGGCGGAGGAAGAGCTGGGGCCGCTGTTCAGCAAGCATGGGCTGCCTGCCCCCAGGCTGGTAATGCGGGCGCAATCGGCGCTGACCTTCCTGACCGCGCTGTCTAGTTCGGAGTTGCTGATGATGCTGCCGATCCAGTGGCTGCAGGCGCCGCTCCTGAAGGATGCCTTCCAGGAAATCCGCGTGGCCGAACCGCTGCCCGCACCGCCGGTCTGCCTGGTGCAGCGCACCGGGCTGCCGCTGACGCCGGCGGCAGAGTTCTTCTGCACGCTGGTGCGGCGCGCGGCGGCGCATATCTGAGCAGCCTGAGCAGGGCGCGCAGGCTGCTGCTCCTTACAGCACCAGGATGGCGCGGAAGTCGTTCACGTTGGTGTGCGTGGGTCCGCTGATCAGCAGGTCGCCCAGTGGCTGGAAGTAGCTGTAGGCGTCGTTGCGGTCGAGGTAGGCGTCGACCTTGAGGCCGGCCGCGCGGGCGCGGGCCAGCGTGTCGGGCGTGACCACGGCGCCGGCATTGTCCTCCACGCCGTCGATGCCGTCGGTGTCGGCCGCCAGCGCCCAGATGCTGCCGGCACCTTGCAGCGCCTGGGCCAGGCCCATGCAGAACTCGCCCGCGCGGCCGCCGCGCCCGCGCGGCGTGCCCGGTGCCTGCGGGCGCACAGTGACGGTGGTTTCGCCGCCGGACAGGATCACGCAGGGCTTGGCGAAGGGCTGGCCGTGGGCGCTGACGGCGCGTGCCAGCGCGGCGTGCACCTTGCCCACCTCGCGCGATTCGCCCTCGATCTCGTCGCTGAGCACATGGGCCGCGAGGCCCGCGGCGCGTGCCGCTTCGGCAGCGGCCTGCAGTGACTGCTGCGGCGCGGCTATGACGTGCACGGTCTGGCCGGCAAAGCAGGCGTCGCCCGGCTTGGGCGTTTCGAAGGCACCGCTTTCCAGCTGTGCGCGGATAGGCGCGGAGATATCGATGCGGTAGCGGTCGAGGATGGCCAGTGCGTCGGCGCAGGTGGTCTCGTCAGGCACCGTGGGGCCGCTGGCGATCACCGATGGGTCGTCGCCGGGTACGTCGCTGATGGTCAGCGTCACCACCTGGGCGGGAGCGCAGGCCGCGGCCAGGCGCCCGCCCTTGATGCGCGAGAGGTGCTTGCGAACGCAGTTCATCTCGCCGATGGCGGCGCCGCTTTCCAGCAGGGCGCGGTTGATGCGCTGCTTGTCCTCCAGCGTCAGTCCCTCGGCTGGCAGCGTCAGCAGCGCCGAGCCGCCGCCCGAGATCAGGCAGATCACCAGGTCGTCTGCCGTCAGTCCCTCGGTTAGCGCCAGGATGCGCTCGGCCGCCTGCATGCCGGCCGCGTCGGGCACGGGGTGCGAGGCCTCGACCACCTCGATGCGCTGCGCCAGGCCCTCGGGCCGCGGAGGCGTGTGGTGGTAGCGGGTGACGACCAGGCCCGACAGCGGCGCGTCGGCCGGCCACAGTGCCTCCAGCGCATGGGCCATCGAGCCGCCGGCCTTGCCGGCGCCCAGCACCAGCGTGCGCCCCTTGGGCACGGCGGGCAGGTGGGCGCGGATGCCTTCGAGCGGCAGCGCGCAGCGCACGGCCGCGTGGTACAGGTGCTGCAGGAAGGCGAGGGGGTCTTGCTGCGGCTGAGGCACGGTGCCGAGCGGGGCGTGTACATCGACGCGGCGGGCGGCGAAGGTCGAGGCGGTGGAGTTGTCAGGTGTCGTCATGGCCCGCAAGCGTGACAGAACTGCCCGTACTTGCCAAGGGCCGCAGGCACCGCGGCGCGGGGGTGCGAGGAATAAATCTTATGCAGGGCATCCCAGCGGGGATAATGTCGCCCCATGTCGTCCCCCAAAGTCCTTTTCGGCTTCCACGCCGTCGGCGTGCGTCTGAAGACCGCCCCCCAGTCCATCGTTGAAGTCTATTTCGAGGCCACGCGCCGCGATGCGCGCATGCGCCAGTTCCTGGAGCGTGCCAAGGAGGCCGGGGTGCGCCTGATCGAGGCCGATGCCGTGCGCATCGCCAAGCTGGCGGGCAGCCACGGCCACCAGGGCGTGGCCGCGCGCGTGGAAGAGGTCAAGGACACGCGCACGCTGGACGAGCTGTTGGACGACCTGGAAGCCGAAGGCGTGAAGGCGCCGCTGCTGCTGGTACTGGATGGCGTGACCGATCCCCACAACCTGGGGGCCTGCCTGCGCGTGGCCGACGGTGCAGGCGTGCATGCGGTGATTGCTCCCAAGGACCATGCGGCCGGCATCAATGCCACCGTGGCCAAGGTGGCCAGCGGCGCGGCCGAGACCGTGCCGTACTTCATGGTGACCAACCTGGCGCGCACGCTCAACGAGCTGAAGGAGCGCAACATCTGGGTGATCGGCACCAGCGGCGATGCCGACAAGCACCTCTACCAGATGGACCTGACCGGCCCCACGGCCCTGGTGCTGGGCGCCGAGGGCGATGGCATGCGCCAGCTCACGCGCAAGACCTGCGACGAGCTGGTCCACATCCCCATGCAGGGCGCGGTGGAGAGCTTGAACGTGTCCGTGGCCAGCGGCGTGTGCCTGTACGAGGCGCTGCGCCAGCGCACCGTGAAAGCCGGCTGAACCTTCCCTAGAACTCCCGGCCCTCGCACCAGGCGACGGCCATGTCGCGGAACTCCTGTGCCAGCGGAGGCAGGGCGGCCTGCTGGCGCCACAGCACGCCCAGCCGGTGCTGCCAGTGAAAGTCGGCCCCCTCCAGCGCGCACAGGCCTTGGCCGGCCGGCTGGGCCAGCATGGCGGTAGAGGCAATGCCCAGCAGGTCGCTGCGCTGCAGCAGCACCGCAAAGCTGGCAGGAGTGTCGGCGCTCTCCACGATCACCGTGGGCGGGCTCAGTTGGTGCGCCGCCATCCGGGCGTCGAGCCAGCGGCGTAGCAGCATGTCGCGGTTGGGCAGGGCCCATTGCTCCCTGGCCAGGTCGGCCAGCCGGCGAAAGTGCGCGAGCCGCGGATGGCCCTGGCGCGCCACCACGCTGATGCGCAGCTGCCCCAGAGGGAGATGGCCCATGCCGGGCGGAATGCTGTCGGGCAGCGCAACAAAGGCCAGGTCGAGGTGGCCGTCTTCCAGCCGTTGCACCAGCCGGGTGCTGAGCTCGCTCTCGAAGCGGAAGCGCGCCA
>JBLZYV010000119.1:0-10454 GCA_050282565.1 Comamonas sp.
TGGAGGTAAACGGGATCGAACCGATGACCTCTTGCATGCCATGCAAGCGCTCTCCCAGCTGAGCTATACCCCCAAATTTCTTGAGCCGTTTGAGTATTTCATCCGACTCCCGAAAGACTGCAATTATAGGATGAATTTCAGCGCTTTTGAAGTCTTTCGATAATTTTTTCACGACCGAGCAATGCGAGCATGGCATCGACCGATGGCGTATGGGGCGTACCCGCCGTCAGCACCCGCACCGGCATGGCCAGTTGGGGCATCTTGATGCCGTGGTCCTTGAGCACCTGCTTGAAGGCAGCGGCAATCGATTCCTTGCTCCAGTCGCCCTGCTCCAGGGCCTGCAGCAGGCTGTCGATGGCCGGCGTGATCGCGGGCGTGACGTGCTGCGCCAGGTCTTCGGCCGAAGGCTGAACGTCCTGGTAGAACACGCGCGCCCATTGCGCCAGGTCCACCAGCGTGTCGCAGCGGTCCTTGAACAGGCCGCAGATGCGCGGCAGGCGGCCGTCGGCCAGGTCCTTGCCGTCGACGCCCAGCTTCTGCACGAAAGGCACCAGCATGGCGGCCAGCGCATCGTCCGGCGTGGACTTGATGTGCTGGGCGTTGACCCAGCGCAGCTTGGCATCGTCGAACTGGCCAGCGCTGCGGCCCAGGTGGTCGAGATCGAACCACTCCAGGAACTGCTGGCGGCTGAAGATCTCGTCGTCGCCGTGGCTCCAGCCCAGACGGGCCAAGTAGTTGACCATGGCATCGGGCAGGTAGCCTTCGTCGCGGTACTGCGTGACGGGCTTGGCGCCGTTGCGCTTGCTCATCTTCTCGCCCTGCTCGTTGAGCACGGTGGGCAGGTGGGCGAAGGTCGGCACATACGCACCCAGCGCCTCGAAGATGTGGATCTGGCGCGGCGTGTTGTTGACATGGTCGTCGCCCCGGATGACATGGGTAATGGCCATGTCCATATCGTCCACGCAGACGCAGAAGTTGTAGGTGGGCGTGCCGTCGGGGCGGGCGATCACCAGATCGTCGAGCTCGGAGTTCTGGAACTCGATGCGGCCCTTGCACTTGTCGTCCCAGCCGACCACGCCGGTCTGCGGCGTCTTGAATCGCAGCACGGGCTTGACGCCTTCGGGCACGGGCGGCAGCACCTTGCCAGGCTCGGGGCGCCAGGTGCCGTCGTAGCGCGGCTTTTCCTTGTTGGCCATCTGCTTTTCGCGTAGCGCGTCCAGCTCCTCCATGCTCATATAGCAGGGATAGACATCGCCCTTGTCGAGCAGCGTGGCCAGCACCTGCTTGTAGCGCTCCATGCGCTGCATCTGGTAGAACGGGCCCTCGTCGTGGCCCAGCTGCAGCCAGGCCATGCCTTCGAGGATCACGTCGACCGAGGCCTGCGTGGAGCGCTCCACGTCGGTGTCCTCGATGCGCAGGATGAACACGCCCTGGTTGGCACGTGCAAACGCCCAGGGGTACAGCGCCGAGCGGATGTTGCCCAGGTGGATAAAGCCCGTGGGGGACGGGGCGAAACGGGTGCGTACTTGGGTCATTGCTTACTTGTTCAGGCTGGACAGGCCGCGCAAGAGGTCGTCCTGGATGTCTTCCACGTGCTCCAGGCCCACGGCGAGCCGGATGACGCCCTGGCTGATGCCGGCGGCCTGGCGCTGCGCCTCGGTCAGGCGGCCGTGCGAGGTGGTGGCCGGGTGGCTGATGATGGTCTTGGTGTCGCCCAGGTTGGTGGCCAGCGAGAGCAGCCGGCAGCTGTCGAGCACATGGAAGGCCTTGGCCCGGGCTTCCTCGGGCGTGTCGCCGGCCAGCTCGAACGACAGCACGCCGCCGCCCAGGCCGTTCTGCTGGCGCATCGCCAGCTCGTGCTGCGGGTGCGAAGGCAGGCCCGGATAGAGCACGCGGGCGACCTGGGGCTGAGCCTCCAGCCAGCGGGCGATGGCGAGCGTGTTCTCGCAATGCGCCTTGACGCGCACGGCCAGGGTTTCCATGCCCTTGAGCACGACCCAGGCATTGAAGGGCGACAGCACCATGCCGGCGGTGCGCACCACGGGCGCGAACTTCTCGGTCACGAGCTGCTTGCTGGCGCACAGCGCGCCGGCCATCACGCGGCCCTGGCCATCCAGGTACTTGGTGCCCGAGTGCATGACGATGTCGGCGCCCAGGCTCAGCGGCTTTTGCAGGATGGGCGTGGCGAAGGCGTTGTCCACGGCCAGCAGCGCGCCGGCCTGGTGGGCGATGTCGGCCAGCGCGGCGATGTCGCAGACTTCGGTGAGCGGGTTGGTCGGCGTCTCGGCGAACAGCAGCTTCGTGTTCGGGCGCACGGCGGCGCGCCATTCATCCACATCGGTCTGCGAGCAGAAGGTGGTTTCCACGCCGAACTTGCCAAACTCCTTGGCGAACAGGTTGAGCGTGGAGCCGAACATGGAGCGCGACAGGATGACATGGTCGCCCGCCTTGAGCAGGCCCATGATCATCATCAGGATGGCGCCCATGCCGCTGGCCGCGCCGATGGCGGCCTCGGCCCCTTCGAGCGCCGCCAGGCGCTGTTCGAAGCTGGTGACCGTGGGGTTGGACGTGCGCGCGTAGGTATAGCCCTCGCCGCTGGCGAAGCGCTCGGCCGACGTGGCGGCATCGGGCTGCACGAAGCCGGTGGTGAGGTACAGCGTTTCGGAGTTCTCGCCGTACTGGCTGGGCGGGATGGCCGCGCGGATGGCCAGCGTCTCGGGCCGCAGGCCGGGGGGCAGGGATTTGTCAGTCATGCTTGTCGTCGCTCGCAAAGGTACGGGGATCAGGCCAGGTCGGCGTTCGGCAGCGCCAGGCGCGAGGTGTCGGCATCGTCCTCTTCCGCCTGGGTGCGCCCTTCGTTGAGGCGCGAGATGCCGTCGGCCGTGATGTTGCCGGTCACGTACACGCCGTCGAAGCACGAGGCCTCGAAGCCGCTCACGCCGGCATTGAGGCGGCCCACGGCCGACTTCATCGCATCCACGTCCTGGTAGATCAGCGCATCGCAGCCGATGTAGGCGCGGATGTCCTCCAGCGAGCGGCCATGGGCCACCAGCTCGCTGGCCGTGGGCATGTCGATGCCGTAGACGTTGGGATAGCGCACCGGCGGCGCGGCGCTGGCCAGGTAGACCTTGTTGGCGCCGGCGTCGCGCGCCATCTGCACGATCTCGCGGCTGGTGGTGCCGCGCACGATGGAGTCGTCCACCAGCAGCACGTTGCGTCCCTTGAACTCGCTGGCGATGGCGTTGAGCTTCTGGCGCACCGATTTCTTGCGCACGCCCTGGCCGGGCATGATGAAGGTGCGGCCCACGTAGCGGTTCTTGACGAAGCCCTCGCGGTACGGAATGCCCAGGCGGTAGGCCAGTTGCATGGCGCTGGGCCGGCTCGATTCGGGGATCGGGATCACCGCGTCGATCTGGTTCGGCGGCACGGTGGAGATCACGCGCTTGGCCAGCGTCTCGCCCAGGTTCAGGCGGGCCTGGTAGACCGACATGCCGTCGAGCACCGAGTCGGGCCGTGCCAGGTAGACGAATTCGAAGATGCAGGGGTGCAGTTGCGGGTTCTCGGCGCACTGCTCGAAGGTGATCTCGCCGCTGGCGGATACGTACATCGCCTCGCCCGGCGCAATGTCACGCTCCAGCACCTGCGAGGTTCCTTCGAGCGCCACCGATTCGCTGGCCACCATGATGGTGCCGTCGGCGCCGCGGCCCATGCACAGCGGGCGGATGCCGTTCGGGTCGCGGAAGGCCACCAGGCCATGCCCGGCGATCAGCGCGATCACCGCATACGAGCCCTGGATGCGCTTGTGCACCGCGCGCACGGCGCGGAACACGTCTTCCTTCTGCAGCGGCACGCCGCGGGTGGCGCGCTCCAACTCGTGCGCGAACACGTTGAGCAGCACCTCCGAGTCGCTCTCGGTGTTGGTGTGGCGGTGGTCGGTGGAGAACAGCTCCTTGCGCAGCTCCACGGCGTTGGTGAGGTTGCCGTTGTGCACCAGCACGATGCCGAAGGGCGCATTCACGTAGAAAGGCTGGGCCTCTTCTTCGCTGTAGGCGTTGCCCGCCGTGGGGTAGCGCACCTGCCCCAGGCCCACATTGCCCGGCAGCGCGCGCATGTTGCGGGTACGGAACACGTCCTTCACCATGCCCTTGGCCTTGTGCATGAAGAACTTGCGTTCCTGCTGCGTCACGATGCCGGCGGCATCCTGGCCTCGGTGCTGCAGCAGCAGCAGCGCGTCATAGATCAATTGGTTGACCGGGGCGTTGCTGACGACTCCGACAATTCCACACATAGTTGCGTTCCAGATTTTTAGCGGGGTTCACCCACGACCTGCGAAGCAGTCTCGAGCGACTGATTCACCAACGAAGACCAACGCTCCCCCATTTCCTGGGGCAGCCAGGGCTGCAGCTTCGAGACCACAGCCACCAGATGGGGCGCCACGGTGGAAGTCTTCCAGAGTTCCGAATCCCGCAATGGCGTCCAGAGAAAAATCAGGGCCACCAGCACCAGCAGCAAGCTGCCGCGCGCCAGCCCGAACAGCGCCCCCATGGCGCGGTCGGCCGGGCGCAGCCCCACCGACTTGACCAGCTTGCCCACCAGCCAGATGGCAAAGCTGCAGGCAAACATGGCGGCGATGAAGAGCAGCACGAAACCGGCGCCGGTGCGTATGCCTTCATCCATCTCGGTGATGGGCAGCCAGTGCCCCACCGCCGCGCCCCAGGTGCGCGCCACCACGAAAGCGACGATCCAGCTGCACAGCGACAGCACCTCGAACACCAGGCCGCGCCAGGCCCCGACGACCACGGAGCCCACCGCCACCACGACGAAAAACCAGTCCAATGCCGACACTTGGAACGCTTCTCAGCCAGCCACCGGCAGCATCACATCGGCACCAGCGATGCGGACAGGCCCTGCGCCTTGACCCGGGCCGCGGCCTTGTCGGCCTCTTCCTTGCTGGCGAAGGGGCCCACGCGCACGCGCACCACCTTCTTGCCATTGGCCGCGTTCACGTTCTGGGTGAAGGCCGACACGCCGGCCATCTGCAGCTTGGCGCGCACCTCGGCGGCCTTGTCGGCATCGGCAAACGCGCCCACCTGCACCACGTACTTGCTGCTGGCCGCCGGCGCCTCGGGCTTGGGCGCAGCAGCCGCTGCTGCCGCGGCGGTGCGCCCTTCCATCATCGCGCGGATGCGGTCGGCGTCGTCGCTGTCGCGCTTGGGCTTTTCCGGCTTGGGCTCGGGCTTGGGTTTGGCTTCCGGTTTCGGCTCGGGCTTCGCTTCGGGCTTGGCTTCCGGCTTCGGCTTGGCCTCGGGCTTGTGTTCGGGCTTGTGTTCGGGTTTGGGCTCCGGCTTGGGCTCGGGTTTCGGCTTCGCCTCGGGCTTGGGCTCAGGCTTGGCTTCGGGCTTGGGGGCGCTGGCCACGGCCTGGCTGCGGGCGGCGGCGGTGGCCGCGGCACCAGCTGCAGCGGCCGCTGCGGCGCTGCGCGCATCCACGCCGGAGCGCGGCTCCTGCACGATCTCTTCGCCAGCGCCCAGGCTGTCCTGCACGGCGGGATTGGCGGGGCGGGCGGCCGGCGCCGCGCTACGGTCGGGCACGGCCGGCACGGTCAGCGCCGCAACCTTTTCCTTGTCGGGGATCTCGATGGACGCATTCACCGCCACCGGGCGCGGCTGGGTGTCGAACAGCAGCGGAAAGCCCAGGATCGCGGCCAGCACCAGCAGCGTGGCGCCGATCAGGCGATGGCGCGCGCGGCGGCGCATGGCCTCGACGCTTTCCACCGACGCGTTGCGCGCGCCGCGGATGACACGTTCGGGCTCCTGCTTCTTGCCGGGCCACCGGAGTTTGAAAAATGCCATGGAGTGGGTCAATCGTTCAGATGCTTGGCTTTCAGGCGGGGAATTCCGTCTTTCAGCACCCCGCCCACCGTATAGAACGAACCAAAAACCACGATTCTATCAGCGCCCTCCGCCGCCTCCAGGGCGGCCTGCAGCGCCTGCATGGGATCGGCGTGGGTGCTGGTGGTGACGTTGCGGTGCCCGCCGGCCGCCATCTGCAGCGCGTTCCATTTCTGCTGCAGCACGGCGGCCTTTTCGGCGCGCGGCGTGGGCAGGTCGGTGAAGTACCAGCGGTCGATGACCGGGCCGATCTTCTGCAGCATCGGCGTCAGGTCCTTGTCGTGCATGGCACCGAACACGGCGTGCGTGGTCGGGTGGTAACCCATGGCGTCGAGGTTGGCGGTGAGCGCCGCGATGGCGTGCGGGTTGTGGCCCACGTCGAGCACCAGCGTGGGCTCGCCCGGCACGATCTGGAAGCGCCCGGGCAGCTCGACCATGGCCAGGCCGTTGCGCACGGCCTGCGCGGTGACCGGCAGGCGCTGGCGCAGCGCCTCAAGCGCCGCCAGCACACCGGCCGCGTTGACGAGCTGGTTGGCGCCGCGCAGCGCCGGGTAGGCCATGCCCGAGTAGCGCCGGCCGCGCCCGGCCCAGCTCCACTGCTGCTGGTCGCCGTCGTAGTTGAAGTCGCGGCCGAAGCGCCACAGGTCGGCGCCGATGGCGGCGGCGTGGTCGATCACGCTCTGCGGCGGCACCGGGTCGCTGACGATCACCGGGCGGCCGGGGCGCATGATGCCGGCCTTCTCGCGGCCGATGCTGTCGCGGTCGGGGCCGAGCAGCTCGGTGTGGTCGAGGTCGATGCTGGTGATGACGGCGCAGTCGGCGTCGATGATGTTGGTGGCGTCGAGCCGCCCGCCCAGGCCCACCTCGAGGATGGCGACGTCCAGCTTGGACAGCGACATCAGCCGCAGGATGGCCAGCGTGGTGAATTCGAAGTAGCTCAGCGACACCTCGGGCGCCGCCAGGCGCGCCGCCTCCACCGCCTCGAACTGCGGCAGCAGCTCGTCGGCGGTGACGATCTCGCCGCGCAGGCGGCAGCGTTCTTCAAAGTGCACCAGGTGCGGCGAGGTGAACACGCCGGTGCGGTAGCCGGCCGACAGCGCCACCGCCTCCAGCATGGCGCAGGTCGATCCCTTGCCGTTGGTGCCCGCCACGGTGATGACGGGGCAGTCGAAGCGCAGTTGCAGGCGGCGCGCGACTTCGCTCACGCGGGCCAGGCCCATGTCGATGGCCTGGGGATGCAGGCTTTCGCAGTGCGCGAGCCAGGCATCCAGGGTGGGGAATGTGGTGTGCATACGGGGCCGTATTGTGGCCGAGCCGGGCTTTCCCCCGCGCGAGTCGGGCTTGTTGCCCCGTAAAAATGAGAGCTGCTGGCGCTCTCTACCAAAGGATTTCAATATGCTTTGTATTGGAAACCCTTGTATATCAAGCGCCAGCAGCTCTTTTTTTGGGAGTCACCACTCGGCCACGCTGCCGTCGGCGTGGCGCCACACCGGGTTGCGCCAGCGGTGGCCCTCCTTGGCGCGCTCGGCCACGTAGGCCTCGTTGACCTCGATGCCCAGCCCCGGCCCGCCGGGGATGGCGACGTAGCCGTCGCGGTATTCGAAGGCCTCGGGGTTGTGCACGTAGTCGAGCAGGTCGTTGCTCTGGTTGTAGTGGATGCCCAGGCTCTGCTCCTGGATGAAGGCGTTGTACGACACCGCGTCGATCTGCAGGTTGGCCGCCAGCGCGATCGGCCCCAGCGGGCAGTGCAGCGCCACGGCCACGTCATGGGCCTCGGCCATGGCGGCGATCTTGCAGGTCTCGGTGATGCCGCCGGCGTGCGACGGGTCGGGCTGGATGATGTCCACGCCGCCATGCGCGAACACGCGCTTGAAATCCCAGCGCGAGTACAGCCGCTCGCCCAGCGCGATGGGCGCTGCGCCGATGGCCGCCAGCTCGGGGATCACCTCGAGGTGCTCGCTGAGCACCGGCTCCTCGATGAACATCAGGTCGAACTCGCGCAGTTCGCGCATCAGCACCTTGGCCATGGGCTTGTGCACGCGGCCGTGGAAGTCCACGCCGATGCCGATGTGCTTGCCCACGGCCTCGCGGATCATGGCCACGTTGGCCACAGCCTGCTCGACCTTGGCGTGGCTGTCGATGTACTGCATCTCCTCGGTGCCGTTCATCTTGACCGCGGTGAAGCCGCGCGCCACGGCGGCCTGGGCCTGGGCGGCGGTGTCGGCCGGGCGGTCGCCGCCGATCCACGAGTACACGCGGATCCTGTCGCGCACCGGGCCGCCGAGCAGCTCGTGCACCGGCACGCCCAGCGCCTTGCCCTTGATGTCCCACAGCGCCTGGTCCACGCCGGCGATGGCGCTCATCATCACCGGCCCGCCGCGGTAGAAGCCCGAGCGGTACATCACATTCCACAGGTCCTGCACGTGGCGCGGGTCGCGCCCGACCAGGTAGTCGGACAGCTCGTCGACCGCTGCGGCCACGGTGTGGGCCCGGCCCTCGACCACGGGCTCGCCCCAGCCGACGACGCCCTCGTCGGTCTCGATCTTGAGGAAGCACCAGCGCGGCGGGACGATGAAGGTGGTGAGTTTGGTGATTTTCATGGGTGACAGCGAAGAAGAAAGGAAAAGGTCAGCGGCCGGCGGCCAGTTCGGCCCAGCGCTGCTGGAAAGCCAGCGCCTGCTCGCGGATCTGCGCCACGCCCTGGCCGGGCTTGAACAGCGCCGAGCCCAGGCCGAAGCCCGAGGCGCCGGCCTGCAGGTACGCGGCCATGTTGGCCGGTGTGATGCCGCCCACCGGCAGCAGGCCGATCTCCGCCGGAATGACGGCGCGCCAGGCCTTGAGCACCGCCGGCCCGAGTTGCTCGGCCGGGAACAGCTTCAGCGCCGCCGCGCCAGCCGCCAGCGCCGCAAAGGCCTCGGTGGGCGTGGCCACGCCGGGCACGCACAGCATGCCGGCCGCGTGGGCGTGAGCGATGACGGCCACATCCGCATGCGGCATCACGACAAGGTCGCCGCCGGCGGCGCGCACCGCGTCCACCACCGCGGTGGACAGCACCGTGCCGGCGCCGATGCGGCAGTCCGCCGGCAGTGCCGCGCGCAGGCGGGCGATGCTCTGCAGCGGCTCGGGCGAGTTCATCGGCACCTCGATCAGGCGAAAGCCGGTCTCGTACAGCGCCTGGCCGACGGTCACGCTCTCGTCCGGCGTGAGCCCGCGCAGGATGGCGACCAGGCCGCGCAGAAAGTCTGGGGTGGGGGTGAAGGAATGCATGCTCGTCCTCAGATGGAAGCGGTGGTTGCGGCGATAGCCCGCCCCAGGTGCCACAGCCCGGTCTCGGTGGCCTGGGGCAGCCAGCGCGCGTCGGTGATGCCGCTCAGGCGCAGCGCCTGCGCGTAGCGGCCGCACAGCGCCTCGTCACCGATCAGCCAGATATCGGGCAGCGCGCTGCCCCACTGGCGCGCCAGCGCCTGCACCTCGTGGCCGATCAGCAGGCCCGAGAGGTAGTCGGGCTGCTCGGCGGGCGCCAGCGCCCCGGTCAGCCCCAGCGCGCGGCTGCTGAAGATGGTGCCGAGCGCGCCATGGGCGCCCAGCTGCGAGGCGGCCACGCGCAGGCCACGCTCGAAGGCCAGGGGCTGCAGCGTGCCGCCGCGCTCCATGGTGCGGCCCAGGATGGTGTGGCTGCACAGCGCGGCATAGACTTCGCCGGTCATGAAGGTGTCGAAGTGCACCACCGCGCCCTGCTCCACGCGCGCCCACTTGCTGTGCGTGCCGGGCAGGCCGATCACCAGCGGCCGGCCGGCGGGCTGCGGCAGCGTTTGCAGCGCGCCGAAGATCTGCGTCTCCTCGCCACGCATCACGTTGGGCAGCTCGCCGTGCTCGATCAGGCCGGGCAGGATGTGCAGCAGCTTGCCGGCGAAAGGCCCGCCCAGCGCATCCAGCGGCAAGGCCGTGGCGCGCGAGGCCAGCTGGCCCAGCCCCGTGGGCACGGGCACATAGGCGGCCTCGCGCCAGCCCTGGGCGCTGCCGACCATGCCGCAGGCCACGAGCGGCGCGCCGGGGCTGGCGGCCACCCAGTCGCCCACCAGCGCCGACAGCGCCTGGGCAAAGCCGGCCTCGCCCGGCGCGGGCAGCTGGGTGATGCCGTGGGGCGAGTGGCGGCGTTCGAGCACCTGGCCGCCTGGGGCGTAGGCGTAGGCGCGCAGGGAGGTGGTGCCCCAGTCGAGGGCGATCAGGGTGGGGGTTAGGGTCGGTGTTTGCATTGTTTCAACCATGGCGCTTCATCAACGGATAGTTTGCTCATTTGCTTTCCGAGGCCGGGTCTCGCCCCGGCGGGCGACTTCCTTTCTTGCCCGCGCAAGAAAGGAAGCAAAGAAAGCGCCCCTGCTGTCTGCGACCCCAACGCCTTGCGTTGGGGCAACCTGTGGCGTGACGTTCGCGGGGTGCGCCGCAGAACTCTCTCCGCGCCAAAGGCGCTCCGTTCAAACAACCGCGGCGAGTCAGATAACGAAGCATGCGCGCTCCGACGCGCATGCCACCCCGCAAACGCCACGCCACAGGCGCATACAG
>JBLZYV010000120.1:0-10302 GCA_050282565.1 Comamonas sp.
CGACATCGACGGCTGGCGCGCCGCGGTGCGGCCCAACACCAAGCTGTTCTTTGGCGAGACCGTGGGCAACCCGGGCCTGGATGTGCTGGACATTCCCACGGTCTCTGCCATCGCCCACGAGGCGGGCGTGCCGCTGCTGGTGGACTCCACCCTCACCTCGCCCTGGCTGATCAAGCCCTTCGAGCATGGCGCGGACATGGTCTACCACTCGGCCACCAAGTTCCTGTCGGGCCACGGCACGGTGATCGGCGGCCTGGTGGTGGATGGCGGCAGCTTCGACTGGGAAAAGAGCGGCCGCTTCCCCGAGCTGACCGCGCCCTACGACGGCTTCCACAACATGGTTTTCAGCGAGGAAAGCACGGTGGGCGCCTTTTTGCTGCGCGCGCGCCGCGAAGGCCTGCGCGACTTCGGCGCCTGCATGAGCCCGCACACCGCCTGGCTGATCCTGCAGGGCATAGAAACGCTGCCGCTGCGTATGGAACGCCATGTGCGCAATACCGAGAAGGTGGTGCAGTTCCTGGCCAGCCACCCGCTGGTCAGCCGCGTGGGCCACCCGATGCTGGAGTCGCACCCCTCGCATGCACTGGCCCAGAAGCTGCTGCCGCGCGGCGCGGGCTCGGTGTTCAGCTTCGACATCGCCGGCAACCGCAACCAGGGCAAGAAGTTCATCGAGACGCTCAAGCTCTTCAGCCACCTCGCCAACGTGGGCGACTGCCGCTCGCTGGTCATCCACCCGGCCAGCACCACGCACTTCCGCATGAGCGACGAGGCGCTGGCCCAGGCTGGCATCGGCCAGGGCACGATCCGCCTGTCGATCGGCCTCGAAGATGCCGACGACCTGATCGACGACCTCAAGCGCGCGCTCAAGGCCGCGGAAAAGGCGGCCTGACCGCCATGCTGATCCGCCCCTTCGCCCCGGCCGATACCGAGGCCACGGTACAGCTGTGGCAGGCCTGCGGCCTGACGCGGCCCTGGAACGATCCCTACAGGGACATAGCGCGCAAGCTGCAGGTCCATCCCGAGCTGTTCCTCGTGGGCGCCGACGAGGCCGGCAGCATCATGGCCTCGGCCATGGTTGGCTACGACGGTCACCGCGGCTGGATCAACTACCTGGCCGTGCACCCGGCGCACCAGCGCCAGGGCCACGCGCGCCGCCTGATGGAGCGGGCCGAGCAACTGCTCGCCGCACGCGGCTGCCCCAAGCTCAACCTGCAGATCCGCGTCGGCAACGAGGCGGTGATCGCCTTCTACGCCAGCCTGGGCTATGCCGACGACCGGACCGTCTCGATGGGCAAGCGGCTGCTTGTGGACCACTGAGCGACGCCCCGCCTGAATTCGGAGACCGACATGTACCTACAAGTTCAAGACGCACAGATCTACGCCTACACCGGCGGCAAGCCCTTCGACGCCGCCAAGCCCACGGCCATCTTCATCCATGGCGTGCTGTGCGACCACAGCGTCTGGGCGCTGCAAAGCCGCTACCTCGCCAACCACGGCTGGAACGTGCTGGCCATCGACCTGCCTGGCCACTGCAGGAGTAGTGGCGAAGCGCCGCAGTCAGTCGAGGCGGCGGCCGCTTTCATCCGCGATTTGATGAACGCCGCCGGCGTGCCGCAAGCCGCGCTGATCGGCCACAGCTGGGGCAGCCTGATCGCCATGGAGGCCGCCGCCCGCCTGAAGGAACGCATCAGCCACCTGGTGCTGGTGGGCACGGCCGCGCCGATGAAGGTCTCGCCCGCGCTGCTGGACCTGGCGCAGAGCGCGCCCGAGAAAGCCATCGCCATGGTGCAGACCTTCTCGCGCGCCACGCTGTCGCCGCCGGGCGGCGCGGGCAGCTGGGTGTTCGGCGCCGGCACGGCGCTGGGCCGGCGTGTGCTGGCCAGCAATGTCCGCGCCAACCTGCTGCATGCCGGCTTCGTGGCCTGCGACAGCTATGCGGGCGGCGACGCGGCGATGGCCGCGCTGGCCTGCCCGGTGCTCTTCGTGCTGGGCGAGCAGGACCAGATGACGCCGCCCAAGGCCGCCAAGGGCCTGATCGCCGCCGCCCAGGCAGCGGGCCAGGCGGTGGCGGTGCAGACGATTCCCCACGGCCACAACCAGATGAGCGAATCGCCGGACGAAACACTGTTCGCCATCCGCGATTTCCTCGCCCGATGAGCCGCCAGGCTCCCCGCATGGATTCCGCTTTCCTGCACCGCGGCCAATTGGCCACCGCCTGCGCCGCCTGGCGCACCATCGCCCTGAGCGGCCTCGCGCCGCGGCGCAGGCTGATCCTCGCGGACAAGCGGGCGGACTGGAAACAGGCGCTGGCGGCGCTTGGCCGCTTTGCGGCCAGCCCGGGCTACCAGGCGCCGGACCAACTGCAGGCCCATGCCGCGCTGGCGAACCTCTGGCAGTGGCAGGAGGCTGGTCAGCAGGCCTGCCGCCTGCTCATCTACGGCATCGACCTGGGCCTGCCCGGCGATGTGCTGCGCCCCATCTACCTCGAAACCGTGGCGCTATGGCAGGACGCCGCCGCCGTGGCCGGCCATGCGCGCGCCAGCATGGCGGCGGAAACCGGCGAGCAGTACGGCGAACCCTATGGCGTGGCGCCCGTCCTGGCCACGCGCGGCAGCGGCTACCCCTTTGCCGTCATCCTGCTGGCCCTGGCTTCGCTGCTGGCGGCCCAGGACGAGGTGCCGGCCATCGTCCAGCAGGTGCTCGAGTTCGACACCGACCGGCTGCTCGACTACCTGAGCGCCGGCGCGATCGAGCTGCACTCGGTCAACGAAACCCTGTTCCACCGGCGCCCCCATGGCGCGCTGCTGCCGTTCTTCGAGCAGCTCGATGTGGCCCTGCCCGATCCGCTGGTGCCCTACCTGCAGGCGCAGTACACCGACTTCCACCGGCTCCCGCCCCAGCGGCAAAAGAAAGGCGGCCCCTGGCTGGGCACCTATTACTGGGCGCTGGAAGTGGCCGCGCTCTCGGTGCTGTATGGCTGGGACGACGCGGCCCTGCGCGCCAGCCCCCACTATCCGGCCGACCTGGTGGACTTTGCCCGCGCGGCGCCGGCGGGGTGAAGGCGGTCAGGCCGGCTGCGCCGCCGCCTCCACCAGCTCGCGCTTTTGCAGCACGTCGATCAGCATGAGCTGGTCCAGCCCGCAGTGCCACCACAGTGCGTCGGTGGCGGCGTTGTGCTCCAGCAGCAACGCCTCGAACAGCGGCTGCGCCCGCGTCGCGGCCGGGTCGATCAGCAGCACGTAGCGCAGTTCGTTGTCCACCGGCATGGTGGCCTTGTCCTGCACATCGGCCACGGCGCCCACCCAGTCGAGCTGGGTCAGCACCTCGAGCGGCCGGCGCAGTTGCCCCTCCTCCACGCCCAGGCGCGTGGCCAGCTCGTGCAGGCGCAGGCCCTTTTCGGGCAGAAAGCGCACCTGGCCCAGCGCCTGCAGCGACTCCAGCGCGAGCTGGAAATCCCAGCTCTGCGCCGTGGGCAGGCGGTGCACGCCCGCCAGCAGGCTGGGCAGGTAGGCGGCCACCACCGCGCCCAGCAGCACGATCACCCAGGCCACGTAGATCCACACCAGCAGGATCGGCAGCGTGGCGAAGGTGCCGTAGATCATCGAGTACACCGGCACGCTCGCCAGGTACAGCCCCAGCACCTTCTTGGCCAGCTCGATGCCCAGCGCCACGAACACGCCGCCGGCCAACGCATGGCGCCAGGGCACATGGGTGTTGGGCACGTAGCGGTACATGGCGCTCATGCCCGCCGCCATCAGCACGAACTCGATCGAATCGAACAGCAGCCGCAGCAGGAAGGGCATGGAGCCGAACACGCTGCGCGACGCCGCCACGGCCGACGAGGTGAGCGCCAGGCTCAGGCCCAGCACCACCGGGCCCAGCGTGATCGCGGCCCAGTAGATCAGCACGCGCTGGCCCAGCGGGCGCAGGCGCGGCACGCGCCAGATGGTGTTCAGCGTACGGTCGATGGTCAGGATCAGCGCCAGCGCCGTCACCAGCAGCGCGCTCAGGCCGGCCAGGCCCAGGCGGCTGGCCTTGCTGGCGAACTGGGTCACGTAGTCGAGCACCTGGTTGGCGATGGTGGCCGGTATCAGGCTGCTGACCAGCCAGCGCTGCAGCACGCCCTCCACCTGCGAAAAGATCGGGAAGGCGGTGAACAGCGCCAGCGCCACCGTCACGAAGGGCACCAGCGCCAGCAGCGTGGTGAAGGTCAGGCTGCTGGCGGTCAGCCCCAGGCGGTCCTCGCGGAAGCGCACGCGCAGCGTATTGGCCGTGGTGCCCCAGGGAAAGCTCGCCAGCCGCTCCAGCACCTGGGCAGCGCGATCCGATAGCGGCACGGCCGGCGCTCGTTCCTTATCCATAGTCATAGGACCGCTATGATGCCAGCCTCATGCGGACGAATTCTGTAACTGTTGTTCAGCCCAGCGCCCAGGCGCTGGGCACCCAATGGCTGGCTGTGGGCGCCCTGGGCGCGCTGCTGCTGCTGTGCCTGGCCTGGGAGCTGTGGCTGGCGCCGCTGCGCCCGGGCGGCTCGTGGCTGGCCCTCAAGGCCCTGCCGCTGGCGCTGCCGCTGGCCGGGCTGCTCAAGCGCCGCATGTATACCTTTCGCTGGCTGAGCCTATTGGTCTGGCTGTACTTTACCGAAGGCGTGGTGCGCGCCTGGAGCGACCCCGCCCCCAGCCGCTGGCTGGCCATGGCCGAGATCGCGCTGTGCCTGCTGCTGTTCGTGGCCTGCACGCTGCATGTGCGCTGGCGCCTGCGCGCCGCAAGAAAATGAAGCACCCCCTGAGTCGCTTCGCGCCTTCCCCCTCTCTCGCTTCGCGGGAGGGGGACAGCACCCTCGGTGCGGGGCGGCCCTTCCTCGGTGCCCGCACCTGAAGAGCTCGCGAATTTCACCCCCAGGGGTAAGGCAACTTAACATGGGAAACCAGTACCCAGTACCGAGAGAACTGCAATGACTGACCTGCCGAACCTGCTGGCCGCGCTGCGCCAGATCGTGGGCGATGCCCATGTATTGACCGAGGGCGACCTCACCGCCTACGAACAGGACTGGCGCCGCCGCGAGCGCGGCCGTGCGCTGGCCGTGGTGCGCCCCGCCAGCACCGAGCAGGTGGCCGCCGTGGTCAAGGCCTGCGCCGCGCACCGCACGGCCATCGTGCCGCAGGGCGGCAACACCGGCCTGGTCGTCGGCTCCATCCCCGACGGCACGGGCACCCAGGTGCTGCTGAGTCTCACTCGCATGAACGCGATCCGCGCCTTCGACAAAGACAATCTGACCTTCACCGTCGAGGCCGGCTGCATATTGCAGACGCTGCAGGAGGCGGCCGAGCGCGAGGGCTACCTGTTTCCGCTGTCGCTGGCGGCCGAGGGCAGCTGCACTATCGGCGGCAACCTGGGCACGAATGCCGGCGGCACCCAGGTGGTGCGCTACGGCAACACGCGCGAGCTGTGCCTGGGGCTGGAAGTGGTCAACGCGCAGGGCGAGGTCTGGAACGGCCTCAAGGGCCTGCGCAAGGACAACACCGGCTACGACCTGCGCAACCTGATGATCGGCAGCGAAGGCACGCTCGGGATCATCACCGCGGCGACGATGAAGCTCTACCCGCTGCCCGCGAGCCAGCTCACCGCCTGGGCGGCCGTGCCGTCGATGGAAGCGGCCGTCGAGCTGCTGGGCCAGGCACACCTCTACCTGGGCGCGGGCCTGACCGGCTTCGAGGTGATGAACCGCTTTGCGCTGACCCTGGTGCACAAGCACATGCCGCAGCTGCGCGTGCCCTTCATCGATAACGAGGACTACCCCTACGCCGTGGTGCTGGAGAACTCGGACAGCGAATCCGAGGAGCACGCCCGCGCACGCTTCGAGGCGCTGATGGAAGCGGCCTTCGAGCAGGGCTGCGTGATGGACGCCGTGGTGGCCGAGAACCTCTCGCAGGCACACAACCTGTGGCACATCCGCGAGAGCGTGCCGCTGGCCCAGGCCGAGGAAGGACTGAACATCAAGCACGACATCTCGGTGCCGATCTCGCGCATCCCGGCCTTCGCCCGGCACGCCGAGGCACTGCTGACCCAAGAGATACCGGGCATGCGCCTGGTGAACTTCGGCCACCTGGGCGACGGCAACCTGCACTTCAACGTGCAGGCGCCCGAGGGCGCCGACGGTCCGACCTTCCTGCGCGAGCGCGAGTACCAGGTCAACCACCTGGTCTACGACGCGGTGGCCGAGTTCGGCGGCTCGATCTCGGCCGAGCACGGCATCGGCGCGCTCAAGGCAGAAACCCTGCCGCAGTACCAGTCGCCCGTGGCGCTGGCTATGATGCACGCCATCAAGCAGGCGCTGGACCCGCAGGGCATCCTGAACCCGCAGTGCATGCTGCGACGCGCCGCGCCCGCCGCCTGAGCCCACAAAACCATAGCTGCTCGCGCTTGCCGTGCAATGATTTACCTATAAAAACTATCTAAAATCATTGCACATCAAGCGCCAGCAGCTCACTTTTTTGAGAATACCCGCATGACCACCGCCCCCCGCCCCGCACCGTCCACCTACGAAGACTTCATGCGGCATGTCTACACCCATGGCGTTTCCAAGACCGACCGCACCGGCACCGGCACCAAGAGCGTGTTCGGCTACCAGATGCGCTTCGACCTGCGCCAGGGCTTTCCGCTGGTGACCACGAAGAAGGTGCACCTCAAGTCCATCATCCTGGAGCTGCTGTGGTTCCTGCGCGGCGACAGCAATGTGAAATGGCTGCAGGAGCGCGGCTGCACCATCTGGGACGAATGGGCGCGCGCCGATGGCGACCTCGGCCCGGTCTACGGCGTGCAGTGGCGCAGCTGGCCCAAGGCCGACGGCACGCACATCGACCAGATCGCCCAGGTGGTGCAGCAGCTCAAGGCCAACCCCGACAGCCGCCGCATCATCGTCAGCGCCTGGAACGTGGCCGAACTCTCCGAGATGGCGCTGATGCCCTGCCACGCCTTCTTCCAGTTCTACGTGGCCGACGGCAAGCTGAGCTGCCAGCTCTACCAGCGCAGCGCCGACATCTTCCTTGGCGTGCCGTTCAACATCGCCAGCTACGCGCTGCTGACCCACATGCTGGCGCAGCAGTGCGACCTGGAGGTGGGCGACTTCATCTGGACCGGCGGCGACTGCCACATCTACAACAACCACTTCGAACAGGTCGAGACCCAGCTCGCCCGCGAGCCGCTGCCGCTGCCCCAACTGCAGATCAAGCGCCGCCCGGCGTCGATCTTCGACTACGAGTACGAGGACTTCGAGGTCGTGGACTACCAGCACCACCCGGCGATCAAGGCGCCGGTGGCGGTGTGAGCGACACCCTTCTCCTGCCGGCCTAGCCCCGCGGCCGCATGCTCCAGCACATACAGATACTGCGCTTTGCCGCGGCGATGTGGGTGGCGCTGCTGCATGTGCAGGGCCTCCCGTTCTTCGCGCAGTTGCCGCCGCTGCTGCAGCAGATCGCGGCCGGCGGCTATGCCGGCGTGGACATCTTCTTCGTCATCAGCGGCGTCATCATGGCCCGCTCCACCGCGGGCATGCCGCAGGGCTGGCGGGCGGCGCTGCGCTTCGGGCTGATCCGGTTCTCGCGCATCTACACCGGCTGGTGGCCCGCGCTGCTGCTGTTCTTGGCGGTGCTTGGCGCGGCGCACCGCCTGCCGCCCAATGTGGACCTGATCGCGTCGGCCCTGCTCTACCCCACCAATTTCACCCACCACATCAGCCCGGTGATCTGGACGCTGGTGTTCGAGCTGTACTTCTACGCCCTCATCGCCGCCAGCCTGCTGCTTCCCCCGGCCTGGCGCGACCGCACGCTGGGGCTGCTGTTCGCCGCGTTGGTGCTGAGCATCGGCTACCACCATGCGCAGCAGCGCTTCGCGCCCGAGATGTTCGAGCAGGCCGGCTGGCTGCTGATGCTCTACGCCTCGCCGCTGGTGGCCGAGTTCCTGCTCGGCTACTTCCTCTACCGCTTTGTGCAGGCCCACCCGCGGCAGCGCTGGGGCCTGTGGGCCGCCGCCGCCCTGGCGCTGGGCGCCTGCGCAGTGGTGTTCGCGCAGCGCTTCGTCGTCCACGAGCCGGGCCTGTCCGGCTTCTTCCACTGGCCCGAGCGGGCGCTGCTGGTCGGCACGGCCGCCACCGCCCTGGTCGGCATGGCGCTGGCGCTGCCCGAGCCGCGCGGCCGCGTGCTGCTGGCGCTGGCCCGGCTGGGCGACTACTCGTTCGCGATCTACCTGCTGCACATGCTCGTCTATGCGTGCCTGGCGCTGCTGTGGGCCGCGCTGCCCGCAGCGCTGCAGCTGCGCGCCCCGATGACGCTGCTGGCGCTGACCCTCGTGGTGCTCGCGTCCGCCCTCTATTACCACTGGGTGGAGCACCCGCTCTACCTGCTCTGCCGTAACCAGATCAGCCGCTGGCTGGCTCCCCGACCATGATCCATCTCATCTACGCGCGCGCCCGCAACGGCGTCATCGGCAAGGACAACACCATGCCCTGGCACCTGCCCGAGGACATGGCCCACTTCAAGCAGCGCACCGCCGGCGCGGCCGTCGTCATGGGGCGCAAGACCTGGGACTCGCTGCCCCCGCGCTTTCGCCCGCTGCCGGGCCGCACCAACATCGTGGTGACCCGCCAAACCGGCTGGCAGGCCGAGGGCGCGCAGGTCGCCCATTCGCTGGAGCAGGCACTGGCCGCCGCCGAGGCCAGCGGCCGGCCCACCTGGGTGATCGGCGGCGCCGAGCTGTATGCGCAGGCGCTGCCGCTGGCCGGCGCGGTCGTCGTCACCGAGATCGACCAGGACTTCGACGGCGACGCCTTCGCCCCGGTGCTGGACGCCGCCTGGACCGAGCTCAGCCGCGAACGCCACACCAGTGGTAACGGATTGCCGTTCAGCTTTGTCGAATACCGGCGCCGGGCCGCCTGATACCGAGCCTAATCATCGCCTAACAATTGATTGGTGACATTCAATTTTCATAGCATATCGGCATATGCCAGCCTGACCTGCAACGGGGCGATATGAAACAAACCGGTGTTTGATTAGTACTAACCCCAGGTTTCTACTAACTCCCGCAGTGCAGCATCGCCCTAAAATCGACTGGATGTGCCTGTTACAGGCAGAAGCCGCGCCACGCGAGCCCACAAGATTATTTTTCTCCCCGGAGCCCCGATGAACCAAGAAGAGATACTGGCCCAGTTCGGCCCCCGCGAAGCGATGGAATACGACGTTGTGATCGTCGGTGGCGGGCCCGGCGGCCTGGCCACGGCCATCCGCCTCAAGCAGCTCGCGGCCAAGAAGGGAACGGACGTTTCCGTCGTCGTGCTCGAAAAAGGCTCCGAGCCCGGCGCCCACATCCTCTCGGGCGCCATCATGGACCCGCGCGCGCTGACCGAACTGATCCCCGACTGGAAGGAAAAAGGCGCGCCGCTGACCCAGGCCGTCACCGATGACGCCATGGTCTTCCTGAGCGAAAAGTCGGGCCTGCGCACCCCCAACTTCCTGCTGCCGGCGTGCTTCCAGAACCATGGTAACTACATCGTGCGCCTGGGCCATGTCACCAAGTGGCTGGCCGACCAGGCCGAGGCGCTGGGCGTGGAAATCTTCCCCGGCTTCGCGGCCGCCGAGGTGCTGTACAACGACGACGGCTCCGTCAAGGGCGTGGCCACCGGCAACATGGGCATCAGCAAGGAAGGCGAGCCCACCGGCGACTTCCAGCTCGGCATGGAGCTGCACGCCAAGTACACCGTCTTCGCCGAAGGCGCGCGCGGCCACCTTGGCAAGCAGCTGATCGCCCGCTTCAAGCTCGACGCCGGCAAGGACCCGCAGACCTACGGCATCGGCGTCAAGGAGCTGTGGGAGATCGACCCCAAGCGCCATCAGCCCGGCTTCGTGATGCACACCGCCGGCTGGCCCATGGACAACCACACCTATGGCGGCGCCTTCCTCTACCACCTGGATGACAACCTGGTCACGCTGGGCTTCATCACCGGCCTGGACTACAGCAACCCGTATCTCTCGCCGTTCGAGGAGATGCAGCGCTGGAAGACCCATCCCAACATCCGCTACTACCTCGAGGGCGACGAGTCCAAGGGCATCAAGCCGGCCAAGCGCATTGGCTATGGCGCGCGCGCCATCACCGCCGGCGGCCTGCTGTCGCTGCCCAAGACCATCTTCCCCGGTGGCGCGCTGGTGGGCTGCGACGCCGGCTACCTGAACGTGAGCCGCATCAAGGGCAGCCACGCCGCGATCAAGACCGGCATGCTGGCCGCCGAGGCCGCGTTTGACGCGCTGGTCG
>JBLZYV010000121.1:0-10218 GCA_050282565.1 Comamonas sp.
TCCACGCCGGCGTCCGTCTCTTCGAGCAGGGTTCTGGCGGCGGCCAGCCGCTGCGTCACCAGCCATTCGCCCGGCGGCATGCCCATCGCCTGGACGAAGTGCCGCTGGAAAGTGCGGGTGCTGGTGGCGGTATGCCTCGCCATCCTGGCAATGGGCCAGTCGCCCCGCAGGTCGGCACGCACTGCATCGAGCAGCGGCGCCAGCGAGGCGCTCGGCCGCCGGGAGACGGGTTCTTCGATGTATTGCGCCTGCCCGCCTTCGCGGTGGGGCGGCATGACCAGGCGCCGGGCCACCTGGTTGGCCATACGCGGCCCCAGGTCGCGGCGGATCAGGTGCAGGCACAGGTCGATGCCGGCCGCGCTGCCGGCCGAGGTGAGGATGGAGCCCGCATCGACGTAGAGCACGTCGGCCTCCACCTGCACCCGTGGATAGCGGGCCGCGAGCACAGGAGCATGGCGCCAGTGGGTCGTGGCGCGCCTGCCGTCAAGCAGCCCTGCCGCCGCCAGCACAAATGCGCCGGTGCAGATGGACAGGATGCGGGCGCCGCCTGCATGGGCCTGCCGCAGGGCCTCGCTCAGCCGCCCGGGGACCGGGGCGTCGATGCCACGCCAGCCGGGAACGATGATGGTGCGTGCCTGGGGCAGCAGTTCCAGGCCCGCGGCTGGCTGGATCTGGATGCCGCCCGCCCCCCTCAGCACACCGGGCTCTGCCGCGCAGGCGGCAAAGCGGTACCAGCCCTCGCCCAGTTCGGGGCGCGGCAGGCCGAAGACTTCGACCGCGCAGCCGTACTCGAACAGGCTCAGGCCGTCATACACGATGACGGCCACCAGCCCCGGCTCGATGCGTGCAGATTCCATATTGGCGCGATTATTACGTAAATTGTCATTCGTGCCACTCGCCTGCGGCGCCGGCCTTTCCTACGATGGCGAGCACGGTGCAGCCGCTCCAACCGGCTGCATCGCCCCCCAATTGATCCCCTACTTCAACGACCTCAAGGCTCACCATGAAGAAAGATACCCTGTTCATGCTCCAACCCGGATTTTTCAAAGAATCCGAAGGCCCGTTCTATTGCGGCGATTCGGTCGCCGTGGAGGGACTGCTGAGCTTCTTCCCGCAATTGCGCAATGCCGTCGACGTGCACTACATCGACGCCGCCCGCCCCCGCGCGGCCATCGTCGCCCTCATCGGCGAAGACAACCAGTCCGCGCCCGTGCTGGTGCTGGGCGACGACCGGGTCGCGGTGGATGCCGGCGTGGAGACCCGTGCGCACCACGGGGTCCGCTTCATCGATGCGCCCGAGCAGATCCGGCGCTACCTGTCCACGCAGTACGGCGTGGCGCGCGCCTCCTGAGCTTGCGCAGCCTCTAGCGGCCATCTGCGGCAAATCCAGGCACCCGGTGGAACCGCCAGCCAGCACTGTTCATTCACGGTTGAAAGCCTTTCAAGGCTTGGCTTGGTTATCAAAGATGGGCCGGCCATGTACCATGCCGGCCTTTCAAAACCATAGCATCCGAGCAGTGCCTGGCAACCATATGAACCGTTCCTCCCCGAGCACCGGGGAAGCATCCGCACCGGCCAACGCGGCCTTTCCCCTGGGTGGCTTGATCGCACTCAGCCTGTCCAGCTTCCTTGCCACGGCCAACGAAACCTTTCCTGCCGGCCTGCTGCCGCAGATCGCGGCGGGGTTCGGCATTTCCGAGGCCTGGGCTGGCCAGATGGTCACGCTGTGCGCACTGGGCTCCGGCCTGGCCGCCATACCGCTGACGGCGGCGACCCGCCACTGGGGGCGCCGGCGGATACTGCTGGCGGTGCTGGCCTGCTTTTGCCTCTGCAACCTGGTCACCGCGCTGTCCACCCACTTCCTGCTCAGCCTGGCCGCACGCTTCATGGTGGGACTGGCCACCGGGCTGGCCTGGAGCCTGCTGGCGCCATACGCCCGCAGCCTGGTCGAGCCGCACCAGCAGGGCCGGGCTTTGGCCGTGGCCATGTTCGGCATTCCCTTGACGCTGTGCGTGGGCGTGCCCCTGGCCAGTTGGGCCGGCGGCCTGCTGGGATGGCGCGGGGTTTTCGCCTGCCTCAGCGCAGTAGGCCTGCTGTTGATGCTCTGGGTGGCGTGGCGCCTGCCCGAGCGCGCGGCACCGACGGCAGGGCAGCCCGTCGCCTTCCGCCAGGCCCTCACGACGCCGGGCGTGCGCGCCGTCCTGCTCGTGGTGACGGCCTGGATACTGCCGCACTACATCCTCTATACCTACCTGTCGCCGTTTCTGGATTCGGTGGGCATGGGAGCGCAACTCGACCGCGTGCTGCTCGGCTTTGGCATGGCGGCCATGCTGGGCATCTGGGGCGTAGGCATGCTGGTGGACCGCTTCCTGCGGATGCTGGTGCTGCTGGCCCTGGGTGTTTTCTGCGCCGTGGCCCTGGTGTTCGGCCTCGGCCACGCCTCCGTACCGATGGTCTATATAGGCGTGCTGCTGTGGGGCCTGAGCTTCAGCGGAGCCCCCACGCTGCTGCAGACGGCCCTGGCCGACGCCGCCGGCGAGCACGCCGAGGTGGCCCAGTCGATGCTGGTCACGGTGTTCAACCTGGCCTTCGCCGGCAGCGGTGCCCTGGGCGGGCTGCTGCTCGAGACCACCGGGGTGCGCAGCTTTCCCTGGGTGATCGCCGGCCTGCTGGCATGCGCCTGGGCCGTGGCCTGGACGGCCCGCCAGCACGCCTTTCGCCCCGGGCACCGGAGCGCGGCCAGAACGCCGCAGGCGGCTGACCACGGATAGCACGCCGGCGAACCCCCACCGGCTCTCTCCGCCCTGCTACTCCTGCACCAGCGCGCGCAGGCTCTCGGGCAGTTCCACGGCCTTGCGCTGCACGTGGTCGACCCAGACCACGGTCGCGCCGCCCGTGGCATAGACCACGCCGGGCTGGCCTTCGTACTCGATCTCGTACCAGGTCTCGAACGCGGTGCGCGCCGGGTCGCTGACATACATCTTCACGACGAGGCGGGCCGGGTATTCGATCTGGCGCACGAAATTGCAGAACGCATTCACCACCACGGCGCCGCGCCCTTCGCTGTAGGGCGACTGGGGCAGACCGTGCAGCCACTCGACCCGTGCCGTCTCCATGTACCGGAAGTACACCGTATTGTTGACATGGCCCAGCTTGTCCATATCCCCCCAGCGCACGTCCATTGGCGAGTCGTGTACCCATTTTTTCTGTTCCGGCAGCGAAATTCTCATACGTCCTTCCTGATTTTCGACGCAGTCTACCGGCCTTTGGCCGTTCGGCCGCTGCACGTCCTGTCGCCACCGCGCTTTTGCCGGCCGCTCCCCCTGTAAAACCCCCGATTTCAATTAGGTGACATTCATCCACGCCGTGATATGCTCAACTCAGATTCCAACACAGTGACGGGCTTGCAGGCCCGTTTCTGTTGCCACAAAGATATAACCATTCGAGGACGAGTATGAAGTTGATTCTGTTGGGAGCACCTGGTGCCGGCAAAGGCACCCAGGCAGCCTTCATCTGCCAGAAATACGGCATCCCCCAAATCTCCACCGGCGACATGCTGCGCGCCGCCGTCAAGGCCGGCACGCCGCTGGGCCTGCAGGCCAAGGCCGTGATGGATGCGGGCCAGCTCGTGAGCGACGATCTCATCATCAACCTCGTCAAGGAGCGCATCGCCCAGGCCGATTGCGCCAACGGTTTCCTGTTCGACGGCTTTCCCCGCACCATTCCGCAGGCCGATGCCATGAAGGATGCCGGCGTCAAGCTCGACTACGTGCTCGAGATCGACGTGCCCTTCGAAGCCATCATCGAGCGCATGGGCGGCCGCCGCTCGCACCCCGCCTCGGGCCGCACCTACCACGTCAAGTTCAACCCGCCCAAGGTCGAGGGCAAGGACGACCTGACCGGCGAGCCCCTGGTGCAGCGCGAGGACGACAAGGAAGAAACCGTCAAGAAGCGCCTCGACGTCTACAGCCAGCAAACCCGCCCGCTGGTCGACTACTACAGCGCCTGGGCCCAGCGCGATGCGGCCGGCGCGCCCAAATACCGCGCCATCAGCGGCATGGGCAGCGTCGAGGACATCACCGGCCGCGCGCTGGCGGCCCTGGAATCCTGATTTTCAGCCAAATCAGCCTCTAGCCCTTACACAGCAAGCGCAAGCCACTATCTTTTCGATAGTGGCTTTTTTCTTTGCCTACAGGCCCAGCAGCCGCAACTGCAGCGACACCCGCGCCTTGACGGCGCTGAGCGCGGATGCGGGCGGCGCCTCAGCCGCGGGGCTGGCCTCCAGGATCTGCCCCAGCGCGCAGCGCGAGCTGCGCCACACCGGCACGCCCTGGCGATGCGCCTGCGCGACGCCTGCCTCCATGGCCTGGTGCAGCGTGCCATTGCCGGTGCAGGCCAGCACCAGGCCCTGTACGCCGGCCTGCAGCAAGGCAGGGATCAGCTCCGTGCGCGCGCCCGCGTGGCTGGTCACCACCTCCACCCAGGGCCAGGGCTGGCCGGCCTGCGCCAGCGCCTGCACCGCCTGCTCGCCACGGTAATCCGGCCGGGCATCGGCCGCGGCGGCATACGCCCAGCGCACCCGGCCGTTCTCCACCCAGCCCGCCGGCCCCTGCTCGCCCGAGCCAAAGGCCTGCAGCCGGTGCGGATGGATCTTCTGCACCCAGCGCGCCGCATGCACCTCGCGGTCCGCCACCACCACCACCTCGGGCAGCCCGGCCTCGGTCGTGGCCACCGCCAGCGCATCGCGCAGGTTCTGCGGCCCGTCGGGCATCAAGGCATTGGCGGGCCGCATCGCGCAGGTCAGCACCACCGGCTTGGGCAGGCGGCCCAGGCACTCCTGCAGGAACCACGCTGTCTCTTCGATGGTGTCGGTGCCATGGGTGATGACCACGGCGCGCACCTCGGGGTTTAGCATCGCGCTGTGGCAGGCCTGCAACAGCGCACGCCACACGGCATCGTCCATGTCCTTGCTGTCGATCTGCGCGAGCTGCACGGCCTCCACCGGCACCGCGTCGCTACCGGGCAGGCCCTGCAGCAATGCCTGCACCGACAGCTGGGCCGCCTGGTACTGCCCGGCATTCGCCGCGTCCGGCGCCAGGCCGGCGATGGTGCCGCCAGTGCCGATCAGCACAATTTTTGATGGCATCTCTTGCCTCTCGCAAAAAACTGGTTAAAAATACAGGTACTGGATTAATTCACAGGTACGGGCCATGGCTTCATCGCCTGCCTGTCAATGAACCGGAGATCTTATGCGAGACCATCTCAAACTCACGGCCCGTCAACAGCAAATCCTGGAGCTGGTGCAAGACGCCATCGCCCGCACCGGCGCTCCGCCCACGCGGGCCGAAATCGCCACCGCGCTCGGCTACAAGTCCGCCAACGCGGCCGAAGAGCACCTGAAGGCGCTGGCCCGCAAGGGCGCCATCGAGCTGGTGAGCGGCACCTCGCGCGGCATCCGGCTCAAGGCCGAGGCGCTGCGCTCCATCCAGGATGCGCAGCAGGCGCGCGGCAGCGTTTCCGCCTCGCTGGCCGACCTGGGCAACGAGGTCGTGCAGCGCCTGGGCGGCCTGCTGCTGCCGCTGGTCGGCCGCGTGTCGGCCGGCTCGCCCATCCTGGCGCAGGAGCATGTGGACCGTACCTACTCCATCGAAGGCGGCCTGTTCGCGCAGCAGCCCGACTACCTGCTCAAGGTGCGCGGCATGTCCATGCGCGACGCCGGCATCATGGATGGCGACCTGCTCGCCGTCAAAGCCACGCACGAGGCCCGCAACGGCCAGATCATCGTCGCGCGGCTGGGCGACGACGTTACCGTCAAGCGCCTGCACCGTACCCGCGAGGGCATCGAGCTGCTGGCCGAGAACCCCGACTACCTGCCCATCGTCGTGCATCCCGGCGAGCCCTTCGAGATCGAGGGCATCGCCGTGGGGCTGATCCGCAACACCATGCTGATGTAGCCCCATCCGGCCGCCGCAGGTGGCGGGCGTTGTCGCGGTGCGCAAGCACCGCTCAACCCTGCGGCAGCCCCCCCTCTTCGCAATCCTGCCTGTGTTGACCACCCAAGGAGATTCACATGCTGATTGCCGACGCACTGCGCGCGCTGGTGCCGCACGCCCGTACTTCCCTCGCCTTCACGGCCTTCACCACGGCCTCTGCCCCAAATGCGGGCCCGCTGCACAGCGCCAACGATGCCGGGCTGGCCTTGCCGGCGGCGCGCGCTGCCAACCCCGCCAGCCCTGAGCCAGCCCAACCCCATGTGGCCTGGCACCGCAGCGCCATCGTGCACCAGCAGGCTGGCAGTGGCGAGCAGCTCAGCCTGCTGGACGCGCCTGCCGCCGGCGGCCAGGCCCGCCCGCTGGAGCTGATCCGCCGCCCGCGCCCCGCCAGCCCTCGCTCGCAACGCCAGGCGCGCGGCGCGCGTGTCCAGACCACCATGTCCAACCTGGCCAGCCCGGTGCAGCGGCACAGCGCCGCCGCGGCCAACGATGCATCGATCAAGATGTTCTGGGGCCCTGCCGGCCAGCGCGCCGGACGCTCCACCGGCTGGGCCATCGCCGGCCGCATGGCCGATGTCTGCGCCGAACTCGAGCGCCTGGAGCGCCTCGAGCATGTGAGCTGACTCACAAAAAAATAGCTGCCAGCGCCTTCCAGATAAGCGCTGGCAGCTATTTTCATCAAAAATCTGCCGCTGTCGCGGCAGGCACGCTCAACCGCCGAACTGCGGCGTGCGCTTTTCCAGGAAGGCCGAAACCGCCTCGCGGTGGTCCGCTGTCTGGTGGGCCAGCGATTGGTAGGCGGCCGACAGCTCCAGCAGCGAGGCCAGGCTCATGTGCATGCCTTCGCGGATCAGCTTCTTGGTCATGCGCGTGACCTGCGGCGGGTTCGCGGCGATCTCGTCGGCCAGCTGGTTGGCGGCGGCCAGCAGCTCATCGTGCGGCACCACCTGCGACACCAGGTTCCACTGCAGCGCGGTGGCGGCATCGATCATGCGGCCGGTGAGCGACAGCTCGGCCGCGCGCGACAGGCCGATCACCCGCGGCAGCAGCCAGGCACCGCCGTCGCCAGGGATGATGCCCATCTTCACGAAGCTCTCGGCGAAGCGCGCCTTGTCGGACGCGATGCGCAGGTCGCACATGCAGGCCAGGTCCAGCCCCGCGCCCACGGCCGGGCCGTTGACGGCGGCGATCACCGGCACCTCCAGGTTGAACAGCGCCAGCGGCAGGCGCTGGATGCCCTGGCGGTAGTCGTCGCGGATGCGCATGCCGTCCACCTCGCCGAAGGACTGCTCCTTCATCTTGCGGATGTCGCCGCCGGCCGAGAACGCCGGGCCCTCGCCCGTCAGGATCACCGCGCGCACGCTGCGGTCGGCGCTGATCCGGTCGATGGCGGCCACGAACTCGTCCACCGCGGTGTTGCCGGTCAGAGGGTTGCGCTGCTCGGGCTGCGACATGGTCAGCGTCACCACATGGCCGCGCTGCTCGTACTTCAAGAATGCATTCACGATGTGCTCCTTCAGGGTCCTGCTAGGGTGTTTGCGCCGGAGCATACGCGCAAACGCCGCCTTTGCCGCGCTATCAGCTGACACCGATTGCGTATGGGTCCCTTGCTTCTGTATAAGCGCCTGTTCAGCATTGCCGAAGTCTGACTTGTGGGGGACAGGCCGGCCGCGCGGCTATTCTTAGGATGCAAGTCCCGGCGCACGGGCACCCGGCCACGCGCCCCCTTTTTTTCGGACCGACGACCATGACCTCCCTGACGCTCACCATGCACGGCGCGACCGCGCTGCTGACCCTGAACCGCCCCGAGGCGCGCAACGCGCTCGACCAGTCCATGCGCGAGGAATTCGCGCGCCTGGTGCCGCAGCTGCGCGACGACCGCGCCGTGAAGGCCATCGTGCTGGCAGGCGCCGGCGGCCACTTCTGCGCCGGCGGCGACGTCAAGTCGATGGCGCAGACCGTCTCGGGCAAGCAGGATGTGTTCGACAGCCGCAACCGCATGCTGGCGCTGCACAAGTGGTTCGATGAGCTGCTGGACATGGAAAAGCCCGTGATCAGCGCCGTCGAGGGCAGCGCCTTCGGCGCCGGCCTGTCGCTGGCGCTCAGCGCCGACTTCGTGTTCGCCGCGCCCACGGCCAAGTTCTGCTGCGTGTTCAGCAAGATCGGCTTCATCCCCGACCTCGGCGCCATGTACCTGCTGCCGCGCCTGATCGGCCTGCAGAAGGCCAAGGAAATGGCCTTCACCGCCCGCGTCGTCGATGCGCAGGAAGCGCTGTCGCTGGGCATGGTCTACGAGGTGAGCGAGGGCAATGTGCTGGAGCGCGCCCTCGCCTTTGCCGAGCGCTTCGCCAGCGCACCGACCGAGGCCATCGGCATGACCAAGGTGGTGATGAACCGCGCCTTCGAGACGGCCCGCGACGCGGTCTACCAGCAGGAGGCCATCGCCCAGACCCTGTGCCGCGAAAGCGAGTTCCACCAGGAGGCGATCAAGCGCTTCATCGCCAAGCAGCCGCCGCTGTTCCAGTGGTAAAAAAGAGAGCTGCCTGCGCTTATCCCATAAGGATTTCAAATACTTTCAGCATTGAAATCCTTGCATGGCAAGCGCCAGCAGCTATTGTTTTTGCAATCAGGCCGCTGCAGCGCTGATCGCATCCAGCGGCCAGCGCGGCTTCACGTCGAAGGCGTAGGTCTTGTCCGCCTGCTGCTGCCCGGCCTGCAGGCGCATGGCAGCGGCCATGGCGATCATCGCGCCGTTGTCGGTGCACAGATGCAGCTCCGGGTAGTGAACGCGGATGCCGCGCGCCGCGCAGGCGGCATCGAGCTGCTCGCGCAGCAGCCGGTTCGCGCCCACGCCGCCGGCCACCACCACGCGCCGCATGCCGGTCTGCGCCAGCGCCGCCAGCGTCTTCTTTACCAGCACCTCGACGATCGCGGCCTGCGTCGATGCAGCCAGGTCGGCCTTGTTGGCTTCGAGCGCATCGCCCAGCTTCTTGGCCTGCGTGAGCACCGCAGTCTTCAGCCCGGCGAACGAGAAATCCAGGTCGCCGCTGTGCAGCAGCGGCCGGGGCAGCTTGAAGGCATCGGCCCGGCCCGATTGCGCCAGCCGCGACAGCTCGGGCCCGCCCGGGTACGGCAGGCCCAGCACCTTGGCGGACTTGTCAAAGGCCTCGCCGGCGGCATCGTCGATGGTCTCGCCCAAGATTTCGTAGCGGCCCACGCCGTCCACGCGCATCAGCTGCGTATGCCCGCCCGACACCAGCAGCGCGACGAAGGGGAACTCCGGCGGGTCGCTGCTGAGGAAGGGCGACAGCAGGTGTCCTTCCAGGTGGTGCACGCCCAGCACCGGCTTGTCCAGCGCCGCGGCCAGCGCGCAGGCCGTGCCCGCGCCCACCAGCAGCGCCCCGGCCAGGCCCGGGCCGCGCGTGAAGGCCACCACGTCCACCTCGGCCAGTGTGCGGCCCGAGGATTCCAGCACCTGCCGGGTCAGCGGCAGCACGCGGCGGATGTGGTCGCGGCTGGCCAGCTCGGGCACCACGCCGCCATAGGCGCGGTGCATGTCGATCTGGCTGAACAGCGCATGGCCCAGCAGCTGCGGCACGGCGGTGCCCTGCTCTGCCTGCACCAGGGCCACGCCCGTCTCGTCGCAGGAGGATTCGATTCCCAAAATCAGCAAACTCATGGCCGCCAGTGTAAAAAATATCCAGTACCCGGCACGGCCGGTGCCTGAAATGCCCGAGCGAACGCAAGGCCGGCGCCCCGCGCTGAAACCGGTCTTTTTGCCCGCACAATGGAGGTTCATGGCCGACGATCACACTTCCCCGCCCGCAGCGCCGCCAGCCGGCGATCCAGCGACCGCAGCCAAGCCGGGCGCCCCCGGCCCCGGCATCCTGCTGGAAGACCCTTCGGGCATGGCCGCCGAGGACGTGGCCGCGGCGGCGCAGGCCGCCCGGGATGCGCAGCAGCAGAAAGCCTCCAGCGCCGTCTGGGCGCCGCTGTCCACCCCCACCTTCCGCATGCTGTGGCTGATCTGGATGGCGGCCAATACCTGCATGTGGATGAACGATGTGGCGGCAGCCTGGCTGATGACCTCGCTGACCACCTCGCCCGTGCTGGTGGCGTTGGTGCAGTCCGCGTCCACGCTGCCGGTGTTCCTGCTGGGCCTGCCCAGCGGCGCGCTGGCCGACATCCTGGACCGGCGCCGCTACTTCATCGTCACCCAGTTCTG
>JBLZYV010000122.1:0-9772 GCA_050282565.1 Comamonas sp.
CTATTGCTGCGGTACCGCGCCTTGCATCCCATCCCGCAAAGGCACTGGCGCGACCCCGAAAAGATCGTAAACACGTTCTAAACCCGGGCAGGCGCCTTGCCTGCCCTGCCTTTTTGGAGACCTTTTCCCATGCTTCGTCGTCACTTCGTGAGCTATGGCGCCCTGGCGCTGACCGTGGCCTTCAGCGCAGGAGCGCAGGCGCAATCCGCGCCCGCGGACTACCCGTCCAAGCCCATCCGCCTGGTCGTGCCCTTCCCGCCGGGCGGCGGCACCGACATCCTGTCGCGCATCGTCGCCTCCAAGCTGACCGAGCAGAACCACTGGACCGTGGTGGCCGACAACCGCGCCGGCGCGGGCGGCACCATCGGCATCAGCGAGGCCGCCAAGGCCCAGCCCACCGGCTACGACATCGTGATGGGCCAAAAAGACAACGTGGTGCTGGGCTACTACCTGTACAAGAACCTGCCCTGGAACCCCGCCAAGGACCTGACGCCCATCGCCCACGTGGCGTACTCGCCGGTGATCATCGCCACGTCGGAGAACTCCAAGTACAAGACCCTGGCCGACGTGATCGCCGCCGCCAAGGCCGATCCAGGCAAGATTACCTACGGCTCGCCGGGCAACGGAACCAGCATCCACATCGCCGGCGTGCTGTTCGAGAAGGCCGCGGGCATCAAGCTGACCCACGTGCCCTACAAGGGCTCGAACCCGGCCCTGGTCGATGCGCTGTCGGGCAACGTGGACCTGCTGGTGTCGTCGGTGCCGTCCGCCATCGGCCAGATCAAGGCCGGCAAGCTGCGCCCGCTGGCCGTCACGTCCGCCAAGCGCAGCTCTTCGCTGCCCGAGGTGCCGACCGTGGCCGAGTCCGGCTACAAGGGCTTCGACGTGAGCACCTGGTACGGCCTGTTCGGCCCCAAGGGCACGCCCGCACCCATCATCGCCAAGCTCAACGGCGAGGTGAACAAGCTGCTGCAGATGAAGGAAGTGCAGGAGTCCATCCAGGCCCAGGGCGCCGAGCCGCAGGCCATGTCGGTGGCGGACTTCGACAAGTTCTTCCAGGCCGACTTCAAGAACTCCAAGGCCATCGTCGAGTCGTCGGGCGCAACGATCAACTGATCTGCTGCGCATGCAAAAAAAGGGCCGCTGATGCGGCCCTTTTTCATGGAAAGCATGTCTGGCTCAGCGCGGGGCCACGGCAGCGATCGGCCCCACGTCCAGCTTCACGTCGGCGTTCTGCGCGCGGTGGCGCAGCGCATGGTCCATCAGCACCATGGCCAGCAGGGCCTCGGCGATGGGCGCGGCGCGGATGCCCACGCAGGGGTCGTGGCGGCCCTTGGTGATGACCTCGGTGCTGTTGCCATGGACGTCGATGGACTCGCGCGGGCTGATGATGGAGCTGGTGGGCTTGATGGCGATGCGCACCTCGATGTCCTGGCCGGTGCTGATGCCGCCCAGGATGCCACCGGCGTTGTTGCTGCGAAAGCCCTGCGGGCTGAGCGAGTCGCCATGCATGGTGCCGCGGTGCGTCACTGCGTCGAAACCGGCGCCGATCTCCACCGCCTTGACGGCGTTCAGGCCCATCATTGCGTAGGCGATGTCGGCGTCGAGCTTGTCGTACAGCGGCTCGCCCAGGCCCACGGGCACCTTGCTCGCCTGCACGCGGATCAGCGCGCCGCAGGAGTCGCCCGACTTGCGCAGCGCATCCATGTAGTCCTCGTACTGCTGCACGTCGGCCACCGGCGCGTAGAAGGGGTTGTTGGGTACGTGCTCCCAGCTCTCGAACGGGATGGGCAGCTCGCCCAGCTGCAGCATGCAGGCGCGGAACTCGGTGCCGAACTTCTCGAACAGCCACTTGCGCGCCACGGCGCCGGCGGCCACGGTGGGCGCGGTCAGCCGCGCCGACGAGCGCCCGCCGCCGCGCGGATCGCGGATGCCGTACTTGTGCCAGTAGGCGTAGTCGGCATGGCCGGGGCGGAAGCTCTGCGAGATGTTGGAGTAGTCCTTGCTGCGCTGGTCGGTGTTGCGGATCAGCAGGCCGATCGGTGTGCCGGTGGTCTTGCCCTCGTACACGCCCGAGAGGATCTCGACCTGGTCGGCCTCGTTGCGCTGCGTCACATGCCGGCTGGTGCCGGGCCGGCGGCGGTCCAGCTCGCGCTGGATGTCCGCCTCGGCCAGGTGCATGCCGGGCGGGCAGCCGTCGATCACGCAGCCCACGGCGGGGCCATGCGATTCGCCGAAATTGGTGACAGTAAACAGGGTGCCAAAGGTGTTTCCGCTCATAGCCCACTATTATCGTCTGGATGCATCAACCAGCGCAGCTGGTCGGTTCCTGGCGGGACAGATGGGCGACGCAGCCGGGGCGGCGTGCGCGACAGCCGGGCGCTGGGGCACACTGCGCACAACTGGCCAAAGCCGCTTTCGGCGGTCTCCAGGTAGGGCAGCAGCCAGTCTGTACCAGTGTCCGCGGCCGGCACCACCGGCACCTGTCCCAGACCCACCAGCCACTGCGCCACGCGCGCCAGCGACACCTCGACATGCCAGGTACCACCCTGCGCGGCCTGGCGCAGCAGCGCTGCCTGAATGCCGAAGGCCAGCAGAAAGCCGGCGCCGTAGTCCAGGATCTGCATGGGCAGTGGCCGAGGCGTGGGGTCGCCGAAGGCCCCGGCCTCGGCCAGGTTGATGCCGCTCACTGTCTGCACCAGCGAATCGAAGCCGCGCTTGTCGGCCCAGGGCCCGCTGCGGCCATAGGCCGACAGGCTGGCATGGACGATGCCGGGCGCCAGCCGCGCCACATCCTGCACGCCCAGGCCCAGCGCCTGCAGGCTGCCGGGGCGGTAGCCCTGCACGAACACATGGGCATCGGCGAGCAGCTGCCGCATCTGCGCCAGGCCGGCGGGCGTCTTCAGGTCCAGCAGCGCCGAGCGCTTGCCGCGGCTCATGTCGGCAATGGCCTCGATGTTCGGCAGCTGCGGCGCATTCACCATCAGCACCTCGGCGCCATAGGCCGCCAGCGTGCGCGCGGCCACCGGCCCGGCGAGGATGCGCGTGAGATCGAGCACCCGCAGGCCCGACAACGGCAAGGCATCCGCAGCCAGGGCCGGCCAGGCGCGCGGTGCGGCAGGGGCGCCTGCATCCAGCTGCGTGATGCTCACCAGCGGCTGCGCCCGCAGGGCGGCGCTTTGCGCATGCGCCTCCCATTCCTGCAGGCTGCGCACAGCAGCCACCACCAGGCCGGCGGCCGTGGCCTTCGCTTCAAAATCAAGAGCATCTTTCGCTTGCAGTGCCTGGCTTACCTGCTGTTTTGACGTATTTTCTCCGGGCGGCAGGCCCAGCAGGCGCAGAACGCCGTCGCGGTGGTGGTCGAAGTTGGCGTGGATGCGCACCCAGCCCGGCCGGCCCAGGGCGGCGCCGCAGGCATACAGGCCCGACACCGGCGACCAGATCGAGGGCCGCACGCCGTCCAGCGTGAAGAAGGCCGAGGTCTCGGCCAGCACGTGCTCCATGGCAACGGCCACGCCCTGCGCGGGCAGGTGGGGCTGCCGCAGCGCACCGATCTCGGAGGCGGCGAGCGCCGCCGCAGCCACGCTCGCCTGCGCGGCCTGACCCACGGCAAAGCTGCTGGGCAGGCGCTGGTTGCTGCCGCTCAGCTGCGCGCGGCCCAGGGCCCGGGCATCGAGGCCGGCATCCCGCCACAGGGTTTCGAGCAGGGCGGCGGGCGATGGTGGGGAGATGGGAGTGTTCATGCGGCGCTCGGGTTTCTGCTGTCGATAGCCGCATTGGAGCGATCCGGCGGTGCCGGCGTCAATCTTGATCGGGCCGATCCACATCGCCCTGCCCGCCGAATCGGCGCACAATCGGCGCCGTGAATCCCCCCGCCCCAGAAGCAGACTCCCCCTGGCTTTCGGCCGAGGCCGCTGCCGCGCTGCTCGCCGTGCGGCGCAGCAGCCTGTACAGCTATGTGAGCCGCGGCCTGCTGCGCGCGCAAAAGATGCCCGGCGAGCGCGGCAGCCGCTACCTGCAAAGCGATGTGATGCGCCTGGCCCGCCAGCGCCAGGCGGTGCGCAATCCGGCCCGGCTGGCGCAAGCCACGCTCGACTGGGGGCAGCCCGTGCTGTCCTCGGCCATCACGCTGGTGGCGGACGGCCACCTGTACTACCGCGGCCGCGATGCCGTGCCCTGGGCTGAACACGCCACGCTGGAGCAAACCGCACTGTGGCTATGGCAGAACCATGACGATGGAGCGCACCGGCCCCCGGCTGGCGACAGCAAACCGCCCGCCCCAGCCACCGCATTGTCCGCCCCAGCAGCGGTGCTGGCCGCCTGGCATGCTGCAACGCCAGCGGTTGCCGAGCAACCTGCCGCCCTGCTGCAGGCCATGGGCGCCGCGCTGCTGGGTTCTTCACCCTCATCGCTGCCCGCACACCTGTGCCTGCAACGGCAGTGGCAGGTGGGCACCGATGCCGCAGACACGCTGCGCTGCGCCCTGGTGCTGTGCGCCGACCATGAGCTGAATGCGTCGAGCTTTGCCGCGCGCGTGGTGGCGTCCACCGGCGCCAGCCTGCATGCGAGCGTGGGCGCGGGGCTGGCGGCGCTGTCGGGACCGCTGCATGGCGGCATGACGCAGCTCATCGACCGACACTGGGACGAATGGCATGCGCACGAGGGCATCGCGCCTTCGCTGGCGGCGCTGCTGCAGGACACGCGGCTCGGCAGCAAGCCCCATTACTGCGCGGGCTTCGGCCATCCGCTGTACCCGCAGGGCGATCCGCGCAGCCATGCGCTGCTGCAGCGCCTGCCGCCGGACCGCCGCCGCCAGCGCCTGATCGACCATGTCTACGAACACACGGGCCTGCACCCCAGCCTCGACTATGCGCTGGTGGCCGTGCAGCGCGCCTGGCAGTTGCCCACAGGCGCAGCCTTCGTGCTGTTTGCGCTGGGCCGCACCGCGGGCTGGATCGCCCATGCGCTGGAGCAGCGCGCCTCGGGCCAGTTGATCCGCCCGCGCGCGGTCTACACCGGTGCCGAGCCGCCCACGCCCACGCCGCAGCCCGCCGGCCGCGTGGTGCGCTTCCGCTAAGACTGGCTGCGGGCGCCGTGCCGCATCAGGAGTAGGAGCTGAACACTTGCGCCGATCCGTTCTTGCGCACCAGCAGCACCTGGTAGGGATCGCGCCGCCCGCCATAGGCTGCGCCGTCCATGCCCGGCGAACCGACCGGCATCGCGGGCACGGCCAGTCCCAGGGCCTGGGGCCGCTCCTTGAGCAGGCGCTTGATGTCGGCCGCCGGCACATGCCCCTCGATCACGTAGCCCTGCACCAGGCCCGTATGGCAGGAGCCATATTTCGCCGGCAGGCCCAAGCGGCTGCGCGCCGCGTTGTTGCCCTCGTCCATCACCCGGGCGCTGAAGCCATGGCCCTCCAGATGGGTGATCCAGTCCTGGCAACAGCCGCAGTTCGGGTCCTTCCAGACCTCGATGGGCGTGCGCGGCGCAGCCACGGCGGACAGCGCCTGGGAACCGAGCGCTGCCGCACCCAACAGTAGTACGCGCCGCCGCGGATTCATCGAACTGCCATACATGGACATGGGGAAACCTCCTGGTGGAATGCGGATGGAAGGGGCTGCCGGCCGTGGCGGCCGGCGTGCGCCAAAGTGCAGCAGTTTCCACCTTGACACGGTGGGAATGTCAAGCCTCTCCCCCCTGCGCTCCACTGCCGCCATCTCACGCGGCCGTCTGGCGGGCCGCCTCGTCGATCAGCGCGGCCACCTCCGTGGCCCGCGACGCCAGCGAGGCGTGGCTGGCATCCAGCGTGATGACCTTGCGCGCATTCAGCCGGGCAGACATGCGCTGCTGGTTCTCGGGCGCGATCATGCGGTCTGCGCTCGAAATCTGGTACCACGACGGCTGGTGCTTCCAGGCCGGCGAGCCGATCGTGTCGCCAAAGGTGCCGGCAAGCGGTGCCTTCTGCGCCACGGCCATGGCCAGCGCCTCGTCGGCGCCCAGGTCCTGGCAGAAGCTCTCGTGGAACTTGTCGGCCTTGATCCACAGGTAGCCGTCGCTGTCCGGGGCCAGGTTCGGCGCGGCGGCGGGCAGGTGCTGTTGCGTGATCCCGCCGGGGCTCTCGCCGCTGTCGGGGGCAAAGGCGGCGATGTAGACCAGGCCGGCCACATTGCCGGCGTTGCCCGCCTCGGTGATGACGGCACCGCCGTATGAATGCCCGACGAGCAGCACCGGGCCCGGAATCTGCGCCAGCATCTTCCGCGTGCGCTCGACATCATCTGCCAGCGAGGTCAGCGGCAGCTCGACGGCATGCAGCGCCGTATGGCCTTTGCGGGCCAGCTCGACGATGACCTTGCTCCAGTGCGCGGCGCCGCCCCAGAAACCATGGACGAGCACGATGGCCGGTTGGGTACTCATGAATCTGCTCCTGTGTTGGATAGCCCATCTCCGGCTGGCTGAAGGCTTGGCTGCATCCATCCGGTGCCAGGCAGTGCCATCCGCCCTGGACGAATCCGCACCGCCGGATAAGATTATTGGACGAGGAAGATGACAAATCTACGATCCAAACGCCAAAGATGATGCCCAAACGCCAGGCCGAACCTGCAGCCGCCCCGCCGCCTGCGATCGATGTGTTTTCCGAGATCTATGCCCGGGCGCAGGTGCGCGGGCGCGTGAGCCAGGCAAGAAGCGTGGGCCGACTGCAGCCCCTGCACTTTGATGAGGACGGGGCCTGCATCCATATCGTCCAGCGCGGCGCGTGCCGGCTGCTTCTTGGGGGACGGAGAGACGGGCTACGGCTGCTCGCCGGCGATGTCGTGACCGTGATGCAGGCCCGGCCGCACCGGCTGGAGTGGACGGAGCAAGATGGCCATGACGGCAACGCGCAGGTCATCACCGCGGTGCTGCAACTCGGCGGGCTGCATGGGGAGGCGCTCGTGGGCGGGCTCCCCGAGCTCCTGCACGTCCCCGGCAATGGCCATGGCGATAGCGATGGTACGCCCGGGCCGGCAGGCGCCTGGATACCGACCACCATCGCCGCGATGGAGCTCGAATTCCAGTCCCCGGCCGTGGGCAGCGGCATCATGCTGTCGAAGACGGCCGAGCTGCTCTTCGTCTGGACCATCCGGCACTACATCGCCAGCGGGCACGATCTGCAAGGCGGCTGGGCGGCGGCGCTGCGCGATCCCGCCATCAACCGCGTGCTGTCGCGGCTGCATGCCGCGCCGGGGCATGGCTGGGATGTGCAGGAGCTTGCCAGTCTCGCCGGCCAGTCACGCTCGAATTTCTCGCAGCGCTTCATCCATGTCGTCGGCGAAACACCGATGCGCTACCTGACGCGCTGGAGGATGCAGCTGGCGGCCGACCTGCTCGCCTCGTCGAATCTGCAGATCGTGCAGGTGGCCGAGCAGGCCGGCTATTCCTCGCAGGCGGCATTCGGCCGGGCGTTCCAGCGCCACTACGGGGTGAGCCCGAGCGCCTACCGCATGCAACGGCCGTGATGCTCGCATCGCCTCACGGCGCTCCATCGCCCACCCGCCACCAGCGCGGCAGCAGGGCCTGCACCTCGCCGCGCCGGTAGCGGTCATCGATCAGGACCACCACGCCCCGGTCCTGCTCGCTGCGGATCACGCGGCCCGCGGCCTGCACCACCTTGCGCAGGCCCGGGTAGAGGTAGGTGTAGTCGTAGCCCCGATGGGCGCCGAAGTGGCGCTCCATCGCGAGCTTCATCTGCTCGTTGACAGGGTTGAGCTGCGGCAAACCCAGCGTGGCCACGAAGGCGCCGATCAGGCGCTGGCCCGGCAGGTCCACGCCTTCTGAGAACGCACCGCCCAGCACGGCCAGGCCTATGCCGTGCCCCTGCTCGGTGAAGCGCGCCAGGAAGGCGGCGCGGCCCTCCTCGTCCATGGCCGGTGTCTGCAGCCACAGCGGCAGCTGCGGATGGGCCTGCTGCAGGCAGGCGGCCGCGCGCTGCAGGTAGTCGAAACTGCTGAAGAAGCACAGGTAGTTGCCGGGCTGACGCGTGTACTGCTCGGCCACGAGATCTGCGATCGGCCGCAGCGAGCGCTCGCGGTCGCGCCAGCGCGTGGAGATGTGGCCGGCGACCCGCACCGCCAGCTGCTCGGCCTGGAACGGCGAGTCGGCCTCGATCCAGCGCGTGTCCGCCGGCAGGCCCAGCATGTCGCGGTAGAAATGCGGAGGGCTCAGCGTGCCCGAGAACAGCACCGTGGCGTGCGCCGCTGCGTGGCGCTCCGCCAGGTGCGGTGCCGGCACCACGTTGCGGATGCACAGCTTCGAAAGCATGGCGCCGCGCCGCCCCGGAACAAGGCTCGCATCGAACAGCGCATGGCTGCCGAACTGCTCGGCCAGCGCCAGGAAGTGCAGTGCCTCCCAATAGAAAGCCAGCACCGGATCCCCAGGCAGCATGGGCCGGTCGGCCTGGGCATCGGCGACCGCGCTCACGGCGCGCTGCAAGGCGCCGAGCAGCGTGGCAGGTACCGCCTCGTACGCCTGGTAATCCGCCGCCTGCTCCTTGTTGAAGGCACTCCAGCTGCGCTGCAACCGGTCCAGCGCCTTGCGCACAGCGCCCACCATTGCCTGGCGCGCATCGGCAAGCGCGAACTGCGACAGCTCGGCCGTGTACATGCGCCGCGCACGCTCGGGCAGGTTGTGGGCCTCGTCCACCAGCACGCCCACCTTCCACTGCTGCGCCCGGGTCAGCGCGTGGAGCATGGCGGCGCTGTCGTAGAAGTAGTGGTAGTCGGCCACGACCACGTCGCTCCAGCGCGCCAGCTCCTGCGCCAGATAGTAGGGGCAGACCTGGTGCGCGAGGGCCACGGTGCGCAGCGCCGGTGCATCCCAGGGCTGAGCTTGTTCGATCGCCGCGGCGCGCGCCGCCGGCAACCGGTCGTAGAAGCCATTGGCCAACGGGCAGGACTCGCCATGGCAAGCCTTGTCGGGGTGCTCGCAGGCTTTGTCGCGCGCCTGCACGTCGAGCACCCGCAGGCGCCAGGGCCCGGCCTGCTGCGCAAGCTGCTGGTTCACAGCCGCCAGCGCCTGCAATGCCAGTCCATGGCCGGTGCCCTTGGCGGTCAAAAAGAACAGCTTGTCCAAGCCATGGCTTGGCGCGGCCTTGAGCATGGGAAAGATCGTGCCCAGCGTCTTGCCTATGCCCGTCGGCGCCTCGGCCATCAGGCACTGGCCGCCTTGCTCCGAGCGTGCGCAGCGGTAGACGGCAACGGCCAGCTCGCGCTGGCCTGCACGAAAGCGCGGCATCGGAAACTGCAGCGCCACGAGCGCCGTATCGCGCGCCGTCCGATGGGCAGCTTCGCTGCGCGCCCAGGCCAGAAAACGCTGGCACTGCTGCTCGAAGAACGCACGCAGCGACTCGGCCTCGTGCGTTTCGACCAGCACCGTCTCTTCGTCAGAGCCGACATTGAAATACACCAGCGCCACGCGAGTTGGGTCAGCCCGCGCGCCTGGCACAGCAGGTGGCCGTATACGCGCGCCTGGGCCCAGTGCAGCGCGCGGTGGTGGGCGCGCACACCGTCGAGCTGGCCGCGGTAGGTCTTGATCTCTTCAAGCTGCCCGGCCTGCGGGTCGAAGCCATCGGCGCGACCGCGCACCTGCAGGTCTTCGTAGGCGCCGGCCAGGCCGATCTCGGTTTCGTAGCCCTCGCCGCGGCGCGACTGCACCAGGCGGTGTCCGGCTATGCCTTCGAGCGCACTGGGCGCGGGCGTGAAGCGCAGGTCCAGGTCGCCCGCGCGTGCCGTGAACT
>JBLZYV010000123.1:0-9414 GCA_050282565.1 Comamonas sp.
GGCCATTGACCAGGCCGTTTTCGCCAACCACGGTGTTCACCACGCCGTTGACCAGGCCCGTGCCATCGGTACCACCGATGACACCACCCAGCAAGCCGCCGGCATCAATTCCGCCAACGACCCCATCAACCAGGCCGCCTGCATCGACACCGCCAATGAGACCATTGACCAGGCCGTTTTCGCCAACCACGGTGTTGACTACCCCGGTGACCAGACCGCTGGCGTTGGCCGCGCCCACGATGCCACCGATCAGACCGCCGGGATCCACGCCTCCGACCACGCCGCCCAGCAGGCCGCCGGCATTGACGCTACCGATCACGCCATTGACCAGGCCGTTCTGCCCAACCACGGTATTCACCACACCATTGACCAGGCCACCTCCGTTGACGTTCCCAACGATATTGCCAATCAGGCCACCAGCGCTGACGTCACCGATCAAGTCGCTGAGCACACCGTTCTCACCAACCACTGCATTCACGGTACCGTTGAGCAGACCGCCACCATTCATATCGCCGACGATATTGCCGATCAGGCCACCGGCGCTGACACCACCGATCAGGCCGTTGACCAGACCGTTCTGGCCGATCACGGCACTCACGGTGCCGTTGACCAAGCCACCACCGTTGACATCGCCCACGATGTTGCCGATGAGCCCCCCGGCGCTGACGCCGCCGACCAGGCTGTTGACCAGGCCGCTCTCGCCGACCACGGTGTTCACCACACCATTGACCAGACCGCCGCCGTTGACGTCGCCGATCAAACCTCCCGCACTGATGCCTCCAATCAGGTTGTTGACCAGACCGTTATTCCCGATAACCGTATGCATAAGTCCATCCTCTCCAATGATGTTGCTAAGCAGGCCTTCTTCATTACCGCCCAGTAGGCCGTTCACCAGGCTGTCCTCGCCGATCACGCCAGACAGGAGTCCGCCGTCACCACCGAGCACACTTTCGACAAGGCTCCCCAGTCCGGCGAGTCCGCCGTTGGTGGGAGCGCCAGGGTTGGATAGCCCTGCAATGAGGTCATGCAGGGTGTCTATTACGGGTTCCAGTGCCTGGTCCTGGACCAGGGTCAGGCCATTGGCCAGCGCTGTCAGCACGCCCAGCGGGCCGCCATTGACATTGGTCAGGTCTTCCAGCGCACCAGTGACGGCGGCAATCGCGCCGTCAGTAGGATCAATCAGCGCATCCAGCAACTGGTGGACAGGGTCGGCCACGGTGCCACCCAGCAGGTTGTCCACAACTTCCTGCACCGAGGTTACGAGGCCGGTGCCGCCCGGCGTGCCAGGGGTGCCGCCGTTGCCACCACCGAGCAGGCCGCCCAGCAGCCCGCCTTCTCCAGTCAGGCCTCCGAGCAAACCCCCTTCGCCGGTAACACCGCCAAGTAGGCCGCCTTCGCCAGTCAGGCCACCCAGCAAACCGCCTTCACCGGTGACACCGCCCAGCAGGCCACCTTCTCCAGTCAAGCCACCCAGCAAGCCTCCGTCACCGCCCAGCAGGCCGCCGAGCAGGCCGTTGTCACCCAGCACGCCTTCGACGATGCCGCCCAGGCCGCCCGTCGAGGCGCCGGGCACGGACAGGCCGGCAATCAGGTCGTTCAGCGTATCGATCACGGGCGCCAAGGCCTGGCCATCCACCAGGGTCAGGCCCTGGGCCAGTTCGGTCAACACACCCAGCGGGCCGCCTTCCACATTGGTCAGGCCTTCCAGCACGCTGGTCACGGTCGACAGGGTGCCATCGGTGGGGTTGGTCAGCGCATCGAGCAACTGCCCCACGGGTTCGGCCACCGTGCCGCCCAGCAGGTTGTCCACGACGTCCTGTGCGGTGGTGACGATGCCTTCGCCGGCGCCGCCACCCGGGGTGCCGCCGATACCGCCCAGCAGGCCGCCGAGCACACCGTCGACGATGCCGCCGATCACGCCACCACCCAGGCCGCCTTCACCGCCCAGGCCATCGGTCAAGCCGCCGATCAGCTGGTTGAGCGTGTCGATCACCGGTGCCAGGGCCTGGTCATCCACCAGGGTCAGACCATTGACCAGCTCGGTCAGCACACCCAGCGGGCCGCCTTCCACATTGGTCAGGTCTTCCAGCACACCGGTCACCGCTGACAGGGTGCCGTCCGTGGGGTTGGTCAGCGCATCGAGCAACTGGCCCACCGGCTCGGCCACCGTGCCGCCCAGCAGGTTGTCCACAACGTCCTGCACCGTGGTCACGAGGCCACCGCCGTCCGTGCCGCCACCGGGGGTGCCGCCGGTCAGCAGACCGCCCAGCAAACCTCCCAGCAGGCCGCCTTCGCCCAGCAGGCCACCCACCACGTTGTCGACCACTTCCTTCACGCCGCCGTCGCCGTTGCTGCTGGCCAGGCCGCTCACCAGGCCGTTGAGCGCATCGATCAGCGGCTCCAGCGCTTCGTTGTTGGTATTGAGCAAGGCATCGGCCAGTTGGGTCAGCACACCCAGGCTGCCGCCATTGATATTGGTGATGTCCTCAATCAGGCCAGTAATCACATCCAGCGTGCCGCCGTTCGGATCGACCAGGGCATTGACCAGGTCGATGACCGGTGCTGCCACCGTGCCATGCAACAGGTTGTCCACCACGTCCTGAACGGTCGTGATCAGGCCATGGCCATCCGTGGGATCCGTCGGGTGCGTGGGATCCGTGGGATTGGTTGGATTCGTAGGATGGGTTGGATCCGTCGGATTGGTCGGGTTCGTAGGGTTGGTCGGATCCGTGGGATTGGTCGGATTCGTAGGATTGGTCGGGTTCGTCGGATCCGTGGGATTGGTCGGATTCGTGGGATTGGTCGGGTTTGTCGGGTCCGTGGGATTGGTCGGATTCGTGGGGTTGGTAGGGTTTGTCGGATCCGTGGGGTTGGTCGGATTCGTAGGGTTGGTTGGGTTCGTCGGATCCGTGGGGTTGGTCGGGCTGGTAGGGTCAGTCGGACCCGTCGGATGGGGCGGATTGTTATCGTCGTCGTCGTTGTTGTTCAAACCCGCGATCAACGCGCCAGCGCCGAGGCCTGCCAGGCCGGCCAGCAGGAAGTCGCCCAGCACCGAGCCGCCGGCATCGGTGGCTTCCTTGGTAACGATCAGGCCCACGGCGTCGTCATCGCTGGCCGGCACCACGTCCACATTGCCGGACGCCAGGTCCAGCACCAGGGCTCCGCCGTTCGGGCCGCCGGCGTTCAGGGTCGCCTCCGTGCCACCGGCAAAGGTGCCCACCAGCTTTTGGCCGCCGGCGCCGCTGAACAGGGCCTGGGCGCTGCCGTCCGCCGGCACGACAATCTTGTCGCCGACCTGCAGCTTGGCGCCGGCTTCCGCGGCGACGGTCTGGCCGTCGCGCACGATCTGCACGCCTGGCGACGCCTTGGAAAGGGTAGCGGTGGCGGAAGAGGCCTTGGCCGAGGCGGTCGCTGCGCCGGCGCCAACGTTGGTGCTGGCGACATTCGCCTGAGCGACAGTGACGCTGGTGAGTGGTGTTGCGGAGGTTGTCATTTGCTCTTCCCTGCTTGGTTGAAGGTTCAATCGGAAAGCACCGGCATACGCCGTCGGGCTTGTGTGATGGAACCCATCCGCAACATGCGTGCCACATCGGCCATGTAGCCACTGGCATTTGGTTTCTGCTTGGTAATTGATTGTTTTTATGAGAAAAAAATTTTCCTAAATGATTGATTCCGCAATGTTTGCGCCGTTTTTTTGGGTGGCGTTACGGTCGACGTAACGTAACGTTTGGGGTGTGTACCCGTATCTTTTCGCGTTTCCCGGGTGGTTAAAGGGCTCTGGATTCCTGCATATTGGGAAGCTTGGAGATAAGGCCCAATGCTCATCGAATGAGGCTATTAGCGATGGTGCGATCTGTATAATCAAAGGCTTTGGGTCATGGCGCCGCGAGGTGCCCAGACCCAGCCCCAGCGCGAATTCCTCGCCGCCTTTGTTTCCCCCTTTTTCTGCATAGAAAAGAACGCCATATGCTGATTGCGTCCCAGGTTCCGTCGCGTATTCCTGAGCGTGCAGGCTCGCTATTGTCCCGATCGGTGGCTGCTGTGTTGGTGGGGTGGTGCATGTCCATGCACATGCTGCCGGCCCATGCCTCGCGCGAATCGGAGGAAGTGGCCCAGCTGCTGGAGCAAGGCAAGGCAGACCAGGCGGCCAAGCAGGCGGACGGCTATCTCAAGCAGAACCCGGGCGACGTGGAGATGCGGTTTATCCGTGGCGTGGTGGCCACCGAGCAGAAACAGAATGCACAGGCCATCAAGATATTCTCGGCACTGACCCGCGAATATCCCAATATGCCCGAGCCCTATAACAACCTGGCGGTGCTGTATGCCGCCGACGGGCAGGAGCGCAAGGCCGCGGAAGCGCTGGAGCAGGCCATCCGCACCAACCCCAGCTATACGACGGCCCATGAGAACCTGGGCGACCTGTATGCCCGCATGGCCAGCGAAGCCTATTCCAAGGCGCTGCAGCTGGACGGCTCGCGCCAGGCCCTCAAGCCCAAGCTGGCGCTGATCACCCAGATCGTTCCCGGCCAGACGGGCCAGGCCAAGGCCGTGGTGGCCAGCGCAGGGCAAGCGGCCGCCGTGGCGCCGCTGCCCGCACCGGCGGCTGCGCCCGCGGCCCCGCGTGCCAAGGCCCCCGAACCCAAGCCGGAAAGCAAGCCCGAGGTCAAGCCGGAGCCCAAGCTGGAAGCCAAGGCCGAGCCCAAGGTGGAGGCGAAGCCTGAACCCAAGGTCGAATCCAAGCCGGCCGCCAAGCCTGCCGAGGTGGCGGTTGCCGCCGCGCCTGCGGCGCCCACCCCCGTGGTCGTTGCCAAGGCGGAGGTAAAGCCCGAACCCAAGCCCAAGGCAGAACCCAAGCCGGAAGCCAAGGCCGAGCCGAAGCCGGAGTCCAAGATTGAAGCCAAGGCCAAGCCCGCCGCCAAGAGCGAGGACGCGCCGGCAAAGGCCGTGGCTGCCGCCGCGCCCGCTGTCGACGCCAAGGCCGCATCGCCAGCCTCCGCCGAGGTGGAAGCCGCCGTCAACGCCTGGGCGTCTGCCTGGGAAAAGCAGGACATGACCCGCTACCTCGACGCCTACAGCGACAAGTTCACGCCCGCCGACGGCAGCAGCCTGGCTAAGTGGCGCGACACGCGCCGCCAGCGCATCGTGGGCAAGAGCGAGATTTCGGTGTCGCTGCGCAACCTGAAGGTGGCCATCGACGGCGACAAGGCGACGGCGAATTTCCGCCAGCACTATACGGCTGGGGCGCTGAAGAGCACGGCGCGCAAGACCCTGACGCTGCACCGCGAGAAGGGGCAGTGGCGCATCATCAGCGAAACCACCTGATGCCGGGCCTGCGGTGCCTGGCCACTCGGGCATGATCCGGCGGATAGCGCCCCCTGGAAGGAAAGTACGGGCAATGCCCCTTTGCAAGCAGTTTTGGCGACCCTGGGTCGTGATGGTGGCGATGGCCCTGGGGGCGGGTGCGTTCGCCCCGGCCCAGGCCAGGGCCGACAAGCCCCGGTCCACGGCCGCCAAGGAGAGCCGCGCCGAGGAAAAGGCCGCCAAGCGCGCCCGCACGGCCAAGGCCCGCGGCCGTGCCGCCGCTGCCGCAGGCACCCTGGCGACGGTGACGGTCACCGCCGCGGCCATGCACAACAACAGCGAGGCACGCCTGCTGGGCGTGATCGAACTGGTCGAGCGCCAGCAGCTGGATGCGGCGCTGAAAGCCGCGGCCAGCCTGACCGCCGACGTGCCCCACTTCCAGGCTGCGCAGCTGGTGTATGCCGATCTGCTGCGCTTTCGCACCGGCCGCCCCCCGGCGCTGGGCTACACGCCCGCGCCGGCACCGGCCCGCGCCGGCATCCTGGTCAAGAACACCGTGCCTGCGGCCGCGCCCGTGCCGGCCGAGGCCCAGGAATGGCAGGCCCAGCTGCAGGGCCTGCAGCAGGAGCTGCGCCAGCGCGTGCAGGGCGCGGCCTCGCTGCCGCCCACCGGCAGCATCCCCAGCGAATTCCTGGTGCTGGGCCCTTCCGTGCGCCATGCCATCGCCATCGATGCCAGCAAGTCGCGCCTGTATCTGTTTGCGAACGAGGACGGCAAGCTGCGCCTGACCGGGGACTTCTACGTCTCGGTCGGCAAGCTGGGCATGGACAAGGCGGAAGAGGGCGATCAGCGCACGCCGCAGGGCATGTATTTCATTGGCCGTGAGATCCCCGGCCGCCGGCTGCCCGATCTGTACGGCAAGGGCGCGCTCACCGTCAACTACCCCAACGACTGGGACCGGGCCATGGGCCGCTCGGGCGCGGGCATCTGGCTGCACGGCTCGCCGCCGCAGCAGTTCGCCCGGCTGCCGCAGGCCAGCGATGGCTGCGTGGTGCTGGCCAACCCCGATCTGACGCTGCTGATGAAGACCGTGGCCCCGCAGACCCCGGTGCTGATCCGCGACCGGCTGCAGTGGGGCATGCCGGCGGACCTGCCGCACAAGCAGGCGGTGGACGGCTTCATGCCGGTGCTGGCCGCGTGGCAGCAGGTCTGGGCCAGCGCCGATCCGGGCAAGCTCGACACGGTCTACGCCGCCGACTTCCGCGCCTCCGAGCCGGCGCGCGCCTCGCAGCAGCGGCTGGCCGCCATGTTCAAGAACCCGGACGTGAGCGTGCAGGAAGTCTCGGTCTACAGCTGGCGCGACGCCAAGGGCGAGATCCGCATCGCCAACCTGCGCGTGAAGAGCAAGGCCTTTGCCGAGACCCTGCCGCTGCGCCAGTACTGGCGCAAATCCGGCGACCGCTGGATCCTGTTCTCGGAAGAAGTGCAGGGCTACGCCCGGCAGGCCGGCTGAGCGCCTTGTAAAAATAATAGCTGCTAGCGATTGGTATGCAAGGATTTCAAATGGTTTTGTATTTGAAATCCCCCAGCAACAAGCGCAAGCAGCTATTGAAAAAGAAGCGAAGTCTCGTCCTCAACCCATGCGCTTGAGCAGCCGCAGCAAGCGTTCGAAGGTCTTGCCGTAAGGCGGATGCAGCAGGCCCGCGCCGTTCAGGCGCGACTGCTCGAACACCGGCTTGGCGTGGCTGAAGGTGCGGAACCCCCATTCGCCGTGGTAGGCGCCCATGCCGCTCGTGCCTACGCCGCCAAAGGGCTGCGACTCCTGCGCGAAATGCCAGAGGCAGTCGTTGACCGTGACCCCGCCGGAGACGGTCTCGGCAAGCACGCGGTCGCGGCTGCGGCCGTCGCGGCCCCACCAGTACAGTGCCAGCGGCCGCTCGCGCCCGTTCACGAAATCGATGGCCTCGCCGATGTCGCCGTAGCCGACGATGGGCAGCACCGGGCCGAAGATCTCCTCCTGCATGGCGCGCATGCCGGGCTGCGCATCGAGCAGCAGCGTGGGCGCAAACCTGCGGCCGCTGCCCGCCGGGCCGAAACAGGGCTGCACGGCCCGCGCGCCGGCGCGGACCGCCTCGTCCACCAGAGCGGCCAGCCGCTCGACATGGCGCTGGTGGATGAGGGCCGTGTAGTCCGGGTTGTCGGCGCGCTCGCCGTACATCTGCCGCGCCGCGCCCGCGATGGCCGCCACCAGCGCATCGCGCAGGCCGTGCGGCACCAGCACGTAGTCGGGCGCGATGCAGGTCTGCCCCGCGTTCAGCAGCTTGCCGAAGGCCAGGCTGCGCCCGGCGGCGGCGAGATCGGCGCTGGCGTCGATGATCGCGGGCGACTTGCCGCCCAGCTCCAGCGTCACCGGCGTCAGGTTGCGGGCCGCCGCCACCGCCACCTCGCGGCCGACGGCCGTGGAGCCAGTGAACAGCAAGTGGTCGAACGGCAGGCCGGCAAAGGCCGCGCCCACGTCGGCGCCGCCGTTGACCACCAGCAGCTCCTCGGCATCGAAATGCTCGCCCACCATGCGCGCCAGCAGGGCCGAGCAGGCCGGCGTGTGCTCCGATGGCTTGACCATCGCACGGTTGCCCGCGGCAAGGGCCGCGATCACCGGGCCGATCGCCAGCTGGTACGGGTAGTTCCAGGGCGCCATCACGCCCACCACGCCGAGCGGCTGGCGCAGCAGGCGGTTGCGGCCGGGCAGGAAGTGCAGCGCCGTGGCTGCATCCACGCGCCCAGGTGGCGGCGGGCGTGGCGGATGGCCGAGGCCACCGGCAGCAGGTCGCACAGCTCGGTCTCGTGCGCGCTGCGGTGGCCGAAGTCGGCGGCGATGGCCTCGATCAGCGGCTGGCGGTGGCGCTCGGTCATCTCGGCCAGGCGGCGCAGCCGGTCCAGCCGCAGCGCCTGGCTGGGGTTGGGCTGCGCGCGGTGGGCCTGGCGCTGCAGGGCCAGCAGGTCCGCCAGGGAAGGCTGCGTGGCCGTGGGTTCGTGCTGCTGCATGGAAAGGCTCCGGTTGCCGGCGATTATGGGGCCGGGCAGGGCGCATGCCGGCCCTTCCGCGAACGCGGCAACCCCGGGTAAACTGCCCATCCCTTTCCTGCCCTTCCGGTCGCTTCCATGGACGCCCTGGCCTTTGCCCCTCTCGCGGTGCTGATTTCGCTCACGCCCGGCCCCAACAACTTCTGCGCGCTGAACAATGGCATGCGCGCGGGCGTGGGCAAGGCGCTGTGGGCCACCTTCGGGCGCGTGGCGGCGTTCGCCATCTTCCTGACCGTCTCGGCCGTGGGCCTGGGCGCCATGCTGCTGGCCTCCGAGGCGGCTTTCACCGCCGTCAAATGGGTGGGCGCGGTCTACCTGTTCTGGCTGGGCTGCAAGGCCTGGCGCAGCCGCGACTTCAGCGGCTTCGACCAAATCGAGGATGCGGCGGCCACGGCGCGCCCGGCCTGGCCGGTGCGCCGGCTGATCGCGCAGGAGTTCGGCCTGGCCATCACCAACCCCAAGGCCATCGTGCTGTTCGCGGCCATTTTTCCGCAGTTCATCGACCCCGCGCAGCCCCCGGCGCACCAGTTCCTGGTGCTGGGCTCGATCTACCTGTGCAGCGAGTTCGTCTCCACCGCCGTCTATGCCACCGGCGGGCGCCAGATCCGCCGCTGGATCCGCACGCCGCGCGGCGCATTGCGGCTGAACCGCGCCACCGGCGGCATCTTCATGGGCGCGGGCGGGCTGCTACTCACCGCGCAGCGTTGATCACATCGCCTTGAAGCGCTGAGCGTAGACGCGGCTCACCGCCAGGCGCTCGGGCCGGCCGCGCAGCTGCAGGCTCAGCCGGCCGGCCTCGTCGCGCGTGGCGGTGGCGATGGCACTGGCGCGCACCACCGTGCCGCGGTGCACCTGCCAGAACACATTGGGGTCGAGCTGGGCCAGCAGCTCCTTGAGCGACATGCGGATCAAAAATTCCTGCGTGGCGGTGAGCACGCGCAGGTACTTGTCGGCCGCCTCCACATAGACCACGTCGGCCACCGGCACGAGGTGGATCTGCGCGCCCTGGCTGGCCTGGATCACCTCGAG
>JBLZYV010000124.1:0-9227 GCA_050282565.1 Comamonas sp.
AGTCCGCGAGCGGTGTGCGAACCGCTGCACGGCCTGCGTCGCGTTGCCGGGCCTTTCCCCGGCTTTCGCGGGCACGTCAAAGTGCATAACACGCTCTAAGCCATGTACCTGATGCAGGACTACCTCGCGCCACGGGCGGAAGCCGCCGTCTTCACCGATGAGCAATGGCTGGCCGCCCTGCTCGCCTTCGAATCGCAGCTCGCACAGGCCCAGGCCGAGTGCGGGCTGATCCCGCAGGCCGCAGCTGATGCGATCACCCTCGCCTGCGACAGCGTGGCGCTGGACCGCGACAGCTTTGCCGCGCAGGCCCGCCACAGCGGCGCGGTGGGCCTGGCGCTGACCCGGCCGCTGCAGCAGTGGCTGGCCGCGCACGCGCCGCAGGCGCTGCCCTGGCTGCACTGGGGTACGACCACGCAGGACGCGGTGGATACCGCGCACGCCATGCTCACGCGCGATGCTCTGGCGCAGCTGCAGTCGGCGCTGGAATCGCTCTGCGCACCGCTCGAACGCCTCGCACGCGAGCATGCACAGACGCCCCTACTCGCGCGCAGCCTGCTGCAGCCGGCGCAGGTCACGAGCTTCGGCTTCAAGTGCGCGCAGGCGCTGGCGGCGCTGCGGCGCTCGCGCGAGGCGCTGCGGGGCCTGTCGGCCTCGGCGCTGTGCGTGCAGCTCGGCGGCGCGATCGGCAACCGCGCGGCTTTCGGCCAGCACGGCGCCAAGCTCGAGGCCGCGCTGGCCCGGCGCCTGCAACTGCACCCCGCCGGCCACGCCTGGCACACGCAGCGCGACCACTGGATGCGCCTGGCCATGGAAGTCGCCATCTGCAGCGGCGGCCTCGCCAAGCTGGCCAAGGACTGGGCGCTGCTGGCGCAGTGCGAGGTGGGCGAGATCAGCGAGGCCGCGCGCGGCGCCACGTCGAGCGCCATGCCACACAAGCGCAATCCCGTGCACTGCATGCAGGCCATCGCGCAGACGCAGGCCGTGCCGCACATCGCCTCGCTGCTGCTGTCCTGCATGGCTCAGGCGCACGAACGCGCGCTGGGCGAATGGCAGGCCGAGGTTGCCCACTGGGCCTCGCTCTGGCAGCATGCGATAGCGGCCTGCCAGGCGCTGGCGCAGGCCGCCTCGGGCCTGCAGGTGCACGCAGGCCGCATGCAGGCGAACATCGATGCCTTGCAGCAGGTGATTTTTTCCGAAGGCCTGGCGCAGGCGCTGGCGCCCTTCGTGGGTGCGGACCAGGCGGCATCGCTGGTGGCGCAGCAGTCGGAAATCGCGCTGGCGGCATCGCGCCCCTTAAGCGAGCTGCTGATGCAGCATGCCGCCCAGCCCGAGGCCCGCCGTGCGCTGGCCGAGGCCACCGACCTGCAACGCGCCGTCCTCGCCTCGGCCGCCGCCTGCCACGATTTGCTGAAGGAATAGAAGCCATGCCCCTGTCGCCCGACTCCATCGAACAAGGCCTCGCCAACCGCCGCCGCGTGCTCGGCAATGCGTGGGTGGACCAGTCCATCGCCAACGCCAATGCGCTGAACGTGGAGTTCCAGCGCCTCATCACCTCCTACGCCTGGGACCAGGTCTGGAGCCGCCCGGGCCTGGACCGGCGCACGCGCCGCCTCATGGTGCTGTCCACTACCGCCGCCATGGGGCGCTGGGAAGAGTTCGAGCTGCACATCCGCACCGGCCTGCTGGCCGACCCGAGCGACGCGGAAGCCGCGCCGCTGGACGTGGACACCATCAAGGAAGTGCTGCTGCAGACCGCCGTCTACGCCGGCGTGCCCGCGGGCAACACCGGCATGGCGATCGCGCTGAAGGTGCTGCGCGAACTGGGCCGCGCACCGGCACCAGCCGCCTTCGGCCTCGAACCCGGCGCCGCCTGACGGGCCGGCGGTCATCCGCAGGCAATAAAGGCTAAATTGGCCTCTAGCGCTTATGCAGCAAGCGCCAATAGCTATTGATTAAATAGCAAAAACCTTGCGACGCCGCCCCCGGCATGCAGGAGCGGCGCCACAGGGCATCACCCCAGCCACTTGCGCGCGTTGCGCCACACACGCATCCAGGGGCTGAACTCGGACTTGTCGCCCGAAGTCCAGCTCATCTGCACGTTGCGGAACACGCGCTCGGGGTGGGGCATCATGGCCGTGAAGCGGCCGTCGGCCGTGGTCACGGCCGTGAGGCCGCCGGCCGAGCCGTTCGGGTTGAACGGGTACTGCTCGGTGGGCTTGCCGTGGTTGTCCACGTAGCGCATCGCGGCGATGGCCTTGCCGGCGTTGCCGCGGTATTTGAAGTTGGCGTAGCCCTCGCCGTGCGCCACGGCGATCGGCAGGCGGCTGCCGGCCATGCCCTGCAGGAACAGGCTGGGCGACTCCAGCACCTCGACCATGGACAGGCGCGCCTCGAAGCGATTGCTCTGGTTCTGCGTGAAGCGTGGCCAGTCCTGCGCGCCGGGGATGATGTCGGCCAGCTCGGCGAACATCTGGCAGCCGTTGCAAACGCCCAGGCCGAAGGTGTCGGCGCGGCCGAAGAACTGCTGGAACTGCTCGGACAGGCGCTCGTTGAAGGTGATGGAGCGGGCCCAGCCGATGCCGGCGCCCAGCGTGTCGCCATAGCTGAAGCCGCCGCAGGCCACCACGCCCGCGAAGTCCTTGAGCTGCGCACGGCCGGTCTGCAGGTCGGTCATGTGCACGTCGACGGCGTCAAAGCCGGCCTCGGTGAAGGCATAGGCCATTTCCACATGCGAGTTCACGCCCTGCTCCCGCAGCACGGCCACGCGGGGCTTGGCGGCCAGGTTCAGGAACGGTGCGGCTGGATTGTCCTGCGGGTCGAAGCCCAGGCGCAGGTGCATGCCGGGGTCCGACGGCTCGCCGGCGGCGGCGTGCTCGCTGTCGGCGCAGGCCGGGTTGTCGCGCTGCTGGGCGATCTTCCAGCTCACGGCGTCCCAGACCTGGTGCAGGTCGGACAGGCTGGCGCCGAACACCTTCTTGGCGTCGCGCCAGACCTGCAGCTCACCCTTGCCCACGTCGATGCTGCTGGACAGCGGCCGCGTGTTGCCGACGAAGTGGCTGCAGGTGGCCAGGCCGTGCTCGCGCAGGGTCTGCATGACTGCGTTGCGCTCGCTGGTGCGCACCTGCAGCACCACGCCCAGTTCCTCGTTGAACAGCGCGCGCAGCGTCATCTCCTCGCGGCGGCCGCTGATCTGCTGCGCCCAGTTCTTGGCGTCGCCCGATTCCATGCGGCTGTCGCTGATGCCGTCGCCTTCGGTGACCAGCATGTCCACGTTCAGCGCCACGCCCACATGGCCGGCAAAGGCCATCTCGGCGGCCGTGGCCAGCAGGCCGCCGTCGCCCTTGTCGTGGTAGGCCAGGATCTGGCCCTTAGCGCGCAGCGCGTTCACGGCATCGACCAGCGCGACCAGGTCCTTGGCGTCGTCGAGGTCGGGCGTTTCGTTGCCGGCCTGGTTCAGCACCTGGCCCAGGATGGAGCCACCCATGCGCATCTTGCCGCGGCCCAGGTCCACCAGCACCAGCGTGGTGTTCTCCTCGTCGGCGTCGAGCTGCGGCGTGAGCGTGCCGCGCACGTCGTCGATGGAGGCGAAGCCGGTGATGATCAGGCTGACCGGCGAGGTGACCTTCTTCACCGCGCCGTTCTCGCTCCACTGCGTGCGCATCGAGAGCGAATCCTTGCCCACGGGGATGGAGATGTTCAGCGCGGGGCACAGCTCCATGCCCACGGCCTTCACGGTCTCGTACAGCGCGGCGTCTTCGCCGGGCTCGCCGCAGGCGGCCATCCAGTTGGCCGACATCTTGACCTTGGAGAGCTCGATGGGCGCGGCCAGCATGTTGGTGATGGCTTCGGCCACGGCCATGCGGCCCGAGGCCGGGGCGTTGATGGCCGCCAGCGGCGTGCGCTCGCCCATGGCCATGGCCTCGCCGGCAAAGCCCTTGAAGTCGGCCAGCGTGACGGCCACGTCGGCCACCGGCACCTGCCAGGGGCCGACCATCTGGTCGCGGTGCGTGAGGCCGCCCACGGCGCGGTCGCCGATGGTGATGAGGAAGCGCTTGGAGGCTACCGTCGGGTGCGCCAGCACCTCGATCACGGCCTTTTCCAGCGGCACGCCGTCGAGGTTGATCGCCGGCAGCTCGCGCGTGACGGTCACCACGTCCTTGTGCACCTTGGGCGGCTTGCCCAACAGCACGTTCATGGGCATGTCCACGGGGAATTTCTGGTCGCCAGCGGCGACCGCCGTGTCCTCCAGCACCAGCTGGCGCTCTTCGGTGGCCGTGCCGATCACGGCGAACGGGCAGCGCTCGCGCTCGCAGAAGGCGGTGAACTGCGCCAGCGACTCGGGCGCGATGGCCAGCACGTAGCGTTCCTGCGATTCGTTGGACCAGATTTCCTTCGGAGCCAGGCCCGATTCCTCGAGCTTGACGGCGCGCAGATCGAAACGCGCGCCGCGGCCCGCGTCGTTGGTCAGCTCGGGGAAGGCATTGGACAGGCCGCCGGCGCCCACGTCGTGGATGGCCAGGATGGGGTTGTCCGCGCCCTGCTGCCAGCAGTGGTTGATGACTTCCTGCGCGCGGCGCTCGATCTCGGGGTTGCCGCGCTGCACGGAGTCGAAGTCGAGCTCGGCAGCGTTCGTGCCGCTGGCCATGGAGCTGGCCGCGCCGCCGCCCATGCCGATGCGCATGCCGGGGCCGCCGAGCTGGATCAGCAGCGTGCCGGCCGGGAATTCGATCTTCTTGGTGAGGTCTGCGTCGATGATGCCCAGGCCGCCCGCGATCATGATGGGCTTGTGGTAGCCGCGCGTGACGTCGCCGACCTGCTGCTCATACTCGCGGAAGTAGCCGGTCAGGTTGGGACGGCCGAACTCGTTGTTGAACGCGGCGCCGCCCAGCGGGCCCTCGATCATGATCTGCAGCGGGCTGGCGATGTGCTCGGGCTTGCCGACCTCGCTGCCCCAGAGCTTGGAGACGGTGAAGCCCGTCAGGCCCGCCTTGGGCTTGGAGCCGCGGCCGGTCGCGCCTTCGTCGCGGATCTCGCCGCCCGCGCCGGTGGAGGCGCCGGGGAAAGGCGAGATGGCCGTCGGGTGGTTGTGCGTTTCCACCTTCATCAGCACATGGTTGGTGGCACTCGTCTTTTGATAGCTGGGCGCGCTTGCTGTGCCTGCCTTGGAGTCGAATTTGGCTACAAATCGCTCCACCGCATGGCCTTCCATGATGGAGGCGTTGTCGGCATAGGCCACGACGGTGTGCTGGGGCGAGAGCTGCTCGGTGTTGCGGATCATGCCGAACAGCGATTTCTCCTGCGCCACGCCGTCGATGGTGAAGTTGGCGTTGAAGATCTTGTGGCGGCAGTGCTCGGAGTTCGCCTGGGCGAACATCATCAGCTCCACGTCGGTGGGGTTGCGCTTGAGGCCCTTGAAGGCATCGACCAGGTACTCGATCTCGTCGTCGGCCAGGGCCAGGCCCCATTGCTTGTTGGCGGTCTCCAGTGCAGCGCGGCCTCCGCCGAGCACGTCGACGAACTCCATGGGCTGGGCCTGCAGCGTGGAGAACAGCTGTTCGGCCTCGGCCTGCGTGGCGAAGACCGATTCGGTCATGCGGTCATGCAGCAGACCAGCGATCTGCGCGGTCTGCTCGGCGCTCAGCTCGGGCGTGCCGCCGAGCAAGCCGCTCTTCAGGCTGATGCGGTATTCGGTGATGCGCTCGACGCGGAACACCTCCAGGCCGCAGTTGCGCGCGATGTCGGTCGCCTTGGAGGCCCAGGGCGAGATCGTGCCCAGGCGGGGCGTGACGAACAGCGCCACGCCGTCCTGCGGCCCGGCATACGGGTCGCCATAGGTCAGCAGCGCCTGCAGGCGCTCGCGCCCGGCCGCGGCCGGCTCGGTCTGGGTGGCCACCAGATGGACGAAACGGGCAGCAATGCCCGTTATTTTTGGATGGATCGCGGCGAGCGCGGTCTGCAGTTGCTGGGCGCGAAAAGCGCTAAGGGCATTCCCACCCGCAAATGAAATCAGGTGCAAGGTCACGTGGCGGCCTATGGAGGAGAAAAAGGAGATCGAAAAGAAAGAGACTGCTGCAAGGCGGTGCGCCCGCGCGTCGGCAACCCGGGATTCTACTGTGCCCCCTCCCTGGACTAAGCCAGTTCCCCGGCATGCCAATCGGCCGGGTGGGATAATTCGCCGCCATGAGCATCAAAATCAATTCCGCCGAAGACATTGGACATATGCGCGAGGCCTGCCGCTTCGCGTCGGAAGTGCTGGACTACATCACCCCCCACATCCGCCCCGGCATCACCACGCTGGAGATCGACCGCCTGGGCCTGGAATGCATGACCCGCCAGGGCACCAAGTCGGCCACCATCGGCTACCAGCCGCCGGGCATGGTGCCCTACCCGGGCCACCTGTGCACCTCGGTGAACCATGTGGTCTGCCACGGCATTCCCAACGACAAGCCGCTGAAGAAGGGCGACATCGTCAACGTGGACGTGACGGTCATCACCGATGCCGGCTATTTCGGCGACACCAGCCGCATGTTCGTCGTGGGCGAAGGCACGATCGCCGGCAAGCGCCTGTGCGACCTGACCTTCCAGGCCATGTGGCTGGGCATCCAGCAGGTGAAGAACGGCGCCCGCCTGGGCGACATCGGCCACGCCATCCAGAGCTTTGCCGAAGGGCACGGCCTGTCGGTGGTGCGCGAGTACTGCGGCCACGGCATCGGCAAGGTGTTCCACGACGAGCCGCAGATCCTGCACTACGGCAAGCCCGGCACCGGCGTCGAGCTGCAGACCGGCATGATCTTCACCATCGAGCCCATGCTGAACCTGGGCCGCCGCGAGATCAAGGACTGGGGCAACGACGGCTGGACCGTGGTGACCAAGGACCGCAGCCTGTCGGCCCAGTGGGAGCACACCGTGGTGGTGACCGACACCGGCTTCGAGGTGCTGACGCTGTCCGAGGGCTACCCGCCGCTGCCGGACTTCGTGACCACCACCAAGTGCTGAAAGCACTTTGAACCAGGGCTGACATGGCATAGTCATTGCTTGCCTCAGTGTGATTCCACGAACTGACCGAACAATGACCGCCACGCCCGAGCCCTCCGCCCTTTCTGCCCTGCCCACGGTTCGCCAGCGCTACCAGCAAGACCGCGAGCAGGTGTTCGCCACCATCATGGACAGCAGCAGCGGCACCCGCGGCATCGCTGCCCACCTGCGCCGGCTGTCGGCGCTGGCCGATGGGCTGCTGCAGGAGCTGTGGCAGCGGGCCGGGGTGCCCGCACCGCTGTGCCTGGCCGCCGTGGGCGGCTATGGGCGCGGCGAGCTGTTCCCCTACTCCGACATCGATGTACTGGTGCTGCTGCCCGACGACGCGGACATGCACGGCAACACGCCCGAAGCCCAGCAGCTGCGCGGCAGCATCGAGGCCTTCATCGGCATGTGCTGGGACATGGGGCTGGAGATCGGCTCCAGCGTGCGCACCGTGGCCGACTGCGTGCGCGAGGCCGCGGCCGACATCACCGTGCAGACGGCGCAGCTCGAGGCCCGCGGCGTCACCGGCGACGCCGCGCTGTTCCGGCAGTTCCAGCAGGCCTTCAACCGGGCGCTCGACCCGCAGGCCTTCGTCGTCGCCAAGACGCTGGAGATGCAGCAGCGCCACAGCAAGTACGAGAACACCGCCTACGCGCTGGAGCCGAACTGCAAGGAATCGCCCGGCGGCCTGCGCGATCTGCAGCTCATCCTCTGGATCGCCCGCGCCACGCGGCTCGGGCGCAACTGGAAGGAGCTGGCCACCAACGGTATCGTCACGCCCTACGAGCTGCGCAACCTGCAGCGCAACGAGGCGCTGCTGAGCCTGATCCGCGCGCGGCTGCACATCCTGGCCAAGCGGCGCGAGGACCGGCTGGTGTTCGACCTGCAGACCACCGTGGCCGAGTCCTTCGGCTACGCGAGCGAGACGCCGGCGGGCCACCGCTTTCCGGTGCGCGCCAGCGAGCAGCTGATGAAGCGCTACTACTGGGCCGCCAAGGCCGTGGTGCAGCTGTCGCAGATCATGCTGCTGAACATCGACGAGCGCCTGCACCCCGGCAACCACAGCCCGCGCCGCATCGACGACGAGTTCTTCGAGAAGGCCGGCATGATCGAGGTGGCCGAGGACGACCTCTACCGGCGCAACCCGCACGCCATCCTGCGCACCTTCCTGCTGTACGAGACCACGCCGGGCGTCAAGGACCTGTCGGCGCGCACCTTCCGCGCGCTGTACCACGCACGCAACGTGATGGGCGCCGAATTCCGCAAGGACCCGGTCAACCGCGCCACCTTCATGGCCATATTGCAGCAGCCCGCGGGCATCACCCACGCCATGCGGCTGATGAACCAGACTTCCGTGCTGGGGCGCTACCTGTGGCCCTTCCGCCGCATCGTGGGCCAGATGCAGCACGACCTGTTCCACGTCTACACGGTGGACCAGCACATCCTGATGGTGCTGCGCAATGTGCGGCGCTTCTTCATCGCCGAGCACGCGCACGAGTACCCGTTCTGCTCGCAGCTGGCCGCGGGCTGGGACAAGCCGTGGCTGCTGTACGTGGCCGCGCTGTTCCACGACATCGGCAAGGGCCGCGGCGGCGACCATTCCGAGATCGGGGCCCACGAGGTGCGGCGCTTCTGCAAGGAGCACGGCATCGCCCGGGACGATGCGCAGCTGGTCGAATTCCTCGTGCGCGAGCACCTGACCATGAGCCAGGTCGCGCAGAAGCAAGACACCAGCGACCCCGACGTGATCCGCGCCTTTGCCGAGCGCGTGGGCAACGAGCGCTACCTCACCGCGCTGTACCTGCTGACGGTGGCCGACATCCGCGGCACCAGCCCCAAGGTGTGGAACGCCTGGAAGGGCAAGCTGCTCGAAGACCTGTACCGCGCCACGCTGCGCATGCTGGGCGGGCGCGCGCCCGACATCGCCTCGCAGGTGGAAGCCCGCAAGCGCGAGGCCCTGGTGCTGCTGGCGCTGCAGGCGCAGCCGTTCGAGTCGCAGAAGGCGCTGTGGGAGACGCTGGGCGTGCAGTACTTCATGCGCCACGAGGCGGCGGACATCGCCTGGCACACGCGCCAGCTCTCGCGCGCCGTGGGCACGGCCGCACCCATCGTGCGCGCGCGGCCGTCGCTGGCCGGCGACGGCCTGCAGGTCATGGTCTACACCGCCGACCAGCCCGACCTGTTCGCGCGCATCTGCAGCTACTTCG
>JBLZYV010000125.1:0-8814 GCA_050282565.1 Comamonas sp.
TGGAGCAGCGCTTCAGCCAACGCTTCACCCCGCTGCTGGGGCCGGGCGCCGTCGTCTCGCTGCACAGCGGCATGACGAATCCGCAGCGCCTGCAGAGCTGGCTGGCCGCGCACACCGGCGCCGCGCGCATCCTGCTGGGCACGCGCATGGCGGTGTTCGCCTCGCTGCCCGGGCTGGCGCTGGTCGTCGTCGACGAGGAGCACGACGCCAGCTACAAGCAGCAGGAAGGCGCCCGCTACTCAGCGCGCGACCTGGCGCTGTGGCGCGGCCACGATGCGGGCGCCAAGGTCATCCTCGGCTCGGCCACGCCGTCGCTGGAGAGCTGGTGGGCCAGCCGCCCGGCCGGCACCGACGGCCCCGGGGACGCCGGCGGCCGCTACCAGCGGCTGGCCATGCCCAGCCGCATCGGGCACGGCCACCTGCCCGCGCTGCGCCTGGTCGACATGCGCCAGCAGCCCCGGCGCACGCTGTTTTCCGAGCCACTGCTGCAGGCCATCCAGCAGCGCGTGGAGCGCGGCGAGCAAAGCCTCATCCTGCTCAACCGCCGCGGCTTCGCCCCCGTGCTGCTGTGCGGCGACTGCGGCTGGAAGAGCGACTGCCCGCACTGCAGCGCCCACCAGGTCTTCCACAAGGCCGACCGCACGCTGCGCTGCCACCACTGCGGCTTCACCCAGCGCGTGCCGCGCCAGTGCCCGGGCTGCGGCAACCCCGACATCCTGCCGCTGGGCCTGGGCACCGAGCAGCTCGAAGAGGCGCTGTCCCAGCGGCTGCGCAACGTGCAGCGCCCCGACCGCGAGCCCGCGCGCATCGCCCGCATCGATGCCGACACCACCAAGGCCAAGGGCGCGCTCGAAGCACAGCTGCAGCATATGCACGACGGCGAGGTCGATGTGCTGGTGGGCACACAGATGGTGGCCAAGGGCCACGACTTCCGCCGCGTGACGCTGGTGGCCGCGGTGCAGCCGGACGACGCGCTGTTCTCCAGCGACTTCCGCGCGCCCGAGCGCCTGTTCGCGCTGCTGCTGCAGGCGGCGGGGCGCGCCGGGCGCGACGCCGGCTACGTGGCGCGCCAGGGCAGCGCGGTGGAGATGTGGGTGCAGACCCAGCAGCCCGATCACCCGGTCTTCACAGCGCTGCGCAGCCACGACTACGCCGGCTTTGCCGCGCAGCAGCTGCGCGAGCGGCGCGACGCCGCCATGCCGCCCTTCGCCTTCCAGGCCCTGGTGCGCGCCGATGCGCGCACGCAGGAGGTGGCCCAGGCCTTTCTGCGCACCGCCAGCGAGCAGGCCCATGCGCTGCAGTTACCCGGGCTGCCATCGGTCTTTCTCTACCCGCCTATCCCGCTGGCCGTGCAGCGCGTGGCCAATGTGGAGCGCGCGCAGATGCTGGTGGAAAGCGACTCGCGCCCCGCGCTGCAGCAGTTCCTGCGCGCCTGGCAGGCGGTGCTGCACCAGGTGCGCGCCCAGCCCGAGCACAAGGCGCTGATCCGCTGGCTGGTGGATGTGGACCCGCAGGCGATCTAGCGCAGAGGCCGGAACGGTGCCAACAAAAGAGCTGGCAGTGTCTGGCTGGCTGGCTCCCGGTGGTATTCGAGCCCCATGGTCGTCGCGCGGCCGCCGTCCACGGGTACGGCACTTGCGCTGCCCAGCAAATAATCGAACCACGGAAACACCGTCGCATAGTTGCTGTCGGTCTGCGGCTGCTCGCGGCTGTGGTGCATGCGGTGGTAGGCCGGCGTCACGACGATGCGGCGCAGCCCGCGGTCAAGCGCGGCCGGCAGGCGAAGATTGCCGTGCGCCACCGTGCTTACCGCCACCGCCAGCAGGCTGTAGACCAGCACGGCCATGACCGGCGGCGCCAGAAGCACCAGCACGGGCAGCGTCAGCAGCGAGATCAGCAGGTTTTCCAGCGGATGGTGGCGGTGCGCCGTCGTTGCATCCAGCTCCACATCGCTGTGGTGTACCGCATGCAAGCGCCACAGCCAGGGCACGGCGTGCGACAGGCGGTGCAGCGCATAGGCCATGCCATCCAGCACCAGGAAGGCCGCCAGCCACTGGCCCCATAGCGGCACGCTCCAGCGCGCCTGCCAGCCGCCGCTGGGCTGCACGCCCAGCATCCGAGTCACAGACCAGAACAGCAACGGTGCCAGCAAGCTGGCGCCCAGCGCCAGCACTGATAGCGCCAGATTGTGCAGCCAGCGCGCCAACGGCACGGTAGGGGTGGAGTGAAGCGGACTGAGCGATTCCCAAAAAAGAACCGCCGCCAGACTGATGATGACGGCGGCGATATAGAGTTGGTGCATGTGCCTATCTTAAAAGGCTAGCAGCCTGCGCCTGCAGGCCCATGATGTTGACGTCCTTGTGTCCCACATCTGGGTTTACCTGGCACCGACAGCTCGCGACTCAGGTCGGAGGCAATGGCGGGTAATCAAGCTTCACATAGCAGGATGCACTGGGCGCAAGCGCAGTGCCTACCGTGCATTGGGGCGTGCCAGCGGGCGTGACGAAAACGTACGTCGGCACGATCTTGAGCTCCGGCGCTGGCGCCGACTCCAACTGCGGCAAGGGATTGGCGTGCAACGCTCGAATCTGCTGCGGCACACCCGAGGTATTGGTGACCTTGGTCTCGCCCAGGTTCAAATCCATGGAACCGCCGCCTGGCGAGCTCAGGTCGGCAGCACCAATGGCATCGGCACGCTGTACCACGCCGAGCCCGGCGCTCCCAGCCGCCGCGACACCCCCCACCACCAGCAGATTGGCCAGCAGCCGCCCGCCCATGCGCCCACGCAGCAAACGGTAGGCGATAGCTGCCAGCAGCAGGCCCAGCAACGCCAGCGACCACATGCCCAGCCCAGGTACGCTGGTGGCTGGCGGACCATAGTCGACGGCGCCAGCAACGGGGAGGGCGACCCCGGCCTGCGCCGCCGAAGCAGCACAAACCACCGCCAGCGCAGCCGCCCCGCACAGGACCGGGAAGTGTTTGGTAAGCATGTCTTTACTTTCGTTGTGAATCGACAGGCGCCATGATGTAACGAAACACACCTTTTCACAAGATTTGACAATCCCAGGATTTACCCGTGATCGGCTATGGCCACCAGGCCACCACCAGCGAGAAGCTCACAAAGGCCAGCGCCGTCGACACCAGGATCACATGGGCGATGCGCCCGTTGTGCGCGCCGTAGCGCTCGGCCAGCAGGATGACGTTGCTGGCGCTGGGCAGCGCCGCCAGCAGCACCAGCGCCTTCAGCGCGAAGGGCGACAGCGGCACGCCCAGGAGCATCGCCAGCGTGCCCAGGCCCCAGACCAGCAGCGGGTGCACGAAGAGCTTGGCCAGCGCCAGCGGCACATAGCTGCGCGGCGCGGCGTATTCCGCCGCCTCCATCTGCGAGCGCGCCAGCACCGCGCCCACCGCGAACAACGCCACCGGGGTGGCGGCAGAGGCCAGCAGGCCCAGGGTCTTGTCCAGCGCCGCGGGCAGTTGCCACTGCTGGTACGAGGCCAGCGCGCCCAGCAGGATGGCCCAGGGCATGGGATTGGCCAGCATGCCGGCCAGCGCCTTGCGCAGCGCAGCGCCCGCGTTGCCCGCGGCACCGTCGAGCCGCGACAACGCCAGGCAGGCCGAGGTGGTGATCACCATGTCGACCAGCATCGACAGGATGCTGGGCCCGGCGCCCGGCTCGCCCAGCAGGGCCACCAGCAGCGGCAGCCCCATGAAGCCGGTGTTCGGGAAGGCCGCCACCAGCGCGCCGAAGGAAGCGTTGTTCCAGTCCAGCCCCGCGCGGCGGGCCAGCAGCACGCAGCCGGCCACCATCAGCAGACCGCACACCAGGTACAGCAGCAGCGCCGGCACGTCGAGCAGCTGCGCGAACGGCAGCCCCGCGCCCGCCTTGTACAGCATGCAGGGCAGCGCGAAGAACAGCACGAAGCTGTTGATGCCGGCAATCGCCTGCAGCGGGAACACGCCGCGCCGCGTGGCCAGGTAGCCGCACAGCACCAGCGCGAAGAAGGGAAAGGTGATCTGGAAGACGGACAGCACCGCGCCATTGTGCGGGCTGGTGCTGGTGGACGGCAGCGGCCCGGGCGCAAAAAAACCTGCCAGGGGCAGGTTCGTGACGCGCGGCGGACAGCGCCGTCAGAAGTCGATGACCTTCTCGACGTCAGAGCACTTGCGGCGCGCCAGCGCCAGATTGCTGCGCCCCTTGTCGAGCACCAGGTAGATGAACAGGCCTTCCTTGCGCGACAGCGGGCGGATGATGTGGTACTGCGACCCCAGGGTGATCAGGATGTCGTCGATCGCGTCGTTCAGGCCCAGCGCCTTCATGGTCTTGAGCTTGGCGCGCACCACCTCGGTGTTGCCGGCGGCCGCCAGTTCCAGGTCGATGCCGGTACCGCTGCTGCCCAACAGCATGCCGCTGCCGCTATCCACCAGGGCGCCGCACATGGCCCCATCGGTGGTCATCAATTGAGCCAGACCTTCCTGGATCGTTGTCGTTGCCATAACTATTCCCTATCCCCAGCGGCTGGTATCAGTCGCATGCAGGTGCCGCCACATCCCCGCATGCTTTAAACCGCGTCCGGCTCTCGCCGGTGCACGGCCACCCTTCCCTTGGTGTGCATTCCCCCTGCAGCCAACTGCGCGGCCGTTCCGGTGGAGGAATCCATCTCTGGAATCACTCAGATACCGCAGGATACACACTTTGGGTGAATGTTTCAATTTGTGCATCTTTTTGGCCTCATGGCCGCCGGCCCGCCGGGCGGCATGCATCCGGATACCGGTGCTACATCCCCGCACCGGCGGGCGGCATGCCCATGCGGTTATTCTTCTGTCCTTTTCTCTAGCCCAAGGTATCCCGGTTCATGGCAGTCGGTCTCAATCTCGCGCAACTCCAGGCGGTGCACTACACCGAAGGGCCCTGCCTCGTGCTGGCCGGCGCGGGCTCGGGCAAGACCCGGGTGATCACGCACAAGATCGCGCGCCTGATCGAGATCGGACAGCCGCCGCGCAGCATCGCTGCCATCACCTTCACCAACAAGGCCGCCGCCGAGATGCGCGAGCGCGCCAAGGGCCTGATCGGCCGCGCCGCCAAGGACGTGATGGTCTGCACCTTCCACGCTTTAGGCGTGCGCATGGTGCGCGAGGACGGGCGCGTGCTCGGCCTCAAGCCGCAGTTCAGCATCCTCGACGCGGACGATGTGGTCAGCATCCTCAAGGACGCGGCCGGCGGCACCACCGACGCCGCCACCGCGCGCCAGTGGCAATACCTCATCAGCAACTGGAAGAACCGCGGCCTCGACTACCGCGAGGCGCTGGCCCAGGCCAAGGACGACAACGAGCGCTCGGTCGCCGTCATCATGCAGCGCTACGAGGAGCGCCTCACCGCCTACCAGAGCGTCGATTTCGACGATCTGATCGGCATGCCGCTGCGCCTGCTGCGCGACCACCCCGAGGTGCGCGAGAAGTGGCAAAAGCTCCTCGGCCACGTGCTGGTCGACGAGTACCAGGACACCAACGCCACGCAGTACGAATTGCTCAAGCTGCTGGTGGGCGAGCGCGCGCGCTTCACCGCCGTGGGCGACGACGACCAGAGCATCTACGGCTGGCGCGGCGCCTCGCTGGACAACCTGAAGAAGCTGCCGCAGGACTTCCCCCAGCTCAAGGTCATCAAGCTGGAGCAGAACTACCGCTCCACCAGCGCCATCCTGCGCGCGGCCAACAACGTGATCCAGCCCAATCCCAAGCTGTTTCCCAAGACCCTGTTCTCCGAACTGGGCGAGGGCGAGCCGGTGCGCGTGGTCGATGCCGACAGCGAGGACCACGAGGCCGAGCGCGCCGTGGCGCGCATCCAGGGCCTGCGCGCCGCGGCCAACCCGCCGCCGGACTGGAAGAGCTTCGCCATCCTGTACCGCGCCAACCACCAGGCCAAGCCCTTCGAGAAGGCGCTGCGCCGCGCGAGCGTCCCCTACAAGGTCTCGGGCGGCACCAGCTTCTTCGACCGCGCCGAGATCCGCGACCTGTGCTCGTGGTTCCGGCTGTGGATCAACAACGACGACGACCCCGCCTTCGTGCGCGCCATCACCACGCCCAAGCGCGGCATCGGCCACACCACGCTGGGCCGGCTGGGCGAGTTTGCCCAGGCGCGCAGCAGCAGCATGTTCGCCGCGCTGTTCAACCAGATGCTGCCCGACGCGCTGCCCGCCAAGGGCTACGAGAGCCTGATGGAGTTCGGCCGCTACATCAACGAACTGGAAACCCGCGCCCGCGCCACCCATGGCGCCGAGGCGGCGCATGCCTTTTTGATGGACTGGCTCAAGGAGATCGGCTACGAGCAGCACCTCTACGACCACGAGGAAAGCGAAAAGGCGGCCGCCACGCGCTGGACCAACGTGCTGGAGTTCTGCGACTGGATGGCTCAGCGCGCCGGCGGGCAGATCGACGCCACCGGCGGCATGACCACGCAGGCCGAAACCAAGAGCCTGCTCGAGGTCTCGCAGACCATCGCGCTGCTGTCCACCATCAGCGAGCGCGAACAGGAGCAGGACATGGTGACGCTCTCGACCCTGCATGCCAGCAAGGGCCTGGAATGGCCGCACGTGGTGCTGGTGGGCGTGAACGAGGGGCTGCTGCCCTTCAAGCTCGACGACGATAACGGCCGGCAGGAGAAGGTCAGCGAGGACACCGCCCAGCGCCTGCAGGAAGAGCGCCGCCTGATGTACGTGGGCATCACCCGCGCCCAGCGCACGCTGGCCGTGAGCTGGACCAAGCGCCGCAAGAAAGGCCGCGAGCTGGTGATGGCCCTGCCCAGCCGCTTCATCGCCGAGATGAAGCTCGACGCCTCCACCGCCCGCGAAGACCCGCGCGCCAAGCTGCGCGCGCTGCGCGAAGAGTTCGCCAAGAAGGCTCAGGCCAAACCCGAAGCATCTGTCTGATGAGAAATCTGTTTTTGATAGCAGCCAGCGCTTGCCTGGCAAGCGCCTGCACCCATGTCCCGCTGAACAGCCCTCGCCCCGCCTGCCCCACCGCCGCGCAGATGGAGCAGCCCGAGCTGCTCGGCCGCTGGCAGGCCGAGGTACAGGGCCAGCCCGGCCCGATCACGCTGGAGCTGGGCCCGCACCCCGAGTGGAACGGCACCGTCAAGGGCGAGATCCGCCGCCCCGGCGGCAGCGCCATCGTCGTCGGCGACGTGGACAAGGGCGTGCTGTCGATGGAAGAGTCCAGCGACGGCAAGCGCACCACCGGCAGCTGGTCGGGCGACGTGGTCGAAGGCAGCTGCGCGCGCGAGGTGCGCGGCGAATGGACCGACCAGAACGACCGCTCGCATCGCTTCACGCTGCGCAAGGCCCCGCCTGGGCGCTGAAACTGCTATCAAAAAGCATAGCTGCTGGCGCTCATTCCACCTCGTTTCTCCTATATTTATTGATAAAAATACATATGAAACAAGCGCTGACAGCTATGTTTTTTACAGCAAAACTCTCCAGTCCCTACACGCCATGACCAAGCACGCAACCTCCCTGGCCGCCGCGGCGCTGGCCCTGTTCTCGGTGCCGGCCACCCAGGCGCAAACCCCTGGCGCGGTGCCGCCGCCCGAGGCCTGGCGCCAATGCTCGGCCCAATCCGACGACGCGCAGCGCCTGGCCTGCTTCGACCAATGGGCTGCGCAGCAGGCCAGCGCGCCCGCCGTGGCTGCGGCCGCCCCCGCGCAGGCAAGCACCGGCCCCGCGGGCCGCGACCCAGCCGTCACCGCGGCCACCCTTGCCTCCGCCACCGAGACGCTGGCCGCGCTCGACCCCAACCGCGCCAACGGCGGCTGCCGCGACTCGGCCTTCTCCGAGATGTCGCGCTTCTGGGAGCTGGAGGCCGGCACCGACTGCGGCACCTTCAGCTTCCGCGGCTACCGGCCGGTGTCCATCTCCGCCGTCACCGCCAGCAGCGTCAACGACCAGCCCAGCTCGGGCAATCCGAACAACACCGTCGGCGAGTCCACCGACTACCAGAAGCGCGAGATGCGCATCCAGCTCTCGGTGCGCACCAAGCTGGCGCAGAACCTGCTGACCAGCCCCGACTCCAACCTGCGCGACTCGCTGTGGCTGGGCTACTCGCAGCAGTCGTACTGGCAGCTGTTCAACTCGGGGCTGTCGCGCCCCTTCCGCAACACCGACCACGAGCCCGAGGTCTTCTACGTTTACCCCACCACCGCCAAGCTGCCCTTCGGCTGGCGCTGGCGCTACAGCGGCGCGGGCATCGTGCACCAGTCCAACGGCCAGAGCGATCCGCTGTCGCGCAGCTGGAACCGCTACTACCTGATGACCGGCCTGGAGCTGGACAACCGCCTGCAGGTGCAGGCCAAGCTGTGGAAGCGCATCTCCGAGCGCGCCGAGAACGACAACAACCCCGACATCCAGAACTACGTGGGACGGGGCGAGCTCAAGATCGGCTGGAACATGAACCGCGACAACTGGCTGGGCCTGACGGCACGCGGCTCGCTCAACGGCCACGGCAAGGGCTCGGGCCGGCTGGAGTGGATGCACACGCTGGGCGAGGGCTGGATGGGCGGCAAGAGCAACCTGCGCCTGCACGCCCAGCTGTTCAGCGGCTATGGCGACACGCTGCTGGACTACAACTACAAACGCACCATGTTCTCGCTGGGGTTCAGCCTGCTGGATTTCTGATCCAGACCAGGGGCCAAGCGCAGCGACGGCCCGAGCAGCCTCTCCACCCCTTCTGTCTGCGCCTGTGGCGGGGCGTTTGCGGGGTGGCATGCGCGTCGGAGCGCGCATGCTTCGTGGTCTGACTCGCCGGGGATGTTTGAACGGAGCG
>JBLZYV010000126.1:0-8713 GCA_050282565.1 Comamonas sp.
GCCGCATGCGCGTCGGAGCGCGCATGCTTCGTTATCTGACTTGCCGCTTCTGTCCGAGCGGAGCGCCCTTGGGCGCGGAGTCGAGTTAAGCGGCAGGCCCCGCGCCCGAGCATCGCAGGTTGCCCCAGCGCCTGCGGCGCTGGGGTCACGGGCAGCAGGGCCTGCTTCTTTTGCTTACTTTTCTTGCAGGCGCAAGAAAAGTAAGTCGCCCGCCGGGGCGAAATCCCGGCCTCTGAAGCTAAAGGAGTAACTGCAAAAAAATAGCTGCCAGCGCTTAATCTATAAGGATTTCAAATGAAAAACCATTTGAAACCCTTAAGCAGCAAGCGCCAACAGCTATGCTTTTGATTACTTGAGATTGCCCGACAGGAACCTGGCCAGCCGCTCGCTCTTCGGGCTGGTGAGCACTTCCCGCGGATGCCCCTGTTCCTCGATCAGCCCCTGGTGCAGGAAGATCACGTGGTTCGACACTTCGCGCGCAAAGCCCATCTCGTGCGTCACCACCAGCATCGTGCGGCCCTGCTGCGCCAGCACCTGCATCACGCGCAGCACCTCGCCGACCAGCTCCGGGTCGAGCGCGCTGGTCGGCTCGTCGAACAGCATCACCTCGGGCTCCACCGCCAGCGCGCGGGCGATCGCCACGCGCTGCTGCTGGCCGCCGCTCATGTGGCCGGGGTAGGTGTCCTCGCGGCCCTCCAGGCCCACCAGCTGCAGGTATTTGCGGGCGCGCGCCACGGCCTCGTCGCGGGGCAGGCCCAGCACGTGCACCGGCACCTCGATGATGTTCTGCAGCACCGTCATGTGGGCCCACAGGTTGAAGTGCTGGAACACCATGGCCAGGCGCGAGCGCAGGCGCTGCAGCTGGCGCTGGTCGGCCGCCTGCAGCGCGCCATCGCGGCCGGGGCGCAGCTGCAGCTCCTCGCCGGCGACCACGATGCGGCCCTGCTGCGGCTGCTCCAGCAGGTTGATGCAGCGCAGGAAGGTGCTCTTGCCCGAGCCCGAGCTGCCGATGATGCTGATCACGTCGCCGGCGCAGGCGTTCAGCGAAACGCCCTTGAGCACTTCGTTGCTGCCGTAGCGCTTGTGGATGTCCAGCGCCTGGAGTTTGTAGGGGGTGTTGCTTGTCATGGTCATGCCTTGCGCGGTGCCAGGTAGCCCAGGTAGCGGCGCTCCAGCAGGCGGCAGCCGCCGATCAGGCTGAAGGTGATGCACAGGTAGATGGCCGCCGCGAAGAGGTAGGCCTCGAACGGCAGGTAGAAATCGGAATACACGCGGCTGGCCGCGCCGGTCAGGTCGAGCAGCGACGGCACGGTGCTCGCCAGGCTGGAGCTGTGCAGCATCATCACCACCTCGTTGCCGTAGGCCGGCAGCATGCGGCGGATGGCGCTGGGCAGCACGATGCGGCGCATCAGCTGCCAGTGGCCCATGCCCATGGCGCGCGCGGCCTCGACCTCGCCCTTGTGGGTCTCGCGGATCGCGCCGGCCAGCATCTCGGCGGTGTAGGCGGCGGTGTTCAGGCTGAAGGACAGCAGCGCGCAGAAGAAGGGCTCCTTGAACTGCGTCCAGGGCCAGACATCGTCCCAGCGCGCCTGCACCCATTCGAGCTGGGCGAAGCCGTAGTAGATCAGGTACACCTGGATCAAGAGCGGCGTGCCGCGCATGAAGTAGGTGAAGGCCGCCACCGGCAGCCGGATGGCCGCGGTGCGGCTGACCAGCGCCAGCGCCATCAAGAGCGCCAGCACGGCGCCCACGGCCAGGCTGATCAGCGTCAGCTCTAGCGTCACGAGCAGGCCCTGCGCGTACATGGCCAGCGTGTCGGGCTCGAAGATCACGCTCCAGTTCATAGCTGCACCTTGTCCGTTCCGAGGCTGTAGCGCGCGGACAGGCGCTTGAGCAATTGCAGCGACATGGCGGTGAAGACCAGGTACAGCGCCGCGGTGAACAGGAAGAACGCAAACGGCTCGCGCGCCGCCGCGCTGGCCTGCTTGGCCAGGTAGGTCATGTCATGCAGGCCGATCAGGCTGACCAGGGCCGTGGCCTTGATGAGCACCAGCCAGTTGTTGGTGAAGCTGGGCAGTGCGTAGCGCACCATCTGCGGCAGCGTGATGCGCACGAAGGTGCGCGCCGGGCTCATGCCGAAGGCCCAGGCGGCTTCCATCTGGCCCTTGGGGATGGCGAGGATGGCGCCGCGGAAGGTCTCGGTCATGTAGGCGCCGTAGATGAAGCCGATGGTCATCACGCCGGCGACGAAGGGGTTCAGGTCCACGCCCTGCTCACTGCCCAGCAGCTCGAGCAGGTTGTTCAGGCCGATGGCGCCGCCGTAGAAGATCAGCAGCATCATCAGCAGCTCGGGAATGCCGCGCACCACCGTGGTGTAGCACGTGGCCAGCCAGACCAGCGGGCGCCGGCCCGACAGCTTGGCCGCCGCGCCCGCGAGCCCGATCAGCGTGGCCACCAGCAGCGATGACAGCGACACCGCGACCGTGAGCAGCGCCCCGTGCAGGATCGAGTAATAGTATCCGCTCATAAGCTATGCAAGCCTGGCTGCGGGGCCGCGCGGCGCCTCATGGCCTTATTGGCCGTAGGGGTCGAAGTCGAAGTACTTCTTGGCGATCTTGGCGTAGGTGCCGTTCTTGCGGATCGTGTCGATCGCCTCGTCGAGCTGCTGCTTGAGCTCCTTCTGGCCCTTGCGCATGGCGATGCCGATGCCTTCGCCGTAGTACTTCTCGTCGTACTGGTCGCGGCCCACGTAGCCGTAGTCCTTGCCCTCGGGCTTGCGCAGGAAGCCGCCGTTCACTTCCACCTTGTCGGCCACAGTGCCGTCGAGGCGACCAGCCTGCAGGTCGAGGTAGACCTGGTCCTGCGACTGGTAGGCCACCACGTTCACGCCGGCGGGCTTGAGTTCGCCCAGGGCCCACTTTTCCTGCGTGCTGCCCTTGAGCACACCGATCTTCATGCCCTTGAGCGAGGCCGGGTTGTCGTACTTGACGGTCTTCTTCACCACGATGGCGCTGGGCGTCTTGTAATAGCGCTTGGTGAAGTCCACCACGCGCTGGCGCTCGGGGGTGATCGAGATCGAGCTGATGATGACGTCGAACTTCTTGGCCTGCAGGCCGGGGATCACGCTGTCGAACTCGGATTCGACGAACACGCACTTGCGCTTGAGCTGCTCGCACAGCGCGTTGGCGATGTCGATGTCGAAGCCGACGATCTCGCCCGACGGGGTCTTGTACTCGAAGGGCTCGTAGGCCGGGTTGGTGCCCACCCGCAGGTCGGCGGCCAGGGCGGAGCCGGCGAGGGTGGCCAACGTGGCAACGGCCACAGCCGTCAGCGATGCGCGCATGGTGATTCCTTGTGTTGGATGCTGGAGCGCCCGGCGGGGGAGCCGCGCCATGGCACGGCCGCCCCGGGGCGGTAAACCCGCTATTTTCGCCGCTTCTGGCCGCGGCGGCGGAATTTAATTCCCGTAGGGGTCGAAGTCGAAGTATTTCTTGGCCAGCGTGGCATAGGTGCCATTGCCGCGGATGGCCTTGATCGCGTCGTTGACCTGCTTCTTCAGCTCGCCCTGGCCCTTGCGCATGGCGATGCCTATGCCGTCGCCGTAGTACTTGGTGTCGTACTGGTCGGGGCCTGCGTAGCCGTAGTCCTTGCCCTCGGGCTTGCGCAGGAAGCCGCCATGCACCTCGACCTTGTCGGCCACGGTGCCGTCGAGCCGGCCGGACTTGATGTCCAGGTAGACCTGGTCCTGCGCTTCGTAGGCCACGATGGCGGCGCCGGCGGGCTTGAGTTCGCCCATGGCCCACTTCTCCTGCGTGCTGCCCTTGAGCACGCCGATCTTCATGCCCTTGAGTGAGGCCGGGCCGTCGTACTTGACCGTTTTCTTCACCACGATGGCGCTGGGCGTCTTGTAGTAGCGGTCGCTGAAGTCCACCACGCGGCGGCGCTCGTCGGTCATCGACATGGAACTGACGATCACGTCGTACTTCCTGGCCTGCAGGCCGGGGATCATGCTGTCCCACACCTGCTCGACGAACACGCACTTGCGCTTGAGCTGCTCGCACACCGCCTTGGCGATGTCCACGTCGAAGCCCGTCAGCTCGCCGTTGGCGGTCTTGTAGGTGAAGGGTTCGTAGGTGGGGTCCACAGCCACCCGCAGGTCCGCCGCCAGCGCGGGGCCTGCCAGCGCGGCTGCGGCCAGGGCCATCAGTGTTTTACGCACGGTGTCTCCTTATGTCGCAAAAACAGGCGGCCATTGTCGGCCCTGGCGGCACCCGCCATGGGTGGGATGCCGGCGATCGCAGGGAAACTACTTACAGGCCGCGCAGCTTATCGGGGTTGAGGACCGAGTACACGCCGAGAATGTGCGTGCCGTTGGTCTCGAAGGCCATCACCGAGCGCACCTCGCCGCCGGCATCGCGCAGCAGCAGGCCGGGTCCGCCGTTGACCTGCACTGGCTCGATGCGGTGCTGCTGGATGTACAGGCGCCACACGGCCACGGCCAGGCGCGTGATCGCGCGCGGCCCGCGCAGCACTTTGCTGGCCGCGTTCACCTTGCCGCCGCCGTCGGCGGTCCATTGCGCATCCTCGGCGAACAGCGCCAGCAGTGCGCCATGGTCCTGCGTGCGCATGCCCTGCACGAAGCGCTCGATCAGCGCGCGCGAGGCCTCGGGCGTGGCGTGGAAGCGGGTCTTGCGCTGGCGCACCTGGGTGCGCGCGCGGTGCACGAGCTGGCGGCAGGCGGCCTCGCTCTTGCCCAGCACGGCGGCCACCTCGGGGTAGTCGCTGTCGAACACGTCGTGCAGCAGGAAGGCCGCGCGCTCGTCGGGCGACAGGCTCTCCAGCACCACCAGCAGGGCCACCGACAGGTCGCTGGCCAGCTCGGCGCGGGCATCGGCGGCCGGTGCCGGCTCGGGGGCGATCCAGGGCTCGGGCAGCCAGGGCCCGTCGTAGGCTTCGCGCTCGGTGCGGGCGGCACGCAGCCGGTCCACGCACAGCCGCGTCACGGTGGTCACGAGCCAGGCCTCGGCCGTATGCACGCGTTCGAGCGGCGTGGCCTGCCAGCGCAGCCAGGCATCCTGCAGCACGTCGTTGGCGTCGGCGCGGCTGCCGAGCATGCGGTAGGCCACGCCGGCCAGGCGCGGGCGGTGCTGCTGGAAGACGGTGGTGTGCGGGTCCATGGTGGAGTGCATTGTCGCGTTCATACCCCCAAGACGGGCGAGCGGGGCATTCTGTGACAGCCCGGAGCCGGAAAGGCCGCAATCGTATAATCACGGGTTATCCCGCATATCTGCGTTCTTTGCAGCTGCGGCCATGGGTTCCCTCGCCCCCATTCACCAAAAAGGATCATCATGATGCCTCTCCAGGCGCAGCCGTCGCGCGTGCCGTTCTACCTTTCGCTGCTGGTGGCGTTCCACATCGCCATCGTCATCGCCAGCAACTACCTGGTGCAGTTGCCCATCAACCTGCTGGGCTTCCACAGCACCTGGGGGGCGTTCAGCTTTCCGTTCATCTTTTTGGCCACCGATTTGACGGTGCGGCTGATTGGCAAGACGCCGGCGCGGCGCGTCATCACGCGCGCCATGCTGCCGGCGCTGCTGGCCTCGTACGTCGTTGGCGTGCTGTTCCACGAGGGCCGTTTCAACGGCCTGGGTTCGCTAGGCGACTTCAACGCCTTCGTGTTCCGCATCGCGCTGGCCAGCTTCGCGGCCTATGTGCTGGGGCAGTTGCTGGACATCCAGGTCTTCGACCGCATCCGCCAGAAAAGCCACGCCTGGTGGCTGGCGCCGGCCGCCGCCTCGGTATTCGGCCAGGCGCTGGACACGGCGGCCTTCTTCGCCATCGCCTTCTGGCGCAGCGCCGATCCGTTCATGGCGGCGAACTGGGTGGAGATCGCGGTGGTCGACTACGTGATCAAGCTGGCCGTGAGCCTGCTGCTGTTCGTGCCCGCCTATGGCGTGGCGCTGGCGGCCATTGTGCGCACCATGCGCCAGAGCGCAGCGCCGGCGGTGGCGCTGCGCTGATCAGGCCAGGGTGCCGAACCGGATGCCGCTGTCCGTGAGGTAGCGGCGGTAGGCGATGGACATGCGGTCGGCCGCGCAGGCCATCTCGGCCCCGGGCTGCAGCGGCAGGCGCTTGGGACGCTGCGATTCGAGCACCGGCCGGTCCTGGCTGAAGATGGTGTCCTGGAAGTCGATGAGCCGGGCATCCGGCGATTCGAAATCGTTCATCGCCATGCGGGTCCAGGCCACGCTGGTTTCCTCGGTCACGGGGCAGACGAACATGGCGATGGCCTCGCGCATGCCTTCGATGGCGGTGGTGCCGGCCTCGGGCACCTTGGTCAGCACGGCCATGTAGGGCGCGGTGACTTCGTAGGTGTACTCCACCTGGGCGCCGCTCTCGGCGTGGATGGACGAGCGCGGCTGCCAGGCCAGGCAGCCCGTGGCCAACACGCCGCGCTCGGTGCGCTCCACCTCGTACGGCGGAATGGCCGTGTGCTCGCGGCTGCCGAGCCAGTCCTCATGCACGTAGCCGAAGTGCGCCATGTCGAGGAAGTTCTCGATGATGCGCGGCGCGCTGGTGTTGACGAAGTACGGGCCGCTGGTGGTCTTGCGCAGGCGCGGCTCGGATTCGGCGGCGAACAGCGGCAGCGCGTGCAGCGGCTGCGGCGCGCCCTCGGGCTCCTGCAGCCGCACCCACAGCATGCCGTAGGCCTCCTGCGCCGCGTAGCTGCGGGCGCAGTAGCGCGGGCCGGGCTGGAATTCCGGCGTCGCCGGTATGTGGGCGCACTGGCCGCTGCCCTCGAAGCGCCAGCCGTGGTAGGCGCATTCGAGCTGGCCCTGGCGCACACGGCCCAGCGACAGGCGGGCGCCGCGGTGCGGGCACTGGTCCATCCAGGCATGGGCCTGGCCGGCGCCGTCGCGCCACAGCACGAGGTCTTCGCCCAGCAGGTTGGCGGCCAGGGGCTGGTTGCCCACGGCGTGGCTCAGGGCCACGGGATGCCACAGGGTACGTTCGAGTTGCATGGTGGGTTTTATAGGTCTGATTGGCTTGAAATGGCGCCAACAAAGCGCCAGCAGCTATTTATTTTGAAGTGGGCACGGCGCCGTCCACGCCCTTGACGAAGAAGTCGATGGCGCCCATCCAGGCATCGTCCGCGCGCGCGCCTGCGGGCAGGCGCTCCTTGCCGCTGGTGTCCACCACCGGGCCGGTGAAGACGTCGAAGCTGCCGTCCTTCATCCGGCCCTTGATGGCCTCGACCTTGGCGCGCACCTCGGCGGGGATTTTGTCGGACAGCTTGATGAGGTCGTTCTGCCCCTCGGGCACGCCCCAGCGCGTGACCTGGCCGCCCTTCCAGCTGCCGTCCAGCACGCTCTTGACCGTCTTCAGGTAGTAGTGGCTCCAGTCGGCGATGCACGAGCCCAGGTGGGCGTTGCCGCCGAAGGCGCTCATGTCCGAGTCCCAGCCGAAGGCCAGCTTGCCGGCCTTGTCCACGGCCTGGATGACGGCCGGCGAATCGGTGTTCTGCAGCAGCACGTCGGCGCCGCTGCCCAGCAGCGAGACGGCGGCCTCGGTCTCGCGCGGCGGGTCGTACCAGCTGTTGGTCCAGACCACCTGGGTCTTGATCTGCGGGTTCACGCTCTGCGCGCCCAGCGTGAAGGCATTGATGTTGCGCAGCACCTCGGGGATGGGCACCGAGCCCACGTAGCCCAGCTTGCCGCTCTGGCTCATGTGGCCCGCGATGATGCCGGCCAGGTAGGTGTCTTGGTAGAAGCGCGAGTCGTAGACGTTCAGGTTTTCGGCGGTCTTGTAGCCGGTGGCGTGCTCGAACTTCACCTGCGGGAACTCCGCCGCCACCTTGACCATGGCTTCCATGAAGCCGAAGCTGGTGCCGAAGATGAGGGTGTTGCCCTGGCTGATGAGGTCGCGCAGCACGCGCTCGGTGTCGGCGCCCTCGGGCACGCTCTCGATGAAGCTGGTGAGCACCTGGTCGCCCAAGGCGGCCTGGACGGCCTTGCGCCCCTGGTCGTGCGCATAGCTCCAGCCGGCGCTGCCGACGGGGCCGACATAGATCCAGGCGGCTTTCAACGGGCCTGCGGCGGCAGGGGCGGTGGCTGGGCCAGCAGCCGGGGCCGCTGCTTCCTTCTTGCCGCAGGCGGCCAGGCCGGTGGCGCCGAGCGCCGAGGCGGCGGCCAGGCGAAGCAGGTGGCGTTTGCGCAGATCGAGGTTCATGGGAGGCCTATATGCAGTGAATGTGGAATTGGTGTGGCATGCAACTAGTATGCCAATCATGCCTGGGCGGGCGAAAAAAAAGCAACCGCCAGGCCAGAGGCCGGGCGGTTGCCTGGGGCGGGAGGGCACGCGGTGCTTGCAGGAGAAGCGCCCGATGCCGATCCACCTGGGTGTCTTACTTCTTGGTGCTGCCGTCGTTCAACTGGGCCAGTGCGGCATCGCCGCCCAGCGACAGCAGGCCGGCGCGCGAGTACACGCCGAGCTTGTCGCGCGTGTCGGAGATGTCGAGGTTGCGCATGGTCAGCTGGCCGATGCGGTCCAGCGGGCTGAATGGCGCGTCTTCGACCTTTTCCATCGACAGGCGCTCGGGCGCGTAGGTCAGGTTGGGCGACTCGGTGTTCAGCAGCGAGTAATCGTTGCCGCGGCGCAGCTCCAGCGTCACGGTGCCGGTGATGGCGCGGGCCACCCAGCGCTGGGCGGTCTC
>JBLZYV010000127.1:0-8627 GCA_050282565.1 Comamonas sp.
CGCATCAAGCTCGTCACCGAGCTGACCAAGGTGCGCGACGACGTGACCCGGCGCGGCAACAAGGCACCGCACACGCTGTACGTGCTCGACGAGCCCACCGTAGGCCTGCACATGGCCGACGTGGACAAGCTCATCCGCGTGCTGCACCGCCTGGTGGATGGCGGCCACAGCGTGGCGGTGATCGAGCACGACCTTGACGTGATCGCCGAGGCCGACTGGATCATCGACCTCGGCCCCGAGGGCGGATCGGGCGGCGGCCGCATTGTGGCAGCCGGCACGCCCGAGGACCTGGTGCGCATCGGCACGCACACCGGCAAGGCGCTGGCGCCGGTGCTGCAGCGCTGACTGCCGGCCCTGCCGTGCTCCGCCCGCGAGGCGGGCGCGGCAGGGGCGTGGCCGCCATCAGGGTGGCTCCGTATGGTGAAGTTTTGTGGCTCTGTGTTACGTTTGAAATGTGTTTGTAAATACACGTGTCTGTAATACGGAACCAAGGAGTTGCTTCATGCTGAAACGGATGCTGGCGGTCGGGTGTTTGCTGTTGTCGGGCTGGGCGCAGGCCTTCGTGCCCCAGTCGGGAACCTGGGTCGTGACGAGCGAGCTCAACGGCGCGCCCGGGCGGGGCCTGGCCATCGACCTGCAGGGCGATGTGCTGGTGATGCAGATGTACGCCTACGAGCAGAGCGGCCAGCCGACCTTCTACATGGCGTCCGGCCCCATGACGGACAACCAAATCACCATGGTGCTGGGCCGGTACTCGGGCGGCCGCTTCCTGGGCAGCGGGCCCCGCAGCGGCGTGGAGGACGGCAGCCCCGGCAATGTGTCGCTGCGCTTCACCAGCGGGGTCACCGGCTTCATCATGCTGCCGGGCGAAGGCGAGGTGGCCATCAAGCGGTATGAATTCGGCGTGGCGCGAACCCCTGCGGCGCTGATGGGCCTGTGGCTCTATGTGGCGGCGGACTCCGACGACGACACCGGCGACCTGGTCAGGCTGAGCCAGAACGTGGGCACGACCGCCGGCGGCACGGGCCTGGCCGCCGATCCGTCCAAGCAGCTCGGCTGCGAGTACCGGCTGGTGGACGACGGGCCCTACAACCTGTACTGCGGCGTGGTGTCGGGATCGGGCGTGGCCTGGATCGCGAAGATCAAGGTGGTCGGCAACGAAGGGGAGGGCATCACCCTCGACCCGGCCACCGGCCGCAAGGATGGCGTGGTCTACGTGCGCAAGCTGCGCGATGCGCGGGGGCGCTACCTCGGCCTGTTCGAGTGAGGCCCCGGCCGGCGCTGCGGGCGCCGGCCATCGTTGCAGGAAGGCGGGTGCCGCCGTTCCATAATGCACGCATGACTTCCTCCCCCAAACGCTTCTCGATGATCCGCGAGTTCCACCTCGCGGACTGGTTCACGCTGGGCAATGCCGTCTGCGGCGTGGGTGCGCTGTTCTCCATCATCACCTACATCGAGCGCGCGGACGTGCACCACGTGTACTTCGCCTGTGCGCTGGTGCTGGCGGCGCTGGTGTTCGACATCCTCGACGGCCGCGTCGCGCGCTGGCGCCAGAAAAGCTCGGCCATGGGCCGCGAGCTGGATTCGCTGGCCGACGTGATCTCGTTCGGCGTGGCCCCCGCGCTGATCGCCTACGGCTGCGGCATGCAGGGGCTGTACGACCGCATCGTGCTGGCCTATTTCGTGGCCTGCGGCGTGTCGCGGCTGGCGCGCTTCAACATCACCGCCGAGTCCCTGTCGGGCGGCACCGGCAAGGTGAAGTATTTCGAGGGCACGCCCATCCCCACGTCCATCGTGCTGGTCGGCCTGATGGCGCTGGCCGCATCGATGGGCGCGCTGCGCGACCAGCTGTGGCTGGGCAGCGTGGTGATCGGCGGCTTCACGCTGCACCCACTGGTGCTGCTGTTCGCGCTGTCGGGCTCGCTGATGATCAGCCGCATCCGCATTCCCAAGCTTTAGGCCACGATCCAGGCCGGCGCCTTCGCCGGTGCCAGCGCGCTGCCGAGCTTGGCCCAGTCGCGCTGGCTGAGGTGCGGCTGCACCGTGTCGAGCACCGCGGCCACCACGGGCGCCGGGGCCGCGGCCTGCATGCCGCCCAGCAGCGCGGCGCGCTCGGCGGGCGCCATCGCAGGGATCATCCAGCGCAGGTACATCAGGTTCTCCGCCGGCGGCATCGAGGCCACGATGCGCCCTTCCAGCGCCTGCAGCTCGTCGTCGCTGTAGCAGGCCCACAGCACCTGGTTGTGCTCGGTTTCCTCGACATGCATGTGCACGAAGTTCTCGGCCACGAACAGCGCGAGCTTGCGGTACAGCGCCAGCGCCGCCTGCTCCTGCACCGGGCCGCGGCAGGCCGCGCACAGCTCGGACACCGCGTCGCGCAGTTCGGCGATCGCGGCCAGGTGCTCGGCATGCTCGGCGGCGATGTGGCCGGCCGAGCCGGGCCGGCGCGCCTCCATCGCGGCGTGGACGAAATCGTTCTCGTGCGCCAGGTGGCCGGCGCAGGCGTCGCCCAGCTCCAGCACGCGCTCGCACACGGCATGCAGCTCGGCGGTGTCGTGCACATCGACGCGGCCCATGGCGTGCAGCGTGTCCATCATCATGGCGCGCATGGCCTTGTGGATGCCGGCGTAGATGTCCAGGCGCGGAGCGGTGGCGGGGGCGTGGGATTGGTTTTGCATGGTGGGGCTTTCTGCGAAAAATGAGGAAGTGGCAAGGACCCGTCAGGGGCTGCGGCCGCATTCTGGAAGCGGGCGCCGGGGCCCGCCATTCCCCCAAGGGATACGGCCGGCGCCGGCTGCGGTGACGGGTTGTTGCCAGTCTAGAAATACCGCCGCACGGGCCTTGCTAAGAGTTGGCTAAGCGTTTGCTAAAAACTTGCTAAACGGCCTGGGGCGGGGCCTGCGCGCCCTGGTCCGCCGGTATCGTGGCGGCTCCTTTGCTTGTGGAGAGAACCGCCATGCTTCGCCATCACCTGCGGGCGCTCGCGCTGGGCATCGCCTGTGCCTGCGCCCTCACCGCCCACGCGGCCGAGCCCGAAAAATTCAAGCTCACGCCGGTACTGCTCGACCGCATGCAGGTCCTGCAGACCGAGGCCGATGCCATGGGCAAGGGCCAGGCCGAGCGGGACGTCGACGCGCAGTCGGTGGCCGAACTGGCGCGCGAGCTGGACGCCGATCCGCGCATCCGCGCGCTGCTGGCCAAACACCGGATCAGCAGCGGCGACTATGCGACCGCGGTGTTTGCTGCGCTCCATGCCGGCACCTTCCTGGCGATGGAGCCGACCCTGGGCAAGCGGGACCGGTCCGCCGCGCTGGCGAAGTTCACGCCCGAGCAGCGCGCCAACATCGAGCTGCTGCGCAAGCGAACGCCCTAAGATCGCAAACACACTCTAAGACTGGTGGCCCGGGTGCCGCTTGCCCTGCCGCCGCGCACGCCGCGCTGCCGGGGCCCACGAGGCCAGTGTCACCGAGAGCACGGCCATCGCGGCGGCCGACAGCGCAGGCACGGGCCGCGCGCCGCCAGGCGGCGGCACGGAGGCATCGTCGTCCTGGATGGTGCCGGTGGCCTGCACCGGCAAGGCCTTGGCGAAGCTCGCGATCTCCTCCAGCACGATGTGCATGGTCTCGTTGCCCTCGGCCTCGGCGTCGCCCTTCACGCTGACCGTGATGGTGCGCGGGCTGGCGTCGCCGGCCGCCCAGGTGAAGGAGCCAGAGTCGCTGGCGTAGTCCTGCGGCGCGGTGGCCGTGCCGTCGGCGGTGCGCCAGCGCAGGCTGAAGGGCTCGGCGGGCGGCGCCGACAGGCTGACGGTGAAGCGCAGCCGCTCGACCCCGCCCAGCCCGCCTTCGACGCTGGTGGCGTCGGTGATGTGCACCTGGGGCGGCGGCAGCGGCCCGTCGTCGTTCAGGATGACGCCGGTGCCCACCGTGGCGGTGTCGCCCGCCATGCCCACGAAGTCGCCGAGCCGCACGCTGAAGGTCTCATCTGGCTCGGGCGTGGTGTCGCCCTGGATGGGGATGGTGATGGTCTTGTAGCTGTCCTCGCCCGCGGCCCAGGCCAGGCTGCCTTCGCCGGCGCTGTAGTCCGCGGCGGCGGTGGCCGTGCCGTCCACGGTGCGCCAGCGCAGGCTCACGTTCTCGGTGGGGATCTTGGACAGCGTGACGGTGAACTCCATCGCGGTGCTGCCGGCGTTGCCCTCGACCACGCGGCCGTTGCTGATCGAGGCCAGCGGTGCGTCCAGCACCAGCCGGCCAGAGGCGTAGTTGGCGGTGGAAGCGGCGCTGTCCGCGCTGTTGAAGCCGAAGCAGGTGTCGGTCACGCCCTCGACCGAGGTGCCGCGCACGGTGCAGGGCGCGTTGACGATGGCCTGGTTGAACTCGGGGTTGTAGGGCGAGGTGCGTGCCGCGATGAACTGGGCGCGGTCGCCCTGCTGGTGCGGGGCGTTGGATTCGTCGTGCCAGCGGCTGACCAGGATGGACGCATGCGTGGGCTTGCCGGCGGCGTCGGTGGCCACGCGGAAACCCAGCACGCGCGCGCCGGGTGCGTCGTGCGTGATCACGGTCTGGCCGTCGCTGAAGGCCCAGCCGGTGATGCGCGGCAGGATCACGTCGTTTTCCGTCAGGTTCGGCGGCAGCACCTCGGCGGTGGTGAAGAAACCGACCACGCCATTGCCCGGCGCGAACTCGAGGCAGGTGCCCGCGCCGCAGGGCTTGGTGTAGTGCTTGAAACGGTCGTAGGCCGTCGATTCATAGCGGTAGGTGACGGCCTGCGCAGGCAGGCTGCAGGCGGCTGCCAGCAGGGCGAGTGCGGAAAGGAGCTTGGTCTTCATGCAATGGTTCCAGGTGCAGTGCGCCCTCCAGGGCGGGGCGGCGGCTGTATTCTGGAAACGCCGGCCCGCCTGCACCATCCCCCCAGGGATACCACCGCATGCCGCCAGCGCGTTGTGGCCGGCGGGCCGTCAATCCGCGCGCAGGCTGCGCCCCAGCTCCTCCCAGTTGCCGGCGCTGGCGACTTCGAGGATGGTGCCCAGGTGCTTCTTCAGCGCGGCATTGCTTACGCTGGCCAGCGCCAGGCTGTCGGCGCGCGCATGGCCCAGCCCGGCCAACGTGGCGATCTCGCGCTGCAGCGGCGTCAGCGGCAGCGCCAGCACGCGGCGCACCACGTCGACCTGGCGCGGGCGCTGCAGCTGCAGCGTCAGCAGCCAGTGGGTGGCATGGTCCGTGGCCTGCGCACCGGGGTGCAGCGGGCGGGTGTGCAGCTCCAGCACGCCCTGGGGCACGGCCAGCCGCCGGCCCTGGCCGGGCTGCAGGCCCAGCAGCGCCAGCAACCCGGCCGGCAGCGCATCGGCGCTGGCGCCATACAGGCCCAGGCCGGGCACATGGGCGGCCTGCAGCAGCTGCAGCGCTTGCGCGTCGGCCGACAGCGGGCACAGGCTCGCAGCGTCGAGCAGCACATGGCCGGTGGCGCTCTGCGCGCTGCCGCTCCACGGCCCGGGCTGCAGCAGGAAGGCGCGCTGCAGGCTGGCCGAGGCCCGCTCCAGCAGCTCGGCCTCGGCTGAGCCAAAGCCCCGGCCCGGTGCGCGGAACAGGGCCACGACGGCGCGTGCCACGGGGCCGTGGGGCCCCGGGATCTCCACGCGCAGATCCAGCGTGTAGTGGTGGCCGTTGGGGCGCATCAGCAGGTTGTGGCTGTTGCTGCGGTAGTGCGCCGCATCGGGCGACAGCAGCCGGCCCACGCGCGGCCCCCCGGCCCGGGCCAGCGCGACGATGTTGGGCTCGGCGGGGCCGGCGAACAAGCGCTCGAACTCGTTGAGGAACAGGTTGCGCACGCTGGCGGGCGAGTCCTCGTGGTGGAAGCCCGCCGGCCGGCCGTGCTCGTCGAGCCAGAACAGCGCGGCGGCATCGGCGCCCACCAGCGTGCGCAGCACCGCGCAGACTTCGGCGGCGATGGGCGCCAGGCCCAGGCCCAGGCGGCACAGCAGGTCCAGCTCCTGCCACAGCCGCTGGCGCTGCAGGGGTGGGCCGGCCGTCATGGCGCGGCGGCCCAGACGGTGGCGATGGTGACGGCCAGCGTGCCGAGGGCGATCATGAAGACCGCCACGGCGCAGGCGATGAGGCGCAGCGTCATGGCCGCGCCCCGCTGCGCCGGCCCCGCCGCAGGCCGGCCAGCCCCAGCAGCGCGCCCAGCAGTGACAGGCCCCAGGCGCCCAGCGTGGGCACCGGCCGCGCTGGGCCCGGCGGCGGCACGGCACCGTCGTCGCTGGCGATGGTGCCGGTGCCGCTGGTGGATTCGCCACCCGCGATGCCCTCGAAGCCATACAGCTCCACCGAGAAGCTCTCGTCGGGCTCGGCCGTGGTGTCGCCCAGAACGTCGATGTCGATGTGCTGCGCCTCGTTGTTGCCGGTGGCCCAGCTGAGCATGCCGCTGGCGGCCGTGTAGTCCTGCCCGGCCTGGGCCGTGCCGTTCACGGTGCGCCAGTGCAGGCGCACCGGCGTGTCCGAGGCCTCGCTGAGCGTGACGGTGAAGCGCAGCGGCGTGCTGCCGGCGTTGCCCTCGGGTGTGGATGCATTGTCGATGTTGGCCCGCGGCGCCTCCAGCGTCCAGGTGCCGCCGGCGGCGTAGCTGGCGCGGGCGCTGGAGTCGGGCAGGGAAAATCCGTTGCAGGCGTCGGCCACGCCGGTCTGGGCCATGGCAACGTCGCGGCACGAGGCATTGACCACCGTGGTGTTGCTGAGCCCGTCCTGGGTCACGGCGGCGCCGATATAGTCCACGCGGTCGCCCACGGCGTGGGGGCCGGCTGCGCCGTCCTGCCAGCGGCTGACGAGGATGCGGGTATCGGTGATGCGGCCCTGGGCATCGGTGGCCACGCGGAAGTTCAGCAGGCGCACGCCGGGCGTGTCGCGCGTGAGGGTGAAGCTGCCGTTGCCGAAGACCCAGTCCTGCACCGAGGGCGAGAACTGCTGCGCCAGCGTCAGGTTGGGCGGCAGCGGCGCGGCGGTGGTGAAGTAGCCGGTCACGCCGGTGTCCGGTGCCAGGTTGGCGCAGGCGCCGCCGCTGCAGGGCGCCACGAAGTCGGTGAGGCTGTTGTATAGCGGCGAGGCGAAGCGGTAGGCGACGGTGGCCAGCGCGGCCGGGCTGTTGGCGAAGGCGAGGGCCGCGAGGGCGGCGGGTATCCAGCGTTTCATGGTGGTCGAGATTCCAGGGGGCAAGCCGCCCCAGGGCGGGGCGGTGGCGGGATTCTGGCGGGCCGCGGCCGCGCGCGCCATTCCCCCAAGGGCTACGGCCCGCCGTGCAGCCGGCTCGCCAGGGCCTCCCAGTCGCTGGCGTCGGCCACCTCGAGGATGGTGCGCAGGTGCTTCTTGAGCGCCGCGCTGCCCACGCCGGTGAGCGCGGTGCAGTCGGCGCGCGCATGGCCCAGGCCGGCCAGCGCGGCGATCTCGCGCTGCAGCGGCGACAGCGGCAGCGCCAGCACGCGGCGCACCACGTCGATCTGGCGCGGGCGCTGCAGCTGCAAGGTCAGCAGCCACTGGCCGGCGCCGCCGGCCACGGGATGCAGCGGGTGCATGCGCATGTCCAGCACGCCGTGCGGCACCGGGATGCGCGCCGACTGGCCCGGCTGCAGGCCCAGGTGCTGGAACAGATCGGCCGGCAGCGCGGCGCCCGCGGCCTCGCCGCCGCCCTGCAGGCCCAGGCCGCGCAGGTTGGCGCCCTGCAGCAGTTGCGTAGCCGTGGCATCGGCGAGCAGGGGGCGCAGGCTGGCGGCATCGAGCAGCACATGGCCGACCGCGCCGTCGGCGCTGGGCGCCAGGCCGGTGGCCGCGGGCCGCACGAAGGCGCGCTGCAGGCTGGTGCCGGCGCGCTCCAGCAGCGCGGCCTCGGCGGCGTTGAAGCCATTGCCCGGTGCGCGGAACAGCGCAACCACGGCGCGGGTCACCGGGCCGGTGGGGCCGGGCACCTCGACGCGCAGGTCCAGCGTGTGGTGGTGGCCGCTGGCGCGGATCAGCAGGTTGTAGGTGTTCGATCGGAAATAGCCGGCATCGGGCGCCAGCAGGCGGCCGACGCGCGGGCCGTGCGGCTGCGCGAGCGCGAACACATTGGTCTCGTGCTCGCCGACGAACAGGCGCTGGAATTCGTTGAGGAACAGGTTCTGCGCCGAGGCCGGCGAGTCCTCGTGGAAGAAGCCTTCGGGCAGGCCCTGCTCGTCGAGCCAGAACAGCGCCGCGGCGTCCGCGCCCACCAAGGTGCGCAGCACCGCGCACACATCGGGCGCCACCGGCGCCAGCCCCAAGCCCAGCCGGCACAGCATGTCCAGCTCCTGCCAGAGCCGCTGCCGCGCGGCGGCGGGCGTGGTGGTGGACGGTGGGGACTGCATGGCGCTGGGGAACCTCGTGTGAGGCGCGCATTATGCGCAGCGCCCTGGCGGCTGTAAATCGGGGGCGCTGCTACTGGAAGCCCAGCGTGTGCGGCAGCCAGGTCGACAGCGCGGGGATGAAGGTCAGCAGGCACAGCACGATGAAGTGCGCCAGCAGGAACAGCGGCATCTCGCGCGTCAGCTCGGTGATGGACACGCGCGTGGCCACCGAGGTCACGAACAGCAGCCCGCCCACGGGCGGCGTGATCATGCCCAGCGT
>JBLZYV010000128.1:0-8615 GCA_050282565.1 Comamonas sp.
TGCCCATGTACGCGCTGATCCAGATGCGCAGCCAGCCCACGCACCGCGCGCGCATCATCGCGGCCAACAACATCCTGAATGCGCTGTTCATGATCGCCAGCGCGGTGCTGGCCGGGGCCCTGCTGTCGGCGGGCTTCACGATCCCGCAGATCTTTTTGTTCACCGGCATCGCCAACGCGGTGGTGGCGGGCTATATCTTCCTGCTGGTGCCCGAGTACCTGCTGCGCTTCATCGCCTGGATCGCCACGCACCTGGTCTACCGCTTCCGCATGCAGGGCGCCGAGCGCATCCCCGCCACCGGCGCCGCCGTGCTGGTCTGCAACCACGTGAGCTTTGTCGACCCGGTGCTGATGATGGCGGCCAGTCCGCGCCCCATCCGTTTCGTGATGGACCACCGCATCTTCAAAACGCCGGTGCTGGGCTGGCTGTTCCGGCTGGCCAAGGCCATCCCGATCGCGCCGCAGAGCGAGGACCCCGCCGTCTACGAGGCGGCCTTCGCCACCGCGGCCCAGGTGCTGCGCGAGGGCGATCTGCTGGCCATCTTCCCCGAGGGTGCGATCACCCGCGACGGCCAGCTGGCGCCGTTCAAGGGCGGCATCATGAAGATCCTGGAGCAGGCACGCGCCGACGGGCTGGACGTGCCCGTGGTGCCGATGGCGCTCGCCAACCTGTGGGGGTCGTACTTCAGCCGCATCGAGCCCGAGGGCGCGATGACCCGGCCGTTTCGCCGCGGCTGGTTCAACCGGGTGGAGCTGCGCGTGGCGCCCGCCGTGGCCGCGGCGGCCGTGAGCCCGGGCCAGCTGCAGCAGCAGGTTGAAGCCTTATTGGCCTCTAGGCTAATAAGGTCGAGCGCCATAAGCTCCTGATTTAATAGCGCGATAATGGCGCATGTTCAGCAAGAAAGCGTGAAGATGAAAGCCTGGATGTTTGCCACCGCCGCCGCCGTGCTGCTGGCCGCCTGCACCAGCGGCGGCTCCGGCCTCAAGCCGCTCGAGGACGAGTCGAGCAAGGAGGCCGAGAGCTACGCCACCCAATACCCCGGCCCGCGCAACCCGGCGTCGGCCTACTGCGCGCAGATGGGCGGCACGGTGATCCTCAGCGGCGGCACCCGCAGCCAGGCCTCCACCTGCCGCTTTCCCGACGGCAAGACCATGGACGCCTGGGACCTGTTCTGGCGCGACAACGGCAAGAACTAAGCCAAGCCGTTCTGCCTGAACCAGGCCAGCATGCGCTTCCAGCCGTCGTCGGCCGCGTCCTTGCGGTAGCTCGGGCGGTAGTCGGCGTGGAAGGCGTGGCCGGCCTCGGGGTAGATATGGAACTGTGAGCCTCGCGCCGCCGTGTTGTCATCGGCGGCGGCCTTGGCCAGGGCCTGCTTCATCGCATCGACCGAGTCCAGCGTGATGCCCTGGTCCTTGCCGCCATACAGGCCCAGCACCGGCGCCTTCAGCGCGTTCGCCAGGTCGACCGGGTGCAGCGGCGTGACGGCGTTCGGCGTGCCCTCGACGCGGCCGTACCAGGCCACGCCGGCCTTCACCCTGCCGCTGGTCGCATACAGCCAGGTGACGCGGCCGCCCCAGCAAAAGCCGGTGATCGCGGCCTTGGCGGTATTGCCGCCATGGGCCGCGGCCCAGGCGAGGGCGCCGTCCAGGTCGCCCAGCACCTGCGCATCGGGCACCTTGGAAACCACCTCGCGCTGCAGCGCGGGAATGTCGGTGTACTTGCGCGGATCGCCCTGGCGCGCATACAGCTCGGGCGCGATCACCAGGTAGCCCGCATGCGCCAGGCGCCGGCAGGTGTCGGCGATGTACTCATGCACGCCGAAGATTTCCTGGATCACCAGCACCACGGGCAGGTTCTTCTTGCCCGCCGGGGCGGCATGGTAGGCGGGCACCTCGAAGCCATCGACGCTGTAGCGGATGGTGCCGGCCGTGAGCCCGGCAGCCGGCGTCTGGATGGCGGTCTGCGCCTGGATGGGCAGCGTGGCCGCCGCGTAGCCCATGCCCAGCGCCACCTGCAGCGCGGTGCGGCGCGTGCTGCCTTCGGTGGTCGAGCGGCCGGGGAGCAGGGAATCGAAATCGGGGTCTGGCGTATGGGGCACGGAGGTTCCTTTCCAGCAGAGGGATGGCGGCCCATTATGAAGGGCACCAGAAAAAACGCCTGGCGGCTGCCAGGCGTTCGGTTGTGTCGTGGGCGCTCAGCTCACTTCCACAGCGCGCACTTGGTCTCGGCCTTGGTGGTGAACACCTCGTCGCCGGGCAGCTTCTTCACGATCTTGTAGTAGTCCCAGGTGCCATTGGATTCCTGGGGCGTCTTGACCTGGACGAGGTACATGTCGTGGATGTAGCTGCCGTCGGCGCGGATGGAGCCCGACGCGAAGAAGTCGTCCATCTTCATGCCGCGCCAGGTGGCCATCACCTTGTCGGCATCGGTGGTGCCGGCGGCCTGCACGGCCTTCAGGTAGTTCATGGTGGCCGAGTAGTCGGCGGCCTGGATCTCGGTGGGGCGGCGCTGGGTCTTCTTCATGTAGGCATCGGCGAACTTGCGCGAGGCGTCGTTCATGTCCCAGTACCAGCTGGTGACGAACTGCATGCCCGCGGTGTTCTTCAGCCCCAGGCTGTGGATGTCGCTGTAGAAGACGAGCAGCGGGGCGATCTTCATCGCCTTGTCGATGCCGAATTCCTTGGCCGCCTTGATGGCGTTGATGGTGTCGCCGCCGGCATTGGCCAGCGCCAGCACCTGGGCCTTGGAGTTCTGCGCCTGCAGCAGGAAGGACGAGAAGTCCGACGCATTCAGCGGATGGCGCACGGCGCTCGTCACCGACCCGCCCTTGGCCTTGACGACGGTGGATGCGTCCGCTTCCATGGCGTGGCCGAAGGCGTAGTCGGCCGTCAGGAAGAACCAGCTCTTGCCGCCGTTGTCGACGATGGCGCCGGCCGCGCCCTTGGACAGCGCCACCGTGTCGTAGGCGTAGTGCACCGAGTAGGGCGTGCAGGCCTCGTTGGTCAGCGCGGAGGAGCCGGCGCCGTTGTTGATCATCACGCGCTTCTTCTCGTCGGCCACCTTGGCCAGCGCCAGCGCGGTGCCGGAGTTGGTGCCGCTGAAGATCATCGTCAGGTTCTGCGTATCGATCCACTCGCGCGCCTTGCTGGCGGCGATGTCGGCCTTGTTCTGGTGGTCCACGGTGAGCAGCTCGATCGGCTTGCCCAGCACCTTGCCGCCGAAGTCGTCGATGGCCATCTGGATCGCCGTGGCGCCGCCCTTGCCTTCAAGGTCGGCATAGAGGCTGGACATGTCGCTGATGTAGCCGATCTTCACCTTGTCCTGGGCGTGGGCGGTGGTGCTGCCGATGGCGGTCATGCATCCCAGCGCGGCCAGCGCCAGGGTCAAGCGATTGCGTTTCATGAAGTCTCCTGTAGGGGCGGTTGCTGTCTCAACCATGCGGCAGCCATCGTGGCACGCCCGTACCGCGGGTGTATTGGGGCAATTACTGTTCGACGGTGCAGAGGTAAAAGCAATCAAGCGATGGCATCAGCCATTGGCGCTTGATCCTGCTGCGCAGACTGCTATGAAAACGATACCCGGGCGCAAACGCACAGCCGGCCGGCTTTTTTGCCCAGCGCAGGGCCGGCAGCGGTGTGAAGTATTGTCAGGAGATACTTTTTTGCCAATGGATGGCTACTTGCTGCAAATGGCGATCCCCGTGGGTACGGCCGCGGCGACTATGGCGCTGTGTTCAACCACCGGGGGGCCCCAGGCCCTGATCCTTATGCAAAACCACTTCCCATCCGTGCAGCGCGACACCCGTGCCTGGCAGTACCAGGTGTGGATTTCGTTCGGGCTGGCGGCCAGCCTGTGCGCCATCGGCCTGGCCTGGCTGCCGGGGCAGCGCCTGGAGCAGGCGTTCATGGTGATGGGGTATGTGTTCAGCCTGTCGGCGGCCTTCGTGCTGGCCAAGTTCGTGCGCGACCAGCAGCGCGGCGGCCCTTCCGGCGACACGCCGATGTGGAAGCTCGTGGTCTGGGGCGGCTTTGCCGTCGCCATGGGGCTGACCGGCTGGGGCCTGCTGGGCATGCAGATCAGCCCGACCTACCAGGCCTTCCTGGGCGTGAGCTGGCTGTACCTGGTCACCACGGCCTTCACGCTGGCCAAGATGCTGCGCGACCGCCACGAGGCCGACCTGGCCGAAGCCCGCCTGGCCGCCCAGCGCGCCGCCAGCCGCGAAACGAACTGAACGCCCGAGGTGCCGTCATGCTGAATAATTTGGTCAAAATGCCCTGCAGCGCTCACACCACCTGCGCAAGGCATCTCAAAAAGATAGCAATCGGCGGGCTGCTGGCGGCTGCGCTCTCGGCGGCGCTGCTGCCGGCGGCGCGGGCGCAGAGCGATGCCTCGCTGCTGCTGTCGGCCCTGCCGGTGGCGTCGGTGGTGGTGGCGGGCAGTGCCGCCGCCCAGGCCTCGGTCGCGGTGGCGGCGCTGTCGTTGGACGGCGCGGTGTTGCTCGTCAAGGGCGTCCAGGCCTCGGCCAAGGGCACGGTGCTGGTGCTGGAGCGGGTGTCCGACGGCGCCGTTGCCAGCGTGGAGATTGCGGCTGCCGGGGCGAGCGTGGCTGCCGCCAGCGTGGGTGCCACGGTGGCGGTGAGCGTGATCGGCGCTGGCGCGATCCTGTCGGTGGCGGGCGAGGCCATCGCCTTCGTGCCCAACAAGGTCGGCGAGGCCTTGCTCTACAACGAGCGGCTGTGAGCGCGCCATGGCCTTCACCAAAACCATTTGCCTGCTGGCGGCGCTGCTGGCCACCGCACCTGCCGCGATCGCGGGCCGCAGCTGCGAGCCGCGCCGGCCCACGGTGGCCACCATCCGCCAGGGCCTGACGCTGGCGCTGCAGGTGCAGCAGCAGCTCGATGCCAGCGGCGCCCGGGTCGTGCTGCTGGGGCGCCAGGGGCAGGACCTGGGCCGCTACGGCGTGCAGTATTCGCACATGGGCTGGGCCTACCAGGCGCCCACCGGCCAGTGGCGCGTGGTGCACAAGCTCAACGACTGCGGCACGGCGCGCGCGCACGTCTATCGCCAGGGGCTGGGCGAGTTCTTCCTCGACGACCTGTGGCGCTACCAGGCCGTGGTGATGCTGCCCACGCCGGCGGTGCAGCAGGCGCTGCTGCTGGCGCTGTCCAACAACGCGCAGCCGCTGGCCCTGCACGAGGGCGCCTACAGCATGGTCAGCTACGCCTGGGGCACGCGCTACCAGCAGTCCAACCAGTGGGCGCTGGAAACCCTGGCGCTGGCCATGGAGCCCACGCGCATCCACAGCCGCGAACAGGCCCAGGCCTGGCTGCGGCTGCAGGGCTATGCGCCCGCCGACCTGCGGCTGGGCGCGCTCACGCGGCTGGGCGGGCGCATCGCGCAGGCAAACGTGGCGTTCGACGACCACCCGCCGCAGCGGCGCTTTGCCGGCCACATCGAGACGGTGACCGTCGATTCGGCCCTGCGCTTCCTGCAGCAATCGGGGCTGGCCGGGGCGCCGCAGGTGGTTCAGTGATAATCGCCGGATGCGCCTGTGGCGCGGGGCAGGGCGCTATTTATTTTGATGAGCATCCGGCCTCTGCCGAACTGCCTGGAATCCTGCATGACCACCGAATCCTCTTTTTCGCCGCTGCGCCGCGCAGCCCTGCTGCTGTGCGCCGCGGCCGCCTTGCCCCTGTCCGCCTTAGCGCAGGGCCCTGACTGGCCCACGCGGCCGCTGCGCCTGGTCGTGGGCTATGCCAGCGGCTCGTCGCCCGACGTGCAGGCGCGGCTGCTGGCCGAGCCGCTGGCCAAGGCATTGGGCCAGCCGGTGGTGGTGGAGAACAAGGGAGGCGCCAGCGGCAACATCGGCGCGGACGCGGTGGCCAAGGCGACCGACGGCCACACCATCGGCGTGATCGGCAACGGGCCGCTGACCAGCTCCAAATTCCTCTACCCGCGGTTGCCCTACGACCCGCTCAAGGACCTGGCGCCGCTGGCCATGATTGGCTCGGCGCCGCTGGTGCTGGTGGCGCCGCATGCGGCGGCGGCCGATGTGCCGGGCTATTTCAAGGCACTCAAGAGCGGCGGCCAGGGCAACTATGGCTCGGTGGGCACGGGCTCGGGCGGGCACCTGGGGCTGGAGCTGATCCGCGAGGCCCTGGGGCTGAACCTGGTGCACGTGCCCTACAACGGCGGCCCCGCCGTGGTGAATGCGCTGCTGGGCGACCAGGTGCAGCTGGCGCTGCTGCCGGCGTCCACGGTGATGCCGTTGGTGCAGTCGGGCAAGCTGGCGGCGCTGGCCGTCAGCTCCAGCCAGCGCAGCCCGCTGGCGCCGGGCGTGCCGGCCATGCCCGAGGTGGGCGCGGGCCGGGTGGACATCGAAGTGTGGAACGCGGTGATGGCGCCGGCCGCCATGCCGGCCGAGCACCGCGCCCGGCTGGCGGCGGCGCTGGAGGCCATCCTGCATGCGCCCGAGATCCGCAGCAAGCTGCTGGCCCAGGGCTGGCGCGTGAGCGATACCAGCGCCGCCGCGCTGGCGCGGCGCATCCAGAGCGACTCGCGCCTGTATGGCGACCTTATCGCCAAGCAGCACATCCGGCTGGAGTGATGGGCCGGCATCTGCCCGGCTGGCGGGAGGTTGATGCTATTTAAATAATAGCTGTTGGCGCAATGCCAGCAAGGGCTAGTGGCTGTTTTTGGCAATGCGCTCAACGCCCGGCGTGGGTTCGGGCGGCAGCTTCAGGTGCCCCACATAGCGCAGCGCCTGGTGCGTGCGCACCGAGGGCACGTCGCCCTCGCGCATGTGCAGCAGGTCGGCCGGCGTGGCCAGGCGCGGGTCGGCGTCGGTCAGCGGCAGGCCGGCGCGCTTGTAGGCTTCCAGCACCAGCTGCGAGCAGAAGAAGCGGTCGTTCGGCCCCGCGCCCAGTTGCACCAGCGCGATGCCGCGCAGGCAGAAATCGCGCACCGGGCCGGGCAGCAGCGGCAGCTCGCACACGCGCCGCTCCAGCGCAAAGGGCGCCTGCAGCATCACGCCGGCGAGGTTGTAGGGCTGGCCCACCTGCGCCCGCGCAAAGTCGGCCAGCGGCGGCAGGTGGCCGTCCTGCAGGCCCGGGTGGCGGAAGGCCACGACCGCATCGGCTTCGTCGATGAAGGCGTGCAGCGGCAGCTCGCGCACGCCGCTGCCCACCGCGTCCACCACCCGTCCATCGCCCAGGTACAGCGCCGCGTGGCTGACCGGCGACAGCGTGGACAGGCGGATGCCGATCGCATTCAGCCCGGGGCCGGAGGACAGCAGGATGTCGCCCGCCTGCAGGTCGGCCGGCAGGGCCTGGCGCCCGCCGTTGCCGGGGGTGAGCGCCGCGTCCTGCAGCGCCAGCCGGGGCAGGCCCGCATCCGTGCTGTGCCACTGGGTGGCGCAGGCGCTCAGCAGCAGCGGCAGGCCCAGGGCCAGCAGGCGCAAGCCGAGTGAAGGCGGCGGGCGGCGCATGCGAAGGTCAGATGCCGCGTGCGCGGTCGGCCTTGAACTGCGCGCGGAACTGGGCATAGCTGCCGGCGTCCAGCGCGTTGCGGATCTCCTGCATCAGGTTCAGGTAGTAGTGCAGGTTGTGGATGGTGGTGAGCATGGGGCCCAGCATCTCGCCGCAGCGGTCCAGGTGGTGCAGGTAGGCGCGGCTGAAGCCGCCGCGGCCGCCCTGGTCCCAGCTCACGCCCGCGGTGCCCGCGCAGGCGTGGCAGGTGCAGGTGGTGTCGATGGGCTGGTGGTCGGTCTTGTGGCGCGCGTTGCGGATCTTCAGGTCGCCGTAGCGGGTGAAGATGGTGCCGTTGCGCGCATTGCGCGTAGGCATCACGCAGTCGAACATGTCCACACCGTCGGCCACGCCCTGCACCAGGTCCTCGGGCGTGCCCACGCCCATCAGGTAGCGCGGCTTGTGGGCGGGCAGCAGGTGCGGCGTGTGCTGCATGATGTCCAGCATCTCGTCCTTGGGCTCGCCCACCGAGACGCCGCCCACGGCATAGCCGGGAAAGTCCATCTCGACCAGGGCCTGCAGGGATTCTTCGCGCAGGTTCTTGAACATGCCGCCCTGCACGATGCCGAACAGCGCGTTGGGGTTCTCCAGGCGCTGGAATTCGTCCTTGGAGCGCTGGGCCCAGCGGCGACTCATCTCCATGCTCTTGCGCGCCTCGGCCTCGGTGGTCTTGTGGCCGTTGGTCTCGTAGGGCGTGCATTCGTCGAGCTGCATGACGATGTCCGAGTTCAGGATCGTCTGGATCTGCATGCTGACCTCGGGCGACATGAACAGCTTGTCGCCGTTGACCGGGCTCTGGAAATGCACGCCTTCCTCGGTGATCTTGCGCATGGCGCCCAGGCTCCAGACCTGGAAGCCGCCTGAGTCGGTGAGGATGGGCTTGTCCCACTGCTCGAAGCCGTGCAGGCCGCCGAAGCTCTGCATGATGTCCAGGCCCGGGCGCATCCACAAATGGAAGGTGTTGCCCAGGATGATCTGCGCGCCCATCTCGTGCAGGCTGCGCGGCATCACGCCCTTGACGGTGCCGTAGGTGCCCACGGGCATGAAGATGGGGGTCTGCACCACGCCGTGGTTGAGCGTGAGCGTGCC
>JBLZYV010000129.1:0-8014 GCA_050282565.1 Comamonas sp.
GGACGGCAACTACGCCTATGGCCCCACGTTCACGGCCAACATCTTCCGCCCCGACTACTACCTGCCCTACCCCACGATCACGCTGCCCGGCTACAACGCACGCACCGTGCGCACCGAGCAGGCGCTCTACGGCCAGGCGCAGATGAGCCTGACCGACCGCGCCCGGCTGCTGCTGGGCGGGCGAATGTCGTGGGCGCAGGTCGAGACCGAGCGCCTGAGCGACGGCCAGACCACCTCCCAGGCCGATCCGGGCCGCCAGTTCATCCCCTCGGTCGCCGCGCTGTATGACCTGAGCGCGAACACCACGGCCTATGTCAGCTACGCCGAGACCTTCGTGGTGCAGTCGGCGCTGAACGCCGCCGGCCGGCTGCTGCCCCCGCGCACCGGCAAGCAGCTGGAGCTGGGCGCCAAGGGCGAATTCCTGCACAAGCGCCTGCAGGCCAGCGCCGCGCTGTTCCGCATCCTCGACGAGAACCGCGCCATCGCCGACCCCGGTGTGCCCACCGCCTCCATCCCGGGCGGCAAGGTACGCGCCCAGGGCTTCGAGGTGGAAGTGAGCGGCCAGCCCCGCCCCGGCTGGGACCTGGTGGCGGGCTACGCCTACACCGCCACCAAGTACCTCGAGGCGCCCGTGGCGCAGCAAGGCCAGGTGTTCAGCCCCGTCACGCCGCGCCACAGCGTGAACCTGTTCTCGCGCTATGCCTTCCGCACGCCGGCGCTGCAGGGCTGGAGCGTGGGCGGCGGCCTGTCGTACCGCAGCGAGTTCTTCGCGCAAAGCGGCGCGATGCGCCTGGTGTCGGGCAACTACACGCTGGCCAGCGCCCAGGTGGCCTACCAGGTCAACGACCACGTCACGGTCAGCCTCAACGTCGAGAACCTGTTCGACAAGCACTACTACGAGAAGGTCTCGGCCCCCGGCCGGCAGAACTTCTACGGCGCGCCGCGCAGCGCGGTGCTGGCGCTCAAGGCCCGGTACTGAGCCGGGATCACCGCCCTGTTTTGAATCAAATCGGCTTGCAGCTCAATACCCATGAGCGCAATCTGCTCTATTTTTAATAGCAACCAAGGAAACACCATGCGCCACACCCTCCTCGCCGCCCTGCTGCTGGCAGCCACCACGGCCCAGGCCCACCAGGTCTGGCTCGAAAACGCCGGCGGCCAGGCCCGCCTGCACTTCGGCGAGTTCAACGACAACCTGCGCGAGTCCTCGCCCGGCGCGCTGGACAAGTTCAGCGGCGTGCCCACGCTGCAGCAGCGCCGCGCCGCGGGCACCCAGGCGCTGCAGGGCAAGCTCGGCGCCAATGCCTTCAGCTACGCCACCCAGGCCGATGCGCAGACCCTGTTCGCCAGCGCCGGCTACCCACTGATCGACCGCAGCAAGCGCAGCCTGCCCGCGCTGCTGTGGGTGCCCGCCGCGCGCTGGGTGGCCAGCGCCGCCCAGGCCGTGGAGCCCAACGCCCAGGCGCTGGACCTGGTGCCCACCGGCAAGCCGGGCCAGTTCAAGGTCACCTTCCGCGGCGTGCCGCTGGCCAAGGCCGAGGTGCAGATGGCCGCGCCCTCGGGCTGGACGCGCCAGGCCCACAGCGACGCCGACGGCACCGTCCGCTTCGCCCTGCCGTGGCAAGGCCAGTACGTGGCCGAGGTCAAGCACAGCGACAAGAACGCCGGCGAGGCCCAGGGCCAGGCCTATGGCGAGGCCAGCTACGTGACCACGCTGAGCTTCGTGCAGGCAGACGGCATGGCCTCGCCCGCGCTGCCCGCGCCGCCGGCCGACCACTGAGCCGCCCGCCCCACTTCAAGCCAAATCGGCCTACAGCGCTTGCACAGCAAGCGCTGACAGCTACTTAATCAATAGCACAATGCTCTTTCCCATCCTGCCCCGCAGCACCATCGCCCATGCCGCCCTGCTGGCGCTGTGCGGCGCCGCCCAGGCCCAGAGCGCCGGCACTCCGGCGGCGGCCGAAGCCACGCTCGCCCCCATCACCGTGAACGCCGATGCCCATGCCGAGAACCCCCACGGCCCGGTGATCGGCTTCACCGCCCGGCGCGCCACCTCGGCCACCAAGACCGACACGCCGCTGATCGAGACGCCGCAGGCCATCAGCGTCGTCACCCGCGACCAGATGGAGGCCCAAGGCGTGCAGACGCTGCGCCAGACCACGGCCTACACGGCCGGTGTGGTGTCGAACTACTTCGACAGCCGCGTCGACAGCTTCTCCGCGCGCGGCGGCACCGTCAGCCAGTACCAGGACGGACTGCTGCGCAGCTACGGCACCTACAACACCTCGCGGCCCGATCCGTACACGCTGGAGCGCGTCGAGTTCCTGCGCGGCCCCTCATCGGTGCTGTACGGCCAGGGCAGCGTGGGCGGCGTGCTCAACCTCACCAGCAAGCGCCCGCAGACCGAGCCGCTGCGCGAGGTGCAGATCCAGCTCGGCAGCCACGGACGCAAGCAGCTCGCGGCCGACCTGAGCGGCCCGCTGACGCAGGACGGCCAGTGGCTCTACCGCCTGGTGGCCGTGGGCCGCGACAGCAACACCCAGGTCGACCACGTGAACGACGACCGCCGGGTGTTCATGCCCTCGCTCACCTGGAAGCCCAGCGCCGACACCTCGCTCACGCTGCAGGCGCTCTACCAGAAGGACCGGAGCGGCTCGCTGATCGGCTTCTTCCCGTGGCAGGGCACGCGCCTGGCCAGCCCCTATGGGCAGATCCCCACCAGTACCTTCATCGGCGAGCCGGGCTGGGACGCCTACGACACCGAGAACCGTTCCTGGGGCTACCTCTTCAGCCACCGGCTCAACGCCGACTGGACGCTGCGCCAGAACCTGCGCCGCACCGTCAGCAGCGTGGACTACCGCACCATCTACACCAGCTTCACCGCCAACCCCGCGCTGGGCCGCCCGGCGCGCCCGGTCTTCAACGCCGACAACCGCACCGTGCTGCGCGACGCGGTCTGGCAGCTCAACGGCGGCCGCATGCTGCTGGTGGACACCCAGCTCGAGGGCCGCATCCACGCGGCCGGCGCCGAGCACACCCTGCTCGCCGGCCTGGACCTGCAGCGCAACCAGACCAGCCAGTCGAGCTGGCGCGCGGTGGCGCCCGCCATCGATGTCTACCAGCCCGTGTACGGCAACTTCACGCCGCCCACCGCCGCGCAGCTGAGCCGCCTGCCCGACGTGGAGCAGCGCCAGCTCGGCTTCTACGCGCAGGACCAGATCAAGTGGGGCCGCTGGACCGCCACGCTCGGCCTGCGCCATGACCGCGCCAAGACCGACACCGAGGGCCGGCCCGCTGCCGCCGCGGACGACAGCGCCTGGACCAAGCGCGCCGGCGTGACCTACCAGCTGGACGGCGGCTGGGCGCCCTATGCGGGCTACTCGGAATCCTTCCAGCCGCTGGGCGGCGTGGACGTGTACGGCACCCCGTTCAAGCCCCAGCGCGGCCAGCAGTGGGAGGCCGGCGTCAAGTGGCAGCCGCCGGGCCGCGGCATCTCGGCCTTCGCGGCCGTCTACACACTGCGCGAGAAGAACCGCAAGACCACCGACCCGGCCAACCCGCTCAACAGCCTGCAGCTTGGCGAGGTCAAGGTCAACGGCATCGAGACCGAACTCACCGCCAGCCCGGCCCGCCACTGGGACGCCACGCTGGCCTATGCCTACACCGATGCGGTCATCTCGCGCAGCAACGCCGGCGACCAGGGCCAGCGCGTGGCCGGCGTGCCGCGCCACACCGCCTCGGCCTGGCTCACGCACCGCTTCGCCAGCGCCGGCCGCGGCGGCTGGAGCATTGGCGCCGGCCTGCGCTACACCGGCTCGCAGTGGAGCGGCACCCCGCTGATCGACACGCCGGCCTCCACCTTGCTCGACGCGATGGCGGCCTACGACGCCGGCGACTGGCGCCTGGCCTTCAACGTGGCCAACCTCGCCGACAAGGTGCAGATCACCCAGTGCCTGTCGCGCGGCGACTGCTTCTACGGCCAACGCCGCACCTTCTCGATGACGGGCACCTACCGCTTCTGAACCGCGGTGTCCAACCAACCAACCGATACCATGCAACACGCCCCCCGGCCACACCCGGCCCGCACCGCCATCGCCCACGCCGCCCTCTGCCTGCTGTGCGGCAGCGCCGCCGCCCAGTCCACCGCCACGCCCGAGGCCGAGTCCGTCACCCTCAAGCAGCTGGATGTCGTCGGCAGCGCCACGGACACGCCCTCCGCCGCGCCCGCGCGGCGCGCGCAGGCCAGCTCGCGCCTGGGGCTGTCGGTGATCGAGACGCCGCGCTCGGTCAGCGTGATCGACGGCGCGCTGCTCGAACAGCAGCAGGCCACCACCGAGCGCGACGTGCTGCGCAACGCCTCGGGCGTCTCGTCGCGCAGCGAGTATGCCGGCTCGTACTCGCAGTTCGCCATCCGCGGGCTGTGGGCCAACAACACCTACAACTACCTGCGCGACGGGGCCAAGTTCATCCACCTGCTCGATCCGCCGCTGTTCAACATCGAGCGCGTGGAAGTCATCAAGGGCCCGGCGGCGCTGGAGTTCGGCCAGGTGGCGCCCGGCGGCCTCATCAACTACATCAGCAAGCAGCCGCAGGCCGAGGCGCTGCGCAGCGTCAAGGCCGGCGTGGGCAGCCACGGCTGGAAGAATGCCGCCTTCGACTTCACCGGCCCCCTGAACGCCGACGGCACGCTACGCTACCGGCTCGACGGCGGCGCCAGCCGCGGCGGCAGCTTCGTCGATGGCAACACGCCGCGCAAGCAGGGGCTGGCCGCCAGCCTGGAGTGGCAGATCACCCCCGCCACGCGCTGGCGCGGCCAGGCCGAGTACCAGAGCCTCTCGGGCGTGTCCACCGTGGGCCTGGCCGTGCCCGACCCGAAGAACCCGCGCAGCGCCGACGTGCTGCCGGTGGGCGCCTTCTACGGCGAGCCCTGGCTCAAGACCGACGGGCACCTGCGCTTTTACTCCACCGAGCTGCAGCACCGCTTCTCGGACCAGCTCGAAGGCCGCGTCTACCTGTCGCGCAACGAGACCTTCCGCAACGTGAACATGGTCTACCCCATCGGCCCCGTCACCAACGGCCGGGTGGCCCGCAGCTACTGGCTGGCGCCGAACCAGAACTACGTCTCCGACACCGCGCTGGCCGAGCTGCGCGCCCAGGTGCGCACCGGCCCGGTGCAGCACACGCTGCTCGCGGGCGCCGACTGGCGCACCATCGAAGGCACCTACGGCATGCGCGGCACCGGCAGCCTGCCGGCCGTCGACCTGTACCAGCCGGTCACCGGCATCGCGCCGCCCGTGGCCGCCACCGGCCAGGCGGCCGTGGCATCGGACACGCGCAACACCGGCTTCTTCATGCAGGACCGCATGCAGTGGGGCGACTTCGGCCTGCTGCTGGGCCTGCGCCGCGACAGCCTCAAGGACGCCTACACCCAACCGGTGACCGACCTCGGCAAGACCCAGCCCAGCATCGCCCTGAGCTGGCAGCCCGCGCCGGGCACGCTGCTGTATGCCAGCCATGCGCGCTCGTTCCAGGCCAATGCCGGCACGCTGCTGTATGGCGACCGGGCCGCGCCGCCGTCCGAGGGCCGGCAGATCGAGATCGGCTGGAAGCAGGAATGGCTGAACCAGCGCCTGCTGACCACCGTCTCGGCCTTCGACCTGGAGCTGACGAACGCGCCGGCCAGCGATCCGCAGCACCCTGGCTACTCGGTGCTGACCGCGCGCCAGCGCATCAAGGGCATCGAGCTCGAGGCCCAGGGCCGCATCACGCCGTCCTGGAGCATCACGGCGCAGGCCAGCTTCCTCGACCCGCAGGTGCTGGCCGACACCACGGCGGGCGCCAACGTCGGCAACCGCGTCGCGCTGGCCACTATACGCACGGCCTCGCTGTGGACGCAGTACCGCCTGGCGCAGCTGCCGGGGCTGTGGCTGGGCGGCGGCCTGGTGAACCAGGGCAGCAAGTACACCGCCAACGACAACCGCTGGCTGCTGCCCGGCTACACCGTGCTCGAGCTGGCCGCGGGCTACCAGTTCGCCAATGGCGTGCGCCTGCAGGCCAACCTGAAGAACGCCGCCAACCGGCGCTACTACGTCGACGCGGCGACCACCGCCGCCGGCTTCGCCTCGGTCACGCCGGGCGAGACGCGCTCGCTGTATGTGTCGCTCGACTATGCGTTCTAGTTGGTTGATTGCGAATCTGTCTCAACCTTAAACGCAAGCAGAGCGCGGGACTGGGGGTTCCCCGCATGTCGGTTTGGTGAATCGAGGCGTTGGCTGCACAATGCCCTGATCCGTGAACCGATAGAAGAAGGAGCCCCCGATGAAAGGCGACCCGAAAGTCATCAGCTACCTGCAGGCCCAGCTCAAGAACGAGCTGACCGCGATCAACCAGTACTTCCTGCACTACCGCATGCTCAAGCACTGGGGCTTCGACAAGCTGGCCAAGAAGGAATATGAGGAATCCATCGGCGAGATGAAACACGCCGACTGGCTGATGGACCGCATCTTCATGCTCGACGGCCTGCCCAACCTGCAGGACCTGGCGAAGCTGCAGGTCGGCGAGGACGTGCCCGAGATCCTGGCCTGCGACCTGCGCTCCGAGCAAGGCGCGCAGAAGACCATCAAGGAAGGCATGGCCCACTGCGAGAGCGTGCGCGACTATGTCTCGCGCGACCTGCTGCAGAAGATCCTGGACGACACCGAAGAGCACATCGACTTCCTCGAAACCCAGATCGACCTGATCGACAAGGTCGGCCTGCAGAACTACCTGCAGTCGCAGATGGGCGAGGCCGAGTAAGGCCGCGCAGCCATCCAACGAAAAACGGGCCTCGGCCCGTTTTTTTATGGGCTACAGCCCGGTGGGAAAGTGCACGCCAGCGCGCTGCGCCGCCTGCACGATGTGCGTGGCCATAGCCTGCTGCGCCAGTTCGGGCCGGCCCTGGGCGAGGCCGTCGATGATGGCCGCGTGTTCCTCGCAGGTGGCGTGGCGCGCGCCGCGCTTGTAGAACGGCAGGCGCTGGCTCTCCTGCATCACCTCGCCGCTGCCGCGCAGCACGTCGGCGATCGCGTGGTTGCCCGAGATGGTGGCGATCTGCAGGTGGAAGTCGAAGTCGAGCCGGCTGGCCTGCACAAAGTCCGTGGCCTCGATGCACTGCTGCATGGATTGCAGATTGGCCTGCAGCGCGGCCAGGTCCTCGGGCTGCACCACCAGGGCCGCGAGCCGCGCCGCAAAGCCTTCCAGCGCATAGCGCAGCTGGTAGACGTCGGTGAGTGCATGCGAGTCGGCAAAGCGCCAGGCCTCACCGGCCGGCGCCTCGGGCGCCTCGGTCACGTACATGCCCTTGCCGGGTCGCGCCACCACCAGCCCCAGGCCCTGCAGCGTGGACAGGGCCTCGCGCAAGGACGTACGGCTGATGCCCAGCTGCTCCGACAGGTCGCGCTGCGAGGGCAGCAGCGAGCCCACCGGGTAGGTCCCGGCCTCGATCCACTCGCGGATCAGGCGGGCGGCCTGGCTGGCAACGGCGACGGTGGAGGTGGCGGGAGATTCCATGCGGCAGGGTCGGTCATCGGGAGGCAATGCGCGCCATCTTACCGACTCCGCGCCGCCCCGCGCGCTACTTGTTGACCAGCTTGGCCGGCACGGTATAGGTCAGGAAGGCGCCGAACAGCAGCACGCCGGCCAGCACGAACATGGCCGCGTTGGTGCTCTGGGTCGCATCCTTGATCAGGCCGATCATGTAGGGGCTGATGAAGCCGGCCAGGTTGGCAAAGGAGTTGATCAGCGCAATGCCTGCAGCCGCGCCGGCACTCGACAGGATGGCCGTGGGCAGGCTCCAGAACAGCGGCGAGGTCGCGAGGCTGCCGCCCGCGGCCAGCGCCAGCGCCGCCAGCGACAGGTAGACGTTGCCGCTGAACACGGCCGACAGCGTGAGCCCCAGCGCGCCCACGCAGAACGGCACGATCAGGTGCCAGCGGCGCTCGCGCATGCGGTCCGAACTGCGGCTGACCAGGTTCAT
>JBLZYV010000130.1:0-7832 GCA_050282565.1 Comamonas sp.
CGATGGCCTGCGACACGCGCAGGATGGTGTCGAAGCGCTGCTGGATGTTCTTGATGAACCAGCGCGCCTCCTGCAGGCGCTGCTGCATGCCGGCATGGCCGCCCTTGTGGCCGCGCAGCGCGCTGGCGTAGACGTCGTGCACGCGCAGCTTGGGCATCACCTCGGGGTTGAGCTGCACCCGCCACTGCGGCTGGCCGGCGCGCGTGGCCGCGGCCGGGCGCACGATCACGTCGGGCACGATCACGTTGCGCTCCACGTTGGCATAGGGGCGGCCGGGGCGCGGCTCCAGCCCGGCGATCAGCGCCATGGCCTCGCGCACCGCGGCCTCCTTGCAGCCGGTGAGCTGCACCAGCTTGCGCACGTCGCGGCGCGCCAGCAGGTCGAGCGATTCGTGGCAGACCAGCAGGGCCGTCTCCAGCGCCTCGGCGGGCCCGGCCTGCGCGCGCTGCAGCGCCTTGAGCTGCAGCACCAGGCATTCCTGCAGGTTGCGCGCGCCCACGCCCACCGGGTCCAGGCTCTGCAGCAGGCGCAGCGCCACCGTCAGGTGGTGCAGCGCCTCGTCCAGCGCCTCGGCATCGCTGGCGTCGACCAGGCCTTCGGCCAGCTCGGCGAGCGACTCCTCGAGGTAGCCGTCGTCGGTGAGCGATTCGATCAAAAAGTACAGCGCCGCCCGGTCCTCGGCCGACAGCCGCAGCGCCAGCGCCTGGCGGTGCAGCACGTCCTGCAGCGACTCGTGGGCGTGGGTGTGGTCGAGGGCCGAATAGTCCTCGTCGTCGGTGCCGGCGCCGCGCGCCGGCATGTCGCCGCCCCAGTCCTCGGCGGCGGTATCGCGGCCGTCGTCGCCTTCCCAGGGCAGGGCCTCGGCGCTGACCTCGGCCACGGGTTCTGTATCAAATTCGGCTGTAGCGCTTGATTCATAAGCGCCATCAGCTACAAAATCAGAAGCAGCCTCGTTCGCTGCCGGCTCGCGCTCGGCGGGTGCATCGGCCTCGTCTTCGGCCCGCTCCAGGAACGGGTTTTCGTCGAGCATCTGCTCCACTTCCTGCTGCAGCTCCTGGGTGGACAGCTGCAGCAGCCGAATGGATTGCTGCAATTGGGGGGTCAGCGTCAGGCTCTGCGAAACCTTGAGCGACAGGCCGGGCATCATGGACACGACTCGAAGACCTGTTCGGGAGTCACATGCGGAAATGTTCGCCCAGGTACACCCGGCGCACGTCGGCGTTCTCGACGATCTCCTGCGGCGTGCCCTGCGCCAGCACCCGGCCGTCGCTGATGATGCAGGCGTGGTCGCAGATGCCCAGGGTCTCGCGCACGTTGTGGTCGGTGATGAGCACGCCGATGCCGCGATCCTTCAGGAAGCCGACGATGCGCTGGATCTCGATCACCGCGATCGGGTCGATCCCGGCGAAGGGCTCGTCCAGCAGGATGAAGCGCGGCTGCGTGGCCAGCGCCCGGGCGATCTCCACGCGCCGGCGCTCGCCGCCGGACAGCGCCAGGGCCGGCGATTCGCGCAGGTGCTCCACGCGCAGCTCCTGCAGCAGCGAGGTCAGGCGGCGCTCGATCTCGCTGCGCGCCAGCGGGCGGCCCGCCTCGTCGCGCTGCAGCTCGAGCACACCGCGCACGTTGTCCTCGACGCTGAGCTTGCGGAAGATCGACGCTTCCTGCGGCAGGTACGACAGGCCGAGCTGCGAGCGCTGGTGGATGGGCATGTTGGCCACCGAGTGGCCGTCGATCAGGATGTCGCCCGCGTCGCTGCGCACCAGGCCGACGATCATGTAGAACGACGTGGTCTTGCCCGCGCCGTTGGGGCCCAGCAGGCCGACGACCTCGCCCTTGCGCACGGACAGCGACACGTCCTTGACCACCTTGCGGCTGCCGTAGGACTTCTGCAGGTGACGCACTTCGAGGCAGCTCTGGTCGCTGCCCGTGGCCAATTCGCGCACCGCGATGGTGCTGACAGGCTCGGCCGCGGTCACTTGCTTCCTTCGTTCAGCTGCTGGCTGGGCCGCAGTTCGGTGCCGGCCCCGGAAGCGGGCGGCGTGGCGGGCTTGGCTCCGTTGCCGCTGCCGCCCTGCGGGTCCTTGGGCGACAGCATCACGCGCACCCGGCCGCCCTTGGCGGCGCCCGGCTTGGTGTCGCTGGCCTGCGCGGTCTTCTGGCCGTTGACGGTGAAGGTGTCGCTCAGGTTGTTGTAGACGATGACCGAGCCGCTGACCTGGTCGGTCAGCGCGGTTTCGCGATAGCGCCGCAGTTCGGCGCGGCGGTTCAGGTGCACGGTGTCGTCGCGGCCGTCGTAGGTGATGACGTCGCCCTCGCCCTCGATGTACTCGGCGGGCGCGCCCGGCAGGGTGTCGCGCTTCTGGCGGAAGAACGCCAGCTTGCCGGCGCCGGCCGTCACCACGCCGCGCTGGTAGCCGTCGCGGTCCTGGCTGACCTCGAGCTTCTCGCCGCGGATCACGATGGTGCCCTTGGTCACCACCACGTTGCCGGTGAACACGCTGGTCTGCTTGAGCTCGTCGTGCTGGCCGGAGTCGGCCTCGATGTTCATGGGCTTCATGCGGTCGGCTTTCTCCGCATGCGCGCCCGCGGCCCAGGCCAGTACGGCCAGGGCAAGAACCCGTGAAATTAAGCGAATCTTCATAAGCGGCATGTTTTTTGCTCCAACGATTGTAGCCAGCCTGCCCGCCGCCTCGCCGAAAAAGTACAAAGCCCGCGGGCGCGGGCTTTGCGGGGGTGGGGCGATGCCCCCACGGGCGAGCGGTTTATGCCTTGGACTGGGCCGCCAGGTACTCGACCACCTTCAGCACGTTGGCCATCGAGCCGGCGCGCGTGCCATCGGTGTAGTACTTGCCGGCCACGCCCATCGCGGGCACGCCCTCGACGCCGTAGGCCTCCTGCAGTTGGGTGGCCTTGCGCACCTGGCTGGCCACCGAGAAGGAGTTGTAGACCTCCTTGAACTTGGCGCCGTCCACGCCCTGCTTTTCCATGAAGGCGAAGATCTCGTCGTCCTTGTTCAGGCGCTGGCGCTCCACGTGGATGGCGCGGAACACCTTCTCGTGCACCTCGGGGATCTTGCCCATGGCTTCCAGCGCGAAGTAGATCTTCTGCTGCGGGATGAAGGTGTTGTTGAAGGCGATGGGCACGCGGCGCACCTGGATGTGCTTGGGCGCGCCCTTGACCCAGGCTTCGAACTGAGGTTCGAAGGCATTGCAGTGCGGGCAGCTGTACCAGAAGAACTCGATCACGTCGACCTTGCCGGCCGGCGCTTCCGGGGTGACCGGCGTGCGCAGCTTGACATAGTCCTTGCCTTCCTGGAACTTGGCCTGGGCCAGGGCACCCTGCGTGGGCAGGGCCAGGGATGCGGCAGCCACCGAAGCGGCAGTCAACGAGAAGTCACGGCGTTTCATAAAAAGGATGCTCCTGATGCAATGGTCGGTGTAGGAGTGGCCGGGCCGGAAAAAAGTTCAACGCTGCACGCGCACGATCTGCGCGTCGATGCCGGCGCCGTCGAGCTTGCCCTTAAGGCCGTCGGCGTCGTCGCGCTTGGCGAAGGGGCCCACCCGCACGCGGTAGACCACGCGGCCGTTGACCTCGCGCTCGGTCACGCGGGCCTCCCAGCCCATCATGGCCAGCTTGGCGCGCTGCGCCTCGCCGTCGCCCTGGGTGCGGAAGGCACCGGCCTGCACGAAGTACTGGAACGGATCGGCACCGCCGGCGGCGGCGCTGCGCGCCTTGGCCAGGTCGCCCAGCGGATCGGCCGAGGGGCCGGCCTTGGGGTCGGTCTTGGCTGTGGCGGCCTTGTCGCCGGGCTTGTCGCCGGAGGCCGTCTTGCTGTCGGGCAGCACCACCTCGGGCTTGTTGGCCACGGGCGGCGTGGGCGGCGGCGCGGTATCGGCGCCGGGCTTGGGCGGCTCGGGCACGACCACGCCCTGCACCGCAGGCGTGGAGCTGCGCGCGGGGTTCTTGCCGTACAGCGGCGAGTTCGGGTCCCAGTTCTGGTTGCGCTGCTGCTCTTCCTTGTCCTTGGCGTCGCCGCGCACGCCGGCCTTGTTGACGAAGGGCACCGGCACGTTGGTGACGTAGATGGCCACGGCCAGCGCCGCGCCCAGGCCCACGAGCAGGCCCAGGATCAGCCCCAGGATGGTGCCCCCGCGTTGATGTTGTCGCATGAACGGTCTCGCTTCTCTCTGCAATTACATGCGCTCCGGCGCACTGACGCCCAGCGTGGCGAGGCCGTTGCGCAGCACCTGCGCGGTAGCGGCCACCAAGGCCAGACGCGCCAGCTTGACGGGTTCGTCGTCGACCAGGATGCGCTCGGCGTCATAGTAACTGTGATAGCAGGCCGCCAAGTCGCGCAAATAAAAAGTTACATCGTGCGGGGCGTTGCCGTCGGCGGCGGCCGTGAGCATCTCGGGGTACTTGGCCAGTTGCAGCATCAGCGCCTGGGCCTGCGGGCCCTGCAGCGCCGCCAGGTCCACGCCCTGCAGCGCGGGTACGCCGGCGCCGCCCTGCTCCTGCCAGCCCCGCAGCACCGAGCAGATGCGCGCATGGGCGTACTGCACGTAGTACACGGGGTTGTCGTTGTTCTGGGCCACGGCCAGATCGACGTCGAAGGTGTACTCGGTGTCGGGCTTGCGGCTGAGCAGGAAGAAGCGCACCGCGTCCTTGCTGGTCCATTCGATCAGGTCGCGCAGCGTGACGTAGCTGCCGGCGCGCTTGCTGATCTTGACCTCTTCGCCGCCCTTGACCACGCGCACCATGGTGTGCAGCACGTAGTCGGGGTAGCCCTGGGGGATGCCGACGCCGGCCGCCTGCAGGCCGGCGCGCACGCGCGCGATGGTGCCGTGGTGGTCAGTGCCCTGGATGTTGACGACCTTGTGGAAGCCGCGCTCCCACTTGGCGATGTGGTAGGCCACGTCGGGCACGAAGTAGGTGAAGGTCCCGTCCTGCTTGCGCATCACGCGGTCCTTGTCGTCACCGTAGTCGGTGGACTTGAGCCACAGCGCGCCGTCCTGCTCGTAGGTATGGCCGTTGTCGATGAGGCGCTGCACGGCCCTTTCGACCCGGCCCGAGGTGTAGAGGCTGGATTCGAGGTAGTACTCGTCGAAGCGCAGGTTGAAGGCCTGCAGGTCCTTGTCCTGCTCGTTGCGCAGGTAGGCCACGGCGAACTGGCGCACGTTGTCGTAGTCGGCCACGTCGCCGTTGGCGGTGAACTCGCGGTCGTCAGCCTTGACGGTCTGCCTGGCCAGGAAGTCGTTGGCGATGTCCTGGATGTAGTCGCCGTTGTAGAAGGCCTTGCTCGCCGGGTTCTCCGGGTCGGTGGGCCAGCACTCGTCGCCGGGCTTGAAGCCCTGGGCGCGCAGCTGCGTGCTCTTGGTCAGCGTGTCGATCTGCACGCCGGCGTCGTTGTAGTAGAACTCGCGGTGCACGTTCCAGCCCTGCGTGGCATACAGGTGGCAGATGGCGTCGCCCAGCGCGGCCTGGCGGCCGTGGCCCACGTGCAGCGGGCCGGTGGGGTTGGCCGAGACGAACTCGACCAGGATCTTCTCGCCGCGCGAGGGCTGGAAGCCGAAGCGCTCGCCCTGCGACAGCACTTCGCGCACCACCTGCTGCTTGGCGGCGGGCTTGAGGCGGATGTTCAGGAAGCCGGGGCCGGCGATCTCGATGCCGTCCACCCACTGCTGGAAGGCGGGCGTGGCCTCGAGCGCGGCCTTGAGCTGCTCACCCAGCGCGCGGGGGTTGGCCTTGAGCGGCTTGGCCAGTTGCATGGCTGCGGTGCAGGCGAAGTCGCCATGGGCCGCCACCTTGGGCGATTCAAACGCGGCGCGCGCACCGGCGCCGGGCTGCAGCTTGTCCAGCTCGGCAGACAGGGCCGCGAGCAGTTCTTGTTTCACTAATAGCATAGGGAGCGAATTTTACGGGGTGGGCAATAATTCAAAAAGGAGAGCTGCCAGCGCTTGCCATTTCTTGATTCCACATAGATTCATATCTGAAATTGGCTATTGATAAGCGCTAGTAGCTCCTTTTACAGGAGCATTCCGCGGCTTACCAGCCGCGCGCAAAGAACACGGCGATCACCGCGATCACCGGGATCAGGTGGGCCTGCCACATGATCCAGCGGCGGGTGGCCAGCACTTCCTGCGCACCGGGCAGCGCCTGGCCGGCCTGCAGCTGGCGCTGCCAGCGGCGAAAGACCAGCGTGGGCTTGATGGACAGCAGGCCGCCCACCACAAAGAGCGTGATCTTCAGGTGGAACAGCGGCTGCGACACATACCAGCCCGCGCCCTTGGCGCCCAGCATCACCCGCGCGAGGCCGGTGGCCAGCACGGCCATGGCGGCGATGCCGAAGATCATGTCCAGCCGCGCCAGCCGCTGCACCACGGCGGCGTTCATCCATTCGTTGCGGCACAGCGCCGCCTCGCTGGCGAGGAACACGACCATCGTCAGGATGGCCACCAGGTGGACGGCGGCCAGTACGGCTTCCAAAGTCATAGTTTCACTCCCTGTTTCCAGAATTCGGGCTGTTCATAGTAGTGGCGCAGAAAGTCGATCCACAGCCGCACGCGCAGCGGCAGGTGCTTGCGCTGCGGAAACACCACGTGGATGCCGTTCGGCGCCGCGGCGAAATCCTCCAGCACCACGGCCAGCTGGCCCGCGGCGACCTCGGCCTCGACCTCCCAGGTGCTGCGCCAGGCAATGCCCCAGCCGCCCAGGCACCAGTCGTGCAGCACCTGGCCGTCCGAGCAGTCCATGGGCCCGCCGGGGCGAAAGTGCACCACCTCGGCCGAGCCGTCCTCGCCCGGAATGCGGAAGGCCCAGCCCCGGGTCTGCGAGGCGTCGCTCGACAGCGTGAGGCAGCGGTGCTGCGCCAGCTCGGACGGGTGCTGGGGCGTGCCGTGGCGGCGCAGGTACTCGGGCGTGGCCACGCACAGGCGCCGGTTGTCGCCCACGCGCACGCTGACCAGCGAGGAATCGGGAAAGTCGCCCACGCGCACGCCGCAGTCGAAGCCCTCGCCAGCCAGGTCGACCACCCGGTCGGACAGGTTCAGCGACACCGTCACGTCGGGGTGGCGCTCCCAGTACAGCGGCACCAGCGGCGCCACGTGGCGGCGCCCGAACCCCGCCGGCGCGGTGATACGCAGGTGCCCGGTGGCCTTGACGCCGCCGGCGCTGACGCTGGCCTCGACGTTCGCCAGGTCCACCAGCAGGCGCTGGCAGTCCTCGAGAAAGGCGCTGCCCTCGTGCGTGAGCGTCAGCTTGCGCGTGGTGCGCACCAGCAGCTTGACGCCCAGGCGCTCCTCCAGCGCATCCAGGCGCCGGCCCATGATGGCGGGCGCCACGCCCTCCGCCTTCGCCGCGGCCGTCAGGCTGCCGCGCGTGGCGATCGCAACAAAAGATTCGAGTTGTTTGAGCCGGTCCATGGGGCGTGGCGTGGGTGCTGAGGTTTAAGCTCCTATTATCAACGGCCGGCCTCGGGCGCCGCCTTGATCTTCACCATGCGGATGGCATCGAAGGGGCAGCGCACCGCGCACAGCGCGCAGCCGGTGCAGCCCGGCTCGTCGTGCAGCACCGAGCGCTTGGGCCCCCAGCGCCCGCCATCCGCCACCTGCAGCGACAGCACGTGCGGCGGGCACACGCCCACGCACCAGCCGCAGCCGGTGCAGCGGCCGGGGTCGATCACGGGCAGGGCCTTCCGTGGGGCGTTCATGCCCGCAGCATGCCATACCAGGCGCTACAGTAGGGTCTGTTAAGGTTCAAGCGGGGTCGCGAAGGCGAATGGCCGCTTGCCAATCAAGACGCGCGACGCAGTGCGTGTGCCCACCCGCGCAAGG
>JBLZYV010000131.1:0-7809 GCA_050282565.1 Comamonas sp.
CTGCCGCCCATCCAGCTGCACGCCAGCACCCAGACCGACATCCGCACGCCCGAGAAGGCGCGCTTCCTGCAGGACGCGGGGCTGTCGCAGATCGTGGTGGCGCGCGAGCTGGACCTGCGCCAGATCGCCGCCGTGCGCGCGGCCACCGATCCGGCGCGCACCACCATCGAGTTCTTCGTGCACGGCGCGCTGTGCGTGGCCTATTCGGGCCAGTGCTTCATCAGCCACGCCCACACCGGCCGCAGCGCCAACCGCGGCGACTGCAACCAGGCCTGCCGCCTGCCCTACGAGGTGACGGACGCCAGCGGCCGCATCATCGCGCACGAAAAGCACGTGCTGTCGATGAAGGACAACAACCAGAGCGACAACCTGCGCGCGCTGATCGACGCCGGCGTGCGCAGCTTCAAGATCGAGGGGCGCTACAAGGACATGGGCTATGTGAAGAACATCACGGCCCACTACCGCAAGCTGCTGGACGAAATCATCGAAGAACGTGAGTTCTCCGATGCGCCCCTTGCTCGCTCGTCGTCCGGTCGCACCACCTTCACCTTCGAGCCCGATCCGGACCAGAACTTCAACCGCGAGTTCACCGACTACTTCGTCAACGGCCGCCAGGAAGACATCGGCGCTTTCGACACGCCCAAGACGCCGGGCCGCGCCATCGGCTGGGTCACGCAGCTGGGCGACAAGTGGTTCGAGCTGGAGGTCAGCGACAAGGCCACCGTGCTGCATAACGGCGACGGCCTGTGCTACTACGACCTGCAGAAGGAACTGGTGGGCGTGCACATCAACCGCGCCGAATGCGTGAACGCCAAAAAAGGCATCTGGCGCGTCTTCCCCAAAAACGAGATTGCCGAATTCAAGGATCTGCGCAAGGGCCTGGAAATCAACCGCAACCGCGATATGGACTGGGTGCGCACGCTGGACAAGAAGTCCAGCGACCGCCGCATCGGCCTGTGGGCCGAGCTGCGCGAGAGCGCCGACGGCTTTGCGCTGGTGCTGACCGACGAGGATGGCTTCACCGGCAGCGCCGCCATCGCCCAGCCGCACCAGGCCGCCACCGATGCCGCCAAGGCCGAGGCCTCGCTGCGCGAGCAATTGGGCCGCTTCGGCGCCACCGTCTTTGCCGTCCACGACATCAGCCTGCAGCTGTCGCAGCCCTGGTTCGTGCCCGCCTCGGCGCTGAACCAGCTGCGCCGCGATGCCGTGGCCGCGCTGGAGGAGAACCGCGCCAAGGGCTTCGTCCGCCTGCCGCGCGCCACGCCGGTGGAGCCGCCCGCCCCCTTCCCCGAAGACACGCTGAGCTACCTGGCCAACGTGTTCAACCACAAGGCGCACGACTTCTACGTGAAGCATGGCGTCAAGGTGATCGACGCGGCCTACGAGAGCAAGGAAGAGGAAGGCGAAGTCTCGCTGATGATCACCAAGCACTGCGTGCGCTTCTCGATGAGCCTGTGCCCCAAGCAGGCCAAGGGCGTGATCGGCGTCAAGGGCACGATCAAGGCCGAGCCGCTGCAGCTCATCAACGGCAAGGAAAAGCTCACGCTGCGCTTCGACTGCAAGCCCTGCGAGATGCACGTGGTGGGCAAGATGAAGAAATCGGTGATGAACCAGCACTTCAAGGAGATGCAGGAATTCCCGATGCAGTTCTACCGCACGCGCCCCGCGCCCACGCAGAACTGAAAAAAATGAGAGCGCCTGGCGCTTTCTGCACAATCGATTCAGCCACAAAAGTATCTGAATTTATTGCTGGGCAAGCGGAAGCAGCTCTCATTTTTGAATAACCACTCGCCACCCACCCATAAAAGAAGGCCGCCAATGAATTGGCGGCCTTTTCGAGTCGGGAGCTTCAAGGCCGGTGCAACCCCGCCTTTCGCCACCGCTTCAATAGCGGCAACGGCTCCGAACCAGAAACAAACTCATACCGTGGTCTCCCGGCCTTCCACCGCGCGGTTGATGGCCAGCGCCACCAGCGTGCACACCACGCCCGACAGCAGATAGATGCTCACCGCGATCAGGCCGAACTTGGCCGACAGGCCCAGCGCCACCAGCGGGGCGAAGGCCGCGCCGATCAGCCAGGCCATATCGGTGGACAGCGCCGCGCCGGTGTAGCGGTAGGTGGGCGAGAAGTTGGACGTCACCGTGCCGGACGACTGGCCGTAGGACAGGCCCAGCAGGATGAAGCCCAGGATGATGAACACGTTGTTGCCGGAGGTGCCGCTGGACAGCAGCATGGGCGTGGCCAGGCTGAACAGCCCGATCAGCACGGCCATGACGCCCAGCGTGTTGCGGCGCCCGAAGCGGTCGGCAATCCAGCCGGAGGCGGCGATCGCCACCGCGGCGCAGCAGGCGCCGGCGATCTGCACGCTCAGCACCTCGACCACGGGCTGGTCCGAGAACATCACGATCCACGACAGCGGGAACACCGTCACCAGATGGAACAGCGCGAAACTGGCCAGCGCCGCGAAGGCGCCCAGGGCCACGTTGCCGCCCTCCTCGTCGATCAGCTTGGCAACGCCCACCGGCACCAGCTCGCGCTCTTCCATCAGCTTGGAATAGTTCTGCCCCATCACCAGCTGCAGGCGGGCGAACAGCGCCACCACGTTGACGGCAAAAGCCACGAAGAACGGATAGCGCCAGCCCCAGGTGAGGAATTCCTCCTCGGACAGCGAGCCATACAGGTAGGCGAACAGCGAGGCCGCCAGCACGAAGCCCAGCGGCGCACCCAGCTGGCCCATCATCGAGTACCAGCCGCGGCGGCCCTTGGGGGCGCTCATGGCCAGCAGCGAGGGCAGGCCGTCCCAGGAGCCGCCCAGCGCCAGGCCCTGGCCGAAGCGAAACAGCACCAGCAGCGCGATGGCCGTGCGGCCCAGGGTTTCATAGCTGGGCAGGAAGGCCATGCCCACCGTGCAGCTGCCCAGCAGGAACAGCGCCGTCGTCAGCTTGGTGGCGCGGCCCCAGCGCCGCTGGATGGCCATCGAGATCGCGGTGCCTATGGGGCGCGCGATGAAGGCCAGCGCAAAAACGCCGAAGGACAGCAGGGTGCCGTTGAGCTTGGAAAAATGGGGAAAGAAGACGGACGGGAACACCAGCACCGCAGCGATACCGAACACGAAAAAATCAAAATATTCGGAAGAACGGCCGATAATCACGCCGACAGCGATCTCGCTCGGGGTGACCTCCTCGTCGTGGCCCTTGGACCGACCCTCCGGGCCTGTGACTCCCCCCGCTGGGGCTGCTGCGTAACTCAGATTACTCATGCAAATGCTCCTCACTCAAGCAGAAAAGGCCTGTCCTCATGGTACCCACCCAGGAGCCTGGCAGGGTTTTCTCACGCGGGACGTAGGACAAAATGTCCAATCGACAGGCCTGCCTCAAGCATTTACATTTGGCGGTATTTTGCAATCCATGTTTCTACCTAATCGCGCCTGCCGGCGCTCTGCGCATGTCTAACTTCAAGAAACTCAGAGGGCCGTCCTGGCTCATTGCCGCCCTGGTGGCCGCCAGCCTCAGCGGCTGCAACATGGTGGTGCTCAACCCCGCCGGCGACGTGGCCGCGCAGTCGGGCCGCCTGGTGGTGATCGCCACGCTGCTGATGCTGATCATCATCATCCCGGTCCTGCTGCTGACCTTCTTCTTTGCCTGGAAGTACCGCGAGTCCAACGCCGCCCCGGACTACGATCCCGAATGGCACCACTCCACCTCGCTGGAGCTGATCATCTGGTCCGTGCCATTGTTGATCATCATCGCGCTCGGCGCCTTGACCTGGATCTATACGCACAAGCTCGATCCCTACCGTCCGATCGACCGCATCGACGCCAGCCGACCGCTGCCCGAAGGCACGAAGCCGCTGGTGATCGAGGCCGTGGCGATGGACTGGAAGTGGCTGTTCATCTACCCCGAGCAGGGCATCGCCACGGTCAATGAGGTGGCCGCGCCGGTGGACCGCCCGGTCGAGTTCAAGCTGACGGCCACGACGACGATGAACGCGTTCTACGTGCCCGATTTCGCCGGCATGATCTACGCGATGCCGGGCATGGAGACGCGCCTGAACGGCGTCATCAACCGCGCCGGCGTGTTCGAGGGCAAGGGCTCGCACTACAGCGGCGCGGGCTTTGCCGGCATGACCTTCAAGCTCCACGGCCTGTCCGACGGCGACTTCGCCCAGTGGGTACAGAAGACCAAGGCCGAGGGCGGCAGCCTGACCCGCGGCGAGTACCAGCAGCTGGCCAAGCCCAGCGAGCGCGATCCGGTGCGCCTGTTCAAGGCCGTGGACAAGGACCTGTACCACGCCGTGCTGAACCGCTGCGTCGAGGAAGGCAAGATGTGCATGGACGAAATGATGGCCAAGGACGCCCTGGCCAACATCAAGGCCCGCGCCGAAAGCAAGCAGTCGCTGCTGAATCCGCCCGCAGACGATGTCTGTACCGTCCGCGACGCCGTGCGGATCGCCTCCACCCTGTCCGCTGGCGAAGCCCAGGCCATCGTCGCCCAGTAACCGGATATCCCATCTATGTCTGCCATTTCCAACTTCAACCACGATTCGCTGCTCGGGCGGATCACCTGGGATTCCATACCGATGGTGCACGAGCCCATCGTGCTGTGGACCTTCATCGCCGTCGTGCTCGGCGGCCTGTTCATGGTGGCCGCCATCACCAAGTTCCGCCTCTGGGGTCCGCTCTGGAAGGACTGGATCTGCAGCATCGACCACAAGAAGATCGGCATCATGTACATGATCCTCGGCCTGGTCATGTTCCTGCGCGGCTTCTCCGATGCGATCATGATGCGCGCGCAGCAGGCCATCGCCGTCGGCGAGAACATGGGCTACCTGCCGCCGCACCACTACGACCAGATCTTCACCGCCCACGGCGTGATCATGATCTTCTTCGTGGCCATGCCCTTCGTGACGGGCCTGATGAACTACGTGGTGCCGCTGCAGATCGGCGCGCGCGACGTGGCCTTCCCGTTCCTGAACAACTTCAGCTTCTGGATGACCACCAGCGGCGCCGTGCTGGTGATGCTCTCGCTGTTCCTGGGCGAGTTCTCCACCTACGGCTGGCTGGCGCTGTCGGGCCTGGGCTACAACGACCCGAGCGTGGGCCTCGATTACTACATCTGGGCGCTGCAGGTCGCGGGCGTGGGCACCACGCTGTCGGGCATCAACCTGATCGTGACCATCATCAAGATGCGCGCGCCCGGCATGAACCTGATGAAGATGCCCATCTTCACCTGGACCTCGCTGTGCACCAACGCGCTGATCGTTGCCTCCTTCCCCATGCTGACCGCCGTGCTCGTGCTGCTGTCGCTCGACCGTTTCGCCGGCACGCACTTCTTCACCAATGACCTCGGCGGCAACGCCATGCTGTACGTGAACCTGATCTGGATCTGGGGCCACCCCGAGGTCTACATCCTGGTGCTGCCCGCGTTCGGCGTGTTCTCCGAGATCGTCGCCACCTTCAGCCGCAAGCGCCTGTTCGGCTACACCTCGATGGTCTACGCCACCGTGGTGATCACCATCCTGTCGTACCTGGTGTGGCTGCACCACTTCTTCACCATGGGCTCGGGCGCCAGCGTCAACGCGTTCTTCGGCATCACGACGATGATCATCTCGATCCCGACGGGCGCCAAGGTGTTCAACTGGCTGTTCACCATGTACCGCGGCCGCATCAAGTTCGACGTGCCGATGCTGTGGACCATGGGCTTCATGTTTACCTTCGTGATCGGCGGCATGACCGGCGTGCTGCTGGCCGTGCCCCCGGCCGACTTCGTGCTGCACAACTCGCTGTTCCTGATCGCCCACTTCCACAACGTGATCATCGGCGGCGTGGTGTTCGCCGTGTTCGCCGCCATCAACTACTGGTTCCCCAAGGCCTTCGGCTTCAAGCTGGACGAGTTCTGGGGCAAGGTGTCGTTCTGGTTCTGGCTGGTGGGCTTCTGGGTGGCCTTCACGCCGCTGTACGTGCTGGGCCTGATGGGCGTGACCCGCCGCATCAACCACTACGAGGACGCCTCGCTGCAGATCTGGTTCATCATCGCCGCCTTCGGCGCCGTGCTGGTGGCCATCGGCATCGCCGCTTTCTTCGTGCAACTGGGCGTCAGCATCATGAAGCGCAAGGAACTGGCCGACCACACGGGCGACCCCTGGGGCGGCCGCACGCTGGAGTGGGCTACCTCCTCGCCCCCGCCGAACTACAACTTCGCCTTCACGCCCCAGGTGCATGAGAGCGATGCCTGGTGGGACATGAAGAAGCACGGCTTCGCCCGCAGGCTCGGCGGCTATGCCGACGTGCACATGCCCAAGAACACCGCGGCCGGCTTCATCATCTCGATGCTCGCCATGGTGCTCGGCTTCGCGCTGATCTGGCAGATCTGGTGGCTGGCGGTGGCGTCGTTCGCGGCGATCGTGCTCAGCGCCATCATCCACACCTTCAACTACAAGCGCGACTACTACATCCCGGCAGCCGAAGTGGCCGCCACCGAAGAAGCCCGCACCCAACTCCTGGCACGCCATGTCTGATACGACCACCCTGCACCACCCCGCGGCCGGCGCCCCGCTGGCGCGCGACTACTTCCCCAAGGAAGAACCGCATCCCGAGAACGGCACCGCGCTGGGCTTCTGGCTCTACCTGATGAGCGACTGCCTCATCTTCGGCGTGCTGTTCGCCACCTACGGCGTGCTGGGCCGCAGCTATGCCGGCGGCCCGAGCGGCGCCGAGCTGTTCGACCTGCCGCTGGTGGCGATGAACACGGCGCTGCTGCTGTTCTCGTCCATCACCTTCGGCTTCGCCATGCTGATGAAGCAGAAGGGCTCGGTCAAGGGCACGATGGCCTGGCTGGTGGTCACCGCGCTGTTCGGCCTGGGCTTCCTGGGCCTGGAGCTGTACGAGTTCCACCACCTGATCCACGAAGGCGCGGGCCCCGGCCGCAGCGCCTTCCTGTCGTCGTTCTTCACGCTGGTGGGCACGCACGGCCTGCACGTCACCTTCGGCCTGATCTGGCTGACCGTGCTGCTGATCCAGATCGGCATGCATGGCCTGACCCGCGAGAACAACCGCCGCCTGATGTGCCTGTCCATGTTCTGGCACTTTCTGGACGTGGTCTGGATCGGCGTCTTCACCTTCGTATACCTGATGGGAGTGCTGTAAATGAGCGCGCAACACAACCACGCTGCCCACGGCGACCACCACGACGACCATGGCCACGGCCACGACGACGGCCCGCACAGCACCTTCTCGGGCTACATGATCGGCTTCTTCCTGTCGATCATCCTCACCGCCATCCCCTTCGCCGTGGTGATGGGCGACGTGTTCGAGAGCCGCACCACCACGATGGTGGTGATCTCGGCCTTCGCGGTGGTGCAGATTCTGGTGCACATGGTGTTCTTCCTGCACATGAACGGCAAGGTCGAGGGCGGCTGGACCATGCTGTCCACCATCTTCACCATCATCTTCGTGTGCATCGTGATCGCCGGCACGCTCTGGGTCATGCACAACATGAACGCCCACATGATGCCGCAGCACCAGCACCTGCTGCCGGGCGGCGCCGAAGCCACCCAGGCCGCACCGCACGGCGCGCACCACTGACGGTGGCGACCGCAGCGGACGCGGACCGCCGGCCCCGGCGGTCCTCTCTTCTGAAGGCGATGCTTGCACTGGCGGGCATCGCCTTATTCATTGGCTTTGCCGCACTCGGCACCTGGCAGGTGCAGCGCCTGTCGTGGAAGCTCGCGCTGATCGAGCGCGTGGAGCAGCGCGTGCACGCCAGCCCGGTGGCGCTGCCGCCGCAGGCCGGCTGGCCGCGACTGGACCT
>JBLZYV010000132.1:0-7715 GCA_050282565.1 Comamonas sp.
CGGCATCGAGCGCGCTTTGCGTGGCCAGCAGCAGGCGGTCGCCGTCGACGCGCGCCTCGACCAGCGCGCGCGCCTGGATGTCCTCGGCGGCGGTGGTGAAGCTCTCCTGCAGCATGCGGGCGATCTGCTCGTCCGACAGGCCATAGGACGGCTTGACGTCGATCTGCGCCTGCACGCCGCTGGCCTGTTCCTCGGCGCTCACCGACAGCAGGCCGTCGGCGTCGACGGTGAAGCTCACGCGGATGCGCGCCGCGCCGGCGGCCATCGGCGGAATGCCGCGCAGCTCGAAGCGCGCCAGGCTGCGGCAGTCGGCCACCAGGTCGCGTTCGCCCTGCACCACATGGATGGCGAGCGCGGTCTGGCCATCCTTGTAGGTGGTGAAGTCCTGCGCGCGCGCGGTGGGGATGGTTTCGTTGCGGCTGACGATGCGCTCGACCAGCCCGCCCATGGTCTCGATGCCCAGCGAAAGCGGGATCACGTCCAGCAGCAGCAGGTTGCCATGGGTGTCGTTGCCGGCGAGCTGGTTGGCCTGGATGGAAGCGCCCAGCGCCACCACCTCGTCGGGGTTCAGGTTGACCAGCGGCTCGGTTCCGAAGTACTGGCCGACGGCAGCGCGCACCTGCGGCATGCGGGTGGAGCCGCCGACCATGACCACGCCCTGCACTTCGTCGACCGCCAGCTGCGCGTCGCGCAGCGCGCGGCGCACCGCTGCCAGCGTGCGGTCGGTCAGCGGCTGGGTGATGGCGTTGAAATTGGCACGGCTCAAGGGAATATCGATGCTGGCGCCCGCCAGTTGAGCGCAGACAGCTACGGTTTCAGTAGCAGTCAGGCCTTCCTTGGCCTGCTTGGCGGCGTGGCGCAGCAGGGCCTTGTCCTGCGCGGACGTGGCCTCGATGCCAGCCTGCTGCTGCACCCACTGCACGATGGCGGCGTCATAGTCGTCACCGCCCAGCGCCGAGTCGCCGCCGGTGGCGATGACCTCGAATACGCCGCGCGTCAGCCGCAGGATGGAGATGTCGAAGGTGCCGCCGCCCAGGTCGTACACCGCATAGATGCCCTCGGCCGCGTTGTCGAGGCCGTAGGCGATGGCGGCGGCGGTGGGCTCGTTGATCAGGCGCAGCAGCTTGATGCCGGCGAGCTGCGCTGCATCCTTGGTGGCCTGGCGCTGCGCGTCGTCGAAATACGCGGGCACGGTGATGACGGCGCCGTACAGGTCGTCGTTGAAGGTGTCTTCGGCGCGGTAGCGCAGCGTGGCCAGGATCTCGGCGCTGATCTCCACCGGCGACTTGCGGCCGGCGACGGTCTCGATGGCGACCATGCCCGAGTCCTCGGGCTGCACCAGCTGGTACGGCAAGGCGGCTGCGCCCTGCACGTCGGCCAGCGTGCGGCCCATCAGCCGCTTGGCGGAAGCGATGGTGTTGGCCGCATCCAGCCCGGGGTTGGCCAGCGCGGCGTAGCCGATGTCGCGTTTTCCGCCAGCGTGGTAGTGCACCACCGACGGCAGCAGCACGCGGCCTTGCTCATCGGGCAGGCATTCGGCCACGCCATTGCGCACGGCCGCTACCAGCGAGTGCGTGGTACCCAGGTCTATGCCCACGGCGATGCGCCGCTGGTGCGGATCGGGGGACTGGCCGGGTTCGGAGATTTGCAGCAATGCCATGGTGTCGATATCGGTGAAAGGTTTTTATGGCCGGCGCAAACAAGGGTGCACAGGAAGATCTTCTTCGGGCGAACGCTTTTGCTTCAACCTGATTTGCGCCAGCCGTGTTTTATTGTTCCAGCTGTTCGCGCCGGCGGTCGATGTCGGCCAGAAAGCGCGCAACGAACATAAGGGCTCTGACCTGCTGCGCGGCCTGGGCCCAGTCGTGCTCGTCGTCCAGCAGCAGCTGGCAGCGGCCCAGCATGGCCCGGCGCGTGATCTGCACCTGCTGGTCGAGCGCGTCGATGTCGGCCGAGGTGGCCGCATCCTCCAGCGCCTCGCGCCACTCCATCTGCTCCATCAGGAAGGCCGCGGGCATGGCGGTGTTGTCCTCGGCGCGGATCGGCGCGCCATGCAGCTCGCACAGGTAGGCCGCGCGCTTGAGCGGGTCCTTCAGGCGCTGCCAGGCTTCATTGATGCGCACCGACCACTGCATGGCCACGCGCTGCGCGGCGGCGCCCTGGGCGGCGAACCGGTCGGGGTGCGCCTGGCGCTGCAGCTCCTTCCAGCGCTCGGCCAGCACCGCGGCGTCCTGCGCAAAGCGCGGCTCCACGCCGAACAGCTCGAAATCGTTGGATTGCAGATTCATCGTAAAAAAACCGCCGGCGAAGGCGGTTTGCTGTGAGTAGTCATCCAAAAAGTGAGCTGCTTGCGCTTGTCAGTCAATGGTTTTCAATACATTTGATATTGAAATCCTTATCCGACAAGCGCCAGCAGCTATGCTTTTTAAAGACTACCCGCCTAGATCCGGAAGCTCTCGCCGCAGCCGCAGCGATCGCGCTCGTTCGGGTTGTGGAACTTGAAGCCCTCGTTCAGCCCCTCGCGCACGAAGTCCAGCTCCGTGCCGTCGATGTAGGCCAGGCTCTTGGGATCGATCATCACCTTCACGCCGTGGTCTTCGAACACCACGTCCTCAGGCGCCTGCTCGTCCACATATTCCAGCTTGTAGGCCAGACCGGAGCAGCCCGTGGTCTTGACGCCCAGGCGCACGCCCATGCCCTTGCCGCGGCGCGACAGGTAGCGGGTGATGTGGCGTGCCGCCGATTCGGAAAGCGTGACGGCCATGGACGATCAGGCCTCCACCTTGGCGGCGTGCTTGGCCTTGTAGTCCGACACTGCAGCCTTGATGGCGTCTTCCGCCAGGATGGAGCAGTGGATCTTCACCGGCGGCAGCGCCAGTTCCTGGGCGATCTCGCTGTTCTTGAGCGCAGCGGCTTCGTCCAGCGTCTTGCCCTTGACCCATTCGGTCACCAGCGACGACGATGCGATCGCCGAGCCGCAGCCGTAGGTCTTGAAGCGTGCGTCCTCGATGACGCCGGTCTCGGGGTTCACCTTGATCTGCAGCTTCATCACGTCGCCGCAGGCAGGCGCGCCCACCATGCCGGTACCCACCGATTCATCGCCCTTGTCGAACGAACCCACATTGCGGGGATTTTCGTAGTGGTCAACGACCTTGTCCGAATATGCCATTTTGCTTACCTCGTCAACTTTGTCTGGCGGCCGCTCAGTGCGCCGCCCATTGGATGGTGGAGAGGTCCACCCCGTCCTGGAACATTTCCCACAGCGGGCTCAGCTCGCGCAGCTTCGCCACGTTGGTGCGGATGGTATCCACCGCGTAGTCGATGTCTTCCAGCTTCGTGAAGCGGCCGAAGGTCATGCGCAGGCTGCTGTGCGCCAGCTCGTCGCTGCGGCCGAGCGCGCGCAGCACGTAGCTGGGCTCCAGGCTGGCCGAGGTGCAGGCCGAACCCGACGACACCGCCAGGCCCTTGATGCCCATGATCAGCGACTCGCCCTCGACGTAGTTGAAGCTCATGTTCAGGTTGTGCGGCACGCGCTGCACCAGGTCGCCGTTGATGAAGACCTGCTCCACGTCCGACAGGCCCTTCAGCATGTGCTGCTGCAGCGTGCGGGCGTGCTCGTAGTCCTTGGCCATCTCCTCGCGGGCCAGGCGGAAGGCCTCGCCCATGCCCACGATCTGGTGCGTGGGCAGCGTGCCCGAGCGCATGCCGCGCTCGTGGCCACCGCCATGCATCTGCGCCTCGATGCGGATGCGTGGCTTGCGGCGCACGTACAGCGCACCGATGCCCTTGGGGCCGTAGGTCTTGTGCGATGCCAGGCTCATCAGGTCAACCTTGAGCTTCTGCAGGTCGATCTCCACCTTGCCGGTGGCCTGGGCCGCATCCACGTGGAAGATGATGCCCTTCTCGCGGCACATCTCGCCGATGGTGGCGATGTCCTGGATCACGCCGATCTCGTTGTTCACGAACATCACGCTGATCAGGATGGTGTCGGGGCGGATCGCCGCCTTGAGCACGTCCAGGTCGAGCAGGCCGTTTTCCTGCACGTCAAGGTAGCTCACCTCGAAACCTTCGCGCTCCAGGGCGCGCATGGTGTCCAGCACGGCCTTGTGCTCGGTCTTCACCGTGATCAGGTGCTTGCCCTTGCCCTTGTAGAACTGGGCCGCGCCCTTGATCGCCAGGTTGTCGGACTCGGTCGCGCCGCTGGTCCAGACGATTTCCCGCGGATCGGCATTGATCAGCGCCGCCACGTCGCCGCGCGCCTTCTCGACGGCCGCCTCGGCCTCCCAGCCCCAGGCATGGCTGCGCGATGCCGGGTTGCCGTAATGCTCGCCGAGCCACGGGATCATGGCTTGCACCACGCGCGGGTCGACCGGCGTGGTAGCGCCGTAATCCAGGTAAATCGGGAAATGTGGGGTCATGTCCATGGCAGGCTCTCTCGGCTAGCTCTGTATCAAATTCAACAGCGAATCACTGCAACATTGCGGCCGCAGGCCGTTAACCACGCCTCGGGAATCCGCCGAGCATGGGGCCCGCGGGCGTGCAGCGGGCCCTGCCCGCCGCACCCGCAAACTTACGATTTGGCGAAGGCGTTGTACGGCATCACGACTTGGCAAACGCGTTGCCAAGGGCAAACACCGAATTCGGCGCCGTGACGCGAATCGGCTTGACCACCGGCGTGGTCGAGATGGCGCGGCGCACCACGGGCTTGTCCTCGATCTGGATGCCCTTGGCCAGCTGGTCGTCCACCAGCTTCTGCAGGGTCACGGAGTCGAGGAACTCCACCATGCGCTGGTTCAGCGATGCCCACAGCTCGTGCGTCATGCAGCGGCCGGCTTCGCCCAGGCAGTTTTCCTTGCCACCGCATTGCGTGGCATCGATAGGCTCATCCACCGAGACAATAATGTCGGCCACGGTGATTTCGGCCGCCTTGCGCGCCAGCGTATAGCCGCCGCCCGGGCCACGGGTGGACTCCACCAGTTCGTGGCGGCGCAGCTTGCCAAACAGTTGTTCCAGATACGACAGCGAAATCTGCTGGCGCTGGCTGATGGCGGCAAGAGTCACGGGGCCATTGTTCTGGCGCAATGCCAGATCAATCATTGCGGTTACGGCAAAACGGCCTTTGGTCGTGAGTCGCATAATCATTCCTTAGAGGTCAGGCTTGATCATCAAAGACATTCCGATGCAGGCAAGCCACCCGCATCGGCATCGTCCCAGCCCGTCGCTCGGCCCCGCTTTCGCAGGGCGACTCCCATTCATCGATAGGGCTTTCTTCTTGTTGTTGAGTGTTTTACGCAAGTATACCACAAGCCCCCTCAGTCTGCTCAGGTAAGCCGCGAACGGTCATTTTTCTCGGGATTAACCCTTTGGTGGATTCCCTAGGAAATGACCGCTGGCGCCGAAAGCACGCTCCTTCAGCAGGTTCAATTGGTCGCGGGTTCGGGCCGCAGCCTCGAACTCCAGGTTGCGCGCATACTCGAGCATCTGCTTCTCCAAGCGCTTGATTTCCTTGGAAATATCCTTTTCCGACAAATCCTCGATCTGGGCCTTCTGCAGCGCCACCTGCTCCACGCGTTCGATTTCCTCCATCGCCTTCGCGCTATAGACACCGTCAATCAGGTCGCGCACCCTCTTGACAATACTCTTGGGCACTATTCCGTTTTTCTCGTTGAATTCGATCTGCCTGGCGCGACGCCGGCTGGTCTCGTCCATCGCCTTCTGCATCGATGCGGTGACACGGTCTGCATACAGGATGGCCTTGCCGTGCAGGTTGCGCGCGGCCCGGCCAATGGTCTGGATCAGGCTGCGCTCGGCGCGCAGGAAACCTTCCTTGTCAGCGTCCAGAATGGCCACCAGCGACACTTCGGGAATGTCCAGCCCTTCGCGCAGCAGGTTGATGCCGACCAGCACATCGAAGGCGCCCAGGCGCAGGTCGCGGATGATCTCCACGCGCTCGACCGTGTCCACGTCGCTATGCAGGTAGCGCACCTTGACGCCGTTGTCGGTGAGGTATTCGGTGAGCTGCTCGGCCATGCGCTTGGTCAGCGTGGTGATGAGCACGCGCTCGTGACGCTCCACCCGCAGGCGGATCTCCTGCAGCACGTCGTCCACCTGGTGCGTGGCGGGGCGCACCTCGACCTCGGGATCGACCAGGCCGGTGGGCCGCACCACCTGCTCCACCACCTGGCCGGCGTGGGTCTTCTCGTAGTCGGCCGGCGTGGCCGAGACGAAGACCACCTGGCGCATGCGCTGCTCGAACTCCTCGAACTTCAGCGGCCGGTTGTCCAGCGCCGACGGCAGGCGAAAGCCGTACTCCACCAGCGTGGTCTTGCGCGCCCGGTCGCCGTTATACATGGCGTTGAGCTGGCCGATCATCTGGTGGCTTTCGTCCAGGAACATGATTGCGTCGCGCGGCAGGTAGTCGGTTAGCGTGCTCGGCGGGTCGCCCGGCGCCGCGCCCGAGAGGTGGCGCGTGTAGTTCTCGATGCCCTTGCAGTGCCCCACTTCGCTGAGCATCTCCAGATCGAAGCGCGTGCGCTGCTCCAGCCGCTGGGCCTCCACCAGCTTGCCGTCGGCCACCAGCTGCTTGAGGCGCCCAGCCAGCTCTTCCTTGATGGTCTCGACGGCGGCCAGCACCTTGTCGCGCGGCGTCACGTAATGGCTGCTGGGGTAGACGGTGAAGCGCGGGATCTTCTGCTGGATGCGCCCGGTGAGCGGATCGAACAGCGACAGCGTCTCGATCTCGTCGTCGAATAGCTCGATGCGGATCGCCAGCTCAGAGTGCTCGGCCGGGAAGACGTCGATGGTGTCGCCGCGCACACGGAACTTGCCGCGCGAGAAGTCCTGGTCGTTGCGCTGGTACTGCATGCGGATGAGCTGGGCGATCACGTCGCGCTGCTTGAGCTGGTCGCCCACGCGCATGGTCATGATCATGCGGTGGTAGCTCTCGGGCTCGCCAATGCCGTAGATGGCCGACACCGTGCCCACGATGACCACGTCGCGCCGCTCCATGATGCTCTTGGTGCAGGACAGGCGCATCTGCTCGATGTGCTCGTTGATGGCGCTGTCCTTCTCGATGAACAAATCGCGCTGCGGCACATAGGCCTCAGGCTGGTAGTAGTCGTAGTAGCTGACGAAATACTCCACCGCGTTCTTGGGAAAGAACTCGCGGAACTCGCTATACAGCTGCGCCGCCAGCGTCTTGTTGGGCGCGAAGACGATGGCCGGCCGGCCCAGGCGCGCGATCACGTTCGCCATGGTGAAGGTCTTGCCCGAGCCGGTCACGCCCAGCAGGGTCTGGAAGGCCTCGCCGTCCTGCACGCCCTCCACCAGCTGCGCGATCGCCGTCGGCTGGTCGCCTGCGGGCGGGTATGGCTGGAACAGCTGGAACAGCGAATCGGGGTACTGGACGAACTGCCCTGACCCGGGTGCATCTGTGGTGACTTCTTGCATGGTGTGCTGCAGGCGGTAGCGCCGCTAAAATACGTGGGTTAACCCCGGAGCCTACTCCATAGCAGTGGCATAGGAATGGATGACATCTGGGGACGACATCGCAAATTACCACCCTTCAAGGACTAGACATGTCTCTGTTTTCCGCCGTCGAAATGGCACCCCGCGACCCGATTCTGGGTCTGAACGAGCAATTCGCCGCCGACACCAACCCCAACAAGGTGAACCTGGGCGTGGGTGTGTATTTCGACGACAACGGCAAGCTGCCC
>JBLZYV010000133.1:0-7663 GCA_050282565.1 Comamonas sp.
AGCATGAACACCAACTCACCAGCGTACATGTTGCCGAACAGTCGCATGCCATGCGACACGGTCTTGGCAACGTATTCGATGATCTGCATCAGCAGATTCACAACGCCCAGAATCAGGGCGAAGATGGGATTCTTGCTGGTGCCGAAAGGCGCGGTCACCAGTTCGTGCGCCCAGCCGCCAGCGCCCTTGATCTTGACGCTGTAGTAGAAGCACAGCATCAGCACGGCGAAGGCCAGGCCCAGCGTGGTCGACAGGTCGGCCGTGGGCACGACGCGCAGGACGGCGTGGTGGTCGCCCTGGGCGTGCTGCCACAGCCAGGGCAGCAGGTCGACGGGCAGCATGTCCATGGCGTTCATCAGGAAGATCCAGACGAACACGGTCAGGGCCAGCGGAGCGATGAACTTGCGGCTCTGGGCGTTGTGGATGTTGGCCTTGGCCTGGTTGTCCACCATCTCGACCAGGATTTCCACCGCGGCCTGGAAGCGGCCGGGCACGCCGGACGTTGCCTTGCGGGCAGCCAGCCACATCACGAAGATACCCAGCAGACCGATGATCGAAGCGACCACGATCGAGTCCAGATTGACCACGGAGAAGTCAATGATGGTCTTTTGCTTGATGTTCTGGAGATGCTGCAGGTGGTGAACGATGTATTCACTTGCAGTTGGAGCGTTCGCTTCTGCGGCCATCGGACAACTCTTCTCTATTCACAAACAGTTATTTGGATCTGGTCGACATCCATAGTGCCAACCAGTACGTTTTCATCACTACCACCAGCCCTATCACCAGGGCCAGCCAGTTGAGGTCCCGCACCAGCTTGGGCGCCACTGCCAGCAGCACCACCGTCAATGCGAGTTTCGCGATCTCCAGGCCAAAGAACCGGACCATCGCGGCAGAGGCATGCCCAGGGGCCAGACGCATCCGCAGTCCCCTGGCAAACATCGCCGACGGGATCACTACCGCCAAGGCTCCGTAGCCGGCCGACAGCGCAATCGCCTGCCGCTGCCAGACCAGCCCGGCCAACAATGCCAGCGCCAATCCAACCGCCACCTGCCACCACACCACGCGCATCACCGATATTGGGGGATGCCGCTTACGCCACTCTTGCGCTTCTTGCGCGGTGAGGGGCTTGAAATCCGGTTCCTCGACCTCATGTTCATTCTCGGGAGCACGATTCATCTGACCCAGGCTCCTTGGAACGACACAAAGCCTCCCATTATAAGTAAAAACCCGTTGCAATCGGAAGGCGTTTTTGCGCCCGTTCCTTTTTCAACCGACCCTGCATCGCTGCCGTGACCGCGTATATTGGCTGCATTTCCTGGCGGACGCAGCCCTTCCCGGCCCCTGCACGATGCAGCCGCGATCCTAACAGCTTCCAAAAACCTGCCAGTCCATAACCAACCTGCAGTACAGCAATATGAGCGACACCTCCAGCACCGCATCGGATCCCCGCAAGGACTCCCTCATCGAGTATCCATCGCAGTTTCCCATCAAGGTGATGGGGCTGAACCAGGACGGTTTCGTGCACGCGATCACGCAGCTGGCCAAGGAATATGACCCCGGCTTCGACGCCGCCACCATCGAGCTGCGGCCCAGCAAGGAAGACAAATACCTGGGCATCACCATCACGGTGACGGCCACTAGCCGCGAGCAGCTCGACAACCTGTACCGGGCGCTCACCGCGCATCCGATGGTGAAGATCGTGCTGTAAGGACCGGCCCATGCGCACGCGCTTTCTGGGCCGCGCGGACTATGTCGCCACCATGTCCGCGATGCAAAGTTTCACCGAGTCCCGCGCACCGGATGTAGAGGACGAGCTATGGATTTGCGAGCACGCGCCCACTTTCACCCAGGGGTTGGCGGGCCAGGCCTCGCATCTGTTGCAGGCAGACAACATTCCGGTGGTGCAAACCAACCGCGGCGGGCAAATAACCTACCACGGCCCAGGGCAAGTGGTGGCCTATCCGCTGCTGGACCTGCGCCGCGCCGGCTATTTCGTCAGGGAATATGTCTATCGACTTGAGGAGGCAACGATCCGCACGCTGGCGCACTGGGACGTGGTGGGCCACCGCGTGGCGGGCGCGCCGGGCATCTACGTGCGTCTGGATGACCCCGGCAGCCATGCGCTGCTGCCGCAGCGCCCGCAGTTCCGCCCGGCCGGCAGCGCCCCGCCCGAGCCGAGCTTCGACGGCCTGGGCAAGATCGCCGCGCTGGGCATCAAGGTGAGCCGGCACTGCACCTACCACGGAGTGGCGCTCAACGTGCACATGGACCTCGAACCCTACCGCCGCATCAACCCTTGCGGTTATGCCGGGCTGCAGACGGTCGATCTTTCTACAATGGGCGTCCATACCAGCTGGGAAGCCGTGGCCGACGTGTTCGCGGCCGAGCTGGCATCCCGCCTAGCCCCCTGAATACCCGCCGTGAGTCCCCACCATGAGCTCCTCTGAAGTCGTCCGCGAAGCCCAGTCTGCCGCCACCTACAACCCGCTGGCCAAGCAGAAGGCCGCCGCCAAGCTGTCGCGCATCCCCGTGAAGGTGGAGCAGGCCGAGGTGCTGAAGAAGCCCGAGTGGATCCGCGTGAAGGCGGGCTCGCCCACCACGCGCTTCTACGAGATCAAGGACATCCTGCGCGAGAACAAGCTGCACACGGTGTGCGAGGAAGCATCCTGCCCCAACATCGGCGAGTGCTTCGGCAAGGGCACGGCGACCTTCATGATCATGGGCGACAAGTGCACGCGCCGCTGCCCGTTCTGCGACGTGGGCCACGGCCGGCCCGACCCGCTGGACGTGGACGAGCCGCTGAACCTGGCGCGCACCATCGCCGCGCTGAAGCTGAACTACGTGGTGATCACCAGCGTGGACCGCGACGACCTGCGCGATGGCGGCTCGGGCCATTTCGTCGAGTGCATCAAGAACATCCGCGAGCTGTCGCCGCGCACGCAGATCGAGATCCTGGTACCCGACTTCCGCGGCCGCGACGACCGAGCGCTCGAGATCCTCAAGGCCGCGCCGCCGGACGTGATGAACCACAACCTCGAGACCGCGCCGCGCCTGTACAAGGAAGCGCGCCCGGGCTCGGACTACCAGTTCTCGCTGAACCTGCTGAAGAAGTTCAAGGCGCTGCACCCCACGGTGCCGACCAAGAGCGGCATCATGGTCGGCCTGGGCGAGACCGACGAGGAAATCCTGCAGGTGATGCGCGACATGCGCGCGCACGACATCGACATGCTGACCATCGGCCAGTACCTCGCGCCCAGCAACAGCCACCTGCCGGTGCGCCGCTACGTGCACCCCGACACCTTCAAGATGTTCGAGGAAGAGGCCTACAAGATGGGCTTCACCCACGCCGCCGTGGGCGCGATGGTGCGCAGCTCGTACCACGCGGACCAGCAGGCCCATGCGGCCGGCGTGACCGGCCACGAAGCGGCCTGAGTCTTTTCCGCCCCGCTGCCGGCTCAAAAACAGGAGCGGCTAGCGCTTATCCCCTCTTGGCTTCAAATGCTTTTTACATTGAAACCCAGAAGGAACAAGCGCTAGCCGCTCTTCTTTTTATGCAATCCTGCTGCTAAACCGAGCGGTCGGCCGTCGCCTCGCGGTCCCCTTCGCGCCAGGACCGGCGCAGCTCGGCCATGTGCCGCAGCGCGGTCTGCGCCATGGTCCACCAGCCGAAGGGCCGCGGATCGGCCAGCATGCTCATGGCGCGCGCGTAGTCCAGCATCAGGCCCGGCGTCCAGGCCATGGTCATCGCGCGCTTGCGGATCTGCGCGGCCACCCACAGCTCGGGCGTGAGCAGCAGGCGCAGCAGCACACGCCAGCCCAGCCGCTCGCCATGCAGGCGGCGCGCGGCGCCGTCGAGCGCCGCCTCCAGCGCCCGGGCCACCGAAGTCGAGCAGTTGCGGTAGGTCAGGTTGTAGGTCGCGTCGCGCCGGTATTCCTGCCAGAAGGCCTGCAGCTGCGCCGGGTCGTAGTTGCGGATGCGCACCTGCGCGGTCGACGGCTGCCAGGCCGCGGCCTCGGTGGCGTAGTCGGGCTGGAACACGCCCGGTACATGGTTGTCGGGCGAGGCGCGCAGCGTGGCGCCGAACTGGTCGGGCGAGCGGTCGATCTCGGTCGCGGGGTAGAGGCTGATGTACACGCCCTCGGGCGACTCCAGCGCCGCGTGGCCGGTGGAGACCACGCCGTTGACGTCCATCGCGGCGATGTAGCGGTCCACCAGCGGGTAGCTGCGCGTGTCGGCCTTCGCCGAGCCCGACGGCGTCCACACATGCACCGTCAGCGCGGGTTCGCCGGGCGCCGGCGGGCCGTCGAACAGCACGGCGCGGGGAACGGCGGCATCGGGCGCGGCGGCCGCCGCCGGCACGCCGTCCAGCACCACCGGATTGACCACCAGCCGGCGCGCGCGCCGCGCCAGCGCCACCAGCTTGAGCCCGGCAAAGCACAGGAACAGGCCCAGCCCGTAGGGCAGCGTGCCCACGTAGTGCGTGGGATAGGGCTGGAAGAAGAAGATGGCGATCAGGATCTCGGCCACGCCGGCCGAGAACACGTATTTCCAGCGCTGGTAGCGCACCACCGAGCTGGCCATGCATTGCAGCAGCCCATCGACCAGGAACAGCGCGCCGAACAGCATGGACAGCAGGAAATGCCCATGGTGGTGCCCGGCCAGCACCAGCGTCCCCACCAGCACCGCGAACAGGCCCTTGCCCAGCCGCAGCAGGCGCTGCCCGCCCACACCGGAACGGGCCACCAGCAGCGTCGCCACACCCTCCAGCACGAACAGCAGGCCGAAAAAATGCAGCGGAAAAAAGAGCGCGCCATCCAGCGCATCGATGAAGACCACGGCCCCCGCCACCAGCAGCAGCACACCGGCAACGAACAGGCCGCGCGAGCGCTCGCGCAGGAACTCCACGCCCAGCAACAGCAGGATCAGCTTGGCCATACCGCAGGCAGCCGCGCCCGGTCAGTAGGCATGCTTGCGCATGGCCGCACGGTCCATCGAGCGCTGCACACCCTGCTCCTCGATCGCCTGCTGCTGCAGCATGCACTGGTCGTAGGTGGGCGTGCCGCGGGCAATGCCCAGCCCGTCGCACTGGCGCCGGTAGTTGTCCGCCGCCATCTGGTCGAGCGAGGCGCAGCCGGACAGCGCCGCAGCCGCCAGCAGGCAGCCGCCCAACAGGCGCAGCAAGGGTGTGGTTGAGGGCATGCGATCAGTCTCCCGGGATTGATTGAATGAGTGAATGGAATAATAGAAAGAAACGATTGCGACCGCAACCCATGCGCCGCCGCAAACCCACACCCACTCGGAAAGGCCGCCATGCTCCGCCCCCGCTCCATTCCGTTCGCCCTCGCCCTGGCCACCGCCTGCACCGTGGCCCAGGCCGCCGGCGAGCCGCCCGCCATCGCGCAGAGCGCCTGCCTCGACAGCGCCACCACCACCGCCGGTATGCAGGACTGCGTGGCCTCGGAAAACAAGACGCAGGATGCGCGGCTCAACCGCCTCTACCGGGCCTTGATCGCGCAGCAATCATCCGCCAGCCAGAAGGCGCAGCTGCAGGCTGCGCAGCGCCAGTGGCTCAAGTTCCGCGATGCCAATTGCGTGTTCTATGCCGCGTCCACCGGCGGCAGCATGGCCACGCTGGCCGCCGACGAATGCGTGCGCGCCACCACCACGCGCCGGGCCGACGAACTGGAGCAATTGCTGCGGCCGTAGGCTGCGCGGCCCTCAGCCGCAGGAGCCCAGCGCCCCGCAGGCCGTGCAGTAGTCGCAGCCGTCCTTGCGGATCACCGCGTGGGCGCCGCATTCGTGGCACTTCTTGCCCGCCATGGTGTGGATCAGCGGCGCGGAAACTACCGGTGCGGGCTCCGGCTCCAGCAGGCTGGCCTGCATGCCGGGCAGGCTGTGCTGGCGCCGGCGCTCCAGGATCTGCTGCACCGCGTAGGCGATGGCGGCGACCTCGGAGTCGTGCCACATCGGCACGCGCGTGCCGTCGGCCTTCTGGTAGGTGCCCAGGCGCACCGGGCCGCGGTCCCAGGCCACCTTGCGCATGTCGGCCAGCGCGCGCTCCAGGAAGCCGCCGCGCGCCGCCAGCGACAAGAGGCGCATGCTCGACGTGATCCACTGCTGCGACTCGCCGCTCTGCCCCACGGGCATGAAGAACTCCACCGCGCGCTCGACCATGCCCTTGCCGTCGCCGCCATCCATCGGCAAAAAGGAGATGACGATATAGAGGCGCTGTGCGCCTTCCTGCGTCCAGTACTCCACCTTGTCGACCACGGCGGCCAGCTCGCCCTCGGGGCGGCGCTCGATCACCACCTTCATCGGGTCGATGGGCGGCACCGCAACGGCCTCTGGCGCCGCAGCCGGGGCTGCCGGTGCCGGCGCCGTGGTCTCCAGCACCGCGCCGAGGATGCTGTTGGGGCGGTAGGTGGCCAGGCCCTTCAGGTTGGCGCGCCAGGCCTGCAGGTACAGGCCCTTGAAGTCTTCGTAGGGGTAGTCGGCCGGGATGTTGACCGTCTTGGAGATCGCCGTGTCCACGAAGGGCTGCACGGTTTCCATCATCGCCAGGTGCTCGCCGGCCGTCATCGAGAGCGCCGACACGAAGTACGGCGGCAGCGCGTTCACGTCGCCGCCCAGCTCGCGGTACAGGCGCCAGCTGTGGTCCTCGACTTGGTACTGGCTCTTGCTGCCGTCGGCCTCACGCTTGTTGCGCATGTAGGTCCACGAGAACGGCGGCTCGATGCCGTTGCTGGCGTTGTCGGCAAAGGCCAGGCTCACCGTGCCGGTGGGCGCGATCGACAGCAGGTGGCTGTTGCGGATGCCGTGCGCGCGGATACGATCCTGCAGGTCCTGCGGCAGCCGGCTGGCGAAGGTGCCCGGCGCGAGGTAGCCGTCGGCGTCGAACTTGGGGAAGGCGCCCTTCTCGCGCGCCAGCTCCACCGACGCGCGGTAGGCCGCATCGCGCATGCTCTCGGCAATGCGCCGAGCCATGTCGCGGCCCGCCGGGTCGCTGTAGCGCAGCGTGAGCATGGCCAGCGTATTGCCCATGCCGGTGAAGCCCACGCCGATGCGGCGCTTGGCCGCCGATTCGGCCTGCTGCTGCGGCAGCGGCCAGAAGGTGAGGTCGAGCACGTTGTCGAGCGCCCGCACCTGCGTGGCCACCACCTGCGCGAAGGCCTCGAAGTCGAAGTCCGGCAACCCGCCGAAGCCGAAGGGATTGCGCACGAAGCGCGTCAGGATGATGGGGCCGAGGTCGCAGCAGCCGTAGGACGGAAGCGGCTGCTCACCGCAGGGATTGGTCGCCGCGATGCCTTCGCAGTAGCGCAGGTTGTTGTCCTGGTTGATGCGGTCGAGGAACAGGATGCCGGGCTCGGCGAAGTCGTAGGTCGACTGCATGATCGTGTCCCACAGCGTGCGGGCGCGCAGCGTCTGGTAGACCCACTGGCCGTCGGCGCGCTGGAAGGCGCCCGCGGCCAGCAGCTTGGCGCCGGGGCGGCCGCCGTGCACCAGCTGCCAGTCGGCATCGGCCTCCACGGCCTGCATGAAGGCATCGGGCACACCGACCGAGACGTTGAAGTTGTTCCAGCGGCCCGGCGTGCGCTTGGCGGTGATGAATTCCAGCACGTCCGGGTGGTCGATGCGCAGCACGCCCATCTGCGCGCCGCGGCG
>JBLZYV010000134.1:0-7651 GCA_050282565.1 Comamonas sp.
GGCCACGCAAAGCGCGCTCGATGCCGACGGCGACCTGCTGGCCGAAGCCGAGCGCACGAAGGTGGACGGCCTGATGGATGCGCTGCGCGCCGAGATCGCCGGCAGCGACGCCGCGAAGATCGAGGCTGCCAGCGAAGCGCTGGCCAAGGGCACCGAGGAGTTCGCCGCCGAGCGCATGAACCGCGGCATCCACCAGGCGCTGACCGGCAAGAACGTGCAGTCCATCTGAATCCGATAGAAAAACCACCCATGCCCGTCATCAAAATACTGCCCCACCACGAATACTGCCCGAACGGCGCCGAGATCAACGCGCCCGCCGGTACCTCCGTCTGCGAAGCGCTGCTGGAGAATGGCATCAACATCGAGCATGCCTGTGACATGAGCCGCGCCTGCACCACCTGCCACGTCATCGTGCGCCAGGGCTTCGACTCGATGGAGCCGGCCGAGGAAGAGGAAGACGACCTGCTCGACAAGGCCTGGGGCCTGGAGCCGCAGTCGCGCCTGTCGTGCCAGGCCATCGTGGCGCGCGAGGACCTGACCGTGGAAATCCCCAAGTACTCGATCAACCACGCCAAGGAAAATCACTAGCCATGTCCCGCCAGATCATCCTCGACACGGAAACCACCGGCCTGTCGGCAGAGCAGGGCGACCGCGTGATCGAACTGGGTTGCGTGGAACTGCTGGACCGCCGGCTCAGCGGCAACAACCTGCACCTGTACTTCAACCCCGACCGCAACAGCCACGAGGATGCGCTGCGGGTGCACGGCATCACCAACGAGTTCCTGAAGGATAAGCCGCGCTTCCATGAGGTGGCGGCCCAGGTCCGCGAGTACCTCGAAGGTGCCGAGCTGGTCATCCACAACGCCGCGTTCGACATGGGCTTCCTGAACAAGGAGTTCGAGCTGGCCGGCCTGCCGCCGCTCAAGAGCCTGGTCAGCGGCGTGATCGACACCTGGGCCATGGCCAAGGAGCTGTTCCCCGGCAAGCGCAACTCGCTGGACGCGCTGTGCGACCGCCTGGACGTGGACAACTCCGGCCGCACGCTGCACGGCGCCTTGCTCGATGCCGAGCTGCTGGCCGACGTCTACATCAACATGACGCGCGGCCAGGAGCAATTGCTGGACGTGGCCGACAGCAGCGCCGACAGCGCGCAGTCGCAAGGCATCACACTGGCCCGCGTGGACCTGAGCCAGTTCGAGCTGCCGGTGCTGGCACCGAGCGAGCAGGAGCTGGCCGCGCACGACGCGGTGCTGGCGCAGATCGACAAGTCCAGTGGCGACAAGACGGTCTGGAAAAAATTTGCCTGATTTCTTTCGCAGCGTGAATTTGGTGACATAATAGCGGTCTTGCCACACAGCGGCACGGGTGATTAGCTCAGCGGTAGAGCACTGCCTTCACACGGCAGGGGTCACATGTTCGATCCATGTATCACCCACCAGTTTTTCTTAATAAAGTCAACAAGTTGAGCTTATTGAGAAGGCTCCGCAGATGGCGCGGTACGGAAAAGTACGAAAATTTTTGATTTCGGCTTATCCGTCGATATGTTGTCTACCGGGTCGTTAACTCAGCGGTAGAGTGCCACCTTCACACGGTGGAAGCCAGTGGTTCGATCCCACTACGACCCACCAAATACCAAACCCGGCCTACGTGCCGGGTTTGTCGTTTCAGAGCGTGTCGCCAGGGTGCGTCCTATTGGCAATAGATGCCTTGGCGAGTGACTGCATGCTACGACCTAGAGGTGCAAGTACTAGATTGTTCCCGGGTGTTGGGCAGCGTAGGTTTGGTGATAAAGGCCTGCCTCGCCAATCTCGCGCATGGCGAACAGTTTGAGTAGCTTGGGCAGCGTGGGTTCTTTGGTGCGCAATCTTTCACCGGCGGGCAGGGCAACCAACTCGGCCTGAATGTCAGGATACGGCATAGAGGCCGCATCGGCGAATTGACCTCGTATTTGACGCCGTGCGGGGGTGCTCTGCATCATGCAAGACAAGCGCCTAGCCCGCATCGCCCTCCCTGGTGGGGCATTGATCGTTTGCCATTCGCCGATGGCCTTGCGCGGAACCAGTCCCCAGGGAAGCGCCAGGGTGGCTCACGTTTCAGCTCGTGCGCAAAACCGCGCAGGGTCCATTGTCGCCACGTCCACTCTTTCCATCGTGCCCCCACGCGGCTGACCGCTACCTTATGCAGCCGTCTTCCCTGACTTCATCGCGCTATCTGCTGCCGGAGGGGGCTGCATTCTCGACGGTATCCAAGCCCTTTGGCGGGGGTGAAGTTGCTGAGGGTTTTCCTGGTATTCACCCTAGATTTTTTGCCTTGCAAAATTAAAGTCATAACTTTATTATTAGGTTAGAACTTATGAAAAACTCTTCTTCCGTATCTCCCTCTGAACCGCTCTATCGGCAGGTGAGCGGTGCCTTGCTCGAGCGCATCAAGTCTGGCGAGTTGGCCATTGGCACCATTCTTCCGAAGGAGCTGGACTTTGCCAAGGAACTCGGCGTGAGCCGGGTGACGCTGCGCCAGGCGCTGGACATCCTGGAAAAGGGCGGGGTGGTCCAGCGCGTTAGAAAGGTAGGAACCAAAATCATCGCTTCTGGCATGGCCACCGCCTATGTCCAACAGATGGATGGCCTCGACAACATCTTGCGGCTCGCCGGCCAGACCGCGATGCGCATCGATGGGGTGAGCACGGTCAAGGGCGAGCCCGACGAAGGGCTGACAGGCATTGCCAGCGCGACTGGCTATTGGCTGGCCGTGGCCGGGGTGCGCCACCTCCAGGGTGCCAGCGCGCTCTCGACCTGGACGACCGTTTACGTGGACAACAAGTACGCGGGCATTGCTCCCTTCCTGGAGCGCGAGGTGGACTCCATCTACGCGCTGGTGGAGCAGGTCTATGGCTTGGCCGTTCACAGCATCAGCCACCGCATCGGCGCCTGCACTCTGAATGAGGAAATTGCCCGGGCTCTGGACCTACCTGTCGGCTCTGCAGGCCTGCAGGTCCAGGCCTGGCTGTATGCCGCAGATGGCTCGCTCATCGAGTACGTGCGATCTGTCCACAACCCGCTCTTGATTTCCATCGAACTCAAGAGCCAAAGAGGCGCTGCGTAAGCGTTCGATTCACTTTCATTCCTAGGAAACCTTCCATGAACTTCATCAAGCTCCATGCCGACGACGGCTTTGAAATCCCTGCGCTCCATGTCCCCAGCGCCACCGGCAGCGGCCGTCCCCTGGTTCTGATTCAGGAGATCTTCGGCATCAATGCTTCCATGAAGGAGGCTGCCCAGGCCTGGGCGCGCGAGGGCTTCGAGGTGCTGTGCCCGGACCTGTTTGCGCGGCAAGAGGCCGGACTCGAACTGGATCCGCGCCAGCCCGAGCAATTCCAGCGCGGCGTTGCATTGATGCAAGGCATGGACCAGGACCGCGCGGTGCGTGACCTCGACGCAGCACGCCAATGGTTCGTGGCGCAGGGGCGTGGCGAGAAGGTCGCCGCCCTGGGCTACTGCCTGGGCGGCCGCTTGGCGGTCATGATGGCCATGTCCACGCCGATCAGCGCCGCGGTGAGCTACTACGGCGTGGGCCTGGAGGCATGGCTGCCTGCTGAGCGGGTGGCAATGGCCCCCTGCATGCTCCATGTCGCTGAGCGCGACGCATTCGTGCCGGCGCAGGCTCGTCAAACGATCCTGGACCGCGCTGCGCGCCAGGATCGGATGCCGGTTCATGTGTATGCCGGATGCGACCATGCTTTCGCGAGGCCAGACGGCGAGCACTTCGACGCACCGGCGGCGGCGCAGGCCCGCGAGCGCACGCTGGCCTTTCTGCAAGCTTGATGACCGATCAGAGCGTGCAATGACATTCCAAGGCAAGACGGTCGTGGTCACTGGCGCTGCCCAGGGCATCGGCCTGGCGATCTCGCGCCGCTTCGCGCTGGACGGTGCCCGCGTGGCCATGGTCGATCTCGATGGCGGGCGCGTGCGGCAGGCGGCCGAAGGACTGCGCGGGCAGGGCGCTGCAGTCTTTGATTGCGCCGCCGATGTGGCTGACGCACAGGCCATGCAGGACGTCGCCGCCGCCACCGAGCGGCAACTGGGCCCCTGTGACGTGCTGGTCAGCAATGCCGGTGTGCTGCTGCGCACTGTGCTGGATGACGCGCAGGTGCTCAGCCAGTGGCGCCGCACCTTGAGCGTCAATCTCGACGGCTGCTTCCATGTGGCGCATGCCTACCAGGCGCAACTGCGCCGCACGCGGGGCTGCATCGTCAACGTCGCGTCGATTCACGCTTTTGTGGCGGTGAGAAATTCAGCGGCCTATACGGCGTCCAAGGGCGGCGTCAAGCAGCTGACGCAGGCGCTGGCCCTGGAGCTGGGTGCCGATGGCGTGCGCGTGAACGCGGTCGCGCCTGGCATCACCGATACCGAGATGACGCAAGGCACGCGCAATGATCCTGCCGCCCTGGCGGCCTTCCTGTCCCGGGTGCCGTTGAATCGCACGGTACACCCCGATGACGTGGCCAATGCGGTGCGTTTCCTGGCCAGCAGCGAGGCCGCCTGCATCACCGGCGTGACGCTGCCGGTCGACGGCGGCTATTGCGCCACCTAGCGTCCCACCATCCTTTCCCCACCTCAGAAACCGGAGTTCCCATGCTGACTCGTCGCCATTTGCTGGCTGCCGGCGCTGCTGCCGCGGCCGTACCTTCGCTCGCACCCCGCCCAGCCTGGGCGGAGAAGCTCAAGTCCACGAAGATCATCGTCGGCTTTGCGCCGGGCGGCACCACCGACTTGGTCGGGCGCCGGGTGGCCGAGAAGCTCGGGGGCAATTTCGCGGAAACCGCGATCGTGGACAACCGCTCCGGCGCAAGCGGCCAGATCGCCTGCATGGCGGTGAAGAACGCGTTGCCGGATGGACAGACCCTCTTGTGCACGCCGTATTCGTGCATGGTGATCTTTCCCTTCGTCTACAAGAAGCTGGGCTATGACCCCGTGGCCGATTTTGTGCCCGTGGGCATCGCCGCCACCACCACGCAGGCCATGGCCGTGGGGCCGATGGTGCCGTCCTCGGTCAAGACCGTTCAGGACTACGTGGCCTGGGTGAAGGCCAATCCGCAGTACAACGGCTACGGCTCGCCGGCGGCCGGCTCGACCTCGCATTTCCTGGGCGCGCTGCTGGGCATGGAGGCCGGGCTGCCACTGGTGCAGATTCCCTACCGCGGCGCCGTGCCCGGCATCGCGGACGTGATCGCCGGCCAGATCCCCGTCATGTTCACCACGACCGGCGACCTGCTGCCGCAATACAAGGCCGGCAAGCTGCGCCTGCTTGCCACCTCGGGGCCCAAGCGCACGATCTTCACGCCCGATGTGCCCACTTTTGCGGAGCAGGGTTTTCCGATGCTCAGCAGTGAGGAGTGGTTCGGCTTCTATGCGCCAGCCAGGACGCCGGCGGCGATCGTGCAGTCCGCCAATGCGGCGCTGCGAACCGCATTGCAGGACCGCTCGGTGATTGATTCGCTGGCAGGTCTGGGGCTGGTGGCTGCGGCCTCGTCGCCCGAGGAGATGGCCGAGTCGCAGCGCAAGCAGACCGAGCGCTGGGGGCCGCTGGTCAAGAAGATCGGGTTTACTGCCGAGTCCTGAAGCAGCGGAAATCAACGCGGTGGCATTTCAGTCATCCGCCCGCCGGCCCAGCAGCAGGCCGATGCTCAGCCCGATCGCGAGTCCGGCCGCCAGCGCGCCGGCAGTGGCATTCCAGGGTTCCTCGCGGACATAGGTGTTGACCTGGGTCGCGGCCTCCCGGGCCTTGCGCGCGGCATGCTGGCGCTTGTCCCCGATGGCTTGCCGCGCCGTGGCGAGGCGGGCCTTGAGGCGCTGGCGCAGCGCCTGGATCTGCGGGTCGGCTTCGAGCTCGGGGGACGACAGCACGGCGTTGACGTCGGCCGCCAGGTCTTCGACGGCTTCGCTGGCCGCGGTGTCGAGTGCGCTGGAATGGGACATGGGGAAAAACCTTTCGATGGTGGGAGATAGGGTTGGGGGCGTCAGGCACCCAGCTTCAGCGCCGTGGGCTGCGTGAGGACCTCGGGCCGCAGGATTTCGTCGAGCTGCGCCTTGGACAGCAGGCCCTTGGCCAGCACGATGTCGTAGACGCTGCCGCCGCTGGCGTGGGCCTCCTGCGCGACGGCGGTGGCGTTGGCATAGCCGATATAGGGGTTGAGCGCCGTCACGATGCCGATGGAGTTCTCCACCGAGGCGCGCAGGTGCGCCTCGTTGGCCGTGATGCCCTTTACGCAGCGCTCGGCCAGCGTCAGGCAGCCGTTGCGCAGGTGGCTCACGCTCTTGAAGATGCTGTGGGCGATGATGGGCTCGAACGCATTGAGCTGCAGCTGCCCGGCCTCGGCCGCGAAGCTGACGGTTACGTCGTTGCCGATGACCTCGTAGGCGATCTGGTTCACCACCTCGGGGATGACCGGATTCACCTTGCCCGGCATGATGCTCGAGCCCGCCTGCATGGGCGGCAGGTTGATCTCTCCCAGGCCCGCGCGCGGGCCGCTGGACAGCAGCCGCAGGTCGTTGCAGGTCTTCGAGAGCTTGACCGCCACCCGCTTGAGCACGCCGGACAGCTGCACGAAGGCGCCGCAGTCCTGCGTGGCCTCGATCAGGTTGGGCGCGGTCTGCAGCGCAATGCCGGTGATCTCCTGCAGGTGCTTGAGCACCCGCGGCGCGTAGTCCGGGTGCGCGGTGATGCCGGTGCCGATGGCGGTGGCGCCCATGTTGATCTCGCAGATCAGCAGCACGGCTTCGCGCAGCCGCGCCTGGTCTTCGCCCAGCATGACGGCGTAGGTGCTGAACTCCTGGCCCAGGGTCATGGGTACGGCGTCCTGGAGCTGGGTGCGGCCCATCTTCAGCACATGCTTGAACTCATCGGCCTTGTGCTCGAAAGCCACGCGTAGCACCTCCATGGCGTCGATCAGCTGGTGGATGCCGAACCAGGTCGCGATCTTGAGGGCGGACGGGTAGACGTCGTTGGTGCTCTGCCCGATGTTCACCTGCTCGTTGGGGTGCAGGTACTGGTACTCGCCCTTGCGGTGGCCCAGCAGTTCCAGCGCGCGGTTCGCGATCACCTCGTTGGCGTTCATGTTGGTCGAGGTGCCGGCGCCGCCCTGGATCACATCGACCACGAACTGCTCGTGCAGCCGCCCGGCCTGCAGCTCCAGGCAGGCGTTGACGATCGCATCGCAGCGTGGCTCGTCCAGCAAGCCCAGGTCGCGGTTGGCCAGTGCCGCCGCCTGCTTGATGCTGGCCAGCGCCCGGATCAGCTCGGGGTAGATCGAGATCGGCGTGCCGGTGATCGGGAAGTTCTCCTGCGCGCGCAAGGTGTGCACGCCATAGTAGGCGTCCGCGGGAACCTCGCGGTCTCCCAGCAGGTCGTGCTCGCTGCGAAAAGATGGATCGGTGCTCATGGTAGGACCTCCTTGCAAAAATAGGAGCTGCTGGCGCTTGCCGTACAAGCATTTCAAATGCAAATGTATTTGGATATGGCTGTGATAAATCGCTGGCAGCTATGATTTTTATATTCCACTCACTCCGGCTTGATGACCATGGTCTCGATGATGGTCTGCAGCTGCGCGCTCATGGGCAGGTCCAGGCTGGTGCCCGAGGGCAGCTTGCGCAGG
>JBLZYV010000135.1:0-7399 GCA_050282565.1 Comamonas sp.
AGGCCGAGTTCGGCCAGAGCAAGGTCGGCGCCCGCCGCAGCACGGTCGAGTACAGCGCGCAGGACCTGTCCACCGAAGACCTGATCACGCCCACCGACATGGTGGTCACGCTCAGCCACACCGGCTACATCAAGAGCCAGCCGCTGTCCGAATACCGCTCGCAAAAGCGCGGCGGCCGCGGCAAGCAGGCCACGGCCACCAAGGAAGACGACTGGATCGACCAGCTCTTCATCGCCAACACGCACGACTACCTGCTGTGCTTCTCGAACAAGGGCCGGCTGTACTGGCTCAAGGTCTGGGAAGTGCCCGCGGGCTCGCGCGGCTCGCGCGGCCGGCCCATCGTCAACATGTTCCCGCTGGCCGAGGGCGAGAAGATCAACGTGGTGCTGCCGCTGACCGGCGAGTACCGCAGCTTCCCGGCCGACCACTATGTGTTCATGGCCACCAGCATGGGCACGGTGAAGAAGACCGCGCTCGACGAGTTCAGCAACCCGCGCAAGGCCGGCATCATCGCCGTGGGCCTCGATGAAGGCGACTACCTGATCGGCGCGGCGCTGACCGACGGCAAGCACGACGTGATGCTGTTCAGCGACGGCGGCAAGGCCGTGCGCTTCGACGAGAACGACGTGCGCCCCATGGGCCGCAATGCGCGCGGCGTGCGCGGCATGAACCTGGAAGAAGGCCAGAGCGTGATCGCCATGCTGGTGGCCGAGGACGAGACCCAGAGCGTGCTCACCGCCACCGAGAACGGCTACGGCAAGCGCACGAGCATCGTCGAGTACACGCGCCACGGCCGCGGCACCAAGGGCATGATCGCCATCCAGCAGAGCGAGCGCAACGGCAAGGTCGTCGCCGCCACGCTGGTGCATGCCGATGACGAGATCATGCTCATCACCGACACCGGCGTGCTGGTGCGCACCCGCGTCGCGGAGATCCGCGAACTCGGCCGCGCCACGCAGGGCGTGACGCTGATCAGCCTGGACGCGGGCGCCAAGCTCGGCGGCCTGCAGCGCATCGTCGAGAACGACGCCAATGCGGCCGAGGGCGAGGCTGGCGAAGGCGCCACCGATGCCCCCGACACCGCGGCACCCGAAGGCCAGGCCTCCGAGGAATAAAGCCCAGCCTTCTGCAACCCACCTCAGCGCTGGCTCCGCCAGTGCTGAACCTCCACACCATTCACAGCACCATGCATCGCCCCTATAACTTCTCGGCAGGTCCGGCCGCGATTCCGGAAGAGGTTCTCCAGCAAGCCGCCAGCGAGATGCTGGACTGGCGCGGCAGCGGCATGAGCGTGATGGAGATGAGCCACCGCGGCAAGGAGTTCATTTCCATCTGCGAGAAGGCCGAGGCCGACTTCCGCCAGCTGCTGGCCGTGCCCGAGCAGTTCCACATCCTGTTCATGCAGGGCGGCGGCCTGGCCGAGAACGCCATCGTGCCGCTGAATCTGTCGCGCGGCGGCGCGGTGGACTTCGTGCTCACCGGCAGCTGGAGCCAGAAGTCGCTGAAGGAAGCCGGCAAGTACGCGCAGGCCGCCGTGGCCGCCTCGGCCGAGGACAGCGGCTTCACCCGCATCCCCGACGCGGCCGGCTGGAAGATCAATCCCCAGGCCGAGTACCTGCACATCTGCAGCAACGAGACCATCCACGGCATCGAGTTCCAGACCCTACCCGACCTGCAGGCACTGGGCAGCCAGGCGCCGCTGGTCATCGACTTCTCGTCGCATGTGGCCTCGCGCACGGTGGACTGGAGCCGCGTGGGCCTGGCCTTCGGCGGCGCGCAGAAGAACCTGGGCCCCGCCGGCCTGACGCTGGTGGTGGTGCGCGACGACCTGCTCGGCCGCGCGCTCGATATCTGCCCCAGCGCCTTCAACTACCAGACCGTGGCCGCCAACCAGTCGATGTACAACACGCCGCCGACCTGGGGCATCTACATCGCGGGCCTGACCTTCGAGTGGATCCTGCGCCAGCGCGAAGGCGCGCTCGAAGGCGTGGCCGCGCTCGAGGCGCGCAACCGCGCCAAGGCCGAGCTGCTGTACGGCGCCATCGACCAGTCCGCGTTCTACGAGAACCGCGTGGCGCTGGACAGCCGCTCGCGCATGAACGTGCCCTTCTTCCTGAAGGACGAATCCCGCAACGACGCCTTCCTGGCCGGCGCCAAGGCGCGCGGCCTGCTGCAGCTCAAGGGCCACAAGTCCGTGGGCGGCATGCGCGCGAGCATCTACAACGCGATGCCCCTGGCCGGCGTGCAGGCGCTGGTGGACTACCTCAGGGACTTCGAGCGCAGCGCCGCCTGAAGCACCCCGATCCGCAGCACTACACAAAAATGAGCTGCTTGCGCTTGATTCACAAGCATTTCAGATAGTTTTCATATCAGAAACCAGCTACAGCAAGCGCAAGCAGCTATCAAAACCATGGCAGACAAAACCCCAAGCATCACCCCCGTGGCCAGCCCCGAGCTGGCCGACCTGCGCGTGCAGATCGACTCGCTGGACCACCAGTTGCTCCTGCTGCTCAACGAGCGCGCCCGCGTGGCCGAGCAGGTCGGCGAGCTGAAGAAGGCCGAAGGCACGCCGTTCTTCCGCCCCGACCGCGTGGCCCAGGTCATCGACAAGATCCAGCACGCCAACCCCGGCCCGCTCAAGGGCGCCCATGTCTCGGCCATCTGGCGCGAGATCATGTCGGCCTGCCTGGCGCTGGAATCGCCCCAGCGCGTGGCCGTGCTCGGCCCGCAGGGCACCTTCTGCGAAGAGGCGGCGATCCAGTACTTCGGCGGCGCGGCCGACCTGATGTACTGCGCCAACTTCGACGAGGTCTTCCACGCCACGGCCGCGGGCAGCGCCCAGTTCGGCGTGGTGGGCGTCGAGAACTCGAACGAAGGCGTGGTCACCCGCTCGCTCGACATGCTGCTGCACACGCCCTGCCACGTGGTGGGCGAGGTCAGCATGCTGATCCGCCACAACCTGCTGCGCCAGAGCAATTCGCTCGACGGCATCACCGTCGTCGCCGCGCACCCGCAGGCCCTGGCCCAGTGCCAGACCTGGCTGACCAAGCACCTGCCGCACGCCGAGCGCCGCCCGGTCTCGAGCAACGCCGAAGGCGCCCGCCTGGCCGCGCTGCACCCCGAGATCGCGGGCCTGGCCAGCGAGCGCGCGGCGCAGCAGTTCGGCCTGCACATCGTGGCCCATGCGATCCAGGACGACGCCTACAACCGCACGCGCTTCGCCGTCATCTGCCTGCCGCACACGCTGCCCATGCCCGAGGCCACCGGCAAGGACTGCACCAGCCTCATCATCTCGGTGCCCAACCGCCCCGGCGCGGTGCACGACCTGCTGGTGCCGCTCAAGCGCCACGGCGTGTCGATGACGCGCTTCGAGTCGCGCCCCGCGCGCACCGGCCAGTGGGAGTACTACTTCTACATCGACCTGGACGGCCACCCCTCGCAGCCCCACGTGGCCAAGGCGCTCGAAGAGCTGCAGCAACTCGCCGCCTTCTACAAGATGCTGGGCGCCTATCCGGTCGGAGGCTGAACCGTGTTTGAACAACTGGCTCTGATCGGGTGCGGCCTGATGGGCGGCTCGTTCGCGCTCGCGATGAAGCAGGCCGGCCTGGTCAAGCGCGTGGTCGGCTACAGCAAGTCGCCCTCCACCACCGCCAAGGCCCTGCGCCTGGGCGTGATCGACGAGGAGGCCGGCTCGGCCATGGTCGCGGTCTCGGGCGCCGACCTGGTGCTGCTGGCGATCCCCGTCGCCGCCACCGAGGCCACGCTGCGCTCCATCAAGGACCTGGTGCGCCCCGACACCCTCATCATGGACGTGGGCTCGACCAAGCAGGACGTGGTGCAGGCGGCGCGCGCCGGGCTGCGCCAGCGCTTCGGCTGCTTCGTGCCGGCCCACCCCATCGCCGGCAAGGAAGTCTCGGGCGTGGAATACGCCGAGGCCGGCCTGTACAACGGCCAGCAGGTGGTGCTCACGCCCACCGAGCTGACCCAGGTGGCGCAGCTGCGCGCGGCCGAGTCGCTGTGGCGCGCGCTCGGCAGCCACGTGACCAGCATGTCGCCCGAGGCGCACGACTCGGCGCTGGCCGCCAGCAGCCACGCACCGCACCTGGTCGCCATGGCCTACATGAACTCCATCGTCAGCCAGCCCGACGGCCACCGCATGCTGTCGCTGGCGGGGCCGGGCTTTCGCGACTTCACCCGCATCGCCGCTGCCGACACCACCATGTGGCGCGACATCTTCCTGGCCAACCGCAGCGAGGTGCTCAAGCAGATCCACCAGCTGCAGCACATGCTGGGCCAGTACGAGGCCGCGCTGCTGTCCGAGCAGCCGCAGCGCATCGAAGGCCTGATCAACCAGGCCCGCGACGCGCGCTCGCAGTGGCATGTGGGCAAAATCTATGCACCCGAAGGCGGCAAGGCCGCCTGATTATCGAAAACGATAGCTGCTCGCGCTTATTTCATAAGCGCTGGCGGCCATTTTGACCAAAACCGTTCATCCGCCCCGCCATGTACGCCACCGCTTTCCTCGACCTTCCCGCCCTGCAAAGCGCCCATGGCGAGGTGCAGCTGCCCGGCTCCAAGAGCATCTCCAACCGCGTGCTGCTGCTGGCGGCGCTGAGCCGCGGCACCACCACCATCCACGACCTGCTCGACTCCGACGACACCCAGGTCATGCTCGAGGCGCTGCGCCAGCTCGGCTGCGCCGTGGTGCGCAGCACCGACCCGGCCCACCTCAACAGCTACCACATCACCGGCATCGCCGGCCAGCTCGCGCCAGGCATGGCCACGCGGGTGACCAAGCTCTTCCTGGGCAACGCCGGCACCGCGATGCGCCCGCTGACGGCTGCGCTGGCGCTGCTGGGCGGCGAGTTCGAGATGAGCGGCGTGCCGCGCATGCACGAGCGCCCCATCGGCGACCTGGTGGACGCGCTGCTGCAGCTTGGCTGCCGCATAGCCTACCTCGGCAATGCCGGCTACCCGCCGCTGGCCATCCACCCCACGCCGGCCTCGCAGCTGCACCTGCAGGCGCCGATCCGCGTGCGTGGCGATGTCTCCAGCCAGTTCCTCACCGCGCTGCTGATGGCGCTGCCGCTGGTGGCCCGCCAGCAGGACGTGAGCATCGAGGTCGTCGGCGAGCTGATCTCGCGGCCATACATCCACATCACGCTGGAGCTGCTCAAGCGCTTCGGCATCGTCGTCGCCAACGAGGGCTGGCAGCGCTTCGTCATCCCCGCCGGCAGCCACTACCAGTCGCCCGGCACCATCCACGTCGAGGCCGATGCCTCGTCGGCCAGCTACTTCATCGCGCTGGGCGCGATCGCCGCCGGCAAGTCCACCAAGGACGGCCACGGCGCGGTGGCCGAGCCGGTGAAGATCCTGGGCGTGGGCGCCGACTCCATCCAGGGCGACATCCGCTTCATCGAGGCCGCCGAGGCCATGGGCGCGCACGTCACCAGCGGCCCCAACTGGCTCGAAGTGCGGCGCGGCGCCTGGCCGCTCAAAGCCATCGACCTGGACTGCAACCACATCCCCGATGCCGCGATGACCCTGGCCGTGATGGCCTTGTATGCCCAGGGCACGACCACGCTGCGCAACATCGCCAGCTGGCGCGTCAAGGAGACCGACCGCCTCGCCGCCATGGCCATCGAGCTGCGCAAGCTCGGCGCCACCGTCGAGGAAGGCGCCGACTACCTGCGCGTGACGCCGCCCGCGAACGTCGAGGCCTGGAAGCCCGCCAGCATCCACACCTACGACGACCACCGCGTGGCCATGTGCTTCTCGCTCGCCACCTTCAACCCCGCCGGCCTGCCGGTGCGCATCGAAGATCCCAAGTGCGTGGCCAAGACCTTCCCGGACTACTTCGAGGCGTTGTTCTCGGTGGTCCGCCCGGTGCCCGGCAGCGTGCCGGTGCTCTGCATCGACGGCCCCACCGCCTCGGGCAAGGGCACGCTGGCGGCGGCCGTGGCCGAGCGCCTTGGCTACCACCTGCTCGACTCCGGCGCGCTGTACCGCATCGCCGGCCTGGCGGCGTCGCGCGCCGGCATCCCCATCAACGCCGAGCATGCGGCCCAGATCGCTGCGCTGATCGCCCAGCTCGACATCCGCTTCACGCCCCAGCAGGGCGTGCTGCTCGACGGCGAGGACGTGAGCCTGGCCATCCGCAGCGAAGAAGCCGGCATGAACGCCTCGCTGGTCTCGGCCCTGCCCGCCGTGCGCCAGGCGCTGGTACAGTCGCAGCACGATTTCCGCCGCCTGCCGGGGCTGGTGGCCGACGGCCGCGACATGGGCACGGTGATCTTCCCGCTGGCCCCGCTGAAGGTGTATTTGACCGCCAGCGCCGAAAAACGTGCCGAAAGACGCCATAAGCAGTTGATCGAAAAAGGAATGTCGGCTAAAATATCCGACCTTCGCGCCGACTTGGAAGCGCGGGATGCGCGCGACATGCAGCGCAGCACCGCCCCACTTCATGCCGCGCAGGATGCCGTGCTGCTGGACAACTCCGATCTTTCGGTCAACGAGGCCGTGGATCAGGTGTTGGACTGGTGGGCACAGCGACAGCCTTTTGCCTGAGGAGGCAAAAGGTTGAAAACGGCCCCTGCGGCCTTCCACTGACGGCATCTGGCGGTCATGGGCAGCAGGGCTTTGCAACCTTAACCCGCGGAACCTTCCGCAAACTACCTGCGCATACAGCCATAAAAACGATAGCAATGGTGCTGTCGGAAACCTGCATGCGTCTAAGGAACCACATGTCTGAATCTTTTGCCGCCCTGTTTGAAGAATCGCTGCAACGCACCGAAATGCGCCCCGGCGAGGTCATCACCGCTGAAGTCGTGCGCGTTGAGCACAACTTCGTCGTCGTGAACGCTGGCCTCAAGTCCGAAGCCTATGTGCCGATCGACGAGTTCAAGAACGACCAGGGCGAAATCGAAGTCCAGGTGGGCGACTTCGTGTCGGTCGCCATCGGCTCGATCGAAAACGGCTACGGCGACACCATCCTGTCGCGCGACACCGCCAAGCGCCTGGCTTCGTGGCTGGCTCTCGAAAAGGCCCTGGAATCGGGCGAATTCGTGACCGGCACGACCTCCGGCAAGGTCAAGGGCGGCCTGACCGTCCTGGTCAACGGCATCCGCGCCTTCCTGCCCGGTTCGCTGATCGACACCCGTCCGGTCAAGGACCTGACCCCCTACGAGAACAAGACCCTGGAATTCAAGGTCATCAAGCTCGACCGCAAGCGCAACAACGTGGTGCTGAGCCGCCGCGCCGTGGTGGAAGCCTCGATGGGCGAAGAGCGCGCCAAGCTGATGGAAACCCTGAAGGAAGGCTCCATCGTCAACGGCGTGGTCAAGAACATCACCGAATACGGTGCGTTCGTGGACCTGGGCGGCATCGACGGCCTGCTGCA
>JBLZYV010000136.1:0-7391 GCA_050282565.1 Comamonas sp.
GTGCTGGCCGAGCGTGGCGACATCCTGGCGCCGCGCGGCCAGCGCATCGTCTCCATCCTGCTGTTCGAGGACCTGCTGATCGTGCCGCTGCTGGCCATCGTGGCCTTTCTCGCGCCGGCCGAGGCCGCTCCGGTGGCCACCTCGCCGCTGTGGCAGCGCATGGGCATCGCGCTGGCGTCGCTGGGCGCGCTGGTGGCGGCCGGCCTGTGGCTGCTGAACCCCATGTTCCGCGTGCTGGCCAAGGCCAAGGCGCGCGAGGTGATGACGGCCGCCGCGCTGCTGGTGGTGCTGGGCGCGGCGCTGCTGATGGAGCTGGGCGGCTTGTCCATGGCCATGGGCGCCTTCGTCGCCGGCGTGCTGCTGTCCGAGTCGTCGTTCCGCCACCAGCTCGAGGCCGACGTCGAGCCGTTCCGCGGCCTGCTGCTGGGCCTGTTCTTCCTGGGCGTGGGCATGGCGCTCAACCTCGACGTGGTGGCGCGCAACTGGCAGCTCATCGGCCTGGGCGTGCTGGCGCTGATGGTGGCGAAGGCGCTGTGCATCTACCTGGTGGCGCGGCTGGCCAAAAGCAATCACGCCGACGCCATCGACCGCGCCACGCTGATGGCCCAGGGCGGCGAGTTCGCCTTCGTGCTGTTCGCCGAGGCGCTCAAGCTCCAGGTCATCAGCCCCGAGGTCAATGCCAACATGACGGCGATCATCGTGCTCTCGATGGCCATCACGCCGCTGGTGGTGGCCGTCCACAAGCGCTTCGTGCGCACTGACGCGGCGTCGCTCGACGGCGTGGAGGCACCGCAGGACCTGCAGGGCAACGTGCTCATCATCGGCTTCGGCCGCGTCGGGCAGATCGCCAGTCAGGGGCCGCTGGCACGCGGCGCCGAGCTGTCCATCATCGACAACGACCCCGACGTGATCCGCAACGCCGAGCGCTACGGTTTCAAGGTCTACTTTGGCGACGGCGCCCGCCCCGACGTGCTGCATGCTGCCGGCGCCCCGCATGCCCGCGCCATTCTGGTCTGCGTGGACGACCCGGCCGCCGCCACCCGCATCGTCGAGAACGTGCGCCACGAATGCCCGCAGGCCAAGCTGATCGTGCGCGCCTACGACCGCGAGCATGCGCTGGCGCTGGTGCAGCTCGATGCCGACCACGTCGTGCGCGAAACCTTCGAATCGGCGCTGCAGATGGGCCGCCAGGCCGTGCTGGCCCTGGGCGCCACCCAGGATGAGGCCCAGGCGCTGGACGACGAGGTGCGCGGCCGCGACGCCGAGCGCTTCACGCTCGAGACCGCCGGCGGCACCTTTGCCGGCCGCGCGCTGCTGCTGCTGGGCAATATCGAGCGCATCGACCCGCCGCGCCACGACAAGGCGCCGGCCGAGGGCAGCGCCTGAGTTCAGGAGGCCGGCTGGCGTGCGTAGCTGACGGTGAGCATTTCCCACTGGTGGCCCTCGGGCTCGTTCCAATAGACCATGCGGCCGCCGTAGCCGGTGTTGACCTGCCCGTCCATGGGGCCGCGCACCGTGCTGCGAAAGGCAATGCCCGCCGCCCGCAGCCGCGCCAGGATGGCGTCGAAATCCGCCTCGCTGACGCGAAAGCAGAAGTGCTCGACCGGAAAGCTCTCGTCCGTCTCTATGAAATCCAGCGTCAGCCCGGCGTTGACATACACGGCAAAGAACGGCCCTTCCCGGGTCGGGCCGCAGGGCACGCCCAGCAACTGGGCCAGTTGCCGGGCCGATGTATCGCGGTGGCGCGCCGAGACGATGACGTGGTCGAGTTCGATGCTCATGGAGGGCTCCCGCCAGATTGGCTAGACCCCCCATGATGGACCGCTGCCTCCCTAGCAGCAAGCCCCGGCAGGCTACCTCAGCAAATCCCCTGCCTGCTCCTGTACCACCGCCTGAATGAAGCGCCACACGGTCTGCACGCGGGTGGCCGAGCGCAGTTCGGGCGGCATCGACATCCAGAAGGTGCGGGTGAAGCGCGCCTGCTCGGGCAGCACGCGCTGCAGCAGCGGGTCCTTGTCGGCCAGGAAGGCCGGCAGCACGCCCAGCCCCGCGCCGGCGCGCACGGCGGTGTACTGCGCAAGGACGCTGGTGCTGCGGAAGCTGTAGCGCTGCGGGTTGCACAGCGTCTCCAGCAGCTGCAGCTCGCGGGTGAAGAGCTGGTCGTCCACGTAGTTGACGAAGCTGTGCCCGGCCAGATCGCCTATGGCCTGCACCAGAGGCTGGCGCGCCAGGTATTCGCGCTGGCCGTACAGGTACAGGCTGTAGTCGGTGAGCCGGCTGGTGACCACGGTGTCGCGCGCCGGGCGGTCCAGCGAGATCACGATGTCCGCCTCGCGCCGCGACAGATGGAACATGCGCGGCACCGCCAGCAGGTCGATGGTGAGCTGCGGGTGGCGCATGCTCAGCAGTGCCAGGTGGCGCGCCAGGATCTGCGTGCCGAAGCCCTCGGTCACGCCGATGCGCACCACGCCGCTGGGCTGGCCCGGGTCCTGCGGCGCGGCGCTGGAGATGCCGCGCACGATGGCGTCCATGGCCTCGGCCTGGGGCTGCAGCTGGCGGCCTGCGTCGGTGAGCTTGTAGCCGCTGCCCTCGCGGGTGAACAGCGTGGCGCCCATCTGCTTTTCCAGCGCCTGGATGCGCCGCGATACGGTGGTGTGCTCCACCCCCAGGCGCTTGGCCGCCCCCACCAGCGTGCCTGCCTGCACCAGGGCCCAGAAATAGCGCAGATGATCCCAGTCCAATCCAGCCTCCGTGTCGTATTGTGCAAATATGCAGATATTTTCTGCAGCATTGTCTATTGTCATGGGGTTTTTGCACAAATACCATAGTGCGATCCATCCAAGACCCCAGGAGATACCCATGAACGCTGCAACCCCTTCCGGCGTGCTCGCCCCCACCGTCAAGCTGCTCATCAACGGCCAACTGGTCGAGTCGCAGACCACGCAATGGCGCGACCTCGTCAACCCCGCCACGCAGGAAGTGCTGGCGCGCGTGCCCTTCGCCACGCCCGACGAGGTGAACGCCGCCGTCGCCAACGCCAAGGAAGCGTTCAAGACCTGGCGCAAGACGCCCATCGGTGCCCGCGCCCGCATCTTCCTCAAGCTGCAGCAGCTGATCCGCGAGAACATGAAGGAGCTGGCCGCGATCCTGACGGCCGAACAGGGCAAGACCCTGCCCGACGCCGAGGGCGACGTGTTCCGCGGCCTTGAGGTGGTGGAGCATGCCGCCGGCATCGGCAACCTGCAGCTGGGCGAGCTGGCCAACAACGTGGCCAACGGCGTGGACACCTACTCGGTGCTGCAGCCGCTGGGCGTGTGCGCGGGCATCACGCCGTTCAACTTCCCGGCGATGATCCCGCTGTGGATGTTCCCCATGGCGATCGCCACCGGCAACACCTTCATCCTCAAGCCCTCCGAGCAGGACCCGATGGTCACCATGCGCCTGTGCGAGCTGGCGCTCGAAGCCGGCGTGCCGCCCGGCGTGCTCAACGTCATCCATGGCGGCGAGGACGTGGTCAACGCCATCTGCGACCACCCGGACATCAAGGCCATCAGCTTCGTGGGCTCGACCAAGGTCGGCACCCACGTCTACAACCGCGCCAGCCTGGCCGGCAAGCGCGTGCAGTGCATGATGGGCGCCAAGAACCACGCCATCGTCATGCCCGATGCGAACAAGGAGCAGTCGCTCAACGCCCTGCTCGGCGCCGCCTTCGGCGCCGCGGGCCAGCGCTGCATGGCCGTGTCGGTGGCGGTGCTGGTGGGCGAGGCCCAGAAGTGGATTCCCGAGCTGGTGGCCAAATCCAAGACGCTCAAGGTCAGCGGCGGCACCGAGCCCGGCACCGATGTCGGCCCGCTGGTCTCGTGCGCGGCGCTGTCGCGCGTCGAGGGCCTGATCGAGCGCGGCATTGCCGACGGCGCCACGCTGGAGCTCGACGGCCGCAAGCCCCAAGTGGCCGCCGGCTACGAGAAGGGCAACTTCGTCGGCCCGACGGTGTTCAGCGGCGTCAAGCCCGGCATGAGCATCTACGAGCAGGAGATCTTCGGCCCCGTGCTGTGCCTGGTGGCCGCCGACGACCTGGACCAGGCGATCGAGTTCATCAACCGCAACCCCAACGGCAACGGTACGGCCTTGTTCACGCAGTCGGGCGCGGCGGCGCGCAAGTTCCAGGAGGACATCGACGTGGGCCAGGTCGGCATCAACGTGCCGATCCCCGTGCCGGTGCCGCTGTTCTCGTTCACCGGCAGCCGCGCCTCCAAGCTCGGCGACCTGGGCCCCTACGGCAAGCAGGTGGTGCTGTTCTACACTCAGACCAAGACCGTGACCGAACGCTGGTTTGACGACGACACCACCAGCCACGGCGTCAACACCACCATCAGCCTGAAGTAAGCCCCAGACATGCGACTGCGCCCGCCTCCCGACCGCCAACTATCACCATGGTTTCGCAGCAGGAGGATGGGCGCAGTTCTGCTTTGCCTGGCAGCAGCCAGTGCGGCAGCGCAGGAAAAAGCTGATGGGCAAGCCGTCGCTGCCGACACTGCGCTGGAGCGCAGCCTGAAAAAGCTCGATGACCTGATGCCGCCCGAACGAAGCGCGCAACTGCAGGCCCAGCAGCGCGACTGGGCCCGGCGCCGCGACCGGGAATGCACGCCCACGGACAAGCCCGCCTCCGGCAGCAACGCCCTGGCCCAGGCCGCGCAATGCCGCAGCAAGATGGCCCTGCAGCGCGCCGAGCTGCTCGAAAGCCTGCAACCACCCGCCCGGCAACCGCCGAAGGACGGGCTGAACTGCGCCGAGGCGCAAAAAGGCACGCTGGCCTGCTTCCAGCAGCAGCGGGCCAGCATCGAATACGGTGTGCATGTGCTCTATATCTCCACGGCGCTGGACCTGCCCGAGCTGCAGGCCGAGAGGCTCCATGCCGAGCAGAAGCGCTGGCTGGAGGAAGGCGAGCAAAGCTGCCGGCTCAATGGCTATGCCCACGAGCATGAAGACCAGGCCATCTGCCACTTCCGCCGGGGTCTCGAGCGTGTGAAGGTCTACCGCAGCGACTGGCGGCCCCTGGCCAGAGCCGAGGCCAAGCCATGAGCCGCAAAACCCGTCGTTGCCCCCATTGGCGCCCCTGCCTGGCGGGCAGCGATGAGGGGCGCATGGCTTCGTGCCATCGACGTTTCAAGCCAAATTTCCTTGAAACCATTAATGGCCTTGCGCTAGCAGCTATTATTTTTGCAGTAATCTTCAGCCCGCCGGCACAGGCCCAGGCAGGCGCGGCCTGTGTGCCCGGCGGCACGGTGCAGCAGACCAATGCCTGCGCCGTCAAGGATTTCCAGCAGGCCGACGCCAACCACCAGATCCTCTACGGCGACGTGATGCGCAGCCTGGCCGCGCCGCAGCGCACCGCGCTGCGCAAGGACCAGGGCGAATGGACGCGCCACCGCATCCAGCACTGCAAGCAAGCGCAGGCCGCCTTCGAGGCCCAGCCCGACTGGCCGCGCCGCTACCACGAATGCCTGGTCCGGCAAACCCAGGCCCGGGACGGCGTGCTTCGGCAATGGCCGCAGCGCGGTGCGCCGCAATGACTATGCATTCCATAGCTATCAGCGCTTTACCCATAAGCCTTTGAAGCCAATCAGAACAACAAAGGAGAGACACCATGGACTTTGAACTGACCCCAGATCAGCACGCCTTCGCCGACACCGCCCGCGCCTTCGCCCAGGCCGAGCTGGCGCCGCATGCCGCCGAATGGGACCGCGCCGGCCTCTTCCCGCGCGAGGCCATCGCCAAGGCCGGCGAACTGGGCTTCTGCGGCCTGTATGCGCCCGAAGTCATCGGCGGCCTGCAGCTGCCCCGGCTTGACGCCACCCTGGTCTTCGAGGAAATGGCCGCGGTCGACCCCAGCACCACGGCCTTCATCACCATCCACAACATGGCCACCTGGATGCTCGGCACCTGGGGCGGCGACGAGGTGTGCGCCGAATGGGGCGAGGCTCTCACCAGCGGGCAAAAACTGGCCAGCTACTGCCTGACCGAACCCGGCGCGGGCTCGGACGCCGCCTCGCTCAAGACCCGGGCCGAGCTGGTGGGCAACGAATACGTGATCAACGGCGCCAAGGCCTTCATCAGCGGCGCGGGCTCGACCGACGTGCTGGTGCTGATGGCGCGCACCGGCGATGCGGGATCGGGCGCCAGCGGCATCAGCGCCTTTGCCGTGCCGGCCACGGCCGAGGGCGTGAGCTATGGCAAGAAGGAAGAGAAGATGGGCTGGAACAGCCAGCCCACCCGCGTCATCAACTTCGACAACGTGCGCATCCCCGCGCGCAACCTGCTGGGCCGCGAGGGCGAAGGCTTCAAGATCGCCATGAAGGGGCTGGACGGCGGGCGCATCAACATCGCCACCTGCTCGGTGGGCGCGGCGCAGGGCGCGCTGACCCAGGCCCAGCAGTACATGCAGGAGCGCAAGCAGTTCGGCAAGGCCATCGCCAGCTTCCAGGCGCTGCAGTTCAAGCTGGCCGACATGGCGACCGAGCTGGTCGCCGCGCGCCAGATGGTGCGCCTGGCGGCCACCAAGCTCGACGCCGGCGCGCGCGATGCCTCCACCTACTGCGCCATGGCCAAGCGCTTTGCGACGGACGCCGGCTTCATGGTCTGCAACGAGGCACTGCAGCTGCATGGCGGCTACGGCTACATCCGCGAGTACCCGCTGGAGCGGCTGATGCGCGACGCCCGCGTGCACCAGATCCTCGAAGGCACGAACGAGATCATGCGCGTCATCATCGCGCGGCGTATGCTGGAAGGCGACGCGCCCGACGCCATCCGCTGAGCCTGCCATGCCCGCCAAGCCCCTGTCCCCCGACACCCTGCTGCTCATCGATGCGCTGCGCGAGGCGCTGGCCGCCCGCAGCGATGTGGAGGAGCGCACGCTGTTCGGCAGCTACTGCTTCTTCGTGGACGGCAAGCTGTGCCTGGGCGTGAAGCACGGCGAGTTGCTGGTGCGCCTGCCGCCCGAGCGGCACCAGGAGTTCCTGGAGATGCAGAACACCCGCGAGCTGTCGCCCGATGGCGGCATGCAGGGCTATTTCTGGGTGGAGCCCAACGGCTTTGCCACGCGCGAGCACTGGCAGTTCTGGCTCCACGAGGCCCTGGCCTACAACCCGCGCGCCAAGGCATCGCCACGGCGCAAGGCGGCTGCCAAGACTGCGGCACAACCCAAAACCGCCGCCGGCCGCAAGCGCCACAGCGTATTCGACAGCGATCTGTAGGAGACCTCTTGCCATGCCCATTCGCATCGTTCGACTCGGCACCCCGCGCAACCCGGATGAGGGCCTGCGCATAGGCACCGTGCGCCGCCCGCCGCGCGGCGTGCCCAAGGCCGAATTCGCCAGCCGCGACTACTACGA
>JBLZYV010000137.1:0-7326 GCA_050282565.1 Comamonas sp.
GGGCAGCATGCCGATGGAGCCGGTGAGCATGGAGGCTTCGTCGGAGAGGATGTCGCCGAACATGTTGCCGGTGACGACCACGTCGAAGCGCTTGGGTTCCTTGACCAGTTGCATAGCGGCGTTGTCCACGTACATGTGGTCCAGCGCCACGTCGGGGTACTGCTTGCCCACCTCGGTGACCACGTCCTTCCACAGCTGGAAGGTTTCCAGCACGTTGGCCTTGTCCACGCTGGTCACGCGCTTGCTGCGCTTTTGCGCGGCCTGGAAGGCCACATGGGCGATGCGCTCGATCTCGGGGCGCGAGTAGCGCATGGTGTCGAAGGCTTCCTCGGCGCCGGGGAAGTGGCCGTCGGGAGCGCTGCGGCGGCCGCGCGGCTGGCCGAAGTAGATGTCGCCGGTCAGCTCGCGGATGATGAGGATGTCGAGGCCCGCGACCAGCTCGGGCTTGAGGCTGGAGGCGTGGGTCAGTTCCTTGTAGCAGATGGCGGGGCGGAAGTTGGCGAACAGGCCCAGCGCCTTGCGCAGGCCGAGGATGGCCTGCTCGGGGCGCAGCGCGCGCTCCAGCGTGTCGTACTTCCAGTCGCCCACGGCGCCGAACAGGATGGCGTCGGATTCGCGGGCCAGCTTCAGCGTGCTCTCGGGCAGCGGGTGGCCGGCGGCCTCGTAGGCGGCGCCGCCTACGGGCGCGGTGTCCATGGCGATGCCGAGGTTCAGCTTGTCGAGCACCTTGATGGCTTCCGCGACGATTTCGGGGCCGATGCCGTCGCCGGGCAGAACTGCGATTTTCATGAATGTTTCCTTGCTAATTTGATAGCTGCTGACGCTTTCTGTAAGCCGTATTCAATATAAAAGATATTTGAATATGGCTTGCAGTGAGCGCTAAAAGCTCACTTTTTTGAATCAGACCTGGGTCAGGCTGTGGGCCAGCCAGGGCTTGGTGGCCAGACGGTTGGCTTCGTAGGCGCGGATCTTGTCGGCCTGGCGCAGCGTGAGGCCGATGTCGTCGAAGCCATTCAGCAGGCAGTACTTGCGGAAGGCGATCACGTCGAACGGGATCTCCTCGCCCTGCGGACGCACGATCACCTGGCGCTCCAGGTCGATGGTCAGCTCGTAGCCGGGGAAGGCGAAGACCTCGTTGAACAGCAGGTCCACCGTGGCCTCGGGCAGCACGATGGGCAGCAGGCCGTTCTTGAAGCAGTTGTTGAAGAAGATGTCGGCAAAGCTCGGCGCGATGACGGCGCGAAAGCCGTACTGGTCCAACGCCCAGGGCGCGTGCTCGCGGCTGGAGCCGCAGCCGAAGTTCTTGCGCGCGATCAGCACGCTGGCGCCCTGGTAGCGCGGCAGGTTGAGCACGAAGTCGGGGTTGGGCTTGCGGGCGGACTCGGGGACGCCGGGCTGGCCCGGCTGGTCCAGGTAGCGCCATTCGTCGAACAGGTTGGGGCCGAAGCCGGTCTTCTTGATCGACTTGAGGAACTGCTTGGGGATGATGGCGTCGGTGTCGACGTTCTCGCGGTCCATCGGCGCCACGAGACCCTTGTGGATGGTGAACTGTTGCATGGTGTGATTCCGGAAAAAGGGTCAGGCGAAGCGGCGGATGTCCACGAAGTGGCCGTGGATCGCGGCGGCGGCGGCCATCGCGGGGCTGACCAGGTGGGTGCGCCCGCCCGCGCCCTGGCGGCCTTCGAAGTTGCGGTTGCTGGTGGAGGCGCAGCGCTCGCCGGGCTCCAGGCGGTCGGCGTTCATCGCCAGGCACATCGAGCAGCCGGGCTCGCGCCATTCGAAGCCCGCGGCCTTGAAGATCTGGTCCAGGCCTTCGCGCTCGGCCTGTTCCTTGACCAGGCCCGAGCCGGGCACGACCATGGCCAGCTTGATGTTCTTGGCCACCTTCTGGCCCAGCTTCTTGACCACGGCGGCGGCCTCGCGCATGTCCTCGATGCGGCTGTTGGTGCACGAGCCGATGAAGACCTTGTCGACGAAGATGTCGTCGATGGGCTTGCCCGGCTCCAGGTTCATGTAGGTCAGCGCGCGCTCGATGGCGCCGCGCTTGTTCGGGTCCTTTTCCTTGTCCGGATCGGGCACGGCGCCGTCCACGCCCAGCACCATCTCGGGGCTGGTGCCCCAGGTGACCTGGGGCACGATGTCCTCGGCGCGCAGCGTGACCACGGCGTCGAACTTGGCGTCGGCATCGGAGTGCAGCGTCTTCCAGTAAGCCACGGCCTGGTCCCATTCCACGCCGGTGGGCGCGAGCGGGCGGCCCTGCACGTAGGCGATGGTCTTGTCGTCCACGGCCACCAGGCCAGCGCGCGCACCGGCCTCGATGGCCATGTTGCACACCGTCATGCGGCCTTCGACGGTCAGGTCGCGGATGGCGGAGCCGGCGAACTCGATGGTGTAGCCCGTGCCGCCGGCGGTGCCGATCTTGCCGATGATGGCGAGCACGATGTCCTTGGCCGTCACGCCGGGGGCGACCTTGCCGTCCACCTTGATGAGCATGTTCTTGGCCTTCTTGGCCAGCAGGGTCTGCGTGGCCATCACGTGCTCGACCTCGGAGGTGCCGATGCCGTGCGCCAGCGCGCCGAAGGCGCCGTGCGTGGAGGTGTGGCTGTCGCCGCAGACCACGGTCATGCCGGGCAGCGTCGCGCCCTGCTCGGGGCCCATCACGTGGACGATGCCCTGGCCCTTGTCCATGAAGGGGAAGAACGCCGCCGAGCCGAACTCGCCGATGTTGGTGTTCAGCGTGGTGATCTGTTCCTTGCTGATCGGGTCTTCGATGCCGTCGTAGCCGCGCTCCCAGCCGGTGGTGGGCGTGTTGTGGTCGGCCGTGGCCACGACCGAGCTGATGCGCCACAGCTTGCGGCCGGCCATGCGCAGGCCCTCGAAGGCCTGCGGGCTGGTCACTTCGTGCACCAGGTGGCGGTCGATGTAGAGGATGGCGGTGCCGTCCTCTTCGGTGTGGACGACATGTTCGTCCCAGATCTTGTCGTACAGCGTGAGTCCGGTCATCGTGTCTCTCTTTCGTCTAACAAAGGGGGGCGCCGCTCAGAGGGCGGCGGCCAGGGATGCGGGTGCCGCGGCGGCCGTGTGGTGGCGGCACAGGTGCTCGACCAGCAGGCGCGCGGTTACCGGCAGGGTGTCGAAGTCGCGCGCGATCAGCGTCAGCTCGCGGTGGGCCCAGCCGTCGGTCAGCGGGATGCCGCGCAGGTTGCCCACGCCGTGCATCAGCGCGAAGGCGCGGTCCGGCACCAGGCCTATGCCCAGGCCGTTGTCGATCATGCGGCACATGGCGTCGAGGCTGGTGACCTGGATGCGCTGGCGCAGCGGCCGGTGCAGCTGGCCCGAGGCCGTGCGCATGGCCTGGCTGATGCTGCTGCCCGACTGCAGGCCGACGATGTCCCACTCCAGCGTTTCCTCGAAGCTGATCGCGTCGCGCGACGCCAGCGGGTGGCCCAGCGGCACGACCAGCATCAGGTGGTCGCTGCGGTAGGGGCGGGCCTGCAGCTCCAGCTCGCCCGGTTCGCGCGCGCCGAGGTTGCAGATGCCCAGGTCGGTCGTGCCTTCCTGCACCGCCTGGATCACGGCGGCGCTCAGGTGCTCCTGCAGGTCGATCTTGACCTGGCCGTGCTCGCGGGCAAAGCTGCCCAGGTCCTCGGGCAGGAACTGCACGATGGCCGAGATGTTGGCATGCACGCGCACGTGGCCGCGCACGCCGTCGGCGTATTCGCTCAGCTCGCCCTGCATGCGCTCCAGGCCGAAGAGCACGTTGCGCGCATGGTGCAGCAGGCTTTCGCCGGCGGGGGTCAGCGTCACGCCGCGGCTGTGGCGGTAGAGCAGGGCGGTGTCCACCGCGGTTTCCAGGTCGGACAGGCGCTTGCTCACGGCCGAGGCCGCGATGAACTCACGCTCCGCCGCGCGGCCGATGCTGCCCAGCTCGCACACGGCCACGAAGAGCTGCAGCGAGGTCAGGTCGATTCGGCGCGCAAAACTGCGCTCGGAGCTTTTCATGGTGGGTAAGTATTCTTGTGCAGCGAATGCTGGAGCAATTTTACCCTTCAATGTTCATTTTGGCATCGTCGTTTGCGATGGCTGGCTTGATCGTTCGACGGCGGCTTGGACAGGGGGCAGTGCCTGTTTTGTTTGCGTGTGTAACGGTTTGACCCCGTTGGCGGCCGTCGTGCGGTTCATGCGCTGCCATCACTTCAACCGGAGCAACCCTCTATGCCACACCGCCCTGCATCGTCCCCGACCCCGCCGCGCACCCGCTGGCGCGCCCTGCCCGCCGCCTTGCCGATGGCCCTGGCCGCGGCGCTATTGCTGTCCGCCTGCTCGCCCGAAGACGGCGGGCGCAGCGCCGAGACCGCTGCGCCCATCGCATCCGCCGCGCCGCCCGCGCCCATGGCGGCGATGGAGCGTGCCCGCCGCGCGCCGGTGGCCGAGCTGGCGCTGGCCAAGGCCCAGGACGCCGCCGGCGGGGCGGCGGCCGCAGCCGCGCCCGCGCAGAGCCAGCGCCATCTGGCCGTGCGCCACCAGATGCAGGTCGAAACCCCGGCCGCCAGCCTGAGCGCGCTGTGGGAGGCGGTGCGCCAGCGCTGCGAGCAGCTCGACTGCCAGGTCGAGGAATCGGCGCTGCAGCGCGAAACCCCGCATGCCGCGGCCCGCGCCTACCTGAACATGCGTGTCAATCCGCGCGACTTTGCGGCGCTCACCGCGGCGCTGGGCGGCGAGGCCCGGGTGCTCAGCCACCAGACCACGTCCGAGGACAGGACCGCCCAGGTGGTCGATGTCGAGGCGCAGATCAAGAACCGCAGCGAGTACCGCGACAGCCTGCGCGAGCTGCTGCGCGAAAAGGGCGTTAAGCGCACGCTTTCCGACCTGATGGAGATCCGCGACACGCTGTCGCGCGTGCAGGCCGAGATCGACGCGGCCCAGACCCAGCGCGCCCTGCTGGCGCGCGAAACCACCAAGCAACTCGTGCAGATGGGCTTCGTGCCGCAGGCGGCGCTGCTGTCGGGCACCTACAGCCCCTGGCAGCGTACCTGGTCGCAGTCGTGGCGCACCTTCAACGACAGCGCCCGCGCGCTGGTGGTGACGGCGGCGGGCGCGCTGCCGTGGCTGGTGCTGCTGGCCTTGCTGGGCCTGCCCATGCTGGCGCTGGGCCGGCGCTGGCTGCGCCGGCGCCGTGCCAAGGCCGTGCCGGTGGTGCAGCCGCAGAAATAGCAATAAAAATAGCTTCCAGCGCTTATGTGGTAAGCGCTGGAAGCTATTGTTTTGATAGTGACTGGCGGAGGCTGGATCAGGCCGACAGTTCTTCCCAGCGCATCAGGGCTTCGAGCAGGGCTTCCTCGATCTCGCCGTCGCGCTGGTGCAGCTGGGTGGCGCGCACGCCATCCTTGGCGTAGATGCTGCCGTCGGCCAGCTCGGCCTGGATGGCTTTCTGCTCAGCCTCCAGCGCCTCGATGGTGGCGGGTAGCTGTTCCAGCTCGCGCTGCTCCTTGTAGCTGAGCTTGCGCTTGAGCGCCTTGCCGTCGGCGGCGGGCTTGCCGGCAGCCGCTGCGGCGGCCGGCGCGGGCGCAGCGGCCGGCTTGGGCGCGGCCTGCGCGGCGATCTCCTTGGCGCGGCGTGACTGCGTCAGCCAGTCCTGCACGCTGCCTTCATATTCGCGCCAGGCGCCGTCGCCCTCGGCGGCGATGATGCTGGTGACCACGTTGTCGAGGAAGCTGCGGTCGTGGCTGACCAGGAACACCGTGCCTTCGTAGCTTTGCAGCAGCTCTTCCAGCAGGTCCAGCGTGTCGATGTCCAGGTCGTTCGTCGGCTCGTCCAGCACCAGCACGTTGGCTGGGCGGGCGAACAGCCGCGCCAGCAGCAGGCGGTTGCGCTCGCCGCCCGACAGCGAACGCACTGGCGACAGGGCCCGCGCCGGCGAGAACAGGAAGTCGTTCAGGTAGCTCTTGACGTGCTTGCGCTGGTTGCCGATCTCGATCCACTCGCTGCCGGGGCTGATGAAGTCCTCCAGCGTCGCGTCGAGGTCGATCGCCTCGCGCATCTGGTCGAAATACGCCACCTGCAGGTTCGCGCCCTGGCGGATGCTGCCGCTGTCAGGGGCCAGCTCGCCCAGGATCAGCTTGAGCAGCGTGGTCTTGCCCGCGCCGTTCGGGCCGATCAGGCCCACCTTGTCGCCGCGCAGGATGGTGGCGCTGAAATCGCGCACGATGGTCCGGTCGCCAAAGGCCTTGCCGACATGCTTGAGCTCGGCCACGATCTTGCCCTGGTAGCTGCCCTGCATGCCCGAGGCGATGTCCATATTGACGCTGCCCAGCGTCTCGCGCCGGGCCTCGCGGTTGGAGCGCAGGGTTTTCAGGCGCTCGACGCGGCTCTGGCTGCGGGTGCGGCGGGCCTCCACGCCCTTGCGGATCCACACCTCCTCCTGGGCCAGCAGCTTGTCGGCCTTGGCGTTGATGACGGCCTCCTGCGCCAGCTGCTCTTCCTTCTGCAGCACGTACTGCGCGAAGTTGCCGGGGTAGCTGCGCAGGTTGCCGCGATCCAGCTCGACGATGCGGGTGGCGATGCGGTCCAGGAAGGCGCGGTCGTGGGTGATGGTGACCACGCTGCCCTTGAAGTCCAGCAGCAGGTCCTCCAGCCAGGTGATGGAATCCAGGTCCAGGTGGTTGGTCGGCTCGTCCAGCAGCAGCACATCGGGTTGCGACACCAGGGCCTGGGCCAGCGCCACGCGCTTCTTGGTGCCGCCCGACAGCGTGCCGACGATGGCGGCGCCATCCAGGTGCAGGCGCTGCAGCGTCTCTTCCACGCGCTGTTCCCAGTTCCAGGCGTTGTGCGCCTCGATCTGCGACTGCAACGCGTCCAGGTCCTCGCCTTCGGCCGCGGCGAAATAGCGCGCCCGCAGCGCGGTGACGTGCCTGAGGCCATCCGAGGCCGCTTCAAATATGGAGTGGGCCGGGTCGAGCGCCGGCTCCTGCGCCACGAAGGCCACCCGCAATCCGCCCTGGATCTGCAACTGGCCGTCATCGGGCTTCTCCAGTCCGCCCAGTATCTTGAGCAGCGACGACTTGCCGGCGCCGTTGCGGCCAATCAGTCCCACGCGCTCCTGCGTCTCCAGCGCGAACCCTGCATGGTCCAGCAGCGCCACATGGCCAAAGGCCAGCTGCGCATCTAATAAGGTAATCAATGCCATAGGACGGGCATTATCCAAGGCGGCAAGGTATCCGTTGCCGGGCAGGGTGGATGCCTTCTTCCAAATTTTTTCGCGGAACTTGCGTGGTGCTCAAAATTGTGTGTAGAATAGCGGTCTTCGCAGCACAGAACCTCTCCGGT
>JBLZYV010000138.1:0-7217 GCA_050282565.1 Comamonas sp.
AGCACCTCCGAATAGGACGTGTTGCAACGATGGGTTGAACTCACCCTTGCTGCAGGTGAAGACACCGCAGGAATCCAAGGGCCGGCACGATTTCTTCAAGCTCGTGAAGGCCCTGCCCGGCGACCAGGTCTTTGCCACCAAGGCCGAGGCCCAGTGCCCGCTGTGGAAGTAGCCCCGGGCACCGCGCCCATGAAAAAAGCAGCGCCACGGCGCTGCTTTTTGCTGGCCGGCCTCTTTAGAAGCCGCGCATCTGCGCCCACTCTTCCCACGGCGCGCGGTCGGAGCGCAGCGCATTGATCGGCGCATCCAGGTCCTCGTAGCCCAGCGCAATGCCGAAGGCCACGCGGTACGGCTCGGGCACCTTCAGCGTGCGCTCCACCGCATCGCCAAAGCGGCGCCAGTAGCCCTGCGCGCAGGTGGCCATGCCGCGCTCGGTGGCCAGCAGCATGAACGACTGCAGGTAGATGCCCAGGTCCACCCACTGCGGATGCACCATGCGCTCGTCCACCAGCACGATCAGGCCCACCGGCGCGCCGAAGAAGCGGCCGTTCTTCGCCACCTGCTCCAGGCGCGCGGCCCGGTTGTCGCGCGGGATGTCGATGGTGCGGTACAGATCCTCGCCGTTCTTGTAGCGGCGGCTGCGGTACGGATCCCACAGGCTGGACGGGTAGGATGCGCTGGCCGGCAGATCGTCGCCCGGCACCGACTGCGCCACGGCATCGATGAACTCCTGCAGCGGCTCGCCCGTCAACGCCACCACGCGCCAGGGCTGCACATTGCCGCCTGACGCCGCTGCCTGCGCGGCATCGGCCATCAGGCCTTGTACCTGCTCCTTGGTAGGCACACGGGGCAAAAAGGCGCGCACCGAGCGGCGCGCGGACATGGCTTCGGAAACATTCATCACAGGGTTCTCCAGGAAATTCGGCACGCCATGGACGAGCGCCATGTCCAGCCATTGCGCGGCAGTGTAGAACAGCGCGGCGGGAAGCACTGACGCCTGGGCGGCACTTTCGGTGGGAACGGAATGGAAGGCCGCTCGACAAGCACTCGCCACCATCGATGTTTGGCCCAAGCGGCTACTGCAAACACATGGACATCGGTATTTTCGTATCGCGCCCTACCGAGAAGGCAGTTTCCATCAGATGCGAATACACCACCTGCCAATCCAGCTTCTGGTCCACAGCACCGATCAGCCAAGCGCCAACGACCACGGGACTATTGCCATAGACATGCGTACCCTGAGTGATCAAAGGTTTGAACCATGAGGGGAATTTATCCTTCTGCCCATGTTCTTTGTGATTCTGCTCATTGTAATTGTAGGCATCATAAAGAACGGCTTTCACCATGCCATCTGCATCCTGCCGTACTCGACACGTATGTGCAGGAGAAAATGAATCCTGAAGTATATGCAGCATGGTTCCCAGCGCCACATCCGGAGTGATTTGGTTGCGATACGCCAGAGAAGCTGCGTCACTGGGCCCCACTCTGGCCAGGAGCGAGCGCACCTTGACGTTGGCGGGATTGCTCAGACAGAGGTTCTTGGCAATGGAGGGCAATCGTAGACGCGCCTCATCCTCAGGGGTGAGAGGATCCGTCGGCCTGATTTCCCCAATGGCAACCTTGTAGGCAAACTCCATCCACACCATGGCATTCGCGGTCGTTTGCTCCACCCGCTCTTTCGCCGTATGGTTTTGGTCCAACGTCGACATGAAATGCAGATGCTGCAGAGATCCAAAATGCGACCATCGCGGCAAATGCTGCTCTCTTCTCACGTCGCAATTCTCCACATCACCTTGATAGTGCGATCGCTCGCCTATATCAAATACCTGCTTGAATTTATATGCCCCCTTGGTAAAGTCCAGCCCACTGCCCCAAAGGTACATGAGCGGATCGTCGTTCCACCATGTTCCCTGCATCAAAGCCAGCGTATGGTGCCAGACACCGTCTCTCATTGACCAGGGATGCGCCGACGAATAGTTGTACGCGAGTCGGCCAGTAGGATCGAATTTATTGCGTGACCAATGAACCGGGGCCCCATACGTATGGATGGTGGCCAGCGTCATATGCTCATGCACTGCCAGTTGCAATTGAGCATCTGCGATCGCACATGGGTTCCCCTTCCAAACTGGCTCCTGCGACGGACTGCCATCTGTTATGGTAAGAACTCGCATGCATGGATTCAGCTTGAAAGCCCAGGCCTCGCCTGAAAACAAGCCAAACGCCAAGATCAATCCCAGTATTGATCGAAAAATCATTTTCATCCCCCGTTTCTTTCTAATTTTCTCAGCACGAACTCCATCACTTATTTCCTGACATAGCTCTTATTGCCTGAGTCGCTTATGCAGTATTGCCCACCCCGTGGTCCGGTGCAAACTCTCCCCTGGCGGCAAGAGCATCCTCCATCCGAGCCGGCACTGAGCCTATTTGTAGGCGCCGGCGATAGCAGCATTCGCGGCGCACCATCCCCCAACTCCGCTTGGCAGTTGCGCTTGCTTGCACTGATAGAACCGTCATTGCATACAAATCGTTCCCCGGCACAATGTGCCACCCCGCCTTTTCGTCCACTACAGGGATAGTTGGCTGCATGCGTGGTGGCTGCCAATACTGTGAGCAATAAGACAGCGAGCATCATCTTCATGGCAATACCGAGATGGGATTGAAAATGAAAGCCACACTGTCCCGGTTTGCCATCAGCAAACCAGCCCATGCCCCAACCAAGCTTCTTGATCGCACACACAAACCCATCCACCACGCCGTAACAATTTGCGCAGATATTAGCCTATATCGCGGCCTGATATCTGCCAGTCATTGCAGATTCAAGATAATCCCAGCATCCAAGGGCAGGCAAGGCACTATGTTCGCTCTCAAAAAAGAAGCATCCAGCGCTTGAAAAGCAATAGATTCAGAAACAAATACATCACAACCCGAATAAAACAAGGCGCTAGACGCTATCTTTTCTATATCGATGGCTCTTGCAGGAAAGCACCCCCAACTCAGGCCTGGGCTGTCCGGCCCAGCATCACCGCCGCCAGAACTGGCGGCGACGGTCGTCACCACGACGGCATGGCGGCCCGGCAAGGGCATGGCTGCGAAAGGCATGGTGGATAGCTCATGGAACAAGGGATGCCCCACTTTGCCGCCCCCTGCCGCCGCGATGCTTCGGCGCGCCGAAGCATGGCCGTCCGAAAAATGGCTAAGCTGGCCGGGCCTGAACAAAGGAGCCCTGCCATGGTTAGCACCGCCTCATTGGCCGAAACCGCATCGCTCATCGGAGACCTGGCGCGCGCCAGCATGCTGGCCGCGCTGATGGACGGGCGCGCCCTCACGGCCGCCAAACTGGCGCAAGGGGCCGGCATCACCCCGCAGACCGCCAGCGGGCACCTCGCCAAGCTCACGCAGGCTGGCCTGCTGTCGGTGGAGAAGCAAGGGCGCCACCGCTACCACCGGATCGCCTCGCCGGCCGTGGCACGCCTGCTGGAGAACCTGATGTCGGTCTCCATCGAACGCGACGACGGCGCTTCGCCTCGCGGCCCGAAGGTCGTCACCGGCCCCCGCGACCAGGCGCTGCGCTATGCGCGCACCTGCTACGACCACCTGGCGGGCGAGGTCGGCGTGGCCATCACCGAACGCATGCTGGAGTCCGGCCATACCGAGCTGACCTCCGAGGCCGGCGCGCTGACGCAGTCCGGAGCGCGCTTCCTTCAGGAGCTGGGCGTCGCCGTGGACACGGGCGCTCCCGCGTGCCGCGGCTCGCGCCGTGTCTTCTGCCGCCCCTGCCTGGACTGGAGCGAGCGCCGGCTGCACATCGCCGGCGCGTTGGGCGCGAGCCTGTTCCAGCACTATCTGGCGCAGCACTGGATACGGCGCAACGAGGGCAGCCGCTCGGTGAGCATCACGCCCGAGGGGCACCAGGCCTTTGCCCGCATTTTTGGCCTGCACTTCTAGCGAACGCTGCGCCCGCCCAAAAGCGCAGGCCCGGCCTGCGCTTCTTATTTGATAGCTTCTCGCGCTTGATGGGAAATCGCTACAGCCCTTTTTGGCTTCACCCCCGTGCCCTGGCATCCGGCGCGACCGGGAGTGGGAGCACCTCGCCTACACACACCCGAAGCCATGGCCCCCGCCGCAGGAGCCGCCTCCTGATCTGAAATTGACGGCCACGCCCGCATTCTTGAGGAAATCTATAGGCGCCTTTTTCTACGCTGGCAGCTTCGTTCATTTCCGCAAGATCGCTTCCATGATTTTCTCTGCCTCCAAGGTGCTCGCCACGGCATGCATCGCCTCCTTTCCGCTGCTGGCTGGTGCGCAGCTCACCGGCAATGTCAGCCTGACGAGCAACTACAAGTTCCGCGGCCAGGACCAGGATGCTTCCAGGGTTCGGGCCATCAAGCCCGCGCTGCAAGGCGGCTTCGACTATGCCTTCGGCGAATCCGGCTGGTACGCGGGCAACTGGAACTCCAGCGTGGACTGGTTGGCCCACAACTCGCTCGAATCCGACCTGTACGGTGGCTACCGGTTCAAGGCCGCTGGCGCGGACTTCGACGTGGGCGCGCTGGCCTATGTTTACCCTGGCAACAGCAATGGCAATACGACCGAGCTGTACGGTGCGGCCACCTTGGGGCCCTTCACCGCTAAGTACTCGCACACCGTCTCCAAGGACTACTTTGGCTTTGCTGGCGCCAAGACCGGCTCAGGCCTGAGGGGGCGCAACACCGGCTATCTCAACCTGGCATTTGCACAGGAAGTAGTGCCCCGCATCACGCTGAAAGCCGCGGTGGGCTTCACCCGCTTCGCCAGCGGCATCCGGGATACGGGCGTACCCAACTACCTGGACTACAGCCTGGGTGGCGCTTATGACTTCGGCGGCGGCCTTTCGCTCGGCGCTGCCGTGGCGGGTGCCAGCAGGCAGGCCTTCTTCGGCCACGTCAACCAGCCGCGCCTGATCGTCACGCTCAGCAAGACACTCTAGATCTACAGCCAGCCCGCCCGGCGGAAGCGGTAGTAGACATAGCCGCAGACGCTGGCCATGAGCAGCAGCGCGGCGGGGTAGCCGTACTGCCATTTCAGCTCGGGCATGTGCTCGAAGTTCATGCCCCACACGCCCACGAAGGCCGTGCAGATGGCGAAGATGCTGGCCCAGGCCGCCAGCCGCTTGGTGACTTCGTTCTCGTCGATGGTGACCAGGGCGAGGTTGACCTGCATCGCCGTCGCGATGGTGTCGCGCATGCCGTCGATGAGCCCGTTGATCCGCACCAGGTGGTCCGCCACGTCGCGGAAGTAATCCTGCGACCCGGCGCATATCTGCGGCACGCGCCCGCCGTGGAGCTTGCTCACCGCCTCCAGCAGCGGCGCAACCGCGTGCTTGAGGACCATGGCCCGCTGCTTCAGCCCGTAGAGCTGCTTGATGCTTTCGCGGGCCGCGCGCCGCGTGAAGATCTGCAGTTCCACCTCTTCCAGCTCGGCTTCCAGCGCCTCGATGATGGGGAAATAGCGGTCCACCACCGCATCCATCAGCGCATACAGCACAAAGCCCGAGCCATGCCTGAGCAGTTCGGGCTCGCGCTCGCAGCGGTCCCGCACGCCGAGGAAGCCGTGCTTGCTGCGGTTGCGCACCGACAGCACGTAGTTCGGGCCGACGAACACGTCCACCTCGCCCAGGTTGAACTGGCCGGGCTGCCCGGGGTCCGGCTCCAGCAAGTGCATCACCGCGAAGAGGAACTGGCCGTATTCCTCGATCTTGGGCCGCTGGTGCCCGTGGCTCGCATCCTCCACCGCCAATTCGTGCAGGCCGAACTCCTCGCGCATCTCGTCCAGCTCGGCCGGGGTCGCATCGGCCATGGCCACCCAGACAAAGCAGCCCGGGCGGGCAATGTACTCGCTGATGTCGGCCACCGGAATATCCGCCAGCTTGGATCCGTTTTCGTAGGCAACGCAGTTGATCAGCATCGAGATCCTCAGGGGTCATTCGAGGACTTCGATGGTGCCACAAGCGACACCGGCCCAGAGGCTCGCATCGTCTGCCAGGACGATGGCAAACCCGTGGACGAACGTAGGCTTGCAGGCCTCCATACCCTTCCCACTGAAAGGCCAGAATGACCCTGCAGGAAATCTCCGACAAGCTCGACATCCATGAACTCCTGGCACGGTACTGCCATGCGCTGGACCAGAAGGACTGGCCTGCCTTCCAGGCCGTCTTCACCGCGGATGCGGTGCTGGACTTCACGGCATTCGGTGGCCCCAAGGGGGCGGTATCCGAGTTGCAGGCCTTCCTGGCGCCCATCCTGGCGAGCCTGGCCTCGTCCCAGCACACGGTCTCCACGGTCCGGATCGACCTGGCAGGTGACCGCGCTGTTGCCCGATCGGCCGCGTTGGTGCCGATGACCGCCCCCGCGCCGGACGGCCGGGAGTCCACCTTCGTGAGCGGGCTCTGGTACGAAGACGTGCTGGAGCGCACCGCCGCCGGCTGGAAGATCCGCGAGCGCAAGCAGGTCCGGAGCTGGGCCGCCAACCTGGGCGGCTAGCCGCCACTCCCAGCACCCCCCAAAAAAAGCGCAGGCTAGGCCTGCGCTTCCTATTTAATAGCTGCTTGCGCTTGATGGACAAGCGCTACAGCCCTATTTGGCATCAAATCAACGTGCCGTGGTGTCCGACGCGATGGGGATATAGAAGTCGCCGCCCGCGCGGTTGAACTCCTCGGCCTTGGCCTGCATGCCCATCGAGATGCCCTGCTCCGCCGCCACGCCCTGCGACTTGGCGAAGTCGCGCACTTCCTGCGTGATCTTCATCGAGCAGAACTTGGGCCCGCACATGGAGCAGAAGTGCGCCACCTTGGCGCTGTCCTTGGGCAGGGTCTCGTCGTGGAACTCGCGCGCCGTGTCGGGGTCCAGGCCCAGGTTGAACTGGTCCTCCCAGCGGAAGTCGAAGCGCGCCTGGCTCAGTGCATCGTCGCGCGAGCGCGCGCCCGGGTGGCCCTTGGCCACGTCGGCGGCGTGGGCCGCGATCTTGTAGGCGATGATGCCCTGCTTGACGTCATCGCGGTCGGGCAGGCCCAGGTGCTCCTTGGGCGTCACGTAGCACAGCATGGCGGTGCCGAACCAGCCGATCATGGCCGCGCCGATGGCGCTGGCGATGTGGTCGTAGCCCGGGGCGATGTCGATGGTCAGCGGGCCCAGGGTGTAGAACGGCGCCTCGTGGCAGTGCTTGAGCTGCTCGGTCATGTT
>JBLZYV010000139.1:0-7154 GCA_050282565.1 Comamonas sp.
GCGAGCGCAGCCCCTGCTTCCACCGATTCCGCGGCCTCTGCAAGCGCCGATCCCTGGGCCACCGCCGCCACGCCGGCGCCCGATGCCTCGGCCGATCCCTGGGGCGCCGCCAGCGGCGGTGATGCCGCAGGCGGTGACTGGCTGGGCGCCTCGGCCGGCTCGGGCGTTCCCGACGACGCCCATGCCAGCCTCTGGCACCAACTGACCACCGACGGCCTGCCCGTGCAGGGCTGGATCAACAGCGGCCTGGAATGGGTGGTCCACCATTTCCGCCCCTTCTTCCAGGCCGTGCGCACGCCCATCGACGGCACGCTGTCGGGCATCACCGATGCCATGCTGGCCCTGCCCTGGCCGCTGCTGATCCTGATCCTGACCCTGGTGGCCTGGCAGTTCGCGGGCCGCGCCATGGCCATTGGCGCCGCCGTCTCGCTGGTGGTGGTCGCCATGCTGGGCATCTGGCCCGAGGCCATGGTGACGCTGTCCCTGGTGCTGACCTCGCTGGTGTTCTGCATGGTCATCGGCCTGCCCGCGGGGATTTTGCTGGCCTCCAGCGACCGTGCGCAGCGCTGGACACGCCCGCTGCTCGACGCCATGCAGACCACGCCGGCCTTCGTCTACCTGGTGCCCGTGGTGATGCTGTTCGGCATCGGCAACGTGCCCGGCGTGATCGTGACCATCATCTTCGCGCTGCCGCCGCTGATCCGACTGACCAACCTGGGCATCCGCCAGGTGCGCCCCGACCTGATCGAGGCCAGCCGCGCCTATGGCGCATCGCCCTGGCAGTTGCTGTGGAAGGTGCAGCTGCCGCTGGCCATGCCCTCCATCATGGCCGGCGTGAACCAGGCGCTGATGCTGTCGCTGTCCATGGTGGTGATCGCCTCCATGATCGCCGTGGGCGGCCTGGGCCAGATGGTGCTGCGCGGCATCGGCCGCCTGGACATGGGCCTGGCCACCGTGGGCGGCATCGGTATCGTGCTGCTGGCCATCATGCTCGACCGCATCACGCAGGCGCTGGGCCAGTCCCGCCGCGGCGTGCGCCACTGGTGGCAGACCGGCCCCGCCGGTCTGGCCGCCAAGCTGCTGCAGCGCCGCCCGGCCGCGGCGGCGAGCGAGGCCGGCGAGGCAGCCCCCGCGCTGCGCCCGGCCACGCACTGATATTCAAAAACCATAGCCACCAGCGCTTGCTGCATGAGCGCTTTAGCCCGATTTCACTATAAACCCCAGCCAAGGAGCCCTATGACCAATAATTTCTCTCCCCTGCTCGCCGGCAGCCTGCTCGCCCTCGGCATGGCCGCCGCCCAGGCGCAAGCACAAACACCAGATTTGCCCGGCAAGGGCGTCAGCGTGCAGCCGCTCCAGAGCTCGATCGCCGAGGAAACCTTCCAGACCCTGCTGGTCAGCCGCGCGCTGGCCAAGCTGGGCTACGACGTCAAATCCATCAAGGAAGTGGAGTACGCCACCGCCCACGTGGCGATCGCCAATGGCGACGCGACCTTCATGGCCGACCACTGGGACCCGCTGCACGCCGACTTCTACAAGAACGCCGGCGGTGACGCCAAGCTCTACCGCCAGGGCGAGTACTCGAACAACGCCGCCCAGGGCTACCTGATCGACAAGAAGACGGCCGACCAGTACAAGATCACCAACATCGAGCAGCTCAAGGACCCAAAGATCGCCAAGATCTTCGACACCGACGGCGACGGCAAGGCCGACCTCACCGGCTGCACGCCGGGCTGGGGCTGCGAGGCCGCGATCGAGTTCCAGCTCAGCGCCTACAAGCTGCGCGACACGGTGACCCACGTGCAGGGCAGCTACGCCGCGCTGATGGCCGACACCATCACCCGCTACAAGGCGGGCAAGCCCATCCTCTACTACACCTGGACGCCGTTCTGGGTCAGCGCCGAGCTGCGCCCCGGCAAGGACGTGGTCTGGCTGCAGGTGCCCTTCACCGCGCTGCCGGGTGACCAATCGAAGATGAAGACCGCACTGCCCGACGGCCGCAACTACGGCTTCCCGCTGAATACGCAGAAGATCGTCGCCAACAAGGCCTTCACCGACAAGAACCCGGCCGCGGCCAAGCTGTTCGAGCTGATGCGGCTGCCGGTGGGCGACATCAACGCCGAGAACCTGGCCATGAAGAACGGCCAGAACAAGCCGGCCGACATCGAGCGCCACACCGACGCCTGGATCAAGGCGCACCAGAAGACCTTCGACGGCTGGATCGCGCAGGCGCAGGCCGCCGGCAAGTAAGCCTCCCCCGACAACGGCGCCATCGTGCGCCGTTTTTTCTTTGAGACAAGGAGATCCATCGCGTGACTCTGAGCACCCCCACCACCCGCATCCGCCTGGCGGCGCTGGCCCTGGCCGCAGGCCTGAGCCTTGGCGCCGCAGCCCAGCCGCAGCAGCTACCCGGCAGTGGCGTCGCCGTGCAGCCGCTGATGGGCACCGTGGACGAAGAAGCCTTCCAGACCCTGATCGTCTCGCGCGCGCTGCAGAAGCTGGGCTACGACGTGAAGCCGCCCAAGAACCTGGAGAACGGCACCCAGCACATCGTCATCGCCAATGGCGACGCCACCTTCACCGCCACGCACTGGCTGCCGCTGCACCAGGGCTTCTACGACGCCAACGGCGGCGCCAAGGCCTACTACCGCGAAGGCACGTTCTCGCGCAACGCGGCCCAGGGCTACCTGATCGACAAGAAGACCGCCGACGAGCACCACATCACCAGCCTCGAACAGCTCAAGGACCCGAAGATCGCCAAGCTCTTCGACACCGACGGCGACGGCAAGGCCGACCTCACCGGCTGCAACCCCGGCTGGGGCTGCGAGCTGGCCATCAACCGGCACCTGAAGCTGCTCGGCCTGGAGGGCCGCATCCACCACGTGCAGGGCAACTACGCCGCGCTGATCGCCGACACCATCGCGCGCCAGAAGGCCGGCAAGCCCATGCTGTACTACGTGTGGACGCCCTACTGGGTCAGCGGCGTGCTGCGCCCGGGCAAGGAAGTGACCTGGCTGGAAGTGCCCAACGTGCCGCACGCCACCGGCAACGACGACACCCGGCTGGCCAACGGCAAGAACTACGGCTTCAAGCCCAACAACCAGTACATCCTGGCGAACAAGGCCTGGGCCGATGCCAACCCGGCGGCGGCGAAGCTGTTCGCCATGATGCAGGTGCCGGTGGCCGACATCACCGCGCAGAACCTGCGCATGCAGAACGGCGAGAACAAGCAGGCCGACATCGATCGCCACGTCGATGCCTGGATCCAGGCACACCAGAAGGCCTTCGACGGCTGGGTCGAGCAGGCGCTGGCGGCGGCCAAGCCATAGGCCCGGCTACACCACTGCAGGAACGCGCCCGGCGCGTTCTTTTTTGGTATTTTTGGCCTCAAACGCTTATGGATAAAGCGCCAAAAGCAATCAATTCGATAGCATACCAATCTGCTGCGCAAAGGCATTGAGCGGCGCACTCCACATGCGGCCGCCGTAGTTCAGCAGCTGGTGGCCGTCATGCCCCTCCACCGGCCCGGTCTGGACCAGGCGGGTGTCGCTGCCGCCCGCCTGGAAGGCCGCGTGCCATTGCCGCGGCACCTCGGCACCCCAGTACTGGTCATTCTCGGCATACAGCCACAGGCTGGGCTCCCGGGCCTGCCGGCCGTACAAGGCGTAGGTCTGCGTCAGGTTCTCGGGCATGCAGCTCTTGCCGGGCGAGCGCTCGGGATTGCCGCCGGCACCTCCCGCGAAATTGACGACCCCCACCACGCCCGGCAGATTCAGCGCGCCGGCCGCGACCGTCGCCAGCCCGCCCACCGACTGGCCTTCCAGCAGGATGCGGTCCTTGCGCACCCAGGGCTGCTGCTGCGCCCACTGGTAGGCGGCCACCACGGTGTCGCGCGCATGCTCGGCCGTACGGGTGTAGTCGGGGTTGCTGCGGCACTGGTCGCCGTCCCAGCGGGTGAACGAATCCTCGCGGTCGCTGCCTCCCGTTTCGCCATAGCCTGGCCGCACCGGCGCAACCACGGCCACGCCCCGCTTCAACCAGTAGTTGGCATGTCCGACCAGCACCGGGTTGCGCAGCTTGGCCCGGTCCAGCCGGTTCGGAGCGCGGCCATGCGAGAAGATGACCAGCGGGAACGGCCCGTCGCCCGCCGGCTTGTACAGATGCGCCACCACCTCGGTGGGCTCGCCGCCGATCTGCAGCGCCAGCTTGACCACCTCGGGCGGCACCCGCGGCTCGTCCGCCGCCCGCGAGGCTGCAGCCAAGGCCAAGCCTGCCACCAGTCCCATGCCCGTCCGCAACCACCTCGACCACATACGCATGCTTCACTCCTTGGGCGCGGCACCATGCCTGCGCCCAAAGTGTAACCATACGATTCCGCCACGCCCATGAAAAAAGAGCCAGCCCGGACAGGCTGGCTCTTCGCGCTCGCAGCTGGGCTGCTTATGCCGCCGGGGCGCTGGTGCGGATCAGATGGTCGAAGGCGCTGAGCGCGGCCTTCGCGCCATCGCCCGCGGCGATCACGATCTGCTTGTAGGGCGTATCAGTGCAATCGCCCGCGGCGAACACGCCGGGCACGTTGGTGCGGCCGTGCGAGTCGACCTTGACCTCGCCGAATGGCGTAAGTTGAACCACGCCCTTGAGCCACGGCGTGTTGGGCAGCAGGCCGATCTGCACGAAGATGCCTTCGAGCGCCACCTGGCGGATCTCGTCGTTGGTGCGGTCCTTGAAGGTCAGGCCCGTCACCTTCTTGCCGTCGCCGTTCACCTCGGTGGTCTGCGCATTGAGGATGATGTCCACGTTCTTCAGGCTGCGCACCTTGCGCTGCAGCACCGCGTCGGCCTTCATCTCGGGTGCGAACTCCAGCAACGTGACGTGCTCGACCACGCCGGCCAGATCGATCGCCGCCTCGACGCCCGAGTTGCCGCCGCCGATCACCGCCACGCGCTTGCCCTTGAACAGCGGGCCGTCGCAGTGCGGGCAGTAGGTCACGCCCTTGGTGCGGTACTCGTTCTCGCCGGGCACGTTCATGTTGCGCCAGCGCGCGCCGGTCGACAGGATCACGGTCTTAGCCTTGAGGCTGCCGCCCGAGGCGGTCTTGATCTCGATCAGGCCGCCCTCGCTCGCGGCCGGCACCAGCTCGGTCGCGGCCTGCAGGTTCATCACGTCCACGTCGTAGTCGGCCACGTGGCGCTCCAGCGCCGCGGCGAACTGCGGGCCTTCGGTCTTCTGCACCGAGATGAAGTTCTCGATGTCCACGGTGTCGAGCACCTGGCCGCCGAAGCGCTCGGCGGCGATGCCGGTGCGGATGCCCTTGCGCGCCGCATACACGGCCGCCGCCGCGCCGGCGGGGCCGCCGCCGACGATCAGCACGTCAAAGGCTTCCTTGGCGCTGAGCTTGGCGGCCTCGCGGGCGCCGGCATTGGTGTCGAGCTTGCCGACGATCTCGGCCAGCGCCATGCGCCCTTGGCCAAAGTGCTGGCCGTTCAGGAACACCATGGGCACGGCCATCACCTCGCGCTCCTCCACTTCCTGCGGGAACAGGCCGCCGTCGATGGCGGTGTGGGTGATGCGCGGGTTCAGCACGCTCATCAGGTTCAGCGCCTGCACCACGTCGGGGCAGTTGTGGCACGAGAGCGAGTAGTAGGTCTCGAAATGGTAGTCGCCGTCGAGGCTCTTGATCTGCTCGAGCAGCTCGGCCGATTCCTTGGACGGATGGCCGCCCACCTGCAGCAGCGCCAGCACCAGCGAGGTGAATTCATGGCCCAGCGGCACGCCGGCAAAGCGCAGGCCGGTGTCGGCGCCGGGGTTGGTGATCAGGAACGAGGGCTTGCGCACGGGCAGCTCGTCGTTCTCGACCACGGTGATCTTGTCGCTGAGTTCGCGGATCTCGTTCAGCAGTTCGCGCACTTCCTGCGATTTCTCGCCGGCGTCCAGGGTGGCCACCAGCTCGACTGGTCGGGTCAGTCGCTCCAGGTAGGCTTTCAGCTGGGCTTTGAGGTTGTTGTCGAGCATGGTGGTTCCTTTCAATTCTGGGCAAAAGAAAGCCCGGGCGCCGCCGGCACCCGGGCGTCTTCAGTGCATTACAAGTGGTGTGGGAAGCCGCGGAGGCTTAGATCTTGCCGACCAGGTCCAGCGACGGGGTCAGGGTCTTCTCGCCTTCCTTCCACTTGGCCGGGCACACTTCACCGGGGTGGGCGGCGGTGTACTGGGCAGCCTTGAGCTTGCGCAGGGTTTCCGACACGTCGCGGGCGATTTCGTTGGAATGGATTTCCATGGTCTTGATCACGCCATCGGGGTTGATCACGAAGGTGCCGCGCAGTGCCAGGCCTTCTTCGGGGATGTGCACGCCGAAGGCGTTGGTCAGCTGGTGCGTCGGGTCGCCCACCAGCGGGAACTGGGCCTTGCCCACGGCGTCGGAGGTCTCGTGCCACACCTTGTGCGAGAAGTGCGTGTCGGTGGTGACGATGTACACCTCGGCGCCGGCCTTCTGGAAGGCGGCGTAGTTGTTGGCGGCGTCTTCGATCTCGGTCGGGCAGTTGAAGGTGAAGGCTGCCGGCATGAAGATCACCACGGACCACTTGCCCTTGAGGTCGGCTTCGGTCACTTCGATGAACTCGCCCTTGGCGCCCTTGCCGCCGTTGCGGGCGACGAAAGCGGTGGTCTTAAAGGGTTGGACTTGCGTGTTGATCAGGGACATTGCTCTTTCCTCTGGTTGATGAAAAACATTCGATGGAGAGAAGTGTAGAGGATGGATATCAATTAATGAAGTAAATTGATTTAATGATATTGATATTCAATAACTATCCATCATCACCCTTCCCTTCGTACCTTAGCATGTAATGGCGACGCCTTTGTTTGCAAGCACGTGAACGAGAGTGAGAAAAGAAAGATGGAAGTGGCGCGATAAATCGGGATTTTTGGGGATGCGCCGGGATGAAGTGGAACGGGGACTAGAAAATGAGTTTCAATAGCTGAAATGATCGGGGCCGCTGAAATCGGCCCCTTTTTTGCGCCTGGGATCAGTCATTGAAAAGGTCATGGTTCGCCGACTTCGAGGCCGCCGCGATGCGCTCACGCACCCGGGCGAGCAGCTTGCGCAGGCCGCGCTCGCTGATGTCGTACTTGCGGGACAGCTCGCCGAGGTTGTAGCCGGT
>JBLZYV010000140.1:0-7052 GCA_050282565.1 Comamonas sp.
GGCCCACGGCGTCGATTTCATCGATGAAGATGATGCAGGGTGCGTTCTTCTTGGCGTTCTCGAACATGTCGCGCACGCGGGCCGCGCCTACGCCGACGAACATTTCCACGAAGTCGGAACCCGAGATCGAGAAGAAAGGCACCTTGGCCTCGCCGGCGATGGACTTGGCCAGCAGCGTCTTGCCGGTGCCCGGAGGGCCGACCAGCAGCAGGCCGCGCGGAATGCGACCGCCGAGCTTCTGGAACTTGTGCGGGTCCTTCAGGAAGTCGACGACCTCCTTGACCTCTTCCTTGGCCTCGTCGCAGCCGGCCACGTCGGCGAAGGTGACGGTGTTGTTGTTCTCGTCGAGCATGCGCGCCTTGCTCTTACCGAAGCTGAAGGCACCGCCCTTGCCGCCACCCTGCATCTGGCGCATGAAGTAGACCCAGACCCCGATCAGCAACAGCATCGGCGCCCAGTTGATCAGCACCGACAGCAGCACCGAGCCCTCTTCGCGCTCCTTCACGTCGAACTTGACGTTGTTGTTGATCAGGTCGCCAATCAGGCCGCGGTCCATGTAGGTGGCGGTGGTGCGCACCTTGCGATCGTCATTCATCGTGGCGACGATGACCGTGCCGCTGGGGCTTTCCTGCAGCGTCGCATTCTTGACGCGGCCGCTGCGCACCTCCTGCAGGAAGTCGGAGTACGCCAGGGGCGGCTGGCTGCCGCTACGGTTGTCAAATTGCTTGAACACCGTAAACAGCACCATGGCTATCACCATCCAGACGGCGGCCTTAGAAAACCACTGATTGTTCAAGGGGGCTCCAGTTTCGTGGAAATAAAAAATACACAGGCAGATGCGCAGGCTCGTGCTGTGTCATGTTGGGAGTATTTTAGGACTTTCAAGGACCCGCGCCGCAGCTTGCCCCCTGCGCATACCCAGGAATCCGGAGCAAGACCGCTTCAGTCGCCGTTTTTCAGCCGCATGCCGACCAGAAAGGTCTCCGACGACTTGTCGCGCGAGGCCTTGGGCTTGATGGACTTGACCACCTCGAAGGTGTCCCGGAACAGCTGCACCAGCTGCGAATACCCGCTGCCGTGGAAGAGCTTGACCACCAGCGCGCCCTCGCGCTTCATGTGGTGCTGGGAAAAATCCACCGCCAGCTCGATCAGGTGCGCGATACGCGCTGCATCCACCGATTCCACCCCGGATAAATTGGGCGCCATGTCGGACACCACCACATCGGCCTTGCGCCCGGCCATCGTGGCCTCGAGTTGCGCCAGCACCGACTCCTCGCGGAAGTCGCCATTGATGAAGGTCACGCCCTCGATGGGCTCCATCGGCAGGATGTCCAGCGCGATGATGGCGCCGTTCAGCTCGCCCACGGCCGCGCCGCTGGGCGACAGGCGCCGGCGCGCGTACTGGCTCCAGGCGCCCGGCGTCGAGCCCAGGTCCACGACCACGTCGCCGGGGCGGATGAGCTTGAGCTGCTCGTCGATCTCCTTGAGCTTGTAGGCCGCACGTGCACGGTAGCCGTCTTTCTGCGCGGCTTTCACGTACGGATCATTGATATGCATGTGCAGCCAATTCTTATTGACTTTCTTGCTTTTGGACGATTTCATCAAAACCTCAGAAGGTGCTGCATGGGCAAAGGATGCCGCGCAGCGATTGACTGGATAATACGGGCCTATGCCCCAAATTCAACTGACTCCCGCACAGCGCCGCGAACACCGCGCCGAGGCCCACCATCTCGACCCGGTCGTGCTGATCGGCGCCGGCGGACTCACCGCTGCCGTGCAGAAGGAAATCGACGCGGCGCTGAGCGCCCACGGCCTCATCAAGGTCCGCGTCTTCGGCGACGACCGCGCCGAGCGCGAAGCCCTGTACCAGAAGCTCGCGGACGAACTGAACGCGGCCCCCATCCAGCACATCGGCAAGCTGCTGGTGCTGTGGCGCCCCCAGCCTGAAAAGGACAAGGCCGCCGCCGAGGACCGCAAGCCCGGCCCGCGCGACGTGAAGGTGCTCAAGTACGGCCGCGCCGGCCAGAAGCCCGAGGTCAAGCAGCTGCGCGTGCTGGGCAACCAGCGCCTCACCTCCGGCGGCCAGGTCAAGCGCGCCAAGCCCAAGCAGAAGTCCATCAAGAAGCAGCAGGGCTGAGCCTCGGAATGCAGCGCCACATCCTGTGCATGAAGTGGGGCACGAAATACGGCCCTGAGTACGTCAACCGCCTGTACGCCATGGTGCGCCGGCATCTGTCGGGCGACTTCAACTTCGTCTGCCTGACCGATGACGCCCGCGGCATCCGGTCCGAGGTACAGTGCCTGCCGATTCCGCCGCTCGACCTGCCGCCCGGTATTCCCGAGCGCGGCTGGACCAAGCTGGCCACCTTCACCCCCGACCTGCACGGCCTCACCGGCACGGCGCTGTTCCTGGACCTGGATGTGGTGGTCGTCGGCCCGCTGGACGACTTCTTCACCCAGCCGGGCGAATTCCTCATCATCCACGACTACCCGCGCTTCTGGCGCTTCGGCGAGCGCATCGTCGGCAACTCGTCGGTCTACCGCTTCACGCTGGGCGCGCACCCCGATGTGCTGGCGTATTTCCGCGAGCACACCGAGGCCATGCGTGCCAAGTACCGCAATGAGCAGGAATACCTGTCGCACTTCCTGCACCAGCAGGGCAAGCTGCAGTACTGGCCCGCCGCGTGGTGCCCGAGCTTCAAGTACCACTGCATCCCCACCTGGCCCACCAACTACTGGAACGAGCCGGTGCCGCCTGCGGGCGCGCGCATCGTGATCTTCCACGGCGAGGTCAACCCGCCCGATGCGCTCGAAGGCCGCCGCAACCGGCGCTTCCGCCACATCGAGAAGGCCCGCTGGATCGCCCAGGCCTGGGCGGACTGAGCGCCCTGCGCCACCACAACAAAAAGCGCCGGCAAGACCGGCGCTTTTTATTGGCTGGGCGCTGAGGCTGCGGGCCGTCATGGCTCCCGCCGGGCCGCACGCCACAGCAGCGCACCGGCACACAGCCACTGACCCAGATACATCACACTGCCCACGCTGTGCCAGAGCTTGAGGTTCTCGCGCGCCACGATGCGCGGCGCCACGGCAAACTCGCCCAGCAGCGCCAGCAGCAGGCCGCTCAGTATCAAAAAGATAGCTGCTTGCGCTTTACCATCAATGCTTTGACCGCGATTTGGCCTGAAAACCAGCATCAGCATGCCGCAGACCACCGACACCCAGGTCTGCGCCGCGAACAGCCTGGCGGCCATGGAGCCGGCCATGGCGGCGCTGGGCAGATGCGCGAACAGCAGCGGCACCACCAGGAAGCCGGTGGTGGACAGGCTGCCCCACCACAGCGCGGATGCCAGTACCGGCAGGCGGCCTTGCAGCATCAGCGGTAGCTGACGCCGATGACTTCGTAGCGGCGCACGCCGCCCGGGGCCTGCACCTCGGCGGTGTCGCCCTCTTCCTTGCCGATCAGCGCGCGGGCGATGGGCGAGGACACGTTGATCAGGCCCTGCTTCAGGTCGGCCTCGTCCTCGCCGACGATCTGGTACTTGACGGTGTCGCCCGAGTCCTCGTCCTCGAGTTCCACGGTGGCGCCGAACACCACCTTGCCGCCGGCGTCGAGCTGCGACGGATCGATGATCTGCGCGGTGGACAGCTTGCCCTCCACCTCCTGGATGCGGCCTTCGATGAAGCCCTGGCGGTCCTTGGCCGCGTCGTACTCGGCGTTTTCGCTCAGGTCGCCGTGCGAGCGCGCTTCGGCGATCGCGGCGATCACGGCCGGACGGTCGACGGTCTTCAGGCGCTGCAGCTCTTCCTTGAGCTTTTCCGCGCCACGCTTGGTAATGGGAATCGTGGCCATATCGGTCTCCACAAAAACAATCGCGGCCCTTTGCCGCGCTTCAAAAGCAAACCGCCGCGCGGTGCACGCGCGGCGGTTGATGACGGGATCTATTATGCCGAATTAATCCGGCACTCCCAAGCTCCTCAGGCCACGAGGCTGGCGTGCAGTTCCTGCACCGAGTACACGTCCTGCTGGTCCATGGAGCGCAGGCCTTCCACGGCCGCCTCGGCGCCGAAGATGGTGGTGAAGGTGGTCACGCGGGCCAGCAGCGCGCTGGTGCGGATAGCGCGCGAATCGGCGATCGCGTTGCGGCGCTCTTCCACGGTGTTGATGACCATGGCGATGTCGCCGTTCTTGATCATGTCCACCACGTGCGGGCGGCCTTCGGTGACCTTGTTCACCGTCTGCACGGTGATGCCGGCCTCGGCGATCGCCGCTGCCGTGCCACGCGTGGCGCACAGCGTGAAGCCCATCGCGGCCAGCTCCTTGGCGATGGCCACGGCGCGCGGCTTGTCGCTGTTCTTCACCGTCAGGAACACCTTGCCGCCCTGGGGCAGCTTGGTGCCGGCGCCGAGCTGGCTCTTGACGAAGGCTTCGCCGAAGGTCTTGCCCACGCCCATCACCTCGCCGGTGGACTTCATCTCGGGACCGAGGATGGTGTCCACGCCGGGGAACTTCACGAACGGGAACACGGCTTCCTTGACGCTGAAGTACGGCGGCGTGACTTCCTTGGTCACGCCCTGCTGCGCCAGGGTCTGGCCGGCCATGCAGCGCGCCGCCACCTTGGCCAGCTGGATGCCGGTGGCCTTGCTGACGAAGGGCACGGTGCGCGAGGCGCGCGGGTTCACTTCCAGCACGTAGATGATGTCCTTGCCGTCGCGCTCCTGGATGGCGAACTGCACGTTCATCAGGCCGACCACGTTCAGCGCCTGAGCCATTGCGGCGGTCTGGCGCTTGATCTCGTCGACCGTGGCCTTGGACAGGTAGTACGGCGGCAGCGAGCAGGCCGAATCGCCCGAGTGCACGCCCGCCTGCTCGATGTGCTCCATCACGCCGCCGATGAAGACCGCGCCCGACGCATCGCGCACGCAGTCCACGTCGCATTCGATGGCGTTGGACAGGAAGTGGTCCAGCAGCACCGGCGAGTCGTTGCTCACCTTGACCGCCTCGCGCATATAGCGCTCAAGGTCGCGCTGCTCGTGCACGATCTCCATCGCGCGGCCGCCCAGCACGTAGCTGGGGCGCACCACCAGCGGGTAGCCGATCTCGGAGGCCTTGGCCAGCGCCTGTTCTTCGGTGCGGGCCGTGGCGTTGGGCGGCTGACGCAGGCTCAGCTCGTGCAGCAGCTTCTGGAAGCGCTCGCGGTCTTCGGCCGCGTCGATCATGTCAGGGCTGGTGCCGATGATCGGCACGCCCTCGCGCTCCAGCGCCAGTGCGAGCTTGAGCGGCGTCTGGCCGCCGTACTGCACGATCACGCCGGCAGGCTTCTCGACCGCCACGATCTCCAGCACGTCTTCCAGCGTCAGCGGCTCGAAGTACAGGCGGTCCGAGGTGTCGTAGTCGGTGGACACGGTCTCGGGGTTGCAGTTGACCATGATGGTCTCGTAGCCGTCCTCGCGCATGGCGAGCGCGGCGTGCACGCAGCAGTAGTCGAACTCGATGCCCTGGCCGATGCGGTTGGGACCGCCGCCGAGCACCATGATCTTCTTCTTGTCGGTGGGCTCGGCCTCGCACTCGTCGTCGTACGTCGAGTACATGTAGGCCGTGTTGGTGGCAAACTCAGCCGCACAGGTGTCCACGCGCTTGAACACCGGGCGCACGTTCAGCGCGCGGCGCGCCTCTCGCACGGCCTTGTCGGTCGTGGCCAGCAGCTTGGCCAGGCGGCGGTCCGAGAAGCCCTTTTGCTTGAGCGTGCGCAGCTCGTCGGCGGAGATGACCGACAGCGCCTTGTCGCCATGGGCCTCGGTGTGCTTGTCGAGCGCGAGTTCGAGCTTGACGATCTCCTCGATCTGCACCAGGAACCACTTGTCGATCTTGGTCAGCTCGTGCACCTCGTCCAGCGTCCAGCCGGCGGCGAAGGCGTCGCCCACGTACCAGATGCGCTCGGGGCCGGGCTCGCCCAGTTCCTTCTCGAGGATTTCGCGGTCCTGGGTCTTCTCGTTCATGCCGTCCACGCCCACTTCCAGGCCACGCAGCGCCTTCTGGAAGCTTTCCTGGAAGGTGCGGCCCATGGCCATCACCTCGCCCACGGACTTCATCTGCGTGGTCAGGCGGTTGTCGGCGGCCGGGAATTTCTCGAACGCGAAACGCGGGATCTTGGTGACCACATAGTCGATGGTCGGCTCGAACGACGCCGGCGTGGCGCCGCCGGTGATCTCGTTCTTCAGCTCATCGAGCGTGTAGCCCACGGCCAGCTTGGCGGCGATCTTGGCGATGGGGAAGCCCGTGGCCTTGGAGGCCAGCGCCGACGAGCGCGACACGCGCGGGTTCATCTCGATGACGACCATGCGGCCATCCTTCGGGTTCACCGAGAACTGCACGTTGGAGCCGCCGGTGTCCACGCCAATCTCGCGCAGCACGGCCAGCGAGGCGTTGCGCATGATCTGGTATTCCTTGTCGGTCAGCGTCTGCGCCGGGGCCACGGTGATCGAGTCGCCGGTGTGCACGCCCATGGGGTCGAGGTTCTCGATCGAGCAGACGATGATGCAGTTGTCCGCCTTGTCGCGCACCACTTCCATCTCGTACTCTTTCCAGCCGAGCAGCGACTCCTCGATCAGCAGCTCGTTGGTGGGCGAGGCCTCGAGGCCGCGCTTGCAGATGGTCTCGAACTCTTCGGTGTTGTAGGCGATGCCGCCGCCGGTGCCGCCCAGCGTGAAGCTGGGGCGGATCACGGTGGGGAAGCCGACGCGCTTTTGCACGTCCCAGGCCTCTTCCATGCTGTGGGCGATGCCCGAACGCGCCGAGCCCAGGCCGATCTTGGTCATCGCGTCCTTGAACTTCAGGCGGTCCTCGGCCTTGTCGATGGCCTCGGGCGTGGCGCCGATCAGCTCGACCTTGTACTTGTCGAGCACACCGTTGTGCCACAGGTCCAGCGCGCAGTTCAGCGCGGTCTGGCCACCCATGGTGGGCAGGATGGCGTCGGGCCGCTCCTTGGCGATGATCTTCTCGACCGTCTGCCAGGTGATGGGCTCGATGTAGGTGACGTCGGCCGTGGCCGGGT
>JBLZYV010000141.1:0-7029 GCA_050282565.1 Comamonas sp.
TGATCGGCTTCACCAACGAATTCCTGAACCTGACCCGTGGTTCCGGCCTGATCTCCAACATCTTCGACAGCTACGAAGCCCACAAGGGCGAAATCGGCGGCCGCAAGAACGGCGTGCTGATCTCGATGGACGACGGCGAGATCTTCACCTACGCACTGGGCAAGCTGGACGACCGCGGCCGCATGTTCGTGAAGGCCAACGATCCGGTGTACGAAGGCATGATCATCGGCATCCACAGCCGCGACAACGACCTGGTGGTGAACGCCACCCGCACCAAGCAGCTGACGAACTTCCGCGTCTCCGGCAAGGAAGACGCGGTCAAGATCACGCCGCCCATCGAGCTGTCGCTGGAATACGGCGTGGAGTTCATCGAGGACGACGAACTGCTGGAAATCACCCCCTCCAGCCTGCGTGTGCGCAAGCGCTTCCTGAAGGAACACGACCGCAAGCGCGCCGCGCGCGAAGGCGCATGATGGCCCAGGCCTGATCCCGCAAAAAACCCGGCTCCCTGGAGCCGGGTTTTTTTGTGCCCGGTCCGGCCGTCCGGCCGAGGCCTGCGGACTGGCATCAGTGGCGGTGGTCGGCCCGCCGCGCCAGGCGTTCGCCGGCGAACTGCAGCAGCGACACCAGCGCCACCAGGATCACGATCACCTCGAACATCACGCGGGTCTCGTAGCGTTCGTACCCGTAGCGGATGGCCAGGTCGCCCAGGCCGCCGGCACCCACCGCGCCCGCCATGGCCGAGGCATTGACCATGGCGATCACGCTGACCGTGATACCGCCGATGATGCCGGGCAGGGCCTCGGGCAGCAGCACATGGCGCACGATGTGCCAGCGCTTGCAGCCCATGGCGCGGGCGGCTTCCACCAGGCCCCGGTCCACGTCCTGCAGGCTCACCTGCGCGATGCGGGCGAAGAAGGGTATGAGGTTGACCGACAGCGGCACCACGGCGGCCCAGGTACCCAGCGTGGTGCCGACGATGGCGCGCGTCACCGGCAGCAGCGCCACCAGCAGGATGATGAAGGGCACGGCGCGGAAGACGTTGACCGTGATGGACAGCGCCTTGTGCAGGCGCGGCCGCGCATACAGTCCCTGCGGCGCGGTCACGGTCAGCACCACGGCCAGCAGCAGCCCGGCGGCGATGGCGATCGCCGCCGACACGCCCACCATCAGCAGCGTTTGGCCCAGGGCCTGCACATATTTTTCAAGCGGCGCTGCCGGCATAACCCATGATCTCCAGTTGATCGGCGCCGATGCGCTGGCGCAGTTGTTCCAGCTCTGCCGCACCACCCAGTAGGGCGGAGGCCGGCAGCGACACCAGCAGCCGGCCCTGGGCATGGCCGCGGATGCGATCGAGCCCGCCGTGCAGCAGCGTGGCCCCGGGGCCCAGCGCGGCCAGCGCCTGCAGCGGCAGGCCCGTTGCATGGCGCGCGCCGTTGAAGCCCAGGCGCAGCACGGCCTGGTTGGCGTAGTCGTCGGGCCTGGCCTGCAGTGCGCGGGCCAGCTCGGGCGGAAAGTCTTCGCGCAGCGGCTGCAGCAGGGCCTGCGTGGCAGCGGCCTGCGGCGTGGCGAACACGCGCCAGACCTCGCCCAGCTCCTGCATCTCGCCGCGGTCCAGCACCAGCACGCGGTCGCACACGGCGCGGATCACGGCCATGTCGTGCGTGATGAGCACGATGGTGAGCCCCAGCTTGCGGTTGATGTCGCGCAGCAGCGCGAGGATGGACTGCGTGGTCTCCGGGTCGAGTGCCGACGTGGCCTCGTCGCACAGCAGCACCTCGGGCTCGTGCACCAGCGCGCGGGCGATGCCCACGCGCTGCTTCTGGCCGCCCGAGAGCCTGGCCGGGTAGGCCTGGGCCTTGTCGGCCAGGCCCACCAGATGCAGCAGCTCGTCCACCCGCTGCTTGACCAGGGCGGGGCGCACGCCGGCCACGCGCAGCGGCAGCGCGATGTTCTCGAACACCGTCTTGGCCGACAGCAGGTTGAAGTGCTGGAAGATCATGCCCACCTTGCGGCGCAGCGCCACCAGCGCGTCTTCGCCCAGCGCGGCGGGATCGACACCGTGGATGGACACGCGTCCCTGCGTCGGCAGCTCCAGCGCATTGATGGTGCGCAACAGTGTGGACTTGCCGGCGCCGCTGCGGCCGATGATGCCGAACACCTCGGCGGGCCGGATGTCGAAGCTCACGGCGCGCAGCGCGGGCGCCTGCGCGCCGGGGTAGGACTTGCCCACCCCGTCGAACACGATGTGCGGTGCGACCTGCACCGGTGGCGGCATGGTGGTCATGGTCGTCAAAAGGCCGGCACCAGCGAGCCCTGGTACTGGCTCAGGATGTACTGGCGGATGGTGTCGTTCTGGAATGAGGCGAGCAGCGGGCGCACCCACGGTGCCTGCCGGTCCGCGCTGCGCACGGCGATCACGTTCACGTAGGGGTTGTTTTCCAGGCGCTCGACCGCGATGCCGTCGCGCGTGGCGATCAGCCCCACTTGGTACGAGAAGGTGTTGATGATGGCGGCGGCGTCCAGGTCGGGCAGCGCGCGGGCCAGCACATTGGTGGCGCTCTCCACGATCTCGACCTTGCGCGGGTTGGCCACGATGTCGGCCAGCAGCGCCGTCTGCGCGCGCGGGTCGAGCCCGTCGCGCAGGCGGACCACGCCGTGCTCCTGCAGCAGCGCCAGCGCGCGGGTCTGGTTGCTGGGGTCGTTGGGCACGCCGATGCGGGCGCGCTCGGGCAGGTCCTTGAGCGAGCGGTGGCGGCGCGAGTAGAAGGCCAGCGGCGCGAACAGGGTGTTGCCCACCGGCACCACCTGGTAGCCGCGCTGGCGCACCTCGTCCTTCAGAAAGGGCTCGTGCTGGAAGGCATTGGCGTCGAGGTCGCCGTTGTTCAGCGCCTCGTTGAGGCTCACCGAGCCGGCCAGCACCACCAGCTGCAGATCCAGGCCCTGGGTTTTGGCGATGCGGGCGACTTCGGCCCAGATCTCTTCGCCGGTGCCGCCGCGGATGCCTACGCGCAGCTTGCGGTTGGCGGCGTGGCCCGCCAGGGGCAGGGCGGCCAGGCCCGCCAGCAGCCGCCGGCGGTTTGTCGAGGGGATGGATGTCATGGCTTGTCTCAGAACGCCGGGATCACCGAGCCCTGGTACTTGGTCTGGATGAACTGCCGCACCGGCTCGGACTGGTAGGCCGCGACCAGCGGCTTGACCCAGGCCGCCTGTGCGTCCTTGGCGCGCACGGCGATGATGTTTACATAGGGGTTGCGCTCGCGCCTTTCCACGGCGATGCCGTCGCGCGTGGCGATCAGGCCGGCCTGGTAGGCGAAGGTGTTGACGATGGCCGAGCTGTCCAGGTCGTCGAGCGAGCGGCTGAGCACCACCGAGGCGGCCTCCACCAATTGCACCTTCTTGCGGTAGGCCGTGATGTCCGCGAGGCCCGCCGTGCCCTTGAACGGGTCGAAATCGGGCCGCAGCTCCAGCACGCCCTGGTCGCGCAGCACGACGAGGGCACGCGTCTGGTTGCTGGGGTCGTTGGGGATGCCGATGCGCGCGCCCTCGGGCAAATCGGCCAGGCGCTTGTACTTCTTCGAGTAGAAGGCGATCGGCGAGATGTAGGTGTCGCCCGCCGAGACGAGCTGGTAGCCGCGCTGCTGGTTCTGGTCGCGCAGGAAGGGAATGTGCTGGAAGGAGTTGGCCTCGAGGTCGCCGTTGTTCAGCGCCTCGTTCGGGCTGGCGGCGCCGGAGATGACCACTGCTGACACGCGCAGGCCCTGGTCCTTGGCAACGCGTGCGACCACCTCCCAGATCTCCTCGTCCACGCCGCCGCGCACACCGACGCGCAGGGTCTGCGGGGCGGCCGCGAAGGCCTGGGCGGCGGGCAGGCCGGCCGCCAGCACGAGGCTGCCGGTGCTGCGCAGGAAGGTTCTTTTGTCCATGGCTGGGGGGCTTTCTTTGCTTCGATGGCTGCAGTATCGAAGCGCCGACCCGAGCGGAACAACAAAGCTTTTCAGGTATGCAAATGCGCCGGCTGCATATCGACAGGGGCCTGGCTGCGCAGCGCATCGACCATCCATTGCCCTGCCGGGCCGAGCGGCGCGCTGCGCCGGTGGATGGCGAACAGCGGCATGTACAGGCCGCGCTCGCTGAGGTCGATTTCGCGCAGCGTGGCGTTGCGCAGATCGTCCTCGATCAGGCTGCGCGGCATGAAGGCCCAGCCCAGCCCGGCGCACAGCAGGGCGCGCTTGGAGCCCATGTCGGTCGTGAGGATCCGCTGCTCGGCGAACACCGAGAACATGCGGCCCGGCGTCAGCCCGCTGTGGTCGGTGAGCACGATCTGCGTGTGTTCGCGCAGCGTCTCGTTGGCGATCCGGCGTTCGGCGGCCAGCGGATGGTTCGGCGCGACGACGGGCACCAGGGGAGCGGCGGGCAAGGCATGGCTGACCAGTTCGGGGGCGATCTCGGTGATCGCGGCCTGGATGCCCAGGTCGTACTCCCCCGCCAGCACCCGCTGGGGCACGCCGTTCAGCACATCGGTACACAGGCGCAGCGCCACGCCGGGAAAGGCCTGGCGGAAGCGGGCCGTCAGTTCCACCAACTGGGCTGCGGGAAAGATGACGTCAAGCACCACGGACAGCTCGGCCTCCAACCCCTGCGCCAACCCCTGGGCACGGGACTTGAGCTGGTCGACGCGGGCGAGGATGGCGCGCGCATCGGCCAGCAGGGCGCTGCCGTGGACCGTCAGCAGGGGCTTCCAGCCGCTGCGGTCGAAAAGCTCCACCTCGAGCGCGGCCTCGAGCTTGGCGATGGCATGGCTCACCGCCGACTGGGCCCGGCGCAGGTGGCGTGCGGCGGCCGAAAAACTGCCCTGGTCGGCAATCGCGACGAACACGCGCAACTGATCCAGGTTCAAAAGGTCCAGCATGATCGATGGAGTGGATTAATTCAATCTGAATTTTATCTCTTCTGTAGATTAAGAAAGGACCGCATCATCGGCGCATGTCCACTGAAAGCACAACCCTCCAGCGCTCCCAGGCGGAGCGGACCCTCGCGCACCGCATGCCTGCCGATATCGTCATCGACGACGGCGACATGCGGCTGCTGCGCGCCTTGCCGCAGGCGCAGCAGACGGCGGTCGGCCCCTTCGTCCTCATCGACCACTATCGCCACCAGGGCCTGCAGGGCATCGGCGACCGGCCGCATCCGCATGCGGGCATCGAGGTGGTGAGCTACCTGCTCGAAGGCGGCGTGGCGCACCGCGACAGCCTGGGTTTCCAGGACCGGCTGGCGGCGGGGGATGCGCAGTGGATCCGCGCCGGCCGCGGCATGCTGCATGCCGAGCAGCCGCTGAGCGGCCGCCATGGCCTGCAGCTCTGGGCCAGCCTGCCGCCAGAGCTCAAGCTGGCCGAGCCCAGCTACACGGCGGTGCGCGCGGCCGACATTCCCCGAGTCGACAGCGACGGCGCGTGTCTGTGGGCCATTGCCGGCGAGGTGGGCGGCCTGCTCGGGCCGATGGCGCTGAGCGGCGGCGCCGTCTTCGCCCGCCTGCGGCTGGAGCCCGGGGCCGCGAGCACGCTCGATGTCGATCCGGCGCTGGAACTGGGGCTCTATGTGCTGGAAGGCTCCGTCGAGGTCGGCGGCGCCCGCCTGTGGGCCGGCGAGCTGGGGCTGCTCGGCGCCGGCCCACAGCTCAGTGTTGCGGCACTGGGCGGCAGCGGTGCGGAGCTGGCCCTGATCGGCGGCCTGCCGGTGCAGGGCGACCTGCTGTTCTCCGGGCCTTTCGTCATGGATACGCCCGAGCGCCTGGCTCAGGCCCGGCTCGACTACGTGTATGGCCGCATGGGCCGCATGGATGGCGTGCCGTTCTGAGGCCCGCTACGGAAGGTTGGAGAGTTCGCGCAGGATCTGGCGCAGCTGCAGCGCCGTGGCCGGCTGCTTGGTCGGGTGCAGCGCCAGCGCGATGCCGATGGACGGCAGCACCTGTGTGTCCGACAGGCTGCGGAACACCACGTTCGCCGCCGCCGCCTTGGTGACCACGGCCGGCACCAGGGCCACGCCCAGGCCTGCGCCGACCAGGCTCACCAGCGTCTGCGCCTGCACCGCCTGCTGCTTGATCTGCGGCATGAAGCCGGCGTTCTGGCAGGCCAGCATCACGAGCGCATGCAGCCCCGGCACCTCGCCGGCGCGGTAGGTCACGAAAGGCTCGCCCGCCAGGTCGCGCAGCGCCAGCGCGGGCTGTTGCGCCAGCGGGTTGGTGGCCGGCAGCGCGGCGACCAGCATGTCCTTCTCGACCGGGATGATGTCCAGCCCGGTCGATTCGGACACCGGGTAGCGCAGCAGCCCCGCGTCGAAATCGCCGCTGGCCACGCGCATGCCGATCTCGCGCGTGGTCGATTCGGTCAGCACCAGGTCGATGGCCGGGAAGCGGCTGCGGAAGATGGGCACCAGCGCCGGGATCATCGAGAACGTGGCCGAGCCGATGAAGCCGATGTGCAGCCGCCCGCGCTCGCCCGAGGCCGTGGCCTGCGACACGGCCTGCACCTGGCCGGCGTGGTGCAGCGCGAGCCTGGCGCTCTCGAGCGCCGCGATGCCGGCGGCGCTCAGGCTGGTGCCGCGCCGGTCGCGCTCGAAGAGCTGCACGCCCAGGCTGTCTTCGAGCCGGCGGATCGACTGCGACAGCGGCGGCTGCGACATATGCAGCTGCTCCGCCGCCTGCCGGTAGTTCAGGGTTTCCGCGAGGGTCACGAATTGGCGCAGCTGGCGCAGTTCGATTGATATATTTGACATATCAGGTAAGCGCAAAATAGTCATAGACCTGGATGTGGAACATATCAAATAATGGGCAGATCGGCCAGAGTGATGGCCCCATAGGGCCTGTTCACCTAAAACTGGGAGATGCGTTGCCCCGCCGTGGGGATGGATGCGCGAAGCCCGGTATTCCCCATAGCCGTAGCTATGGGGAATACCGGGCGACAAAGCAGGCGCCCCACGGCGGGGCAACCCGAAGGGAAGGACGAATGCCGACCTGGGCGGCCCCGGCGG
>JBLZYV010000142.1:0-6908 GCA_050282565.1 Comamonas sp.
CGGGTATGGCTGGTACAACGAAAAGGGCGAACCTGGAAACTGGACGAACTGCCCGTCCGCCGCGCCAGCGGCCGGCTCAGAGGTGACTTCATGCATGGCGGAGGTAAACGGCGCGCGGGGGCGGCCGTTAAAATCAAGAGTGGACCGAAAGCCTACCGTAGGTGAGGTCCCGTCGTCAGATTTCCATCCCCTCAAGGACTTTTCATGTCTCTGTTCACCGCCGTCGAAATGGCTCCCCGCGACCCGATCCTGGGTCTCAACGAACAATACGCCGCCGACCCCAATCCAGCCAAGGTCAACCTGGGCGTGGGCGTGTACTTCGACGACAACGGCAAGCTGCCCCTGCTGCAGTGCGTGCAGGCCGCGGAAAAGGCCATGATGGACAAGCCCACGCCGCGCGGCTACCTGCCCATCGACGGCATCGCCGCCTATGACAGCGCCGTCAAGACCCTGGTCTTCGGTGCCGACTCCGAGCCCGTCACCTCCAACCGCGTGGCCACCGTGCAGGCCGTGGGCGGCACCGGCGGCCTGAAGATCGGCGCCGACTTCCTGAAGAAGCTCAGCCCCAACGCCAAGGTGCTGATCTCCGACCCGAGCTGGGAAAACCACCGCGCCATCTTCACCAACGCCGGCTTCGAGGTGGGCAGCTACCGCTACTACAACGCCGCCACCCGCGCGATCGACTTCGACGGCATGCTGGCCGACCTGAACGCCGCCGCGCCCGGCACCATCGTGGTGCTGCACGCCTGCTGCCACAACCCCACCGGCTACGACATCACCGCCGCCCAGTGGGACCAGGTGATCGCCGCCGTCAAGGCCAAGAACCTCACCCCCTTCCTGGACATGGCCTACCAGGGCTTCGGCCACGGCATCAAGGAAGACGGCGCTGCCATCGACAAGTTCATCGCCGCTGGCCTGACCATCTTCGTGTCCACCTCGTTCTCCAAGAGCTTCAGCCTGTACGGCGAGCGCGTGGGCGCGCTGTCGGTGGTCTGCGCCGACAAGGACGAGGCCGCCCGCGTGCTGAGCCAGCTCAAGATCGTGATCCGCACCAACTACTCCAACCCGCCCACGCATGGCGGCGCGGTGGTGGCTGCCGTGCTGAACAACCCCGAGCTGCGCGCGCTGTGGGAGAAGGAACTGGGCGAGATGCGCGTGCGCATCAAGGAAATGCGCCAGAAGCTGGTCGACGGCCTGAAGGCCGCCGGCATTCAGCAGGACATGAGCTTCATCACCACGCAGATCGGCATGTTCAGCTACTCCGGCCTGTCCAAGGACCAGATGGTGCGCCTGCGCACCGAGTTCGGCGTGTACGGCACCGACACCGGCCGCATGTGCGTCGCTGCGCTCAACAGCAAGAACATCGACTACGTCTGCGCCTGCGTGGCCAAGGTGCTTGCTTAATCAAGCCAAGCGCTTGCCCTTGCCATACTGAAAACGCCGCCTTGCGCGGCGTTTTTCATTGTGCAACCATCAGGCCCCACCTTGACTGCCGCCCGCGGAGCCACCATGCCCCCTAACAACCCTACCCATGGCCTGATCCTACTGTCGCACGGCTCGCGTGACCCCGTCTGGCGACGCAATGCCGAGTTGCTGCTTGAGTCGGTGCTGGCCACCCACCCCGGCGGCGCCGTCGGCAATGCCTACCTCGACTGGTGCGAGCCGCCGCTGCCCGAGGAGCTGGCGCGCCTGCTGGAGCGCCACCCGGGCCTCACCACCATCACCATCTGGCCGCTGCTGTTCGGCGTGGGGCGCCACGCCAGCGAGGACATTCCCGCGCTGGTGGCCGAACTGGCCAAACAATACCCGCAACTGCGCCTGCAGATCGCGCCCGCGATGGGCGAGGATGCCCGGGTGATGCAGCTGCTGACGGCCCTTGCCGGAGATCACCTGCGAGCCTGAATCTCATATGCTTTTAAAGCATAATGATGCAAAATTTTATACACGCCCTGCCGTATGAACCTGCATCAGTTCCGTTTCGTGCAAGAGGCCGCGCGACGCGGCCTCAACCTGACCGAGGCCGCCAAGGCCCTGCACACCTCGCAGCCCGGCGTCTCCAAGGCCATCATCGAGCTGGAGGAAGAGCTGGGCATCGACATCTTCGCCCGCCACGGCAAGCGCCTCAAGCGCATCACCGAGCCGGGGCTGCAGGTGCTCAAGAGCATAGAGATCATCATGCGCGAGGTGGGCAACCTCAAGCGCATCGGCGACCAGTACAGCGCCCAGGACAGCGGCACGCTGGCGATCGCCACCACCCACACCCAGGCCCGCTACGTGCTGCCCATGCCGGTGGCCAAGCTGCGCGAGCACTACCCCAAGGTCACCGTCAGCCTGCACCAGGCCACGCCGCACGAGGTGGCGCGCATGGTGATCGACGAGCAGGCCGAGATCGGCATGGCCACCGAGTCGCTGTCCGAGTACCCCGACCTCGTCACCCTGCCCTGCTACGAATGGCAGCACGTGCTGGTGATGCCGCACCAGCACCCGCTGGCGCAGAAGGAGCGCATCACGCTCGAGGACATCGCGCAGGAGCCGCTGATCACCTACCACCCCTCGTTCACCGGCCGCGGCAAGATCGACCACGCGATGGCGCAGCGCCACCTCGCCCCGAAGATCGTGCTCGAGGCCATCGACTCCGACGTGATCAAGACCTATGTGCGCCTGGGCCTGGGCCTGGGCATCGTCGCCGAGATGGCGATGCGCGACGACCCGCTCAAGGACCTGGCCGTGCGGCCCATGGGCCACCTCTTCGGCCAGAACGTGGCGCGCGTGGCCTTCAAGCGCGGCGCCTACATGCGCAACTTCGTCTACAAGTTCGCCGAGCTGCTGAGCGACCGCCTGAGCCGCGACCTGATCGACCGCGCCATGGTCGGCCATGTGGCCGACTACGAACTGTGATACTACGTTATTGATAGCTACTGGCGCTTAATACACAAGCGCCGCATGCCATTTTGACTAATATTTCCCTCACCATGCCAGCGACCACCCCCGCCTTCGAAAGCCGCCTGCCCGCCGTGGGCACCACCATCTTCACCGTGATGTCGGCGCTGGCCGCCGAGCACCAGGCCGTCAACCTGGGCCAGGGCTTTCCCGATTTCGGCTGCGACCCGGCCCTGGTCGATGCTGTCACCCGCGCCATGCAGGCCGGCCACAACCAGTACCCGCCCATGCCCGGCATGCCGGTGCTGCGCGAAGCTGTGTCGCAGAAGATCGAGGCGCTGTACGGCCGCCGCTACGACCCGGCCAGCGAGATCACCGTCACCGCCGGCGCCACGCAGGCCATCCTCACGGCCATCCTCTGCTGCGTCAGCCCGGGCGACGAGGTCATCGTGCTCGACCCCTGCTACGACAGCTACGTGCCCAACATCGAGCTGGCCGGCGGCACCGTGGTGCGCGTGCCGCTCACGCCCATCACCTTCCGGCCCGACTTCGGCAAGATCGCCGCGGCCATCACCGCCAGGACGCGCCTGCTCATCATCAACACGCCGCACAACCCCAGCGGCAGCACCTGGACGGCGCAGGAGATGCAGCAGCTGCAGGACCTGCTCGCGCCCACCAACGTGCTGCTGCTCTGCGACGAGGTCTACGAGCACATGGTGTTCGACGGCGCCCAGCACCAGAGCGCCTCGCGCTTTCCAAGCCTGGCGGCGCGGGCCTTCGTGGTGTCGAGCTTCGGCAAGACCTTCCACGTGACCGGCTGGAAGGTCGGCACCGTGGCCGCCCCCGCGGCGCTGACGGCCGAATTCCGCAAGGTGCACCAGTTCAACGTCTTCACCGTCAACACGCCCATGCAGGTGGGCCTGGCCGACTACCTGAAGAACCCCGCGCCCTACCGCGACCTGCCCGCCTTCTACAGCGCCAAGCGCGACCTGTTCCGCGCGGGGCTGGCGGGCTCGCGCTTCAAGCTGCTGCCCTGCACCGGCACCTACTTCCAGTGCGTGGACATCTCGAGCATCACGGATCTATCGGAGGCCGACTACTGCCAGCAGCTGGTCAGGGAGCATGGCGTGGCCGCGATCCCGCTGTCAGCCTTCTACGGCGACGGCTTCGACCAGAAGGTGATCCGCTTCTGCTTCGCCAAGAAGGACGAGACGCTGCGCGCGGCGCTGGAACAGCTGCGCAAGCTGTAAGGACTCAAGGGGCGCTCAAGGGACGGTACAGGAGTCGTCCATCCCCGCCATGCCGGCCAGCTTCTGCAGGCGCGAGCGCTGCTCCAGGCAGGCTTGGCGTTGTGCCAGGCGCGCCGCTTCGGCACGCTCGGCCTGCAGTTTGGCGATCTTCTCGCGGATCTGCGGCATGGCGGCCGTGGCGGCTCGCTCGCCTTCCAGGATGGCATTCGCGCGCTGGCTGAAATCGGCCGGGCCAATGTCGAGCACCCTGGGGCGCAGCACGATGTCGGCGCGGGCCAGCTCGGCCTGCCCCAGCTTCTGGCCCATGATGGCGATGGACTGGCTCAGCGCGCCCAACGCGTTGCCCGGCATCTGGCCCTGGGCCTTGTTGGAGATGTCGACGGCGATCACCACGTCGGCGCCCAGCTGGCGCGCGGCATCCACCGGCACCGGGCTGACGATGCCGCCATCGACGAAGTGGTACTTGCCGATGGCCACCGGCTGGAACACGCCCGGCACGCTGCTGGATGCGCGCACCGCCTGGCCAGTATTGCCGCGCGAGAACACGGTGCGCTCGCCGTCCTCGAGCCGCGTCGCCACCGCCACGAAGGGCTTGGCCAGCTGCTCCAGCGGCTTGCGGCGCACCTGCTCGTTCACGTAGTCTTCGAGCTTCTGGCCCAGCACCAGGCCGCCCGAGGACAGCTGCAGGTCGCGGATCCTGGCCTCGTCCAGCGCCACGGCCTTTTCCTGCAGCTCGAAGGCGTTCATGCCGCTGGCATAGAGGGCGCCCACCACGCTGCCGGCGCTGGTGCCGGCCACCACGGCCGGCGCGAAGCCGTTGGCCTCCAGCATCTTGATCACCCCGATATGGGCAAAGCCCTTGGCAGCGCCGCCACCCAGCGCCACGCCGACCTTCACGGGCGCTGGCGCCTGGGTGGGCGTGGCAGCGGCCACCGGCGGCACCAGCGGCGACGGCGGCGGATTGCTGCTGCAGGCGGCCAGGCCCGCCCAGGCCACACAGGCCAGGGGCCGCAAAAAGACTGTCAGGCGCATGCCGGGAGATCGTGCTTGCATAGGGGCAGGCAGTATAGCGGCCCGCCACGCACCGTCCATCCCGCCTGAACCGCCGTTCGCGCCGCCGGGCTGCCACCCGTCGCAAGGCGCTCGCGGGCAGCGGGGCGCGCAGGCACAGTACACCCATGCCTGCCACGGAGCCCGCCATGTCCATCCAGAACCTGACCCCGCTGATCGCCATCCACGCCAGCGCCGCGATCGCCGCCACGGCCCTGGGCCCAGTGGCGCTGTGGGCGCGCATGGGCCGCGCCCAGCATCCGCGCCTGCACCGCGCCGCCGGCTATGCCTGGGTGACGCTGATGGTGGCGACCGCCATCTCGGCCCTCTTCATCCACGGCACGCAGGGCCCGCGCTGGGGCGGCTTCGGCCCCATCCACCTGCTGATCCCGCTGACGCTGGGCATGCTGTTCCTCTCGTTCCGCCACCTGCTGCGCGGCAACATCACCGGCCACCGCCGCGCCATGCAACGCCTGTACCTGGGTGCCTGCGTGGTGGCGGGCTTCTTCACGCTGCTGCCGAGCCGGCTGCTCGGCCACTGGCTGGGCACGCAGCTCGGCTGGCTCTGACCCCTTCCCTTCATCCACCTCAGGAGATCCACCATGTACCCGACCAGCTACTGCGACAGCAACATCGACCTTCTCGCCCGCCGGCGCGCCGGCGCCAAGCTCGGCTGGTATATCCACGCCGGCGTCTACCTCTGCGTCAACCTGCTGCTGGCGGCGCTGTCGTTCTCCAACGGGCGCCACTGGGCCATCTACCCGGCGCTGGGCTGGGGCCTGGGGCTGGCGGTGCACGGCATCGTCGTCTTCGTGGTGACCGGCAGCGGCGGCTGGTTCGAGCGCCTGGTGCGCAACGAGCGCGCCCGCATCGCGCAGCAGCAGCGCCCCTGAGCCGCCGCGCCCTCCCTACAATGGCCGCCATGATCTCCGACGACGACATCGACCGCCTGGCGCGCAAGCGCGCCGGCGCCAAGCTGGGCTGGTATGTGCATGCGCTGGTCTATGTGCTCGTCAACCTGGCGCTGTTCGCGATGTCGCGCCATGGCTGGGGTGAACGGCCCTGGTCGGTCTGGCCGCTGCTGGGCTGGGGCCTGGGGCTGGCGCTGCACGGCGTGTCGGTCTTCGTGCTGGGCACGGGCAGCGGCCTGCGCGAGCGCATGGTGCAGCGCGAACGCGAAAAGCTGCAGCGCGAGCGCAACCCCGGCCACGAGAGGCGCTGAGGCCATGCGCATCGACTGGCTCGACCAGCTACGGCACTTGCTGCAGACCGTGGCCTTCTGCCTGGTGATCCCGGCGATCCAGTATGCCTTCCAGCCCGAGCGGCCCTACGGGATCGCGCTCACCTACTCGCTGTGCATAGGCGTGCTGTGCTGGGCCTTCATCGACCTGGGCCGCCACCTGCTCGCGTCCAGCGCCGAAACCGGCTGGCCCACGGGCTGGCGCGCCGTGGCCCTGCCCACCGTGGGCATCGTGGCGGGCTTTGCGCTGGGCACGCTGCTGGGCGACTGGTGGACCGGCCTGTCGACCTGGAACAGCAGCGACGGACAATTGCGCATCTCCATCGCCATCACGCTGCTCGCCGGCACGGCGGGCACCTACTGGTTCTACACCCGCGGCAAGAGCGCCTGGCTGGAGGCGCGCATGGCCGAGGCCCATGGCCAGGCCACCGAGGCGCGGCTCAAGCTGCTGGGAACCCAGCTCGAGCCGCACCTGCTGTTCAACACCC
>JBLZYV010000143.1:0-6902 GCA_050282565.1 Comamonas sp.
ACCCGGGCGAGCAGCTTGCGCAGGCCGCGCTCGCTGATGTCGTACTTGCGGGACAGCTCGCCGAGGTTGTAGCCGGTGGCGGCGTCGTAAATCTCCAGCTCGCGCTTGCTGAGCTTCCAGCGGTAGTCCTTGGGGAAGTTGATAAGCTGGCCGCCCCAGTAGTCGGCCAGGTGGTCTGCCAGATCGCCCGCGATCAGCTCGGCCGCTGGGCCCGAGACGTGCTCGGCCAGGCGCGCAGCAGCGACAGCCATCACATCGGTCAGCAACTGATTGCGCCGATGTTCCATGCTCGTGTCTCGTGCTGCTGCAGACATTCCAATTTGGGACTTTTGGGGTTACTCGGGGAAGGGCCGCCCAACTGCGGCGCGAAGATTGTTCCACACCTCATGCTGAATATCAAACCCGCCGCCATCCCAGTAGCGCTCAAAAGCGCGAGCAGCGGTTTCAAGCTGCTCGGGGCTGAGCGCGCCGTCGTCCCTTTTCTTGAACACCTCGGCCTTCAGCTGGTGGATGGCGTCCGGTAGATAGCGCTGCGCCCATTTCTTGAGCGTCTCGATCACCTTCTCGGGGTCGCGCATCCATTCCAGGTCGTCCACCTTGTCGATGCGCTTCACGTAGGCCGACAGCGCCGCCTCGGACGGGTTCTGCACGGCGCCCAGCTCGTGCAACATCAGCCAGATCGCGCGAACCTTGGCGCACCTGCAGGAGCCGCATGGTCAGCAGCCCCAATTGCGACTCGTAGCCCCAGTCGCCGGGTGCGCCGGCGTACTTGAGCAACGGATCGAGTACGTTGATCCAGCGCGCCCGCTCTTCGATGGACAGCGCACAGGTGGCGAGCGCCAGGTCCTCGAACTTGAGCGGCTGGGCGGGCGCTGTCTGAGCCTTGGAGGCCATCTCAAAGCCCTTGCGGAACCAGTGCCGCAGGAGGGCCGTAGGCTCGTTGGTCGAGGCAAAAGCGCTGGCCTCGGACTGCTCCAGGGTGGCGCACACGTCTGCATCCGGCCACTTCAGTGCTTCGAGCAGCTCCCGAAATGCTTTCGACGACGTGTGCGGGCTCGGGAACGTAATGTGTATGTAGTTCCCAGTGCCATCGCCAATCGTGTGCACCATAGAGCCGCTCCGTAGTGCCGCAAAGCGGTCAGTGGGGTGTTGGACGATGCCGCTCATACAGCCGCCAGGTCCAGCGGGACCGCCACGTTGCCTGCCAGTTTTTGCACCAGGGCCAGCACTTCAACCGGCATCGGCATGCGCTCGCCGGGCTCGAAATCGGGCTGCGAGGCCGCGTACTGCAGATACCAAGCCTCCAGCGCCTTGACCTGCTGATCCATGTTGAGCAGGCCGGCCATCGTGGCGTCCTGATGGGTGTTCACGTCGGCGTCGAACTCGGACACGCGTTCTTCCAGGCTGCGGGCCTTGGGGCCGCCGGAGCGCAGCTCTTTCTCGGCCTTGTCGGCGCGCTGCTGCTCTTTGTCGCGCTTCTCGGCAATGAACTTGTTGTCTTCCTGGGCCTGGCGCAGCTTCTCCCGCAACTGGGTGGCGCTCATGAGTTCGATATCGTCCATCTCCTTGACGATTTCCAGGGTGTCATCGTCGTGGGTGACAAGCTCCAGGAATGCCGAGGCGTTCTTCACCTGGCCGCTCAAATCTCTCAAATTGAGAGATTTGGCAGCCCACGCTGACATGGCAACACAAAACACCGTCGAATACCGCGCCAAGCTGGACCCTTCGGGTGTTGAGTCGGGCGCGGCCAAGGCCAAGCAGGCCATCGACAGCATCAGCGCCGCAGGCCCCGCGCCGGGCTTTGTGACCGCGTTCACCCTGGCAGAAAAGGCGCTGGACGCCACGGCCGAAAGCGCCAAGGCCACCGGCACCAACCTGGCGCAGGCGGGCACCACGGCACAGACGACGGGCGGCGCCATCCTGACCGCGGGCACTCAGGGCGCCCAGGGGATGCGGCAGCTCAGCCAGTCCAGCAAGGAGGCGCAGGACTCGCAGACCCGGCTCAAGAGCGCGGGCGACCAGTTCCTGGCGATGCTGCGCGACCAGGTAGCGACAACCGGCAAGTCGGCAGAGGAACTGCTGCGGTATCGGGCCGCCCAGTCGGGCGTGGCCGCCGAGGCCGCGCCGATCATCCAACAACTTCAGAACCAGCGCGCCGCGCAGCTGGCAGCGGCCGAGGCGGCCCAAACCGAGGCAGCGGCCCAGCGCGAAGCGGCGGTAGCCAAGCAGCGCGACCAGCAGATGGCCGATGCCTTTATCCGCACTTTGCGCGACCAGGCAGCGACTACGGGTATGTCGGCCGAGGAGCTGCTGCGCTACCGAGCTGCCCAGGCGGGCGTGGCCGGCGAGGCCGCGCCGATCATCCAACAACTTCAGAACCAGCGCGCCGCGCAGCTGGCAGCCGCCGAAGCGGCTCGGATCGAGGAGACGGCCCAGCGCGAAGCGGCGGCGGCCAAGCAGCGCGACCAGCAGGCGGCCGACAGCTTCATCCGATCGCTGCGCGACCAGGCCGCCACCCAGGGCCTGTCGTCTACGGAGCTCATCCGCTACCGGGCTGAGCAGCTCGGCGTGAGCGCGGCGGCGAACCAGTACATCCGCGCCATCGAGACGGCGAGCGCCGCGAACCGTGGCGGCGCCATCTCGGCCGGCCAGCATGCCGCCGCGATGCGCATGCTGCCTGCCCAGATGACGGACGTTGTGACCAGCGTTGCGTCGGGCATGCCGGTCTGGATGGAGGCTTACAACTCGCTCGCCAAGATCGTCGGCAACGCGCCGCAGATCGACGTGACGGCCGGGTTTGCCACCAACCCGACCTATACCGACGAAAGCTCCTACGGCTATTACCGCATCATCAACAAGGCCAACGGCGAGCTGCTCAAGGAGTACAACAACCGCGAGCTGACGGGCAACTCGGAAGAGGCGTTCAAGAAGTACGTCGCCGACCTTGGCAAGGGCATGATCGACCAGCTGCGCACATCCGACGCGCCGGTCTGGATGAACGAGCTGCTGGCGAACCTGGGCGACGCGCCCACGCTGGAGGCCCTGCAGGCGGCCCTGCAGCAGATCACGATGATCGACGCCGCGTTCAAGGAGTGGAACAAGAACCTGGCCGGCTTCTCGGCCATGTCCAGCCAGGCCCAGGCCGACCTGATCAAGGCGGCGGGCGGCATCCAGGCGCTGTCGGCGTCGGTGTCGAGTTACTACGACCTCTATTACAGCGACAGCGAGAAGCGCGGCAACCTCATCAAGAACACCGATGAGGAAATGAAGAACAAGGGCCTGGACCTGCGCGTGGGCGACGCCGACGCGAAGGCCAAGTACCGGGCGCTGCTGGAGAAGGCCATGGCCGATGGCGACCAGGCGCTGGTCGCATGGCTGCTGCAGTTTGCCCAGCAGTTCGCGGCGGGGGCCGACGCCGTCACCGACTCCATCAAGGCGGCCAACGATGCCATCCAGGCCGAGATGGACAAGATCGTCAAGGCGCGCGAGGAAACGCTGAGCACGCTGGGCCTGTCGATGGACAGCCTGACGGACGGCTTTATCCAGGAGGTCAACGAAGGGCGCGGCGCGCAGGCCGGCGAGTGGCTGGCCGACCAGATCGCTGGCGGGTTCGAGCAGGCCCTATACGGCCAGGCGGTCAACATCATCATGTCGTCCATCATTGACGGCGTCATCACGCCCATGGTGACGGCCGCCATGACCGGTTCCGTTACCTCCATGGTCGTGTCCCAGGCCGCCATCGACACCATGGTGCAAAGCGCACAGGCAACCGTCGATGCGCTGATGATGCTGCTGGACAACCCGCAGTTCAAGGAGGCGATGGAGAAGGTCTTCGCCTCGGTGCGTGAACTGGGCAACGGCGTGGGTTCGAGCCTGCGGCCCATGAACACTTATCGCGGCGCGGTGGCCTCGACTGGCGCAGCCGCGGACTACGCCAGCTCGAAGCTGAACGATGCCGAGGACGCCGCCAAGAAGCTGGCCGACGAGTGGCTGAACACCATCAAGGCCATGACCGACGCCGTGCGCTCAATGCGCGGCGAGATGGCCGGCCAGGGCCAGGACGGCATCGCCTACTGGCAGGCCCAGCTGGCAATCGACACGGCGGCGGCCAAGGCCGGCGACAAGGAAGCGGCCGACCGCCTGGCCGAAACTGCCAAGAAGCTGGCCGACCTGCAGGCGGCGAACGCCTCCAGCGCCTTGGAGGCGCAGCGCGCCCAGGCCCGCGTCGCGCAGGGCCTGGAAGATACGGCCCGCTTCCTGGCGCAGAAGTACGGTGTGAAGATTCCCGGCTTTGCCGGCGGCGGCAACCACTTCGGCGGCGCCCGCATCGTGGGCGAGAACGGCCCCGAGATGGAACTGACCGGCCCGAGCCGCATCATCAGCAATGAGCGCCTGGCCGGCATGCTGACCGGTGACGGCGGCAATAGCGGCGAGTTCCAACTGCGCGCAATCCAGCGCATGCACGAAGACCTGCTGGGCGCCCAGATCAGCGGCAACAAGCTGCTGGTCCAAATCCTGCGGCTTTTTGAGTCCTGGGACCGTCGCGGCATGCCCCCCGTCCATGCGGCAATAGCAGCATGACCCAGGCTGTCTTTACCATTGTGAAGCCCATCGCTGTTACCCCGGCGATGCGCCTGTCCACGAACGTGGCCGACGAGGCCCTGCCGGCATGGGTTGCCAAGAACTACGTGCTGGGCGACCAGGTGGTTTCTGACCGCGCTATCTGGGAGTGCAAGCAGGCCGGCAACAGCGCCACGGCGCCGGTCAAGGGCGATCCGCTGTGGCTGCGCGTGCGCGCCGTCAACAGCTGGGCCGCGCTGGACCGCCAGAAGCTGACGCCTACCAGGCACTCGGGCACGGCCACCTATGTTTTCAAGCCGGGCGAGGCCATCAGCGCGTTCGCGGCGATCAACCTGGAGGAATGCCGCTGGATCACCGTTCGCATGGTCGATCCCGACTTCGGCGAGGTCTACAACCAGACCCACGTGGTCGGCGAGATGCCCATAGGCGCCGACTGGCACTCGTTCCTGATCATGCCCTGGGAGTGGGCCGACGACAGCCAGGGCTTCTTCCTGGACTTGCCAACCTTCCCGAATGCCGAGCTGCATATCGAATTCGTCGGCACGGCCGGCCTGGAGATCGGGGCAATGCTGTTCGGTATGGCCCGCCAGTTCGGCGCCGGGATCAACTGGGGCTTGGAACTGGGCCTCAAAGACTATTCCAGCAAAGAGGCCGACAAGTACAGCGAGGTCGAGATCGTGGAGCGCTTCGCGGCCGACACCGTGGACAGCACGCCCGTGATCTACACGTCCGAGATGACGCTGCTGCACCGCTACCTCAAGGGGCTGCGCGCCACGCCGGCGCTGTACATCCACGTCGCCGAGCAGGCCAGCACCAATGTCTATGCGCTTTTCCAGGACATGCGCATCGTCATGAGCAACAAGAAGTATTCCCAGCTGTCGATTCGCCTGGAATCGCTGCTGTAACCGAGGACACCATGGCAACCGCCCCGCAAATCCCTTCGCTGGTGCCGCCCATGCGGCCGGCCCCCACGCCGATCATGACCCGGCCCCAGTTCATACCGGCCGCGTTCAACTTCTGCGCCGACATGGACCCGTTCCGCCAGGCCATGAACGTGCTGGCGACCGCCACCTATAACAACGCCTACTCGGCCTACCAGAGCAACGGCGAGGCCGCCACCAGCGCCGCCCAGGCCGGCGGCTATGCCGTGGCGGCGGAAGCCGCCAAGACCTCCGCCCAGCAGATGCTGGCGAGCATGCAGGCCATCAAGGACGCCGTGGACGCGGGCGGCGTCTACCAGGTCAACGGCAAGCAGGGAATCATCACCCTGCGCGACTTCGATATGTGGGTGTACGAGCACTCCAACGTCGGCTCCAACGGCACCGTGCTCAACCCGAACACCAGCTATTCGCTGTACACGGTGGCGGCCTACAGCCGGCCACTGCCCGACCGCCCGCCCATCGGCTCCAAGATTCGTCTCTGCAATATGTGGGGAACCTGGGCCAACAGCCTGTTCACGCTGACCCGCCCGCGCGCCACCGTGAAGATCAACAACGTTGGCGAGGACGTGCTTTTCAACAACGGCCGCATCCCATACGTCATCCTGGAATACATCTGGGAAGACACCTGGGTCATGGGCTAGCAAGGGGTATCCATGTCTTCTCTCAATTCACTACTGGCCGGGGGCGTCAAGAGCATACAGCGGGGCGTTATCACGTTTCCGCAGGGCAACGCGGCAACCACCGTCACCGCGACCGTGACCGCCGTTGACACGGCCAAGGCGGTGCTGATCATGTCCGGCTTTTCTATGTCGGGCACCACTGACGGCCCTGTCGCGGGCTCGGTGCCCCGCTTGGAGCTGATCAGCACTACGCAGATACGACTGACCCGCGAGAACGGCGGCGTCGCGGTGAACGGCGCGTCTGTCGCCTGGCAACTGGTGGAGTTCTACTGATGTTCTACGCTCAACTTCAAGACAACATTTGCGTCGGCATCTCGCAGCTGACCGGGCCTGCCGAGCATCCCGACCTGGTCGAGATCGCGGCCTACGACGAAACCCTGCTGGGCAAGGTCTACGACCCGGCCACCGGGGAGTTCTCCTCGCCGCCGCCAGCGCCCCAGACCGAGCCCAAGGCGTCGAAGCTGGCTTTTCGCAACCGCTTCACCCAGACCGAGAAAGTCGCTATCGAGATCGCTGCCATTGATGACGCCTCGGCCGCCATGGCCCAGCGCCAGGCCGCTGCAGCGCTGCGCGCCTACCTGGCCGACGTGGCCGCCGCGACGTTCATCGACCTGCAGCGCCCCGACACCCGTGCCGGCGTGCAGCAGCTCGAAACGCTGGGCCTGCTGGCCGCCGGCCGGGCGGCGGTGATCCTGGACAC
>JBLZYV010000144.1:0-6880 GCA_050282565.1 Comamonas sp.
TTCATTCACAACCCCCTGAGGGAAACCATGAGCGATATCGAAGCACGTGTCAAAAAAATCATTGCCGAACAACTCGGCGTGGAAGAGTCTCAAGTCACCAACGAAAAAGCCTTCGTGGCTGATCTGGGCGCAGACTCGCTGGACACGGTCGAGCTGGTGATGGCCTTGGAAGACGAGTTCGAAATCGAGATCCCTGACGAAGACGCAGAAAAGATCACGACGGTGCAAAACGCCATCGACTACGCTACCAGCCACCAAAAGGCCTGATAGCGAAAGCGCTCTTTCCAGCGCTTTTTCTTCGTTCCTGTCGAGAAATCAGATTAGGGCTTACGCACCGACGAGGGCGCTTTGGCGGCCGCGTTGCCAAGGCTGGCGCACTGCCTCAGCCTGTCTTGCGTAAGTCGTGCAGATCAGAAAGTTGTAACGCATGAGCCGTCGTCGCGTCGTCGTGACCGGCCTGGGTTGCATCAGCCCCGTGGGTAACACGGTGGCGGATGCCTGGGCCAATGTCCTGGCTGGTAAATCCGGCATTGACCTCATCACCAAGTTTGACACCACGGACTTCAGCTGCAAGATCGCGGGCGAGGTCAAGGGTTTCAACCTTGAGTCCTACATGAGTGCCAAGGAAGCGCGCACGATGGACACCTTCATCCACTATGGCATCGCCGCGGCCCAGGAGGCCGTGAAGGATGCGGGCTTGCCCACCGGCGAGGCCCTGGATGGAGAGCTGGCCACCCGCATCGGCTGCGTGATCGGTTCCGGTATCGGCGGCCTGCCGCTGATCGAGGACACCCACGGCGAGTACGCGCGCCGCGGTGCGCGCCGCATCACGCCTTTCTTCGTGCCCGCATCCATCATCAACATGGTGGCCGGCCACGTGTCGATGCGTTTCGGCTTCAAGGGCCCGAACCTGTCGGTGGTGACCGCCTGCACGACCGGGCTGCACAGTATTGGCGAAGCCGGCCGCATCATCGAGTACGGCGATGCCGACATCATGGTGGCGGGTGGTACCGAAGCTACGGTGTCGCCGCTGGGCGTGGGTGGCTTTGCCGCGATGCGCGCGCTGTCCACCCGCAACGATGACCCGCAGGCCGCTTCGCGTCCCTGGGACAAGGGCCGCGACGGCTTTGTGCTGGGCGAGGGCGCCGGCGTGGTGGTGCTCGAGGAATATGAGCACGCCAAGGCCCGTGGCGCCAAGATCTACGCCGAGCTGCTGGGCTATGGCATGAGCGCCGACGCCGGCCACATGACGGCGCCGAACATGGACGGCCCGCGCCGCGCCATGCAGAACGCGCTGCGCAATGCCGGCATCAACGCCGACCAGGTGGACTACCTGAACGCGCACGGCACGTCCACGCCGCTGGGCGACGTGAACGAAAGCAATGCCATCAAGGCGGCGCTGGGCGACCACGCCAAGAAGATGGTCGTCAGCTCCACCAAGTCCATGACCGGCCACCTGCTGGGCGGCGCGGGCGGGCTGGAAAGCGTGTTCACCGTGATGGCGCTGAAGGACCAGAAGATTCCACCGACCATCAACCTGGTCGACCAGGATCCGGAGTGTGACCTGGACTACTGCGCGAACACCGCGCGCGATGCCAAGCTGGACATCGCCGTCAAGAACAACTTCGGTTTTGGCGGCACCAACGGCACGCTGGTGTTCAAGCGCGTCTGATCCAGCGCCTGTACCGCGCGGCGGTGTACTCTGAAAATGAGAGCTGCCAGCGCTTGTTTTATAGGGAATTGCGATTGAAATATATCTGCATTGCTTATGAATCAAGCGCTGGCAGCTCTTGTTTTTGAGGCATGGCTGCCGTCCGGCCTGCGGCGCCGGGGCTGTTGCGGCCTCAGGGCTACCCCGCTGTTGCCGGCCGTCACCTGCGCCGCTGGATCGCCATCCTGGGCGCGCTGCCACTGGTTGTGCTGGCGGCCTGGGCGGCAGGCGGCGAGGGTTGGAGTTGGCGCGTGGCACTGGCCGCTCTGCTGTGGCTGGCCTGCTGGTGCTGGGCGCTGGCCGGCGTGGGCCATCCGGCGCCCACCCAGTTGTACTGGGATGGCGCCGCCTGGTGGCTGCGCGCGCCGGGCCAGCCGCCGGCAGCGCTCGCGGTGGCGCAGCTGCGCGTCGCCATGGACGGCCAGCGCTGGCTGTTGCTGCGCTTGCGCCTCGATGGCGGCCGCATCCGCTGGCTGGTCCTGCATGGCGCGGCAAATCCGGCGGCCTGGCTGGAGCTGCGCAGGTGCTTATACTCGTCAGCCTGATGCGTGCCGCAGCCAACCGGGGATGCTTCGCGCCTTCTTTCAGATTTATTTCCAGGGCAATTGCCATAACGACCGTGAATCCAGAACCTCTTCCCCGCCGTGGGGATGAAAGCCGCCCTGCATGACGCCCTTGCCCGCCACTGCCGCGCGCGACAACTCCGCCGACAGCGACTTCCAGCTCGTGCGCCAGACGGTTGCCGGCGACCAGAAGGCTTTCGGCCTGCTGGTGGTGAAATACCAGCGCCGCATCGAGCGCCTGATCGCCCGCATGGTGCGCGACGTCGACCTGGTGCCCGACCTGGCCCAGGAGACCTTTCTGCGCGCCTACCGCGCCCTGCCTCAGTTCCGCGGCGAGGCCCAGTTCTACACCTGGCTGTACCGCATCGCCGTGAACACCGCGAAGAAGGCGATGGTGGACCTGAGCCGTGACCCGGTGATGACCGAAAGCGCACTGCGCAGCAGCAGCGACGACGACGATGAAACTTCTGTGCCGGGGCGGGAACTAATCAGCCAGGAAACACCCGAAACCGTCATGGCGGCGCAGGAAATCGCCGAGGCGGTGAACGCCGCGATGGCGGCGCTGCCGGAAGAATTGCGCCAGGCCATCGTGCTGCGCGAGATCGAAGGCATGTCGTACGAGGATATTTCCGAGGCGATGGACTGCCCGATCGGTACGGTGCGGTCGCGGATTTTCCGGGCCCGCGAAGCGATATCGGCCAAGGTCAAGCCGATGCTGGAACGCCAGACCGGCAAGCGCTGGTAAGACCTGGAGCTAGAGGATGAATGCAATGAAACCGATGACAAGCACAGAAAATGCCACGTCCATCGAGGTGCAGGAGCAGCTATCGGCCCTGGTCGACGGCGAACTGGACGACCGGACGCTGGCGCAACTGCTGGCCCGCATGGAAGATGGCGAGGCCCAACTGCACATGCACCAGTCATGGCAGACCTACCACCTGATCGGCGCATCCATGCGCCAGTCGGAAGGCGCGGCTGCGTCCATGGGGTCGCTGGACTTCCTGGAGCGGCTGAACGCACAGCTGGCGCTGGAGCAGCCCCTGTCGGCGCCGCAGCTGCTGCTGCAGGACGAGGCCCCGGCCCTGGCCGCCCGGCCCGTGCAGCTGCCTGAGCGTGAGGCTGCCAACCAGTCGGTGTTCCGCTGGAAGATGGTCGCCGGCCTGGCTTCGCTGGCCGTGGTGTCGCTGGTGGGCTGGAACGTGCTCGGCACCGGGCCGTCCAATGGCGCGGCGCAGCAGATTGCCGCCAATACGCCGATGGCTGGAGCCCCGGCGCAGACCCTGGTGCAGATGCCGGTCACCGTGGGGCAGAACGCCTCGGTCATGCTGCGCGATCCCCGGCTCGACGAGCTGCTGGCGGCGCGCGGCCAGATCGGCGGCACCGCCAATCTGCAGATGCCCGCGGGCTTCCTGCGCAATGCCACCTTTGCCGCCGAAAAGCGTAGCGGCAACTGCGCGGACCAGGCTTCGCGCCTGTGCTGAATGCCTGACCGGGGTCTTGGCACCCCAAGCCACCCGAAAGCACCTGGATACAGGTGCTTTTTTCATGGGTGCTTGAATCGGGTCCGGTCACTACCATATGCAATGGCACGCGGCGGACGGGGAACCATTTGCGTGCCCGGGTTTCATACCCTGCATTCAGAGGGCCGCGTGCCGGCCGCCACACAAGACAAGGAGTGCTATGTCGGGAAATCGTTGGAAGTCCATTCAGGTCAGTGCGCTGGCAGCCATGCTGGCGATCACCAGTGCCGCCATGCTGCCGGTGGCGGCCGAGGCCCAGGCGGCGCCGGCCGTGCGCGGGCTTCCTGATTTCACCGAGCTGGTGGAGCAGGTCGGCCCGTCGGTGGTCAACATCCGCACGATGGAGAAGGTGTCGAATCGCCAGAGCGCGAGCGGCCTCGATCCCGACATGCTGGAGTTCTTCAAGCGCTTCGGCATTCCGGTGCCCCAGGTGCCGCGCCAGCAGCAGCGGCCGCAGAAGCCCGATTCGGACGAGGAGCAGCCCAGCGGACTGGGCTCGGGCTTCATCCTCACCGCGGACGGCTACGTGATGACCAATGCCCACGTGGTGGATGGCGCCGACGACGTCATCGTCACGCTGACCGACAAGCGCGAGTTCAAGGCCAAGATCGTAGGCGCCGACAAGCGCACCGACGTGGCCGTCGTGAAGATCGACGCGACCGGCCTGCCGGCGGTGAAGATCGGCGACGTGAACCAGCTCAAGGTGGGCGAATGGGTGATGGCCATCGGCTCGCCGTTCGGCCTCGAGAACTCCGTCACCGCCGGTATCGTCAGCGCCAAGCAGCGCGACACCGGCGACTACCTGCCGTTCATCCAGACCGACGTGGCCATCAACCCCGGCAACTCGGGCGGCCCGCTGCTCAACATGCGCGGCGAGGTGGTGGGCATCAACAGCCAGATCTACTCGCGCTCGGGCGGCTTCATGGGCATCTCGTTCTCGATCCCGATCGACGAGGCGGTGCGCGTGAGCGAGCAGCTGCGTGCCACCGGCCGCGTGGTGCGCGGCAAGATCGGCGTGCAGATCTCGACCGTGAGCAAGGACGTGGCCGAGTCCATCGGCCTGGGCAAGGCCCAGGGCGCGCTGGTGACCGGCATCGAAGCGGGCTCGCCAGCGGAGAAGGCCGGCATCGAGGCCGGCGACGTGATCACCAAGTTCGACGGCAAGCCGCTGGAAAAGCTCGCCGACCTGCCGCGCTGGGTGGGCAACACCAAGCCCGGCAACAAGAGCACGGTGACCGTGTTCCGCCGCGGCAAGTCGCTGGACCTGCCCATTACCATCGTCGAGGTGCCCGCCGAGGGCACGGCCACCGCCAAGGCGGCGCCCAAGCCGTCCGACAAGGCCAAGGCCTCGGCATCGGCCCAGCAGCTGGGCCTGGTGGTGACGGACCTGGCCGATGCGCAGAAGAAGTCGCTCAAGGTCAAGGGCGGCGTGCAGATCGTCTCGGCCGACGAGGGCGCGGCGCGCGCGGGCCTGAAGGCCGGCGACGTCATCCTGGCCATCGCCAACATCGAGATCCACGACACCAAGGAGTTCGAGGCGGCCGTGGCCAAGGCGGACAAGGCCAAGCCGGTGAATGTGCTGTTCCGGCGCGGTGAATGGGCGCAATACGTGCTGATTCGCCCGGTGAAGTAAGCGTTGCTACAATGCCAGCTTCTGCCGCTTGCCGGGCGGCCCCTGGGAAAGACGCCTTGCGAGGCGTCTTTTTTCGCTAAAGCGTATTTTTTGATCGTTGGTTGATGCAGCACATCCGCAATTTCTCCATCATTGCCCATATCGACCATGGCAAGTCCACACTGGCCGACCGCCTGATCCAGCGCTGCGGCGGCCTGGCCGAGCGTGACATGGAGGCCCAGGTGCTGGACTCGATGGACATCGAGAAGGAGCGCGGCATCACCATCAAGGCCCAGACCGCGGCCCTGCAGTACAAGGCGCAGGACGGCAAGGTCTACAACCTGAACCTGATCGACACCCCCGGCCACGTCGACTTCTCGTACGAGGTGAGCCGTTCGCTGTCTGCCTGCGAGGGCGCACTGCTGGTGGTCGACGCCTCGCAGGGCGTCGAGGCCCAGACCGTGGCCAACTGCTACACCGCGCTCGACCTGGGCGTGGAAGTGATGGCGGTGCTCAACAAGATGGACCTGCCCCAGGCCGATCCGGACAACGCCAAGGCCGAGATCGAGGACGTGATCGGCATCGACGCCAGCGACGCCATTCCCTGCTCGGCCAAGACCGGCATGGGCATCGACGAGATCCTCGAGGCCGTGGTGGCCAAAGTGCCGCCGCCCAAGGGCAACCCCGACGGCCCGCTGCGCGCCATGATCATCGACAGCTGGTTCGACAGCTACGTGGGCGTGGTCATGCTGGTGCGCGTGGTCGACGGCGAACTCAAGAAGAACGAGCGCTTCAAGATGATGGCCACCGGCGCTGCCTACGAGGCCAACAGCCTGGGCGTGTTCACGCCGGCCAACCAGCCGCGCGACAGCCTGAGGGCGGGCGAGGTGGGCTACATCATCGCCGGCATCAAGGAGCTGAAGGCCGCCAAGGTGGGCGACACCATCACGCTCGAGAAGAAGCTGCCCAACAACCTGGGCCCCGCCGACAAGGCGCTGCCCGGCTTCAAGGAAATCAAGCCCCAGGTGTTCGCGGGCCTGTACCCCACCGAGGCTTCGGAATACGACCAGCTGCGCGATGCGCTCGAAAAGCTGCAGCTCAACGATTCGTCGCTGCAGTTCGAGCCCGAGGTGTCGCAGGCGCTGGGCTTCGGCTTCCGCTGCGGCTTCCTGGGCCTGCTGCACATGGAGATCGTGCAGGAGCGCCTGGAGCGCGAATTCGACCAGGACCTGATCACCACCGCGCCCAGCGTGGTCTACCAGGTGGTCAAGGGCGACGGCGAGGTCATCGACGTGGAGAACCCGTCCAAGATGCCCGATGTCGGCCGCATCCAGGAGATCCGCGAGCCCATCGTGACTGTGCACCTGTACATGCCGCAGGACTACGTGGGCCCGGTGATGACGCTGGCCAACCAGAAGCGCGGCGTGCAGATGAACATGCAGTACCACGGCCGCCAGGTCATGCTGACCTACGA
>JBLZYV010000145.1:0-6834 GCA_050282565.1 Comamonas sp.
GGCGGGGCAACCCGAAGGGAAGGACGAATGCCGGGCGCATTGCGGTGTTGCAGCACCCAACCAATAGCTGCGGCTATTGGCTGGGCACTGCGCCTAGCACTGCATCCCGGCATTCATCCTTCGCACTCCCAGTTTTAGGTGAACAGGCCCTACAAGTAGCCATGGAGACGCAATTGCAAGGTCCTTTGTCAGGCGTGCGGGTGCTGGACCTGTCCAGCGTGGTGTTCGGTCCGCTGGCCAGCCAGGTGCTGGCGGACTACGGCGCCGAAGTCATCAAGATCGAGCCGCCCGGCGGTGACTCCACGCGCCACACCGGCCCGGCGGTCGAACCGGGCATGGCGGCCATGTTCATGGGCTGCAACCGCAGCAAGAAAAGCGTGGTGCTCGACCTGAAGCAGCCCGCCGCGCAAGAGGCGCTGCAGGCGCTGCTGGCCACGGCCGACGTGTTCATGCACAGCATGCGGCCGCAAAAGCTCGCCAAACTGGGCCTGGACCAGGCCAGCCTGCGCAGCCGCTACCCGCGCCTCGTCTATGCCGGCCTGCACGGCTTTGGCGAAGACGGCCCCTACGCCGGCATGCCCGCGTATGACGACGTGATCCAGGGCATGAGCGGCCTGGCCGACCTGATGCAGCGCCAGACCGGCGAGGCCCGCTACCTGCCGACCATCGCCGCCGACAAGACCTGCGGCCTGGTCGGGGCGCATGCCATCCTGGCGGCGCTGTTCGCCCGCGAGCGCACGGGGCAGGGCAGCTTTGTCGAGGTGCCCATGTACGAAACCATGGTGGGCTTCAACCTGGTCGAGCATTTCTACGGCATGCACTTCACGCCGGCGCTGAGCGGCGCCGGCTACCCGCGCGTGATGGCGCCCTGGCGCAAGCCCTACAAGACGCTGGACGGCCATGTCTGCATGATGCCGTACACCGATGCGCACTGGCGCCGCTTCTTCGACGCCGTGGGCCAGCCCGAGCTGGCGGGCGATGCGCGCTTTGCCGACCAGGCCAGCCGCACCCAACATATCGCCGAGCTGCTGGAGATCCTCAGCCAGCAGGTGCAAAAGCACGACACCCGGCACTGGCTGCAGACCTGCGAGCGCCTGGAGATCCCCGCCGCGCCGGTGGCGCGCATGGACGAGCTGCCGCAGGACCCGCACCTGCAGGCCACAGGCTTCTTCGCCAGTGTGGCCGACCCTGCCATGGGCGAGGTGCGCTTTCCGCGCTCGCCGGTGCGCTTCGACGGCGCGCAGGCGCCCATCACCATGCCGCCGCGCCTGGGCCAGCACACGGCCGAGCTGCTGCGCGAGGCGGGTTTGAGCGATACCGACATTGCCCAACTTTCATCCTGACAAGACCATGAACCTCACCAACGACATTCCCCGCATGGGCCAGGGCGTGTACTGGCAGGACCTGCAGGTCGGCCAGCGCTGGCGCACCTTCCGCCGCACCATCACCGAGACCGACCTGGTCAACTTCATCAACACCACCGGCATGCTCGAAGCCATCTTCATCGATGCCGAGTACGAGGGCGCCGCCATGCAGGGCCGCGCCGTGCCGGGGGCGCTGACCTACACCTTCATCGAGGGCTTCATCCTGCAAAGCATGATCCAGGGCACGGGCCTGGCCATGCTGGAGCTGCACCAGAAGATCCTCGCACCGGTGCTGGTGGGCGACACCATCTGGGCCGTGGTCGAGGTCACCGGCGTGCGGCCCACGTCCAAGGGCAACCGCGCGGTCGTCACCTCGCAGATCCAGGTGTTCAACCAGCGCAGCGAGCCGGTGATGGAGTACACGGCGGTGCGCCTGCTGGCCGGCCGCCTCTGAAAAACCACAAGATTCCAGGAGACAAAGACATGACGATGCACCTATCCCGACGCCTGGCCACGGCCAGCTTGCTCACCCTGGCGGCGTTCGCTGCCATCCCGGCGCAGGCGGCCGACTGGCCCGCCAAGCCCATCACGCTGGTCGTGCCGTTTCCGCCCGGCGGGCCCACCGACATGGTGGCGCGCGTGCTGGCGCAGAGCGTGGGCGAGCAGCTCGGCCAGTCGGTGGTGGTGGACAACAAGCCCGGCGCCAACGGCAACATCGGCAACGCCTTCGTGGCCAAGGCGCCGGCCGACGGCTACACGGTGCTCTACAACACCTCGTCGATCGCGCTCAGCCCCTCGCTGTACAAGAAGCTGAGCTACGACCTGGGCAAGGACCTGGCGCCGGTCGCACTCACCGCCGTGGTGCCGCTGGGCCTGGTCGTCAATCCCAAGCTGCCGGTCAAGACGGTGGCCGAGCTGGCGGCGTATGCCAAGAAGAACCCCGGCAAGCTCTCGTATGGCTCGGCGGGCAATGGCAACGTCACGCACCTCGCCGCCTTCCAGGTGGTGCAGCACTTCGCGCTGGAGGCCAGCCACGTGCCCTACAAGGGCAGCGCGCCGGCCGACGTGGACCTGGTCGCGGGCCAGATCGACTTCATGACCGACACCATCAACTCGGTCGCGCCCTTCATCAAGGACGGCAAGCTGCGCCTGCTCGCGGTGTCCACGGCCCAGCGGATGGCCAACTTCCCGCAGGCGCCCACGCTGGCCGAGAGCGGCATGGCCGGCTTCGAGGCCGGCGCCTGGCAGGGCGTGATGGTGCCGGCGCAGACGCCGCAGCCCGTGGTGGCGCGGCTGAACCAGGCCTTCCTGCACGCCTTGAAAGACCCGGCGGTGCTGGAGAAGCTGCGCGTGCAGGGCACCGAGCCGCTGGGCTCGACCCCGGCCGAGTACGGCGCCTACCTGCAGAAGGAGCTCAAGCGCTGGGCTTCGGTGGTCAAGAGCACTGGCGTGTCGCTGGATTGAGGTTGGATGGAAGCTTCAAAAAACATAGCTGCTGGCGCTGGTTATCGCTGGGTTTCAAATATAAAAATATATGAAAACCAATAGAGACAAGCGCGAGCAGCTATTCTTTTAGATGAAAGGAGACAAGGCATATGTCGGTCATGGATTCACTGGCGCTCACGCGCATTCCCGCCGAGGGCGAGGCCCTGCGCGCCGAGATACGCGCGTTCCTGCAGAGCACGGTCACGCAGATCCCGGCGCACATCCGCGCCAAGTCCTGGGGCGGCTACAGCCCCGAGTTCAGCCGCGCGCTGGGCGCCAAGGGCTGGCTGGGCATGACCTTTCCCAAGGCCTACGGCGGCAGCGAGATGGGCCCGTTCGCGCGCTACGTGCTGGCCGAGGAGCTGCTGAACTTCGGCGCGCCCGTGGGCTCGCACTGGATCGCCGACCGCCAGAGCGCGCCGCTGATCATCAAGTACGGCACCGAGGCGCAGAAGCAGCGCTATGTGCCCGGCGTGGCGCGCGGCGAAACCTATATGTGCATCGGCATGAGCGAGCCGGGCGCGGGCTCGGACCTGGCCAGCGTCAAGACCCGCGCCGTGCCCAACGAGCAAGGCTTCGTGCTCAACGGCCAGAAGATCTGGACCACCAACGCCCACCACTGCCACTACATGATCGCGCTGGTGCGCACCTCGGGCAGCAGCGAGGACCGGCACAAGGGCCTGTCGCAGGTCATCGTCGACCTGAAGCTGCCCGGCGTGACGGTGCGGCCCATCGAGGATTTGTCGGGCGACAGCCACTTCTGCGAGGTGTTCTTCGACAACGTGCAGCTCGCGCCCGATGCACTGATCGGCGCCGAGGGCCAGGGCTGGGAGCAGGTGACGGCCGAGCTGGCCTTCGAGCGCAGCGGGCCCGAGCGGCTCTTCTCCAGCATCGTGCTGTTCGACGAGTGGCTGGCCTTCCTGCGCACCGAGCAGGCGCCGCGCGCGGAATCGCTCAAGCTCGCGGGCCAGGTCTTCACGCGGCTGGCGCCGCTGCGCGCCATGTCGGTCGCGGTGCAGGAAAAGCTGGTGCAGGGCCAGAGCCCCATCGTCGAGGCCGCCCTGGTCAAGGACCAGGGCACGGTGCTGGAGCAGTACATCGCCACGGCGATCGCCGACGACGTGATGTCGCGCGAGGCCGATGAAGGGGCAGCCCAGCTGCCGCCCGAGCTGCTGCGCACGCTGAACTACGTGAGCCTGGTGGCACCGAGCTTCACGCTGCGCGGCGGCACGCGCAGCATCCTGCGCGGCATGATCGCGCGCGGCCTTGGATTGCGTTGAAGGAGCACGAACATGGACCATTTGATTGTGGATGCGCTGCGCGACCTGCTGGCGGACCAGTGCACGCCCGGCGCGGTGCGTGCTATTGAATCGGAAGCTGCCAGCGCAGATGCAGCGGGCGCTACAGGCCAGAATGCCTTGAAACTCTGGCAGGCGATCAGCGAATCCGGCTTTGCCGACCTGCTGGTGGCCGAGGAGGCCGGCGGCGCCGGGCTGGCGCTGCGCGACGTGTTCGCGGTGCTTGAGCTGCTGGGCCAGCACGCGCTGCCGCTGCCGCTGGCCGAGACCCTGCTGGCGCGCGCCTGGTGCGCGCAGCAGGGCGTGGCCGCGCCCGATGGCGTGAATGGCCTGGTGGCATTTGCCCCGCAGGCCGTGCTGTCGGCGCAGGAGCTGCTGGCGCCCGCCGTGCGCAGCGCCCGCTGCGCCGGTTGGGTGCTGGCCGCGGCCGGCGGCGAATGGCGGCTGCTGCCGGTGGCGCAAGCCCAGGCCGCGCCGGGCATCTTCGCGCTCGACGCCGAGCTGCGCTGGCCGCGCGCTGCGTGGGACGCCGCGCCGGTGCTGGGCGCGGCCGCCGACCTGCACACCGCGCAGGCCGGCCTGTACGCGGCCCTGCTGGCCGGGGCGCTGCAGAACGTGTTCCACCGCACGCTGCAGTTCGCCAACGAGCGCCAGCAGTTCGGCCGTGCCATCGGCAAGTTCCAGGCCATCCAGCACGAGCTGAGCATCATGGCCGAGCATGTATCGTCGGCGCGCATGGCGGCGCAGATCGGCTGCGAGTCCGCCGACCTGCGCTTCGACCCGCTCAAGGTCGCCGTGGCCAAGGCCCGCGCCAGCGAGGCGGCGGTGGAGGTGGCGTCGCTCGCGCATTCCATCCACGGCGCCATCGGCTTCACCGCCGAGTTCGACCTGCAGCTGTACACGCGCCGCCTGCACCTGTGGCGGCAGACGGCCGGCGCCGAATCGTTCTGGCAGTTGCGCGCCGGGCAGGCGCTGGTGGCGCACCCGGGCCTGACGCTGGACCTGGTCCGCCAGGTGGCGGACCGCATCGCGGCCTAGTTGGCCTGGTCGGCTGATGCGGGCCGTGGCTCCAGCTTGCGGCGCAGCAGCAGCTGCAGGGGCCGCTCGAAGCCGTGGTAGGTGGGCCAGGCCAGGCCCATCACCACGGCGATGAAGCCCAGCAGGAACCAGCCCGAGTCCACGGCCGCCCGGCTGCCCACCACGCCGTCGAGCACCAGCAGCGCGACGAGCTGCACCGGGATGTGGATCAGGTACGAGGCATAGGACAGGTTGCCCAGGCCGGTGCCCCACCGGCCCACCGAGAATCGGCCTTGCTCCAGCGCGGCGGCCAGCCAGGTCAGCGCGGGCAGCAGCATCTTCTGCAGTACGGCCGCCATCGGCAGCCGGTCGCTGGCCAGCGCCGCCACCGCGATGCACGAGGCCAGCGCCGCGGCCGCCAGGTTCAGCCCCGGCCCCCAGCGCTGCACGAAGCCCTGGTTCCACTGCTGGACCACGCCGCCCAGCGTGAACATCACCATGCACAGGAAGAGGTCGATCGGCGCCAGACGGCTGCAGACCCAGGCGGCGAACAGCCACGCCAGGCTGCTGGCCAGCGTCACGCGCACGTTCTTGAGGTAGACGAGAAACAGGCCCAGCACCAGCAGCTCCACCGACAGCGACCACACCGGGTAGTTGAACGAAAAGCCGGTCTGCAGGCCCCAGGCCGACGCGAAGAACACATGCAGCGTGAAGTGGTAGGCGTCGTTGTCGGGATAGATCTGGAAATGCCCCAGCCACTGCAGGCTGGCCACCTGCAGCGCCGCGACGATGCACAGCGTGGCGAAGTGCAGCGGGTACAGCCGGGCGAAACGCTGGCCCAGGAAGACGCGCACGGGGATGTCCCTGCGCTGGCCGTAGATGTGGAAGAAGGTGAAGCCCGACAGCAGCCAGAACCACTGCACCCGCCACAGGCCGCCATAGGAGTAGGCCCACTCCAGCCAGGCGAACCAGGGCTGCTGGCTGGGCTCCCAGTCCACCGGCAGGCCCTCTGCCGTGGGGTAGTAGAAGTGCTGGTAGTGCCAGATCAGCACCGAGACCGCGACCAGGCCGCGCAGCAGGTCGATGTTGCAGATCCGGGCGGGAGTGGAGGGCGGCTGCACACGGGGCTTTCGTCGGGGATGCGTCCAGGCCGGGCCGCGTAGCAGGCGGGCAGGAATGGAGTTGCAGATTTTGCCAGCGAAGGCGCCATTTCTGCGGCCGCGACGCCCAGGCTGCGGGTTTTCCGCTATGGTTCAGCCTGTCGCAAAAAGCAGAGGAAACCTCCATGAGCCAGAACGCAGAAGTGCTTGCCCAGATCCAGGGCCGCATCGGCATGATCACCCTGAACCGGCCCAAGGCGCTGAATGCGCTGTCGCTGTCCATGGTGCGCGACCTGATGGCGGTGCTGCGCGCCTGGCAGCACGACGATGCGGTGCTGGCGGTGGCGATCCGCGGCTCGAACAAGGACGGGGTCTTCGGCGCCTTCTGCGCCGGCGGCGACATCCGCTTCCTGCACCAGGCGGGCAGCCGGGGCGATCCGCAGGTCGAGGACTTCTTCACCGAGGAGTACGCGCTCAACCACCTGATCCACAGCTTCGGCAAGCCCTACATCGCCTTCATGGACGGCATCGTCATGGGCGGCGGCATGGGCATCAGCCAGGGCGGCACGC
>JBLZYV010000146.1:0-6141 GCA_050282565.1 Comamonas sp.
CGCGACAACGTCTGGGGCCCGCAGGACGAGGACGCCACGCGGCGCGACTTCACCGTCAACGCCATGTACTACGACCCCGAGACGCAGATCGTCGTGGACTACCACAAGGGCATCCGCGACGCGCAGAAGCACGTGCTGCGCATGATCGGCGACCCGGCCACGCGCTACCGCGAAGACCCGGTGCGCATCATCCGCGCGGTGCGCTTCGCGGCCAAGCTCAGCAAGAAGGGCTTCGCGCTCGACGCCAAGACCGCCAAGCCGCTGGTCGAATCCGCCGCGCTGCTGCGCGAGGTGCCGCAAAGCCGCATGTTCGACGAGATGCTCAAGCTGCTGCAGACCGGCCACGCGCTGGCCTCGGTCGAGCAGCTGCGCAAGCTCGGCCTGGCCAAGGGCATCTACCCGCTGCTCGACGTGGTGGTCGACCGTGCCGACACGCCCTTCGTGCAGGCGGCGCTGATGGACACCGACCGCCGCGTGGGCGAGGGCAAGAGCGTGGCGCCCAGCTTCCTGCTGGCCTGCGTGCTGTGGCAGGACGTGAAGCAGGGCTGGGACGCGCACCTGGCGCGCGGCGAGCACCCGTTCCCGGCGCTGCAGGATGCCATCGACGAGGTCTTCAACGAGCGCATCGGCGATGTGTCCGGCCGCGGCAAGCTGGCCGCCGACATGCGCGAGATCTGGGTGATGCAGCCGCGCTTCGAGAAGCGCACCGGCAGCACGCCGTTCGGCATGGTGGCGCAGGTGCGCTTCCGCGCCGGCTTCGACTTCCTGCGGCTGCGCGCCGACATCGGTGAGGTGGACGAGGCGCTGGCCAATTGGTGGCAGGAGTTCCAGCAGGCCGACGAGGCGCGGCGCGAGGACCTGATCGCCCAGGCGCGCGACGAGCAGCGCAGCCGCCAGCGCGCCGAAAAGGGCGCGGACAAAGGCGCTGACAAGCCCGCCGCCAAGCGCAAGCCCGCACCCAAGCCCATCACCCAGCCGGCGACCCAGCCCACGGCCCAGCCGGCCGAGGAGCAGGACGAATCCGCCGAAGATTCCAGCATCGACGAGATCATGACGGCGCCGGCCAAGAAGCGCCGCCGCCGCCGCCGCAAGCCCGCGGGCGGCGGTGCAGCTGGTGGCGAAGCGCCCGCCGGCGAGGCATGATCCTGCTCGCTGACGGCGACGTGGCGCCGCCGCCCGGCGGCAGCGTCTGTGCCTGCATAGGCCTGGGTGCCAACCTGGGCGAGCCGGTGGCGGCCATGCTGGGCGCGCTGCGGGCCCTCCAGGCCACGCCGGGCGTGCGGCTGCAGGCCGTGTCGTCGCTCTATGTCACCGCGCCCATCGATTCCAGCGGGCCGGACTACCGCAATGCCGTGGCCGAAGTGGCCACCAGCCTGTCGGCCCATGCGCTGCTGCTGCAACTGCAGCAGCTGGAGCTGCAGGCCGGCCGCGAGCGGCCCTATCGCAACGCGCCGCGCACTCTCGATCTCGACCTGCTGCTGTATGGCGATATGGTGCGCGGGGGGGGACTCGAACCCCCATACCAACGCATCGCCATGCCCGACCTGCTGGTGCCGCATCCCCGCATGTGGGAGCGCGCCTTCGTGCTGGCCCCGCTGGCCGAGCTGCGGCCCGACCTGGTGCCGGCCGAGCGGCTGGCCGCCGTGGCCGGGCAGGGCGTGCAGCAGGTGCGCGATGGCGTATGGGATGGAACCGTGGCGCAGATTTTGCAGTAAAAATGGCCTCTAGCGCTTATGCAGTAAGCGCTAGTAGCTATATTTTTTGAATATCTGCCGGCATCTGTTCCGGCAGGCGCCGCAGCCCGGACACGCTGCCGGCCCCCAGGATCAGCACCACCTGCAGCAGGAAGCCGGCCAGCGCCGCCAGCAGGCAAGCCGCTTCTCCCCAGCCCATGCCTATCCACGCGCCCAGCGCTGCACCCAGCGGCCGCGCCCCGGCATTGGCGCAGAGGAACACCGCGGACACCCGGCCCAGCAGCGGCGCGGGCGTCATGCTCTGGCGCAGCGTGGTCGTGGTGATGGTCCAGACCATGGGGCCGGCGCCCAGCAGCGCAAAGCACAGCCCCGCCAGCCAGGCGCCGGGCCACACCAGCGTCGCCGCCAGGCTGGCGGCGGCCAGCACGCCGGCCACCGGGCCAATCTGGATGGCGCGCCCCAGCGGCAGCGCCGCCGCGATGCGCGCGCTGAGCAGCGCCCCCACGACCATGCCCGCGCCATACAGCGCCAGCGTGGTGCCGACGGCCGTGGCATCCAGCCCCAGCGTGCGGATCGCATAGGGCACATAGGCCGCCTGCAGCACGAACCAGGCGAGGTTGAAGACCACGCCGGTCAGCAGGATGGGGCGCAGCAGCGCGCTGCGCCAGACGAAGCCCGCGCCGTCGGCCATCTCGCGCAGCGGATGCCGTCGCACCGCAGTGCTGGGCTCTGTGGCCGGCACCTGCAGCCGCTGCAGCAGCGCGATGGCGCCGGCCGACAGCATCGCCGCCAGCACAAAGGCCGCCGAGGCGCCGGCCCACGATACCAGCGCCCCCGCCACCGCCGGGCCGCCGGCATAGGCCGCGCTGCGCGCCAGCTCCAGCCGGGCATTGGCCCGCGCCAGCGAGGCGCGCGGCACCAGCGACGGCACCAGGCCCGGGGCCGACACGCTGAAGCCCACGGTGCCCACGGCCCCCAGAAAGCCCAGCGCCGCCAGACCGCCCATGCCCAGCGTCCCGGTCTGCAGCAACAGCAGCATGGCCAGCAGCGAGGCCAGGCGCAGCCCTTCGCCCCACAGCATCAGCCGGCGGCGCGGCAGCCGGTCGGCCAGCACGCCCAGCGGCAGCGCCAGCAGCAGGAAGGGCAGGGTCTGCAGCGCGGCCAGCAGGCCGATCCCGCCGGCGCCCGCGCCCAAGGCCAGGACCGCGATCAGCGGCGCGGCCGCCAGGCCCAGCTGCTCGGCGGACTGCGCGGCCAGATTCGACCAGGCCAGGGGGCGGAAGCCGGGGGGAAGGGGATGGGGGGCTTGCATGGTGCCGGCAGTGTGGCAGGGCGGCGTGGGGCGTTCATCCCGTTTTTTGCGGTCGAATGGGCGGGCACATGGCGAACCAATGGCGAGCAAGGGCGGGCATACTGCATCCATGGATTCGCTTCTCGCCTTTGTCAGCCCCCAGGGCAGCGGTACAGACCATGCCGGCAGCGTCGAGCATGCCCTGGCCTGCCTGGACCGCTTCACCGCAGCCTTCAATGCGCAGGACCTGGCCGGCATGGACGCGCAACTGCACTTTCCCCACACCATGCTCTCGGACGCCGGGTCGCTGGTGTGGCCGCAGGCGGGCTGCCATCCGCCGGATTTCTTCGAGCAGCTGCGCAGCACCGGCTGGGCCTTGACCCGCTACGAATCCCGCGTGCCGGTGCTGGCGAGCGCGGACAAGGTGCACCTGGTGGTCAGCTACACGCGCCGCTCGCAGCAGGGCGAGGAGCTGAGCCGCCACACCAATCTGTGGATCGTGGTCCGTAGCCAGGGCACCTGGGGCATTGCCCTGCGTTCGTATTGAGCGCCGCGGCGAGCCAGGCACCGCTATTTGATTTTCAGGGACCGCATGTACTCCTCGACCTTCATCTTCGCCAAGAAACAGTACGACGACGACTTCCACTGCCTGGACCAGGCCATTGCCGAGGTGGCCCGGCTCATTCCCGGCTACCTGGGCGAAGAAGCCTGGGAGGGCGCCGGGCTGGTCTCCAATGTGTACTACTGGGATAGCCTCGAAGCCCTGCAGGCGCTGATGCAGCACCCGCGGCACCTGGAAGCCAAGGCCCGCCAGGGCGAGTGGCTGGCCGGCTACCAGGTGGTGATCTCGCAGATCCTCAAGACCTATGGTGACGGCAGGCTCACCGGGCTGCTTTTGTCTAATCGGGCCGGCGGATAGAGACTATGCAGCACTCGTTTCTCGATCACATCACGGTGACCGCGTTCTCGCTGGATGCCGGAGCCGCCTTGCTGCGCGAAACCCTGGGCGCCACCCCGCAGGTGGGCGGCGAGCATCCCAGCATGGCCACCCACAACCTCCTGTTGCGCCTGGGTGATGCCATGTTCCTGGAGGTCATTGCGCCGCATCCGACCATGCCGCCTCCTGCGCGGCCCCGCTGGTTTGCGTTGGACGATTTGAAACCGGGCTCACCCGCATCGCTTTCCACCTGGGTGGTTCGCACCACCGATATGCAGGCATCCATGGCGGCGGCATCCGAGCCACTGGGCGCCATGGTGCCGGTGAGCCGGGGCAATCTTCGCTGGCTGATGGGTTTTCCTTCTGACGGGACTATTGCCTTGCATGGCGCGGGTCCGGCGTTGATCGAATGGCAGACCGATCAACATCCCGCTGCAGGCCTGAAGGACCAGGGCCTGTCGCTGGACTGCCTGGAAATCCTGCACCCGGACCCCCAGCGTGTCTCCCAGCTGTTGGCATCGCTTCATCTGGATGCGCCGGTGACGGTGCAGGCTGCTGCGCCGCAGGGCGGCGTCCGCTTGCGTGCACATATCCGTACGCCCCAGGGGCTGCGGGTGCTCTCCACAGACTCCGCCCTGGCTCCCTATCCATGATTGCCATCCGATCCGCCCGAATCCCCGACGACCTGCCCGAGGTCGTCTCGATCTTCCGCGAATACGTGCTGAGCCCGACGGCCGACCTGGGCTTCCAGGATTACGAGACCGAGTTCGCCGCGCTGCCCGGCAAGTACGCCGAGCCCCAGGGCCGGCTGCTGCTGGCCTGGCTGGGCGGGCAGGTCGTGGGCTGCGCGGCCCTGCGGCGCGTGGATGAACAGCGCTGCGAGCTCAAGCGGGTGTATGTGCGGCCGGCGGCGCGCGGCCACCAGGCGGGCCGCCAACTGGTCGAGCGCATGCTGCAGGAGGCCAGGGCCGCAGGCTACCGCCGCATGTGCCTGGATGTGCTGCCGGAGTTCACGGCCGCCCAGGCGCTGTATGCGTCGCTGGGCTTTGTGCCGGCCGAGCCGGTCAGCCACAACCCGGTGCCGGGCACGCAGTTTCTGGCGCTCGATCTGGGAGGCTAGCCGCCGGCCGGCGGCCGCTCCTTCAGCAGCGACTGGAACAGCTGGTGCTCGCAGTCGGGGTCGCTGCATTTCTCGCAGGGGCCGGTCCAGCGCCGCCGGGGTGCTTCGGCCTGCGGCTGCGCGGGCCAGGATTGCACCCAGTCGGCGCCCAGCTGCTGCGCGATGGCCGACAGCGCCTGGTGCAACTGCCGCTCGGGCGGCGCGGCGTGGATCACCTGGAAGCCCAGGCCGTGCCGCAGCAGCGCTGCGCGCAGCGCCAGGTCGCGGGCGGCTTCGGCAGATGCCGCGCCGGGGCGCAGCGCCTGGCCCAGCAGCAGGTACAGCGCGCCGGGTTGGGGGGCAACCTGCGCCGCTTCGGCAAGGCAGTGCAGCTGCGCCTGCCGCCCGCTTGCCAGGTGCGCGCGCACGCCGGCGGCAAAGGCCTGCAGCGGGCCGGGGCTGGCTCCGAGAAGAAAGACGACAGGTGGGCTGTGCATATGAAAAAACGCTCCTGATTCAGGAGCGTTTGGCGCTGATGGTTATTGGGCTGATGGCGAAAATGATGCTTATTTCCGCGTGTACTGCACAAAAACCTCGTTGGGCTTGACCATGCCCAGCTCGGCGCGGGCCTTGGCCTCCACCATGTCCATGCCTTGCTTCAGGTCCTGCACCTCGGTCTCCAGGCGCGCATTTTCGCGCTTGGCGGCCTCGTTGGAGGTCTTCTGCTCGGCGATCTGCTGTTTCAGGTCGTGGACGTAGGGGACGCTGCCGCGGCCGCTCCACAGTTGCGCGTGCACCGTCACCAGCAGAGCCAGCAGCACGAAGGGGACGATGCGCGAAGTCATGGGAAGCGGTCAGGGCGATTTGCTAAATCAATCAGCGCAGATTGTAGAACGCCGCGCGGCCGGGGTACACGGCCACGTCGCCCAGGTCTTCCTCGATGCGCAGCAGCTGGTTGTACTTGGACATGCGGTCCGAGCGCGACAGCGAGCCGGTCTTGATCTGGCCGGCGTTCAGGCCCACTGCGATGTCGGCGATGGTGTTGTCCTCGGTTTCGCCCGAGCGGTGCGAGATCACGGCGGTGTAGCCGGCGCGCTTGGCCATCTCGATGGCGGCGAAG
>JBLZYV010000147.1:0-5686 GCA_050282565.1 Comamonas sp.
CTGGCCCTGCTGCTGTGCCTGCACCTGGGCGCGGTGATCGCGCTGTTCGCCACCCTGCCCTACGGCAAGTTCGCGCACGGCGTGTTCCGCACCGCGGCGCTGCTGCGCCACAACACCGAAAAGCGCCAGCCCAGCCCGATAGGCCTGGGCGCGGATTGAGTCCTACCGACATTCCACCAAGGAGCACCCCATGAGCACCCCCTCCGCCGCCCCGGGCGTCCTGCAGATCCCGTCGATGCGCCCGCACTGCTCCGATGCGGAGTGGCAGGCCCGCATCGACCTCGCGGCCTGCTACCGCCTCGTTGCCCACTACGGCATGGCCGACATGATGGCCAACCACATTTCCTCGCGCGTGCCGGGCGAGGACAACGCCTTCCTCATCAACGCCTACGGCATGATGTACGAGGAGATCACCGCGTCCAGCCTCATCAAGGTGGACCACGACGGCCAGGTGCTCGCCAAGCCGGACTTCGGCGCGCTGAACTACGGCGTCAACCAGGCCGGCTACGTGATCCACAGCGCCGTGCACCACGCCCGGCCCGAGGTGGACTGCGTGATCCACACCCACAGCTGGGCCTCGATGGCGGTGTCGGCGCTCGAATGCGGCCTGCTGCCGCTCACGCAGACCGCGATGCGCTTCCTGAAGATCGGCTACCACGACTACCAGGGCGTGGTGCTGGACACGGCCGAGCAGGCCTCGCTGATCGCCGACCTCGGCCAGGGCGAGGCGCTGATCCTGCGCAACCACGGCGCGCTCACCGTCGGCCGCTCGGTCGGCGAGGCTTTCAACTGGATGCACCGGCTGGAGCTGGCCTGCCGCTCGCAGCTCGCCGCCATGGCCACCGGCAGCCCGTTCAGCGCCGTGCCCGCGCCGGTGCTCGAAGCCACCTGGAACAACTACCAGCCCGGCACGCGCCGGCCCTACGGCCTCATGGAATGGCCGGCCCTGCTGCGCATGCTGGACCGCATCGACCCCGGCTACCGCGACTGACCCCCCACAAAAAAACCAGGAGACAAGACATGACCCACAACCACCCTCAACCCGCCGCCGCGCGCCGGCGATTCTGCAGCGCCGCCGCGCTGGCGCTGCTGGCCACGCCACTGCTGGCCCCAGCCCAGGAAGCGCGCTGGCCGGCCAGGCCGGTGCGCGTGGTCGTGGCCTTCTCGGCCGGCGGCACCACCGACATCCTGGCGCGCGCCGTGGCGCAGAAGCTCGGCGACAAGCTCGGCCAGTCCTTCGTCATCGACAACAAGCCGGGCGGCGGCGGCAACATCGGCACGGCCGAGGTGGTGCGCGCGGCGCCCGACGGCTACACGCTCATCGTCAACTCCGTGGGGCCGATCGCGATCAACCAGACGCTGTACAAGAACCTGCCCTACGACCCGTTGAAGGACCTGGTGCCCGTGGTGCAGATCGCCGACGTGCCCAACGTGCTGGTCGTCCACCCCTCGGTGCCCGCCAAGACCTTCGACGAGTTCGTCGCCCACCTCAAGCGCAACCCCGGCAAGCTGAGCTATGGCTCGACCGGCGTGGGCACTTCGTCGCACCTGTCGAGCTACATGCTGGGCGAGCGCATCGGCGCGCAGCAGTTGCACGTGCCGTACAAGGGCGCCAACGCGCTCAACGACCTGCTGGCGGGCCGGCTGGAGTTCATGTTCGCCACCATCCCGTCGGTGATCCAGCACGTGCACGCGGGCAAGCTGCGCGCGCTGGCCGTCTCCAGCCCCAAGCCCTCGCGCTCGCTGCCCGGCGTGCCGACCGTGGCGAAGAAAGGCTTCCCCGGCTTCGAGGCCGGCTCCTGGTTCGGCTTCTTCGCGCCCAAGGGCACACCGGCGCAGGTCGTCACGCTGCTGAACCAGTCGGTGAACGAGGCCCTGCCGTCGCTGGAAGAGCAGATGGTGCGCGAGGGCGCCGACCCGGTGGGCGGCACGCCCGAACAGTTCGGCCAGTTCACGCAGCAGGAGCATGTGAAGTGGCGCAAGATCGTCAAGGACTCCGGCGCAACCGTGGAGTAAGGCCGTGCCGCCCACCTCGCACACCGCCGGCGCCCTGCGCATCCTCGTCTCCGAAGCCGCCCGCGCCCAGCTGGGTGAACGCATCCGCGCCTGCGTCGCCCCGTCGCCCACGCTGGTCACGGTGGACGAGGTGGAGCGGCATGGCGCGGAGTTCGACGTCGCCCTGGTCTCGCGCGATGTCACCGGCACCTCGACCAAGCACCGCATCCAGCCCGAGACGCAGCGCTTCTACGATGCGCTGCTGGGCAGCAGCGCCCTGCGCTGGCTGCACTTCCATTCGGCCGGGGCGGACCGGCCCGTCTACCTGGAGCTGCTCGCGCGCGGCGTGGTGCTCACCTCGTCCGCCGGCACCAACACCGAGGCCGTGGCGCAGAGCGCCGTCGCCGGGCTGCTGATGCTGGGCCGCCGCTTTCCCGAGCTGCTGGCCGCGCAGCGGCGGCGCGAATGGGCGCCGCTGGTGGACCGCCCGCCGCTGCCGCCCGACCTCCAGGGCCAGACCGCCACCATCGTCGGCTGGGGTGGCATAGGCCAGGCCATCGCCCGCATCCTCGCCGCCGTGGGGCTGCGCATCCAGGTCGTGCGCAGCAGCGATACGCCCCTCGCCGGCGGCCCGCCGTCATGCGCCTACGAGGCCATCGCCGGCGTGCTGCCGCGCACCGACTGGCTGGTGCTGGCCTGCCCGCTGTCGAGCCGCACGCGCCAGCTCATCGACGGCCGCGCGCTGGCGCTGCTGCCGGCGGGCGCGCACCTCGTCAACGTCTCGCGCGGCGACGTGGTGCACGAGCCGGCCTTGGTCGATGCGCTGGCCGGCGGACGGCTCGCCGGCGCCTACCTCGACGTCTTCGCCCACGAGCCGCTGCCGCCCGACTCGCCGCTGTGGACGCTGCCCCAGGTGATCGCCACGCCGCACAGCGCCGGCTTTGCCGCCGGCAATGCGGCGCGCGTGGTGCAGCTCTTTCTCGACAACCTGGCGCGCTTTGCCGGCGGCGCCCCACTGCTGAACGTGGTGCGCCGCGAGCCCTGAAAGACTGCGCCGGCCCCGTTCTCCTTCCACCACCGGATCTCCATGATGAAAAAACGCACCCTGATCCAGGCGGCCCTGCTGGCCGCCCTGTCGACCGCCCTCGCCCCTGCCGCGCAGGCCCAGGACTTTCCGCCCGCCAGGCCGGTGACCCTGGTCGTGGGCTTTGCCGCCGGCGGCGCCGCCGACGCGGCCGCGCGGCTGATCGCCAAGCAGCTCGGCGAGAACATCGGCCAGAGCGTGATCGTCGAGAACAAGGGCGGCGCGGGCGGCAACATCGCGCACCAGTACGTGGCCAAGGCGCCGGCCGACGGCTCGGTGCTGCTGTTCGGCTCGGTCGGGCCGCTGACCATCGCGCCCCACATCATGAAGCTGGGCTACAACCCCTTCACCGACCTGGCGCCGATCTCGGGCGGCGTGAACTTTCCCAACGTGCTGGTGGTGCACCAGGGCGCGGGCGTGAAGACGCTGGCCGAGTTCGTGGCCAAGGCGAAGAAGGCGCCAGGCAGCGTGGACTTCGCCTCCACCGGCGCGGGCTCGGCCTCGCACCTGGCCGGCGAGCTGTTCAACCAGCGCGCGGGCGTGGAGATGGTGCACGTGCCCTACAAGGGTGGCGCGCCAGCGCTGCAGGACCTGCTGGGCGAGCGTGTCACCTCGTACTTCGCCGCGCCGCCCACGGCGCTGCCGCATATCCGAGACCGGCAAGCTGATCCCGCTGGCCACCACGGGCCTCGCGCGGCCCGCCTACATGCCGAATATTCCTACCGTGGCCGAGGCCGGCTACCCAGGCTTCGAGGCGCTGAACTGGTATGCCTTCGTCGCCCCTGGCAAGACGCCCGCGCCCCTGCTGGAGCGCTGGAACGCGGAGATCGTCAAGGTGCTGAACGACCCCAGCGTCAAGGAGGCGCTGAACAAGCACGGCCTCACGCCCCAGCCCACAACGCGTGCCGGGTTCGCGGCCTTCATGAAGAAGGAGTACGAGCAATGGGGCAAGGTGGTGAAGGAGCGCAGGATCACCTCGCAGTGAGGCCTCAAGCCGCGATCGGCTTCTTCTCCACCGGCGCGGCAAAGCCCACGCACAGGCGGTTCCAGACGTTGATGCAACCGATGGCGTAGCTCAGCTCCACGATCTCACGGTCGCTGAAGTGGGGGCGCAGCACGTCGAAATCCTGCTGCTCGGGATGGGCCTGGCTCAGCCGCGTGCAGCGCTCGGCCCAGTTCAGCGCGGCGCGTTCGCGCATATCGAAGAAGCCCACCTCGCGCCAGGTGACCACGCTGTTGATGCGCTGCAGATCCTCGCCGCGCGACAGCAGCTCGCGCACGTGCATGTCCACGCAGAAGGCGCAGCCGTTGATCTGCGAGACGCGCAGGTAGACCAGCTCGAGCAGCTGCACGCCCAGACTGGAGCGCGCGATCTGCGCGCTGAGGCCGGCCTGGGCCTTGTACAGCTCGGGCGCGGTAGCGGCGAAATTCAGGCGCGGCGTGGGAAGGGCGATGGGGTTGGTGGCGTCGGTCATGCAATGGCTCCTGCAGGGGTTCGGGTCCGCCGGAATGGCGGCCTCTACCCACAAGACGCGGCAGCGCCCCGGTTTGTGACAGGCATCGGCTTCTCGGGACCGATTTCTCAATAAAGATAGCTGCCGGCGCTTTTTCCATGAGCACTTCAGATGCAAATGCATTTGAAACCCTTGATGGACAAGCGCCAGCAGCTATCAATATCGCACCCTCTGGTGCGATGACCTGGCAGGATCAGTAGCCCACCGCGCAGCCGTCCTTGCGCGGGTCGGAGCCGGCGATGTAGTGCTCGCCGTCGCGCAGCACCAGCTGGGCGCCACCAAAGGCGAACACGCCGTGGCCGGCCTCGACGGTGACTTCGTGGCCGCGCGCGCGCAGTTGCTCGACGACGGCGGCGTCGAAGGCCGGCTCCACCGCCACGCCCTTGCCGCCGGTCACGCGCCAGCGCGGCGCATCGGCGGCGGCCTGCGGGTTCTGGCCGTAGCGCAGCACGCGCAGCGCCATCTGCAAGTGGCCCTGGCTCTGCATCGGGCCGCCCATCACGCCGAAGGCCATTTGCGGCGTGCCGTCGGCGTTCATCGCAAAGGCCGGAATGATGGTGTGCGAGGGGCGCTTGCGCGGGCCAACCTCGTTGGCATGGCCGGCCTCGGTGGTGAAGCCGCAGCCGCGGTTCTGCAGGCTGATGCCCGTGCCCGGCACGACCACGCCCGAGCCGAAGCCCATGTAGTTGGACTGGATGAACGAGACCATCATGCCGCTGGCATCGGCCGCCGCCAGGTAGACCGTGCCGCCGGGCCGGGGCGCGCCGTAGCTGGGCGCGCTGGCCGTCTCGCGGTTGATGAGCTGGGCGCGCTCGCGCAGGTAGCCGCGGTCCAGCAGCTGCGCGGGGGTGACGCGCATGTGGTCCAGGTCGGCGTTGTACTGGTGCAGGTCGGCAAAGGCCAGCTTCATGGCTTCGATCTGCAGGTGCACGCTGTCCACGCCGTCGAGCGGCTGCGATCCAACGCCCAGCTCGTCGAGCATGCCCAGCGCCATCAGCGCGGCAATGCCCTGGCCGTTGGGCGGGATCTCGTGGATCACCGAGTCGCCGAACTTCTGCGACACCGTGCCCACCCAGTCGGCCTGGTGCGCGGC
>JBLZYV010000148.1:0-5423 GCA_050282565.1 Comamonas sp.
CGCTGCACATCGACCTGATCAGCGACCTCAAGCGCATCAACTCGCTGCTGTGCTCGGTGGCCTACCCCATCCTCGAGTCCGCCGGCGCGCTGGCCCCCAGCCGCCTGAAGACGACGCAGATGCAGGACCGCTGAGCCCAACAACGACATGAGCGACTACCTCAAGGCCCTGGCGCTGACCTCGGCCCTCTCGCTGGCCACCGCGCCCGCGCAGGCCGCGCCGCAAGGCACGCTCCAGCTCACCGATGCCCGCCAGCGCAACGTGGAATTCGCCCGGCCCGCGCGGCGCATCGTCTCGCTGCAGCCGTCCTTCACCGAGGCCATCTGCGCGCTGGGCGGCTGCGAGGCGCTGGTGGGCGTGGACCGCTTCTCCACCTGGCCGCCGCAGGCCGCCGCGCTGCCCAAGGTGGGCAGCCTGCGCGACCCCGACATCGAGCGCATCGTGGCCCTGCGGCCCGACCTGGTGCTGGCGCGCCCCAACCACAAGGTGGACGAGCGGCTGGAGAGCCTGGGCATCCGGGTGCTGACGCTGAACGCCCAGACCCACGAGGACATGGCACGCGAGCTGGAAATGCTGGCCGCGCTGCTGGGCCGGCCCGGCGCCGGCGCACGGCTGTGGCAGCAGACGCAGCAGCGGCTCGACGCGCTGCGGCAGGAGATGCCGCCGCAGTGGCGCGGCAGGAAGGTGTATTTCGAGCTGCACAGCGGCATGGCGGCCGCGGGCGAGGCCTCGTTCATCGGCCAGACGCTGCGCAGCCTGGGCCTGGTCAACATCGCCGGGCGCGACCTGCCCATGTACCCCAAGCTCAGCCCCGAGTACGTGGTGCGCGCCAATCCCGACGTGATCATCACCATGGCCGACATGCCCGTGCCGCCCGCCGATCGCCAGGGCTGGAGCCGCCTCGCCGCGCTGCGCGAGCAGCGCCACTGCCGCATTCCCAACGCCGAGTTCGACACCCTGGTGCGGCCCGGCCCGCGCATCGACGAGGCCGCGCGGCGCATCGTGCAATGCCTGCGGGAGCTGCCGCCGCCTGGCCGGCGCTGAACGCCGGGGCGAGAATAGCGGCGTGTTCAGGCTCCAGGGTGCCGGCGCGGCGCGCAGTACATGGATATCAATCTCATCCGAAACTTTGTCGAAGTGGTGGACGCCCGCAGCCTCAGCGAGGCCGCGCGGCGCAGGGACGTCACCCGCTCCAAGGTCAGCAAGGAGCTGAAGGCGCTGGAGGCCTCGCTGGGCACCCGGCTGCTGCACCGCTCCACCCGGAGCATCTCGCTCACCGAGGCCGGCGAGGTGCTGTATGGGCGCGGCTGCAACATCATCGAGCAGGTCGAGGCCGCCCGTGGCTCCATCGACGCGCTGCAGCACGCGGTGACCGGCACGGTGCGGCTGAGCATCCCCACGGGCCTTGGCGAGCTGTACCTGGCCGAGATGCTGCTCGAGTTCCACAAGCACCATCCGCAGGTCCGCATCCGCGTGCTGTTCTCGAACCGGGTGAGCGACCTGATGGGCGCCGAGATCGACATCGCGGTGCGGGTGACGGGCGAGGTGCACGGCAGCCTGGTGGCCCGGGAACTGGGCACGGTCGAGACCGCGCTGTATGCCAGCCGGGACTTCGCGCGGACGCATGCGTTCCGCACCCCCGCCGACATTCCCCACGGCGTGCTGCTGACGCCGCCAGGCGACGGCAAGACCTACGCCATCACCGTCAGCAGCCCGCAGCAGACCCTGCACCTGCAATGCGAGCCCTATGTCACCAGCGAGCACTTCCCCTTCCTCAAGCAGTCGATGCTGATGGGCTGCGGCGTGGCCGCCCTGCCCCAGTACATGGTGATCGACGAGCTGCGCGCCGGCACGGTGCAGCGGGTGTGCCCGGACTGGCGCGTGTCCGGGCTGGGCGACCGGCTCTACGTCATCACGCTGGCCAACCGCCGCCCGCCGCATGCGGTCAAGGTCATGACGGAGTTCCTGCAGGCGCGGCTGCGCCGGTTCGTGGAGTGAGGCCGTCCCGGCTCACTGCTCCAGCGCGATCCGGTTGTCGGCGATCACCTTGCGCCACATGGCGCTGTCCTCTTTCAGGAAGGCTTCCAGCTCCGGCTGGGCCTGCGGCTTGCGGCCCGCCAGGTACTGGGCGTGGAGCGCCGAGGCGAACTCGGGCTTCTGCAGCACCGCATCGACGGCCGCCTTGAGCTTGGCGCTGACGGAGGCCGGCGTGCCCGAAGGCAGGGCCACGCCGAACCAGGTGGCCGCCCTGAAGCCCGGGAATCCCGACTCGGCAATCGTCGGCGTGTCGGGCAGGAAGCTGGAGCGCGCCAGGGCCGTCGTGGCGATGGGCACGAGCTTGCCCGCCTTGATCTGCGGCAGCGAGGTGCCCACCACATCGACCATGAGCTGGGTGTCGTTGGACATCAGCGCCGTCAGCGCCGGCGCGCTGCCGTTGAAGGGGATGTGCGTGGCCTCCACGCCCAGGCGGCTCTTGATGAGCTCGGTGGTCAGCTGCAGCGGGTTGCCCAGGCCGATGGAGCTGTAGTTCAGCCGGCCGGCGTGGGCCTGGGCATGGGCCTTGAGCTCGGCCACGTTCTTGATGCCGGCCTGGCTGTTGGTGACCAGCACCAGCGGCGCCTCGGCCAGGATATTGGTCAGCGTCAGATCCCTGGCCGGCTCGTAGCTGAGCTTCTTGTAGAGCAGCGGGTTCAGCACCATGCTGGCGTTGCTGGCCAGCAGCAGCGTGTAGCCGTCGGCGGGCGCGCGCGACACGGCGGTGGCCGCGATCATGGTGTTGGCGCCGGGCTTGTTCTCCACCACCACCGGCTGCTTGATCTGCTCGGACAGGTGGGTGGCCAGCGTGCGTGCCAGCAGGTCGGCCGAGCCGCCCGGCGCATACGGGGCCACGAGCTTCAGCGGCTTGCTGGGGTAATCAGCCTGGGCCAGGGCCGGGGTGCCTGCCAGCGATGCCATGCCGGCCAGGACCAGGCAGATCAGGTGCTTCTTCATGATGGTTTGTCTCCTTGGATGCATTTATGAGTGGCTAGACCTTGCGTTGCTGCGCGCCCCAGAACTGGTCGCGCAGCCGGCGCTTGGCGATCTTGCCGTTGTCGTCGCGGGGCAGGCTGCGGAACTCCATGCTTCTGGGCACCTTGTAGGCGGCGAGCCGCTGCCTGAGCCAGTCCTTGAGTTCATCGGCCAGGGCCGGGCCGGCAGCGGGCGATTCGACCAGCGCGTGCAGGCTTTCGCCGTACTCCGCATCGGGAATGCCCAGCACCGCGCAGTCCGAGACCGAGGGGTGCCTGAGCAGCTCGTTCTCGATCTCGGCCGGGTAGATGTTGACCCCGCCCGAGATGACCAGGTCGGAGTCCCGGTCGCAGACATAGAGAAAGCCCTCGTCGTCGAGGTAGCCCATGTCGCCCAGCGTCACCAGGCCGTCCCGGTCTATCTTGCGCCGCGCCTCGTCGTTGCCCTGGTAGCTGAAGTCGGCATAGGCCGGCTGGCGCACATAGATCAGCCCGACCTCGCCGGCCGGCAGCGGCGCACCTGCCTTGTCGAGGATGCGCACCTGGGCATCGAGCAGCGGCCGGCCCGCGCTGCCGGGATGCGCCAAGGCCTGTTGCGAATCGATGTAGGTGACCAGGCCGGCTTCGCTGGAGGCATAGGTCTCGTTGATCACGGGGCCCAGCCACTCGATCATGGCCTTCTTGATGTCGGGCGCGCAGGGCGAGCCGGTGGAGGCGATGAAGCGCAGCGACGACAGGTCGTACTGCTCGCGCACCTCGCGGGGCAGGCGCAGCAGCCGCACATACATGATGGGCACCATGTAGGCCGTGTCGATGCGGTGCTCCTGCACCAGCCGCAGGAACTCCTCGGGGTCGAAGCGCTGCTCCAGCACCACCAGCTCCGACAGCATGAGTGCGTTCTGGAAATACAGGCTGGGCGCGCTGTGGTAGATGGGCGCGGCCAGCAGCGTGCGCGCGCCTGCGCGCAGGCCGTAGGCGGTCTCTACCAGCCGGCGGCTCATGGCCTGGCGCGCGGGCAGTTCCTCGACCGGCACCGCCTGCCGCACCACGCCCTTGGGCCGCCCCGTGGTGCCCGAGGTATAGGCCATGTGCCCGCGCGGCGATACGAACGGGCCCTCGTAGGGCTGCTGCCCTGCCAGCCAGCGCTCGTAGTCCAGCGCCCCGGTATCGGTATGGGCGCCCACGACCAGGCGGGGGATGGTGTCGTCCAGCGGCTGCTGCAGCCCATCCAGCAGCGACTGGCTGGTGACCAGCGCCTTGGCGCCGCTGTCGCCCAGGATGAAATTGATCTCCGGCGCGGTGAAGTGCCAGTTCAAGGGGCAGTAGCTCATGCCACCTATGCGGCAGGCATGCACCACGTCGGCGTACTCGAGGCCATTGCGCAGGTGCACGGCCACCACATCGCCGGCCTGCAGGCCCATGGCCCGCAGGCCCTGGGCCAGGCGGCTGCCGCGGCTGTGCTGCTGCCGGGCATCGGTCTCGGTGCCCTGGAACACCAGGGTGGACAGGGGTTGCAGCGCCTGCATCATGCGGCCCTCGCGGCCTGGTTGGCGCTGATGGCCCGCTGCCTGGCCTGGGCCCAGTCCTCGTCGCCCCAGTGCTGGTACTCGGTGAAATAGGCGCCATTGGCCAGCGCATCGCCGCCATCGAGCGTGATGGTCTGGCCATTGAGCCAGGTGTTGCCCGGCGCCAGCATGTAGGCCGCCAGGTTGCCCAGGTCCTCGCCCGTGCCCAGGCGGCGCATGGGGTTGTCGGCCTGGCGCCGCGCGGCCGAATCCTCGTTGCCCTTGATGCCGGGCCGCAGCCGGCTGCTCGCGCCCTGGGTGGGGATCACGCCCGGCGCAATCGCATTGCAGCGGATGCCCTTGGGGCCCCACTCCACGGCCAGGGACTTGGTCATCGCGTCCAGCCCGGCCTTGGACATGGCCGAGGGCACGACGAACGGCGCCCCCGTGTCCACCCAGGTCACCACGATGGACAGCACCGCGCCCGGCAGCTGTTGGGCGATCCATTGGCGGCCAACCGCCTGCGTGACGTAGAAGGTGCCGCGGAACACGATGTCGGAGATCGCATGGAAGCCGTTGACGCTGAGGTCTTCGGTACGGCTCACGAAATTGCCCGCGGCATTGTTGACCAGGGCCGTCAGCGGGCCGTGGCGCTGCCAGAGATCGTCAATGGTCTGCTGGACGGCCTCGGGCGAGCGGATGTCCAGCGCATGCGCGAATGCGGCCGCGCCGAAATCCGCCTGCAGCTGCGCCGCGGCCGCTTCGACCACGTCGAGCCTGCGGCCGCACAGGTGGATTTCCGCGCCCAGCGAGGCCAGCTTGCGGGCCATGGCCAGCCCCAGGCCGGTGCCGCCACCGGTGATGAGAATGCGCTGCCCTGCGAACAGATGGGGTTCGAACATGCCTGTCT
>JBLZYV010000149.1:0-5203 GCA_050282565.1 Comamonas sp.
TCACCCTGGTGGGCGGCAACGGCGACGGCCAGACCGCCAAGGTGGCCAACCAGATCATCGTGGCGCTGAACATCGAAGCCGCTGCCGAGGCGCTGCTGTTCGCATCGCGCGCTGGTGCCGACCCCGAGCGCGTGCGCCAGGCCCTGCTGGGCGGCTTCGCATCGAGCAAGATCCTCGAAGTGCACGCCGAGCGCATGATCAAGCGCACCTTCGATCCGGGCTTCCGCATCGCACTGCACCAGAAGGACCTGAACCTGGCGCTGTCCGCCGCCAAGGACCTGGGCGTGGCCCTGCCCAACACCGCCAACGCGCAGCAGCTGTTCAGCACCTGCGTGGCCCACGGCGGCGCGGCCTGGGACCATTCCGGCATGGTGCGTGCCCTGGAATTCATGGCCAACTTCGAAGTCGGCCAGAAGGCCTAAGCCTCCCCTCGCAGGGAGCTGATACCGGATAACAACGCGAGTTTCTCCGCTTGGAATCGCCTGTCGGGCCTAGGCCCGCGGGCGATTTTTTTTTGGCAGGCCTGCATATTTTGTGAGCTGCTCGCGCTGAACGTAAAAGGACTTCAGATAGTTTTCTATCTGAAGTCCTTTGCTATTGCGCGCCAGCAGCTATGGTTTTTGCAATCAGCTCAGACCATGCGCCCGGCCTCGATGGTGATGCGCTGCGTGCAGCGCGCGGCGATGGCGCGGTCGTGCGTCACCATCAGCAGCGTGGTGCCGGCCTCGCGGTTCAGCTCCATGATGAGGTTCATCACCGCCTCGCCGGTGGCGAAATCCAGGCTGCCCGTGGGCTCGTCGGCCAGCAGCACCGCCGGCTGCACGACGAAGGCGCGAGCCAGCGCCACGCGCTGCTGCTCGCCGCCCGACAGCAGCTTGGGATAGTGCGACAGCCGCTGGCCCAGGCCCACGCGCTCGAGCATGCGCGCCGCGGCGGCGCGCGCATCGCGCTGGCCGGCCAGCTCCAGCGGCAGCATCACGTTCTCCAGCGCCGTCAGCGTGCCTATGAGCTGGAAGTTCTGGAACACGAAGCCCATGGTGCGCGCGCGCAGCGCGGCGCGGTCGTCCTCGTGCAGCGCGAACAGGTCCTGGCCCTGCACCCACACCGTGCCGCCGGTGGGCGTGTCCAGCCCGGCCAGCAGCGACAGCAGCGTGCTCTTGCCCGAGCCCGAGGCGCCAACGATGGCCACCGTCTCGCCGCGCGCCACGCTGAAATCGATATCCCGCAAAATAGTCAGCGTACCGGTCGAGTCCGACACCGCCTTGTGCAGCTGCTGCACGCGGATCACCGCGGTTTCCGGGGAACCAGAAGCGGACTGATCCATCGAAGCATTCACCATGAAAAACCTTTTTCCTCTTGCCCCGCGGCAAAGCTCTCGCCGCAGTTGGTTGCACGGCATGGTAGCCGCTGCCGCGGCGCTGGCCTGCACAACGGGTATTGCCCAGGCCCCGGCCGCCGCCGGCAAGACCATCCTCGTCGTTGGCGACTCGCTCAGCGCCGAATACGGCCTCGCGCGCGGCAGCGGCTGGGTGGCGCTGCTGCAGCAGAAACTGCAGGCCGACAAGCGCCCCTGGCAGGCCGTCAATGCCAGCATCAGCGGCGACACCACCTCGGGCGGCCGCGCCCGCCTGCCGGGCCTGCTGGCCCAGCACCAGCCCGCCGTCGTGGTGCTGGAGCTGGGCGGCAACGACGCGCTGCGCGGCCTGCCGCTGGCGAGTACCGAGGCCAACCTCGTCGCCATGGCCGACGCCGCGCGCCAGGCCGGCGCCCAGGTGCTGCTGGTGGGCATGCAGGTGCCGCCCAACTACGGCGCCAAGTACACGCAGGACTTCGCCCGCGTCTTCACCCAGGTGGCCGAGGCCAAGGGCGCAGCGCTGGTGCCCTTTCTGCTCAAAGGCGTGGCCGACGTGCCGAACTTCGAGAAGAACTTCCAGGCCGACCGCATCCACCCGCTGGCCAGCGCCCACCCGACGATGCTGGCGAACGTCTGGCCTGCGCTGCAGAAGCTGATGAAGTGATCACAAAGGCTCGGGCGAGGCCCAGCCGCCGCCCAGCGCCTTGAACAGCGTGGCCAGCGCCATCTGGCGCTGGGTGGCCACCTCGATCACGGCCATCTGGTTGGCGAAGTGGCTGCGCTCGGCGTCGAGGTAGCGCAAATGGCTGTCCACGCCGCCACGGTAGCGGGCCGTGGCCAGGCGCAGGCTTTGCGCGCTGGTGGCGGCCAGCTTGCGGCGCGAGGCCTCTTCGCGCCGCAGCGTATCGGTGGCGGCCAGCGCGTCGGCCACGTCGCGGAAGGCCACCTGTATGCTTTTCTCGTAGGCGGCCACGGCCATGTCCTTGCGCACCTCGGCCAAGTCCAGCATCGCCTGGTTGCGGCCACCGTCAAACAACGGCAGCTGCAGCTGCGGCAGGAAGGACCAGTTGCGCTGGCCGCCGCCGAACAGCTCTGACAACTGCGCGCTGGAGCTGCCGAACGCGCCGGTGAGCGTGATGCGCGGAAAGAAGGCGGCACGCGCCGCGCCGATGTTGGCGTTGCGGGCCTGCAGCTGGCGCTCGGCGGCGCGGATGTCCGGCCGGTGCTCCAGCAGCTCGGCGGGCGCGCCCGCCGGCAGCTCTTGCACCAGCGGCGCGGCGTCCAGCGGGCGCTCCAGTTCGGCGGGGCGCTGCCCCAGCAGCAGCGCCAGCGCGTTGCCGGCCTGCAGGTGGTCGCGCCGGGCGCGCTCCAGCTCGGCGCGGGCCTGCTCGGCCAGCCCCTCGGCCTCGTGCTCGTCGAGCGCCGTGTCCACGCCGCGCTGGCGGCGCTGCTGCACCAGCTGCAGCGCCGCTTCGCGCGAGGCCAGCGTGCGCTGGGTCAGCTCCACCCGCTGGCGGGCGCCGTCGTGCGCCAGCGATGCCTGGATGACCTCGGCCACCAGGCTGATGCGCACGCTGCGCGCGGCCTCCTCGGTAGCCAGGTACTCCTGCAGCGCGGCCTCCGACAGGCTGCGCACGCGGCCGAACAGGTCCAGCTCGAAGGACGCGAGGCCCAGGCCCGCCTGGTAGCTGCTTTGCACCACGGGCCGGCCCGTGCCGCTCAGGTCGCCCGGCAGGCGCTGGCGGCTGCCCGCGGCCTGCAGGTCCACGCCCGGCAGGCGGTCGGCCTTCTGCACGCCGTACTGGGCGCGCGCGGCCTCGACATCGAGCAGGGCCTGGCGCAGGTCGCGGTTGTGCGCCAGCGCCTGGGTGATGCGCCCGCGCACCACCTCGTCCGTCACGAAGGCCTGCCACTGCAGCGTGGCGGCGGCGGATGCGCCCGGCGCCACGCCGGCCTGGGCGGACCATTCGGCGGGAACCGGCGCCTGCGGGCGCTCGTAGACCGGCGCCAGCGAGGCGCAGCCGGCCAGCGCCAGGGCGGCGGCCAGCGAGGCGCAGCCGGCCAGCGCCAGGGCGGCGGCCAGCGCGGCCACGCGCCAGCAAAGGGGGGAAACAAGGCCTTGCGTCACGCGGATTCTCCTTGGGGGACAGCCGGGGCATCCGCCCCGCCTGCCTGGTTTGCCTTGCGGCCGCGCCACAGCGACAGCACCCAGACAAAAAAGATGGGAACGAAGACCACGCCCAGCAGCGTGGCCGACAGCATGCCGCCGATCACGCCGACGCCAATGGCAATCTGGCTGGAGGCGCCCGCGCCGCTGGCCAGCGCCATCGGCACCACGCCGAGGATGAAGGCCAGCGAGGTCATCACGATGGGCCGGAAGCGCAGCCGGGCCGCCTGCAGCGCCGCGTCCCGCAGCGAATGGCCCTGCGCGTGCAGGTCCTTGGCGAACTCCACGATCAGGATGGCGTTCTTCGCCGCCAGGCCGATGATGGTGATCAGGCCGACCTTGAAGTACACGTCGTTGGCCAGGCCCGCGGCCGAGGTGGCCAGCACCGAGCCCAGCGCACCGATCGGCACGATCAGCATCACGGCCGCGGGAATGGCCCAGCTCTCGTACAGCGCCACCAGCAGCAGGAAGACCACGACGATGGCCAGCGCGAACAGCTTGGGCGCCTGCGCGCCCGCGGCCCGCTCCTGCAGCGACAGCCCGGTCCACTCGTAGCCGATGCCGCTGGGCATCTCGCCCATGATGCGCTCCAGCTCGGCCATGGCCTCGCCGGTGGTGTGGCCGGGCTTGGCGTCGCCCGCGATGCGGAAGGCCGGGTAGCCGTTGTAGCGCGAGATCTGCACCGGCCCCATCTCCCAGTCCACCGAGGCGAAGGACGCCAGCGGCACCTGCTCGCCCCGCTCGTTGGGCACATACAGGCGCAGGATGTCCTCGGGCCGCATGCGCGCCGCCGTGTCGGCCTGCACCACCACGCGCTGCAGGCGGCCCGCGTTCGGAAACTCGTTGACCACAGCCGAGCCGTAGGCCGTGGACAGCGCCGCGCTGATGGCCGCGAAGCCCACGCCCTGGGCCTGGGCCTTGCGCCGGTCGATGTCCAGGCGCAGCTGCGGCGCGTCCTCGAGGTTCTCCATCATCGCGTAGGCGATCACCGGCGAGGCATTGGCCTGCTTCAGCAGCTCGTCGCGCGCGGCGACCAGGGCCTCGCGGCCGAGGTTGGCGCGGTCCTGCAGGCGCAGCGCAAAGCCGCCGGAGTTGCCCAGGCCGTCGATGGGCGGCGGGTCCACCGCCATGGCCGTGCCGTCGGCCAGGCTGGCAAAGCGCTGGTTGAAGGCCTGCACCTCGTCCCACGAGGCCTGCCCGGCGCCGCGCACCGACCAGTCCTTGAGCGTGACGAAGGCCAGCGCCGCGTTCTGCCCCATGCCCGAGAAGCTGTAGCCCATCAGGAATTCGGCCTGCGCCGTGGCGGGCCGGTTCTGCACGTAGCTCTCCATGTCGCGCACCATGGCTTCGGTGCGGGCCTCGGTCGCGCCGGGCGGCAGCTGCACGCTGACGATGTAGTAGCCCATGTCCTCGTAGGGCACGAAGGACTCAGGCATGCGCGTATAGGCAAAGCCCAGCCCGCCCACGATGGCCGCGTAGATCAGCATGTAGCGCCCGGTGCGCTGCAGCAGCCGCTGGTTCAGGCCCGAGAAGCGCTCGGTCAGCCCCGCGAAGCGGCGGTTGAACCAGCCGAAGAAGCCCCGCTTCTCGTGGTGCTCGCCGGCCGCAATGGGCTTGAGCAGCGTGGCGCACAGCGCCGGCGTGAAGGTCAGCGCCAGCAGGCCCGAGAACAGGATGGACAC
>JBLZYV010000150.1:0-5162 GCA_050282565.1 Comamonas sp.
CGTGGGCCTCGACCCCAAGATCATGGGCATGGGCCCGATGCACGCCGTGCGCAAGGTGCTGGCCAAGACCGGCTGGAAGCAGGAAGAAGTCGACCTGTTCGAGCTGAATGAAGCCTTCGCCGCGCAGGCCTGTGCCGTGAACCAGGAGCTGGGCCTGGACACGTCCAAGGTCAACGTCAATGGCGGCGCCATCGCCATCGGCCACCCCATCGGTGCGTCCGGCTGCCGCATTTTGGTGACCCTGCTGCACGAGATGCAACGCACCGGTGCCAAGCGCGGCGTGGCCGGTTTGTGCATCGGCGGCGGCATGGGCGTGGCACTGGCCGTGGAGCGCGTTTAAAACGCAGGGAAAACGATGGCTTGCTGATGTAAATCCCTGGGTCTTAGTCGAGCATCGTTTTCCCAAAAAAGCGCACCAGCAAGCAGTGCGCTTTTCTTTTTTATGCCGCTGTAGCCCGCATCAGGAATAAGCTTGATGCCATAAATTTGATAGCGTTGAGTATTAACCAGAAGTGCGACCCCTCATTTCTTGGGTACAGTGGTTATCGAGTATTTCGCAAGCAAAAAGGAGATATTGCATGACTCAGAAAGTGGCCTATGTAACTGGTGGCATGGGAGGCATCGGAACGGCCATCTGCCAGCGTTTGCACCAAGACGGTTTGAAGGTGATTGCAGGTTGCGGTCCGACTCGCGACTTCCAGAAATGGTTGGACGAGCAGAAGGCGCTGGGCTACACGTTCTACGCATCGGTGGGCAACGTGGGCGATTGGGCTTCCACGGTCGAGGCTTTCGAGAAGGCCAAGGCTGAGCACGGCAAGATCGATGTGCTGGTGAACAACGCCGGCATTACCCGTGACCGCATGTTCGTGAAGATGTCGCCCGAAGACTGGCAGGCGGTGATCGAGACCAACCTGAACTCCATGTTCAACGTGACCAAGCAGGTCGTGGCAGACATGGTCGAAAAGGGCTGGGGTCGCATCGTCAACATCAGCTCGGTGAACGGCGCCAAGGGCCAGGCCGGCCAGACCAACTACTCCGCCGCGAAGGCCGGCATGCACGGCTTCTCGATGGCGCTGGCGCAGGAGTTGGCAGGCAAGGGCGTGACGGTGAACACCGTGAGCCCGGGCTACATCGGCACCGACATGGTCAAGGCCATCCGCCCTGACGTGCTGGAAAAGATCGTGGGCACCATCCCCACCAAGCGCCTGGGCGAGCCCAAGGAGATCGCTTCCATCATTGCTTGGCTGGCCTCGGAAGACGGCGGTTACGCGACGGGTGCCGAGTTCTCCGTCAACGGCGGTCTGCACACGCACTGAGCGCGCAGCCTCCCATGCAAAAAGCGCACCGCAAGGTGCGCTTTTTTTATGCCTGCAGCCCAGCCCCGCTGTGCAAGGGCATGGGGCCAAACGGGGCTTGGGCTTATTCGGCGTCTTCGCCTTCGGCCGGGGTTTCGTCCTGCGGCTCGGCCGCCTGCGCCGAGCGCACCGCGGCCTTGTCGCCGGCGCTCGCGAACTTGCTGTACTTGCCCAGGATGCCCACCAGCTGGCCGTAGATGCGCGGGTTGCCGGCCAGGCACTCGCGCTGTTCCAGGAAGTCGGACTCGCCGGTGAAGTTGCCCACCAGGCCGCCGGCCTCGGTCACCAGCAGCGAGCCCGCGGCCACGTCCCAGGGGCTCAGGCCGGTCTCGAAGAAGCCGTCGGCAAAACCTGCGGCCACATAGGCCATGTCCAGCGCGGCGGCGCCGGGGCGGCGCAGGCCGCTGGCGCGCTGCATCACGTCGCCCAGCATGGCCAGGTAGTGCTGCAGGTTGTCGCCCGGGCGGTAGGGGAAGCCAGTGGAGATCAGGCTATCGCGCAGCATGGTGCGCTTGGAGACGCGGATGCGGCGCTCGTTGAGGAAGGCGCCGCGGCCGCGCGTGGCGGTGAACAGGTCGTTGCGCGTGGGGTCGTAGACCACGGCCTGCTCGATGCGGCCGCGCACCGACAGCGCGATGCTCACGCAGTAGACGGGAAAGCCGTGGATGAAGTTGGTGGTGCCGTCCAGCGGATCGATGATCCACACGTAGTCGGAATCGCGGTTGCCGTATTCGGTGCCGGTTTCCTCACCCAGGATGCCGTGGTCGGGATAGGCGGTGAGCAGGGTGTCGATGATGGCCTGCTCCGAAGCGCGATCCACCTCGGTCACGAAGTCGTTCACCTGCTTCTGCGACACGCGCACGGCTTCGATGTCGAGCGCGGCGCGGTTGATGATGGCGCCGGCGGCGCGTGCGGCCTTGATGGCCATGTTGAGCATGGGGTGCAGGGAGGAGGACGACATAGGTTGTAAGGCGCGACGCAGCCGCCGCGCTGGGTGAAGATCGGTTTGGCCGTGCCCGGCGATGCGGGCGGCGACAATAGGGGGGTGATTGTACCTAGCTCGGCATTCTTTTGCTTGCCCTCTGTTTATGAAGACCCGTTTTGTCCTGATCGAAACCAGCCACGCCGGCAATGTGGGGGCGGCCGCCCGCGCCATCAAAACCATGGGGTTCGACGACCTCATGCTGGTGCGCCCGCGCTGGGCCAACGTGCTGCGCAAGGCCGAGACCATCCAGCGGGCCAGCGGTGCGCTCGACGTGCTGGACAACGCCCGCATCGTGGCCACGGTGGAAGAGGCGCTGGACGGCATGACCCATCTGTGCGCCACCGCGATGACGCCGCGCGACTTCGGCCCGCCGGCCCGCTCGCCGCGCGAGCATTTCGATCTGCTATTGAAAGGTGAGCTGTCGGCGCATACTGTATCTGCCTTAGATGCCAAAAATGCTCAAAATCTGGCCGAGCAGACCGTGCCGCAGGAATCCGGCATCGCCTTCCTCTTCGGCTGCGAGCGCTACGGCATGGCCAATGAGGACGTCTACCGCTGCGATGTGGCACTGTCGATTCCTACCAATCCGCAGTTCGGCTCGCTGAACCTGGCCTCGGCCGTGCAGGTAGTGGCCTATGACTGGCGCCAGGCGCTGGGCGGCTACGAGGTGGAGGACGCCGTGCGCCAGCGCGAGCGCGCCGATGCGGCCCAGGTGGCCGGCATGCTGGGCCACTGGGAGCAGGCGCTGGCGGCCGTGGGCTTCCTCGATCCGGCCGCGCCCAAGAAGCTGATGCCGCGGCTCAACCAGATGTTCAACCGCGCCCAGCTCACGCAGGAGGAAATCCACATACTGCGCGGTGTTGCCAAGGCCATGCTGCAGACGGCAGCGGCGGCAAACCGCTAGACTGTGCGGCCACACAACACAACGATAACGGAAACCGCGCCCCATGCTTGACCGCCTGAACTCGGATATTCAGTGCATCCTGGACCGCGACCCCGCGGCCCGCAGCCGCTGGGAGGTCATCACCTGTTATCCGGGCCTGCACGCCATCTGGCTGCACCGGCCGGCCCATTGGTGCTGGAACCATGGCTTCAAGTGGCTGGGGCGCTTCGTCTCGCACCTGGGGCGCTGGCTCACGGGCATCGAGATCCACCCCGGCGCCAAGATCGGCCGCAACGTGTTCATCGACCACGGCATGGGTGTCGTCATCGGCGAGACCGCCGAGATCGGCGACGGCTGCACCATCTACCACGGCGTGACGCTGGGCGGCACCTCGCTGTACAAGGGCGCCAAGCGCCACCCGACGCTCGGGCGCGACGTGGTCGTGGCGGCCGGCGCCAAGGTGCTGGGCGGCTTCGAGGTGGGCGACGGCGCCAAGATCGGCAGCAATGCCGTGGTCATCAAGCCCGTGCCCGCGGGGGCCACGGCCGTGGGCATCCCGGCGCGCATCATCCCGTCCAAGGACGGGCACAGCGCCGACGTGACCGAAAGCCACGGCGAGAAGAAGTTCACCGCCTACGGCGTCACGCAGGAGGATGATCCGCTGTCCAAGGCCATGCGCGGGCTGATCGACAACGCCGCCGGGCAGGAGCACCAGATCACGCTGCTGTGGCAGGCCATCGAGAAGCTGTCCATGCAGGGCAAGGTGGGCGACTGCGTGCCCTGCGACGCCGCGCGCGAGGAACAGTTCGAAGCCGCCAAGCTGAACGATTTGGTGGGCAAATAGGCCGCAGGCCCCGGAACTGCCCTATACTTGCCAGCGCTCCGGGGTGTGCATATGCGCTGAGATGTGAGTGGCCCTGCGATGGAAATCGCAGCGGCCCCACGAACCCGACGAACTTGATCCGGATCATACCGGCGGAAGAAGAGCGGAACTTGATGCAGGAAACCCTGCGGTGGTAGAAGAGGCCCCAAGCAAGAGGGCAGGCAAGCACCACCGGCCAGCAGTTTCCTGCCACCACGGGCCGGCTCGCGCACCGTGGTGCGCGTACCCAATCGTGATGGCACAGTGGACAGGCCCTGGTCTCCAGGCACCTGACCCGCACCAGGCCCAGCCAGGCTTCTCGGAGCAACCACCTGTTGTGTGTTGACCTTCCAAGGAGCCATTCATGAACGCCCCCGAATCCATCTTCATCCCGGCCGCCGGTAACGCGCCCGACGCTGCACGCTTTGCCGATCTGCTGACCCAGTCGCGTCAGCCTTTCCCGGCATCGCAAAAGAGCTACCTCGCCGGCAGCCTGCACCCCGAGCTGCGCGTGCCCGTGCGCGACATCGCGCTCACCAATGGCGAGCAGGTCAGTGTGTACGACACCTCGGGCCCCTACACCGATCCCTCGGTGGCCATCGACGTGCGCAGCGGCCTGCCCAGCGTGCGCGGCAGCTGGATCGAGGCGCGTGGCGACAGTGAGTACTACTCCGGCCGCCTGCGCGTGGCGCTGGATGATGGCGGCAAGCGCGGCGAGGAAGATACGCGCGTGGCCCAGCTGCGCGCCGAGGCGGCTGCGCTGCAGCGCCAGCCGCGCCGTGCCAAATCCGGCGGCAACGTGACCCAGATGCACTACGCCAAGCGCGGCATCATCACGCCCGAGATGGAGTACGTGGCCCTGCGCGAGAACGGCCGCCGCGAATGGATGGCCGAGTACCAACAGGACGCGGCCCGCGAAGCCCGCCTGGCCGGCAACAGCCTGGGCGCCGCGATCCCCAAGATCATCACGCCCGAGTTCGTGCGCGACGAAGTGGCGCGGGGCCGCGCCATCATCCCGGCCAACATCAACCACCCCGAGATCGAGCCCATGGCCATCGGGCGCAACTTCAAGGTCAA
>JBLZYV010000151.1:0-4958 GCA_050282565.1 Comamonas sp.
TGGCGGTGTGGCCGCCGAAGGGGCGCTGGTAGATGGTGCCATCGGGGTTGCGATCGAACGGCATGCCGAAGTGCTCCAGCTCGTACACCACCTTCGGTGCCTCGCGGCACATGAACTCGATGGCGTCCTGGTCGCCCAGCCAGTCCGAGCCCTTGATGGTGTCGTAGAAGTGCCATTCCCAGTTGTCCTCGGACATGTTGCCCAGCGACGCCGACACGCCGCCCTGCGCCGCCACGGTGTGCGAGCGGGTGGGGAAGACCTTGGACAGGCAGGCCACGTTCAGGCCCGCGCGAGACAGCTCCAGGGCCGCGCGCATGCCGGAGCCACCGGCGCCGACGATGACCACGTCGAACTTGCGCTTGCTGATGTTCTCTTTTGTATAGCTCATTGTTTTCTTTCAATCGCGGGTATCACAGACGCCACAGAACCTGCAGGCCCCAGCCCAGGCAGCCCACCAACCACACCAGCACGCCGACCTGCAGCACCAGGCGCAGGCCCACGGGCTTGATGTAGTCCATGAAGATTTCGCGCATGCCGACCCAGGCGTGGTAGGCCAGTGCCACCAGCACACCGAAGGTGATGAACTTCATCCACTGCTGGGCGAAGATACCGGCCCATTGCTCGTAGCCGATGGGGCCCTTGATCAGCAGCACCTGCACCAGCAGCACGATCGTGAACAGGGCCATCAGCAGGCCGGTGACGCGCTGCGCCAGCCAGTCGCGCAGGCCGTAGTGGGCACCGACCACGGTGCGCTTGGAGCCGTAATTGACGGACATGGGGTTTCCTTTTTCTCGTGGTTCTGTGGGATCAGTACACGCCAAACAGCTTGGCGGCCAGGGCCGCGGTCAGCACCAGGCTGATCGCGAAGCAGGCGATGGCGGAGGATTTGCCGAACTCCTTGGTCACGGCATGATGCGACACGTCCATCCAGATGTGGCGCAGGCCGGCGCAGAAGTGGTGCAGGTAGGACCAGATCAGGGCCAGGGTCACCAGCTTGATGAACCAGCCGGGGAAGATGCCGGCGCCGGTGTTGAAGGCAGCCGTGAAGCGCGCGTACGAGAACTCCGAGCTCAGCGAGGTGTCGAACAGCCAGATCACGAAGGGCAGCAGGAGGAACATCAGGGCGCCGCTGGCACGGTGCAGGATCGACAGGATGGCTGCCAGGGGCATGCGGTAGCCCGGAAGGTCCGAGAGCGCATTGATGTTCCGGAACTCCGGCCGCTTCTTGGTGATTTCGGTCATGGGGTGCTTCTTTCGTGGATGTAACTGCTTGGTAACTCGGTGGCAAAAACCGGGAAAATTTTATTGCAATGCAGCGAGAGCGTCTAAGGGTTTCACACTATATCGCATGAGAATTGCATGATCGTGGACGCGCTAGCTGAGCGTATTGCTGTAGTAATGGGTATCGGTGCGGTAGAGGCCTCTTCGTAACTCCATGGGAAGATCGTTATAGGTGTAAGCAATGCGCTCGACGCTGAGCAGCGGTGTCCGGTCGGTGACTTGGAGCAGTTCGCTCTGCGTGGCGTCAGGCATCACGGCGCGCAGTTTCTCTTCGGCCCGCACCATGCGCACGCCGTATTCCAGTTCGAACATGGCGTAGGTCGGGCCGGCATAGTCGCGCATCTGGTCGGCAGTGAGCGACTTGAAGTTCGCGCCTGGCAGCCAGATGTCTTCGAGAATGGTGGGTGTGCCCGAAAAGGCCAGCACACGGCGCACATGGAGCAGCGATTCGCCAGTGGGCACGGCCAGCAGCTTGCAGATCTCGCTGCTGCCCTTGACGGAGCGGCACTGGATGATATGGCGCTGCGCGGGGCCTTCCTCGTTGACGTCGCCCTTGTCGGGCAGCAGGCGCAGGAAGCGGTACTGCACGTGGCGCTCGGCATGCGTGGCCACGAAGGTGCCCTTGCCCTGGCGGCGCATCAGCAGGTTTTCGGCGGCCAGCTCGTCGATGGCCTTGCGCACCGTGCCCTGGCTGACGCGGTAGCGCGAGGCCAGTTCCATCTCGCTGGGGATCATCTCACCGGGCTTCCAGATGCCGCCCTGCAGGCTCTGCAGGATCAGTCCCTTGATCTGCTGGTACAGCGGGCTGAAAGCGGGCGTGGGCGCACTCGTTCCGTCGCCTGCAAGCGGCAGGCCGGGCTCTTGAGTGTTGGAAAGTGTGACTGCCATCTCAGACCGCAATCATATCTTATATAAGACATAAGACAAATTGACCGAGCGAAGAAATCAGGAGTACACTTGCGCCCGGTTTGACAAGCTGGTGCTCAGGCCCTGCAAGTGGAGTTTTCCCGGTAGTGCGGCAGCGGGCAGCGGCTTGGGTGGATCCCTCTTTTCTTTCCTTTTCTGGAGTTTTCCCCATGAGCAAAAAGCCCGTCCGTGTTGCCGTCACCGGCGCCGCTGGCCAAATCGGTTACGCCCTGTTGTTCCGCATCGCCTCCGGCGAAATGCTGGGCAAGGACCAGCCCGTCATTCTGCAATTGCTCGAGATTCCCGACGAAAAGGCCCAGAACGCGCTCAAGGGCGTGATCATGGAGCTGGAAGACTGCGCCTTCCCGCTGCTGGCCGGCATCGAAGCCCACAGCGACCCGATGACCGCCTTCAAGGATACCGACTATGCCCTGCTGGTGGGTGCCCGTCCCCGCGGCCCCGGCATGGAGCGCGCCGACCTGCTGGCCGCCAACGCACAGATCTTCACGGCCCAGGGCAAGGCGCTGAACGCCGTGGCCTCGCGCAACGTGAAGGTGCTGGTCGTGGGCAACCCCGCCAACACCAACGCCTACATCGCGATGAAGTCGGCTCCCGACCTGCCGCGCAAGAACTTCACCGCCATGCTGCGCCTGGACCACAACCGCGCCGCTTCGCAACTGGCTGCCAAGGCCGGCTTCAAGGTCGGTGATCTGAAGCACCTGACCGTCTGGGGCAACCACTCGCCCACGATGTACGCCGACTACCGCTTCGCCACCGTGGACGGCAAGTCCGTGAAGGACGCCATCAACGACCAGGCCTGGAACAAGGACGTGTTCCTGCCCACCGTGGGCAAGCGCGGCGCCGCCATCATCGCGGCCCGTGGCCTGTCGTCGGCTGCTTCGGCTGCCAACGCCGCCATCGACCACATGCGCGACTGGGCCATGGGCTCCGGCGGCGAGTGGGTCACGATGGGCGTGCCTTCGAATGGCGAATACGGCATTCCCAAGGACATCGTGTTCGGCTTCCCGGTGACCACCGAGAACGGCGAGTACAAGATTGTCGAAGGTCTGTCCATCGATGCCTTCTCGCAGGAATGCATCGACAAGACCCTGGCCGAGCTGCAAGGCGAGCAGGACGGCGTCAAGCACCTGCTCTGATATCTGCCTATGCTGCAGTGGAATCCCGGACTCTATCGCCAGTTTGAGGACGAGCGCACCCGTCCAGCCGCCGAGTTGCTGGCGCGGGTGCCGCTGGCCGACGCGGCCTATGTCGTCGATCTGGGCTGCGGCCCGGGCAATTCCACCGAGCTGCTGGCGGCACGCTTTCCCAAGGCGCACGTGCTGGGCGTGGACAACTCCGAGTCCATGCTGGCCGATGCGCGCGAGCGCCTGCCGGCGGCCCGTTTTGAATGGGGCGACATCGCCCAATGGCAGGCCCCGCTATGGCACGGCTGCCAACCCGACCTGATCTATGCCAACGCCGCGTTGCAGTGGGTACCCGACCATGAGGTGCTGCTGCCGCGCCTGCTGGCCATGCTGGCGCCCGGCGGCGTGCTGGCGGTGCAGATGCCCGACAACCGCGATGAACCCACCCACCGCCTGATGCGCGAGGTGGCTGGCGAGGCCCCCTGGGTCTCCGCGATCGGTGACCCGAACAAGATGCGTACCGATCTGCTGAAGATCGGGCCGTACTACGATCTACTGTCGCCGCACGCCCGCGTGGACGTGTGGCACACCATCTACCAGCACCCGATGGCGGACGCCAAGGCGATCGTCGACTGGGTGCGCGGCACGGGCCTGCGGCCTTTCCTGCAGCCCCTTGGCACCGAGCTGGCGGACAGCTTCGTCGCCGAATACACGCGGCGCGTCGATGCCGCGTATCCCGCGCGTGCCGACGGACGCCGGCTGCTGGCCTTTCCCCGCATGTTCATGGTTGCACAACGACCGCTATGACCGCTTCGTCCCTCCATCCCGCCCAGGTCCTTCTGGGTGCCCAGGCCGGCCATGCCGTGCTGCCGGTCTGCGACCACTACAGTGGTGTCGAAGAGCGCATGCGCAAAAGCCTGCAGCTGCAGCAGCAGATGACGCAGGAGTTCGGCCGCTGCGTCTTCGACGTGACGCTGGACTGCGAGGACGGTGCTGCCGTCGGCGAGGAACGCGAGCATGCGCGCCTCGTGGTGGCGCTGCTCCAGGCCAGCGATCCGGCGAACCGCGTCGCCGCGCGCGTGCACGCGGTCGACCACCCGGCCTTTGCCGACGACATCGCCGCCATCGCCGGCGAGGCGGGCGAGCACCTGTGTCACATCATGGTGCCCAAGGTCGAATCCGTCGACGACGTGATTCAGGCCGAAAAACTGCTGGACCGCGCTTGCAGCGTGCGTGTGCCGCTACATGTTTTGATAGAGTCGCCGTTGGCTGTGCACCATGCGCACGAGATCGCGGCGCACCCGCGGGTGCAGAGCATCAGCTTCGGGCTGATGGACTTTGTCTCGGCCCATGGCGGCGCGATTCCGGCCAGCGCCATGGGCGTGGCCGGCCAGTTCAGCCACCCGCTGGTGGTTCGGGCCAAGCTCGAGATCGCCAGCGCCTGCCATGCCCATGGCAAGGTGCCATCGCATTGCGTGGTTACCGAGTTCAAGGACGCCGAGGCGCTGCAGCGCGCCGCTGGCCAGGCAGCCGACGAGTTCGGCTACACGCGGATGTGGAGCATCCACCCCGCGCAGATCCGCCCGATCCTGCGTGCCTTTGCCCCGACCGATGCACTGATCGAGC
>JBLZYV010000152.1:0-4873 GCA_050282565.1 Comamonas sp.
GCGGCTCGATCGATACCGGCTCGTAAATCACACGGCGCTGCTCGGCGTCATAGCGCATCTCCACATGGCCGGACAGCGGGAAATCCTTGCGGAACGGGTGGCCAATGAAGCCATAGTCCGTGAGGATGCGGCGCAGATCCTGGTGCCCGTCGAACACCACGCCATACAGGTCGAACGCCTCGCGCTCAAACCAGTCGGCCGCGCTCCAGAGCTCCGTCACCGAAGCGATCACCGGAAAATCGTCATCCTGGCAGAACACCTTGACGCGCACGCGCTGGTTCAGGCTCACCGACAGCAGGTGCGACACCACGGCAAAGCGAAGCCCTTCGGTGCCGACTTCCTTGTAAGCCGAGTAATCCACGGAGCACAGGTCGATCAGTTGCTCGAAACGGCACTCGGCGTCATCGCGCAACGTCTGCATCACACCCAGATAGTTCTCGGCACCGACCTCGACCGTCACTTCGTCCAACGCCAGCGTGACCTTGTGGACACGCTCGCCCAGGACACGCGCGACTTTATCTCGCAGCACGGAAGGCTGTATCAGTTCAACACTCATGCGGACTCCTAGGCGCGCGCGATGGTATGGGTGCGGCGGATCTTCTGCTGCAGCTGGATGATGCCGTAGATCAGCGCCTCCGCAGTCGGGGGGCAGCCGGGCACATACACGTCGACCGGCACGATGCGGTCGCAACCGCGCACCACGGAATAGCTGTAGTGGTAGTAGCCACCGCCATTCGCGCACGAGCCCATGGACAGCACCCAGCGCGGCTCGGCCATCTGGTCATAGACCTTGCGCAAGGCCGGGGCCATCTTGTTGCACAGCGTGCCGGCCACAATCATCAGATCGGACTGGCGGGGGCTGGCGCGGAACACCTCGGCTCCGAAGCGGCCGATGTCGTAGCGAGCTGCCGCAGCATGCATCATTTCGACGGCGCAGCACGCCAAGCCAAACGTCATGGGCCAGAGCGACCCGGTCTTGGCCCAGTTCACCACAGCGTCATAGCTCGTGGTGACAAAGCCTTTTTCCATCACACCTTCAATCATCGTGCACCTTTGTGATGTCTGGTTATTCCCAGTTCAACGCGCCCTTTTTCCACTCGTAGGCAAAGCCCACGACCAGGACGGCCAGGAAAATCAGCACGGCGACAAACCCCGTCATGCCCACTTCCTGGAGCGACACTGCCCACGGAAAGAGGAAAGCGATTTCCAGGTCGAACAGGATGAACAGGATGGCAACGAGGTAGTAGCGCACATCGAATTTCATGCGCGCATCTTCAAATGCCTCGAAACCACATTCGTAGGGGGAATTTTTGGCCGCATCCGGACGGTTGGGCCCGAGGATATACCCCAGCACCAGTGGGGCCAGGCCAACTGCGGCGCCCACCAAAATGAACAGAAGGACTGGGAGGTATTGATTGAGGTTCATCTTGAGGTCACTCACCGCAGAAGGTCAGCCTGAGTAACCACACAATGTAACCCAGGCAGCCCTGTTTGTGCTGGTGCCGTCGGCGAGACTCGAACTCGCACAGCTTTCGCCACTACCCCCTCAAGATAGCGTGTCTACCAATTTCACCACGACGGCAATATGCTATTTGTTTATGAGCCGGGAAACATGGATATTTGCAACCGCATGCTTCCCGACAGACTCAGATTCTACTCTGTAAAAACCCTAGTATCTGAGCAGTTGGAAAAATAGTTGCGTTATTTCGCAGCCGGCTCAGGCGCGGCAGCGCCAGCAGCAGGAGGCACGTCACCAGCTGCCGGAGCAGGCGCCGGAGTCGTTGCAGCCGGAGCTGCGGCAGGAGGAATGGTGCTGTCCACCGGCGCCGAAGACTGGGGAATCGCTGCTGCCGGCGACTCCAGCACGCTACCCGCCGTCGTGGGGCGGGCATTGCCGAAATAGGCCAGCGCCAGGGTTGCCACAAAGAACACCGAGGCCAGCACGGCCGTGGTGCGCGACAGGAAGTTGGCACTGCCGCTGGCACCGAACAGGCTGCCGGAGCTGCCACTGCCAAAGGCGGCGCCTGCATCGGCGCCCTTGCCATGCTGCACCAGAATCAGGCCAATCATGCCCAATGCCGCCAGCATCTGGACTGCAAGAATAATCGTAACCATTGTTGATCCTTCTACAAATAAGATAGCAACTAGCCCGCGCCTTTATTGGGCAGACTCGATAATTTTCAAGAAATCTTGGGGTTTGAGCGATGCACCGCCGATCAGGCCGCCGCCAATGTCCGGCTGCGCCAGCAACTCGGCTGCATTGGCCGCATTCATGCTGCCGCCATAGAGAACCGGCACCTTCGCAGCCTGCGTCGTGGCCGCCGCCAGCTGCGCACGCAGCACGGCATGCACCTGCTGCGCCTGCTCGGGGGTCGCCGTCTTGCCCGTACCGATCGCCCAGACCGGCTCGTAGGCCACAACAAGCTCGCTTACGCACTGCCCCACCTGGTGGATCACGGCGGCGAGCTGCCTGCGCACCACAGCCTCCGTCTCGCCAGCCTCGCGCTGCGCCAGCGTCTCGCCGACACAGACAATGGGCGTGATGCCCGCATTCAGCGCCTTCTGCGCCTTGGCAGCCACCACGGCATCGGTTTCGCCATGGTATTGGCGCCGCTCCGAGTGACCGACCAACGTGTACCGCACGCCGAAGTCGCGCAGCATGGCCGCCGACACCTCGCCGGTATAGGCACCCGCATCATGGGCCGACACGTCCTGGGCCGCCAACTGCACCAGCGAGCCTTGCAGCAAGCCCTGCACCTGCGCCAGATACACCGCCGGCACCGCCACGGCAACCGCACATGCGGGCTCCCCCAGGCCGCCGGCAATTCCCCGCAGCAAGGCCTCGTTGGCCTCCAGGCCGCCGTTCATCTTCCAATTGCCCGCAATCAGCTTCTTCATTGATCTTCCCATGTCAGCACGATCTTGCCGATGTGCTGGTTACTCTCCATCAACGCATGTGCCTGCGCCGCCTGCGCCGCCGGAAAACGGCTGTGGACCAATACCTTCACCCGGCGATCCGCGAGCAGCGGCCACACCTTGGCCTGCAGCGCCCGGGCGATGTCCGCCTTGAACGCCACCGGACGCGGCCGCAGTGTCGAGCCGGTGATCACCAAGCGCTTGCGCAGCACCAGGCCGGCGTTGAACTCTGCCTTCAGACCGCCCTGCACGGCAATGATGACCAGACGGCCATCATCGGCCAGCGACTCCACCTCGCGCGACACATAGCTGCCAGCCACCATGTCCAGGATGACGTCGACACCCTTGCCCCCAGTGATGCGCTTGACCTCGGCGACAAAATCCTGCGCCTTGTAGTTGATGGCGTGGTCCGCCCCCAACTCCACGCAGGCCCGGCATTTCTCATCCGATCCAGCCGTGGCAATGACGATGGCGCCATGTGCTTTGGCCAACTGGATCGCCGTGACGCCGATGCCGCTGGTGCCGCCCTGGATCAGAATGGTCTCTCCCGCACGCAGCTGCCCGCGGTCGAACACATTGCTCCAGACGGTGAAGAAAGTCTCCGGCAGGCAGGCCGCCTCTTCGTCCGACAAACCGGCAGGCACTGGCAGGCACTGGGCGACCGGCGCCACGCAGTATTGCGCATAGCCACCACCCGCCACCAGCGCGCACACGCGGTCGCCGATGCGCAGCTCCTGGGCCTGCATCGCGGCCTCGTCGCCGGACACGATGACACCCGCCACCTCCAGCCCCGGCAGCTCGGATGCACCAGGCGGAGGCGCGTAGCTTCCCTTGCGCTGTATCACGTCCGGACGATTGACACCGCTGGCCGCCACACGGATGCACAACTCACCCGCACCCGCCACGGGCATGGCGCGGTTGACGAGCTTCAACACATCGGGCTCACCAAAGGAGGTGATCTCTACGGCTTGCATCATTTCCACAACCCTATCCTTTGCAAGACAAGACGCATGCAACCACTGGCCGGATGCACCACTCGGCACATCCGGCCAGCCCAAGGCTTATTGCTGCTGTTGCTGATCGCCCGCATCCGGGCCGCGGCGCTCACGGCGCTCGCCACGCTCGGCAGGAGCGGGACGATCGCCCGCCGGACGGTCCAGCAGCGCCTTCATCGACAGCTTGACACGACCCTTGTCGTCGGTCTCGAGCACCTTGACCTTGACGATCTGGCCTTCGCTCAGGTAGTCAGTCACCTTCTCGACGCGCTCGTGGGCGATCTGGCTGATGTGCAACAGGCCGTCCTTGCCGGGCAGCAGGTTGATCAGCGCGCCGAAGTCGAGGATCTTGACCACGGGGCCCTCGTAGACCTTGCCGATTTCCACTTCGGCGGTGATCTCCTCGATGCGGCGCTTGGCCTCGTCCGCCTTGGTGCTGTCGGTCGCGGCGATGGTGATGGTGCCGTCTTCCTCGATGTTGATCTGGCAGCCGGTCTCGTCGGTCAGCGCACGGATCGTGGCGCCGCCCTTGCCGATCACGTCACGGATCTTCTCGGGGTTGATCTTCATGGTGAAGAGCTTGGGCGCGAAGCTGGACACTTCGGCCTTGGCCTCGCCTACGGCTTCCTGCATCTTGCCCAGGATGTGCATGCGGGCTTCCTTGGCCTGGGCCAGCGCGACCTGCATGATTTCCTTGGTGATGCCCTGGATCTTGATGTCCATCTGCAGCGCGGTGATGCCGTTGGTCGTGCCGGCCACCTTGAAGTCCATGTCGCCCAGGTGGTCCTCATCGCCCAGAATGTCGGTCAGCACAGCGAACTTGTTGTCTTCCTTGATCAGGCCCATGGCGATGCCAGCCACGTGGGCCTTCATCGGCACGCCGGCGTCCATCATCGACAGGCAGCCGCCGCAGACCGAAGCCATGGACGAGGAGCCGTTGGACTCGGTGATTTCCGACACCA
>JBLZYV010000153.1:0-4848 GCA_050282565.1 Comamonas sp.
GGCAGCGGCTCATCCGGCAATGGCAGCGGCGGCGATGGCGGGGCCGTGTCGGCCATTGCCAGCGCCATGAACCTGGTCTTCAACTTTGGCCGTGCCTTCAGCGGCCGCGGCATTACCGCACAACTGGGCTTCCTGGAAGGCAATGGCCTGGCACGGGTACTGGCCAAGCCCACGCTGGTGGCCCACACCGGCCAGACGGCGAGCTTTCTGGCCGGCGGCGAGATCCCGGTTCCCGTGCCCAGCGGCAACAGCAACAACATCTCCATCCAGTACAAGGAATTCGGCGTCAAGCTGCAGCTCACGCCCACGATCCTGTCCGACGAGCGCGTCGCGCTCAAGGTGGCGCCCGAAGCCAGCGACCTCGACCACAGCCAGGGGGTGACGATCAACGGCGTCTCCGTACCCGCGCTGCGCACGCGCCGCGCCGACACCATGGTCGAGCTGGGCGACGGCGAGAGCTTCATCATCGGCGGCCTGGTCAGCCGCAGCACGCTGTCCAGCGTCAACAAGGTTCCGCTGCTGGGCGACCTGCCCATCCTGGGCGCCTTCTTCAAGAACCTGAACTACTCGCAGGAAGAGACCGAGCTGGTCATCATCGTCACGCCGCACCTGGTGCAGCCGCTGCCGCCGGGCACCAACCTCGAGGCCATGCTGCCGGGCGGGCGCCAGGAACGGCCCAATGCCGATCAGGTCTGGGCGCCCTACATCGTCGGCGCGCCCTATGCCAACTCCGCCGTCCCCGGCTTCTCGTACTGACGCCATGAGCATCAATCCCCTTGCATCGCAGCCGGCGGGTGAGCTGTCCACAGCGCCCTCGCTCGAAGAACTGCTCTCGGTCCGCCCGCAGGAGCATGCGGCTCACCCCGCCAACGACGGGCACGTGCAGCCACCGCTGCATCCGGCCAAGCCGCCGGTGATGGCGAGTACGCCATCCGCCCGGGTGAATCTGCTGCTCATCTCCACCCGCGGTCCAGCCAATGCACTGCTGCAGGCGTGGATGGAGCGTGTGCTGGATGGACAACGGCCCCATGTGACCCATGACCTGGACCAGGCGGCCGACCAGGTGCGGCTGCTGCAGCCCCAGGCCATCCTGATCGAGTTCGACCCGGATGCCCTGGACAACGCGGGGGCGCTGGCCACGCAGCTGCAGGCGCTGTACCCCGGCATTCCGCGCATGGCCGTAAGCCGCGCCCTGTATCCGCAATGCATGCTGGCCGCGCTGCGCGCAGGCGTGCAGGATTTTCTCGATATCGACGGCCCCATCGATGCGTCGCAGCAGATCGTGCGCGATCTGCTGGCACGTCCGCTGCAACTCCCGCAGACACAGGCACAGCCCGCACCGCAGACCGCCATCGTCTCGGCCCGCGCAGGCCTGGGCTGCAGCGTGCTGGCCGCGCACCTGGCCTGGTACCTGCAGCAACGCCTCGCACCACAGCCTGCGCCCGCAGCAAACACCGCCGACGACGAAAGCCTGGCCAGCCTGCTGATCGAGCTGGGCAGCCCTGGCGGTGACTGCGCGATCTACCTGAACATGCCGGGCGAGTTCAGCTTTGCCGATGCCGTCCACCAGCAGCGCCGGCTGGACCGCCGCATGGCCCAGAGTGCGCTGGCCCGCCACGAAAGCGGCCTGCGCCTGCTGCCCCAGCCCCGCCACACGCAGCCGCCGGCCTCTGGTGATGTGCATGCGCTGCTGATGCGGCTGGGCCAGTATTTCAGCCATATCGTGCTCGACCTGGGTGCGGACACGCCCCAGCCACTGATGGCGGACCTGCTGCCCTCGGCCAGCGAAATCTGGGTGCTATGCGACCAGAACGTGGTCAGCGTGGTCTGGACCATGGAACTGCTGCGCCAGATCGACGCCCTGGGCATTGCCCGCGAGCGGCTGCGCCTGATCGTCAACCGCCACGACAGCCGCCTCGCGCTGGATGCCCAGCAGATCGCCCGCCAGCTGCAACTGCCGCTGCTGGCCACCTTGCCCGAGCGGCGGCGCGAGCTGGCCGATGCCGTCAACCACGGCAAGCTGCTGGCGCCCCGGCAAAAGCGCGATCCCTATGTGCAAGCCATAGAGAAGCTGGTCGCCGTCCTGCTGGCCGACCACCATCCGACAGCCGCACAGCACACCATTTCGTCCAGCGGCCCACTCTCCGGCCTGCTGCAACGCATCCGCAAACACTGAGCGCACCATGACGACCACGGCTTACTCCTCCCCCGCGCAGGCCCACGCTGCCGAGTTCGAGCACAGCGCCTTGTTTGCCGACCTCAAGAACAGCGCCTATGAGCATCTGCTCAGCCGCATCGAAGAACTGGGTGCCGAATTCGGCCGCTGGTCCCAGGCGGCGATCGCGCAGTTCGTGATGCTGGAGCTGGACAGCTACATCCGCCTGCACGCCGTGCCGGTGAACGAGCAGGAAGCGCAGCAGGTTGCAGGCGCCCTGACACGCGAGCTGACCGGCCTGGGCCCGCTGCAGCCCTTGCTCGAAGACCCCCGTGTCGAAGACATCCTGATCAACGGCAGCCAGGAGCTTTACGTCTCGCGCGGCGGCATATTGCAGCGCGAAACCTCGCACTTCAAGGACGACGAGCATGTGCTGCGCATCGTGCGCCGCATCCTGGCGCCGCTGGGCCGGCGGCTGGACGAGTCCAGCCCGATGGTCGATGCGCGCCTGCCTGACGGCGGCCGCATCAACGTCATCATCGCGCCGCTGTCCATCGACGGTCCCTCCGTGTCCATCCGCAAGTTCCGCAAGGACCCGCTCACCCCGCAGGAACTGGTCAGGCTGGGCACCTTCAACGAGGACATCTGCCGTATCCTGGAGATGGCGGTGCAGGCCCGCTGCAACATCCTGGTCAGCGGCGGCACCAGCTCGGGCAAGACCTCGCTGCTCAATGCGCTGGCCAACTTCCTGCCCAGCAGCGAGCGCATCGTCACCATCGAGGACACCGCCGAGCTGTCGCTCAACCACAACCATGTGGTGCGGCTGGAAAGCCGCCCAGGCGGCTTCGATGGCAGCGGGCTGGTGAGCATCCGCGACCTGCTGGTCAATAGCCTGCGCATGCGCCCGGACCGCATCATCGTTGGCGAAGTGCGCAGCGGCGAGGTACTGGAATTGCTGCAGGCCATGAACACCGGCCACGACGGCTCCATGGGCACGATCCACGCCAGTTCGCCGCGCGAGTGCCTGTACCGCGCCGAGATGCTGGCCGGGTTTGCGGGCTTCCAGGGCAGCGAGGTCAGCCTGCGCCGCCAGATCGCCAACGCGGTGGACTTCATCGTGCAGATCGGCCGCCTGTCCAACGGCCGCCGCCGCCTGCTGTCACTGACCGAGGTGACGGGCATGACGGACAACATGATCTCCATGCAGGAGCTGTACCGCTACGAGCCCCAGATCGGTCCCGACGGTCAGGAGATCGACCAATGGGTCTCGATGGGCATTTCGCCCCACTCGCCCAAGCTGCTGAGCTGGTGGCGTTCGCGGCAGGGTGGACAGGGAGGCGCGCGGTGACCACGGCCCTGCCTCCCGCCGCGCTCGCCTTGGGCGCGCTCGCCTGCGTGCTGCTGGCGCTGGGGCTGTGGCTGCTCGCGCGCGCCAACCGGCAAAAAGCAGAAAAGGTCATCCACGCCAGCCTGCAGCGCGGCCTGGACATCCAACGCGACCTGCAGGCGGGTGGACAGTCATTCACCATGCCCGGTACCGCGCCACTGATGCCGCAGGCCATGGCGCAGCAGCCGGCGGCCCACCCCGTGCAGGTCTGGCTCGACAACTATCTGGGCTACGGCGCCTGGGGCATTTCGCCGCGTGTGCAGGCGGTGATGTGCGTGACAGGCCTGGCGCTGGCACTGCTTGGCGCACTGCGCGGCGGCTGGCTCATGGGCCTGGCCTTGCTGGTGGTGTACCTGCTGCTGTGCGCCTTTGCCATCTGGCTGCGGCTGGGCAAGCGCCGCGAGAAGATGCTGGCGCAGCTGCCCGGATTCCTGGACAACATGGTGCGGCTGATTTCCATCGGCAACTCGCCGCACGCGGCTTTCCAACTGGCCTTTCCCAACGTACCCGACCCGCTGGGCGAGGCGCTGCGCCAGGCGGCCGGATCGCTGCAGGTGTCATCCGACCTGGGCCAGGCCATGGCCCAGCTCGAACGCACCTGGGGCATGAAGGAGTTCGGCTTGCTGGCGGCCGTCTTCCGCATGAGCACCCGCTATGGTGGCCGTGCCGACCTAGTGCTCGAGCGCGTGTCGGCCTACCTGCGCGACCGCCAATCGGCCGAGCGCGAGCTGCATGCGCTGTCCACCGAGGTGCGCTTGTCCGCGTGGATCCTGGCGCTGCTGCCCATCGTGGTGGGGTCGTTGATCGTCTTCCTCAACGAAGGCTACCTCATGCGCATGTGGCACGACTCCACTGGCCGCATCCTGATGTTCGTGGCTGCCGGGCTGCAGGCCGCCGGCTCGTTCATGCTCTACCGCCTGGCGCGGCTCAAATGATGGAGGGCAACCCATGAGCAGAAAGCAGATCGCGCTGGTCGTCGCCCTGGTGCTGCTGGCGGTGCTGGGCATTGCGCTGCAGGTGCGCGATTCCACGCTGGAGTCCAGAGAGGCCTGGATGCTGAGCCTCGAAGTCGGTGCGCTGGGCCTCGTGATGCTGGTGAGCGCGCTGGCCTGGACCATCTACCGCTCGGTGCGCGCCGATGTTCGGCTCGAAGAGGTGCAGCAGGCCTTGCAGGCCCCCTCTCGGGCCCAGCCGTTTCCCATGCCCGGCGCCAATCCGTTGGCCCCACCCACGGCCCGCCAGGCCGAGGCAGACTCGGCGCAGTCAGTGGCCGACAGCCTGCGCCCCCCGGCTTGGCTGGAGTCCG
>JBLZYV010000154.1:0-4825 GCA_050282565.1 Comamonas sp.
CCGGAATGCCATGCTCGGCGCAGGATTGCAGCCAGCGGATCTGGTTGTCCTGCAGCTTGTCGCCGGGCGCCTTGACCTCGACCAGCTCGTAGCGGCGCTCGGCGGGCCAGAAGCGCACCAGGTCGGGAAAGCCCGTGCGGTTAGCCTTCACGTCGCGCAGCAGCCGCGCGAAGAGCAGCTTCAGGTGCGCAGCCGGAATGCAGTCGAGTGCCAGCGCCAGCAGCGGCTCGCTCAGCACGCCCCAGAACACGAACGGCGACTGCAGGCCCTGCTTGTCGGCAAAGCGCTGGCGGATTACGTCGCGCCAGCTGCCGTCGTCGAGCGGCGCGAGGCAGGCCTCGAATAGCGCCGCGCGGCGCGGCACGAAATCGGGCGCGCCCAGGTCGGCCGGGCCGCTCTGGAAGGGATGAAAGAACGCGCCCGGCAGCGGTGCAAAGATCGCCGGCCAGCACAGCAGACCAAACAGCGAGTTGACAAGCGCATTCTCGACGTAGAACACCGGCGCGGCCTCGCAGTGCCAGTGGTCGCGCAGCACGTATTCGACCGAAGCCTCGCCAACCGGCAGCTCCAGCTCCATATCGCTGCGCATCTGCGCCACGGCCGGCGCCAGGCTGGCACTGCGGGTGGCCGCGCCCTGCCCCAGGCTGCGCCGCAGCCGTGGCAGCATGCGCGCCACGCGCTGAGCCTCCTCGTCGCTTTCAGGATCGGCCTGTGCCGCCTGCGCGAGCGCCATGGCCTCGGCAAAATGTTCCATGCGCTCGTGGACACGGATGCGCCGGTGGCGTGCGCCCGGGTAGCGGCATTGCGCATAGGCCTGCTCGGCCAGCGCCCAGTCCTCGGCACGCTCGCAGGCCTGGCCTATGCGCAGCAGCAGCTTGGCGCGGCGCTGCTCGAGCCAGGAATTGGCGCTTGCGCAGTTGGCGGCCTGCTGCAACAAGATATCGGCCGCCACACCCTCGTCCAGCGCCTGGCGGCAGGCCTGCAACGCGAGATAGCCATCGATATCGGCGCGCGACTGGAAGGCGCGCGACACGGCATCGAAGGCCACGGTTTCATACCGGAACACGCCCAGATCGGCGAGCACGAACTCCGACCAGCTTTGGTACAGATTGCCAAAGAACATCAGCCGCAGGCGCTCGCAGAGATCACCGACCATCACACGCCAAGCCGCCTCATGCGCCTGCAGATGCCATTGGCGGTAGCTTTGCGCCTGGTCGTGCGTGGCCAGCAGCGCCTGGAGCATCTCTGCCTTGCGCATACCGGCATGGACTGCCGCCCCCTCAAACAGCTGCAGCAGCTCGGGCTTGGTGTGCAGCGCGAACAGCTCGCCCAGCGCCATCGGCTGGCTGGCGTCGAGCCAGCCCAGTGCAAGCAGCGGTGCGGCCGCGCCCTCGATGTCCGGGATTTCCTCATACACCAGCTTGCCCGCGCGAAACCAGGGCCCGCGCCGCATCAGCAGCCGTACCAGCAACGCCTGCGAAGGCTGGGGCAGTTGCGCGAAGCAGCGCAGGAACCCCTGCTCGGTTCCGTCCAGCAGATCGCCATAGCGCTCGCCGATCCAGTCCAGCGCGCGCTGGAAGTTGTGCAAGTAGTAGAAGCGATGCGGCGGGAGCATGGGCGGCAGAACTCTATCAGACCAGCTGCACCTCGAAATACGCCTCCTCCACCTCGCCCAGGTCGCGAAAGCCCGCTTGCCGCGCTGCGTTGGTGACCTTGCCCCACTGCTTGACCAGCGCCAACTCGCTGGGCGATACCGATTCGGGCGGAAAATCCTCAAGGCTTTGCAAGGTGTCCAGCGCCGCGGCCACCTGCTCGGGCGAGCCGAACTGCCGCGTGAGCTCTCGCGTATAGCGGGTCTCGGCCGCCAGGCGGTTCTTGGCCGGCAAGTCTTCGGGATAGTCGCGCAGTGCAACCGTGAACAGGGTATCGATGACTTCCATGGATTCCTCCGCAAATAAATACTGTTCAAATATACAGTATTTGTGTGCGACATGCACCATACCGAACGCCGCCGTGGCGACCGGCACCATGCCGGAATCCCGCTAGACTGGCACGGCTCCACTCGACCATCCAGCCAAGGCAAGCCCCATGCACTCCCTTCCCTCCCGGCGCACCGCGCTGTCACACGCCATCCTGGCCGCGGCCATGCTGCTGCCCGCCATGCTGGCGCAGGCACAGTCTTCCCCGACCATCAGGCTGGTGGTGCCCTTTGCCGCCGGCGGCGCGCAGGACGTGATCGGCCGCTACCTGGCCGACAAACTCACCCAGCGCCTGGGCAGCCCGGTGATCGTGGAGAACAAGGCCGGCGCCGGCGGGATCATCGCCGCCGAAGCCGTGGCCAAGGCCGTGCCGGATGGCAATACCTTGCTGCTGGCCACCGGCGGCGCCATTTCCATCGCCCCGCACCTGCAGGCCAAGATGCCCTATGACGCGCACCGCGACTTCCTGCCCGTGGCCATGGTGGCCGATACGCCGATGACGCTCGCCACCAGCACCGCCAGCCCCTACAAGAGCGTGGCCGATGTGGTCCGCGAAGCCAAGGCCCGCCCCGGCGCGCTGGCTTATGCCTCCACCGGCAATGGCACGGTTTCGCACCTCACCGGCGAGCTGTTCGCCCAGACCACCGGCATCCAGCTCCTGCACACCCCCTACCGGGGTGCCGCACCCGCCCTCAACGACCTGCTGGGCGGGCAGGTGCCGCTGATCGTGACCAGCACCGCCTCCATCGATCCACAGGTGAAGGCCGGCAAGGCGCGCGTGCTGGCCACCTTCACCGCGCAGCGCGTGTCTACCTTCAAGGACGTGCCCACGATGGCAGAAGCTGGTGTCAAGGGCTTGGAGGTGCCCGTGTGGGTGGGCGTGATGGCGCCGGCCCGAACGCCAGCGGAAAAGATCGAGAAGCTCTCGGCCGAGCTGGTTGCCGTCTGCCAGTTGCCCGAAACCCACGAACGCTTCAAAGGCCTGGGCGCAGATGCCACCTGCGCCAGCGCCCAGGCTTTTGGCAAGGTGGTGAGCGAAGATGACCGGCGCTGGGGCCAGGTTATCAAGGCCGGCAACATCACGGCGAACTGAGCCATGAGGGTTTCGATTCTCGGCACCGGCGGTATCGGCCTGGCCTGCGCCGCCTGGCTGGCCCATGGCGGACATGAGGTCACCGTCTGGTCGCCCGGCGGCCAAGGGGCGCAGGCGCTGCGCGAGGCGCCGCTGGCGAGCACCGGCATACTGGAAGCCCAGGTGCGGGTCCGGGTGGCCGAGTCGGCACAGGCGGCGGCCCAGGCTGGCGAAGTCCTGTTGCTGGCGGTGCCACTCAACGGACATAAGGCAGTGATGGACGCCCTGTTGCCGCATCTGCGCGATGGGCAGACGGTGATCGTGAGCTCAATGGGTTCGCTGTCGTCGCTCTATCTGTACGAGGCGGCGCAGCGCGCGGGGCGCGACATCACGGTGGCGGCCTTGGGCACCACCGTGCTGACGGCGCGACGCGCCGGCCCCGCCGAAGTGCGGATCATGATGCGGCGCGCGGCGCTCGGGGTATCGGTCCTGCCACAGACGCGCCAAAACCAGGCGCTAGCGCTGTGCAGCGCCCTATTCGGCGAAGTCTTCAGCACACATGAGAACATGCTGGCCACGACGCTGACCAACACCAACCCGGTGGCGCATGTGCCGCTGGCGCTGTTCAACTGGACACGCATCGAGCGCGCCGAACCCTGGCCGCAGTACCACTACATGACACCGCAGGTGTCCGCGGTGATCAAGCGGCTGGACGCCGAGCGGCTGGCGCTGGCCCGGGCATTCGGGCTGGCGGTGCGCTCGATCGAGCAGCATTTCGCGCAGTCGTTCGGCACGACGGCCCCCTCGTTGGCACAGATTGCAGCGGAATTGCATGCCAAGCGCGGCGGCCCGCCAGGCCCTACCGACACGCACACGCGCTACCTCAGCGAGGACGTGCCATTCGGGCTGGCATTCTGCGCAGCCCTGGGGCCGCTGGCCGGCGTGGACATGCCGGCTACGCAAACGCTGGTAGCCACTGCCTCGCTGATCGCAGGGCTCGACTTCAAGGCCCTCAACGACCTGATCGCGCCCCTGGATATCGAGCAATGCGCATCGGCGCAGAACTTGCTCGCCCGCGTGCGGGGATAGGCGAAAGCCGGCGCCCTCAGGATCGCTCAACGCAGCTCGCTCGGATTCGCTTCGCCAAGGAGCGGCCGGTCGATATCGATCTGCGCCGCAACAGCCTACTCAGCTGGTAAAAACCCTTAGACCTGAAATGATTGCCATCCACTATCGATTTTCAAATTCATATAGAATACATTTCACGATAGTCAAAACCAACTAGGCAATCAGTTTCCGCCGAGCTGGAGGCCCACCCTCCCTCTCTATCGAAATTCCTCCAGCGGCCCCACGGGCATCGGCATTTTCTTCAAGGCTCGCAGCCTCGCTCGCGGGCCTTTTCTTTTTTCCAGCACTGCGCACCGCCCTCCCGCGCGGGCATTTTTATCCAGGAGATTCCGATGTTTTCGTTCGCATTGGCCCGGCTTGTCGCCGTCGTGGCGCAGAAGGTGAATCCATGAAGCCCTTCGTTCTCCTCGGGGCTACCTGCATGGCCGTACTGGATTTTTGCCTGGCCGCTGTGGCCACCATTGCGATGACCATGCCACCGCCGGATCTGTATCTCTGAGCGGATTTTGGAGAGGTATGCCAAGACCAAAGAAAAACCCCTGAGATCGTGGAATCTCAGGGGTCTTCTGTTTGGCGGAAACGGAGGGATTCGAACCCTCGATGAGGCTCTACACCCCATACTCCCTTAGCAGGGGAGCACCTTCGG
>JBLZYV010000155.1:0-4707 GCA_050282565.1 Comamonas sp.
TCGTTCACGCTCATGGCCACCAGGTCGATGCCCACGGTGTCGTGCATGTTCCACTCGAAGGCCAGCTTGAGCTTGGTGCCCACGCCGTCGGTGCCCGAGACCAGCACCGGCTCCTTGTAGCGCTTGGGCACTTCGAACAGCGCGCCGAAGCCGCCGATACCCGCCATCACGCCTTCGCGCAGCGTCTTCTTGGCCAGCGGCTTGATCCGTTCGACCAGCGCGTCGCCCGCGTCGATGTCCACGCCGGCGTCTTTGTAGGAAATGGGGGTAGAGGAATGGGAAGAGCTCATGGGGTTTGCAAAGCCAGGTCGGCAGGTCGGCACAAGGGGGGGATTTTAAGGCGGCGGCGCGGCCCGCCCCAAGAAAAAGCCCTGCCACCGGGGCAGGGCTGTTGCTGCGGCAGGGGCAGGGTCAGAGCGCGCCGTCGCCCAGCACGATGCCTTCGCGCCGCGGGTCGGCGCCGCCTTGCAGCATCGGCTTGCCATCCTTGGTCACCCGCATGATGGTGGCCACGCCGCTTGACTGCGCGCCGGTGGAGACGGTGTGGCCCTTGGCCTTGAGGCCATCGACCAGGCCCGTCAGGTCCAGCGTGGTGTTGGAGCCGTCCACGCCGGTGGTGGGGCTGTTGGAGGCGCCGAAGTTGACCAGCGACGTGGCCTGCTGGGCGTCCAGGCCCCAGTCCAGCGCGCCGACCACGGTCTTCATCACGTACTGGATGATGGCGCCGCCGCCCGGCGAGCCGGTGGCCATCACGAACTCGCCCGGCGCATTGCCCTTGAACACCAGCGTGGGCGCCATGGTGCTGCGCGGGCGCTTGCCGGGGGCCACGCGGTTGGCCACGGGATTGCCGCTGCCGTCCACCGGCGCGGCGGAGAAGTCCGTGAGCTGGTTGGTCAGCAGGAAGCCTTCGACCATGTGGAACGAGCCCATGCTCGACTCCACCGTCGTCGTCATCGACACCGCGTTGCCGTAGGCATCCACCACCGAGATATGCGTGGTGCCGTGCTCCACGGTCTTGTCCACGCCCTGCGGCACCGGGCCGAAGTCGCCCGCGGCAGCCGTGCCCATGCTCTTGTCCGGGTTGATCAGGCTGGCGCGCTGCTGCAGGTAGCTGGTGCTGAGCATCGAGGCCAGGCCCTGGGCCGGCAGTGGCACGAAGTCGGTGTCGGCCACGTACTTGTCGCGGTCGGCGTAGGCCAGGCGCTCGGCCTCGGACACCAGGTGCACGCCCATCACGCTGGGCACGCCGCCTTCGTTGGCAGGATTGGTGGGGGCGTACTGCGCCAGGTTGAACTGGCCGAGGATGCCCAGCGACTGCGCGATCGCGATGCCGCCGGACGAGGGTGGCGACATGGTGCACACATGGTAGGTGCTGCGGTAGTTGGTGCAGACCGGATCGCGCTTCTTGGCCTGGTAGTTGGCCAGGTCGCTCAGCGTGATCAGGCCGGGGGTGATAGGCGTCTTGGCGGCGTCGTCGCCCACGGTCTGGCCGGCCTTGGCGACGATGGCCTTGGCGATGTCGCCGGTGTAGAGGGCGTCTGCGCCCTGCGTGGCCAGCGCCTTCAGCGTCTTGGCATAGGGCAGGTTGGTCATGGTCTCGCCGGTCTGGCGCGGCGAGCCGTCGGCATGGAAGTAGGCCGCCATGGCATTGGCGTCCAGCGCCAGGCTGCTGGCATTGCTGGCGATGGCGGCACCCATGCGCCCGGGGATCTGGAAGCCGTCGGTCGAGAGCTTGATGCCGTAGTCGAACAGGCCGCCCCAGGCCAGCTTGCCATGCTCCTTGTGCGCCAGGTCGAGCATACGCATCACGCCCGGCACGCCGATGGAGCGGCCGCTGCGCCGTGCCGAGGGCACGGGGGCGGGCGAGTTGGGATCGGCCTGGTCCTGGCGTGCCAGGTAGTAGCCGGTGGCGGCCGCGGGCGCGGCCCCGCGGCCGTCATAGGCCGTCACCTTCTTGGTCTTGGCGTCGTAATAGACCATGAACGCGCTGCCCGCGACCGTGCTCGACTGCGGCTCGACCAGGCCCAGCACGGCCTGCATGGCGATGGCCGCATCCACGGCCGAGCCGCCGGCCTTCAGCACATCGCAGCCGGCCTTGGTGGCCAGCGGCGTGTTGGCGATGGCCATGTACTTGCTCGAATGCTTGGCGGTCAGGCCCAGGCGGTAGCCCGAGGCCTTCTCGGGCGCGGCGGGGTCGCCATTCACGCCGGAACCGACGACCACCGAGCCGCCGTTGCTGCCCTTCACCGAGCAACTGGTGGGGTCGTTGTCGACGATCAGGCCGCCGATCCCGCTGCCACTGCCACCGCTGCCGCCGCAGCTCGCCAGAAAGGCCGCCGCTGCCAGCGGCACCATGACTCCTAGTATTCTTTTGCGCATATTCCGTCCTTGGTGTGGGTTGTCGTGGCCAGTGCGAAGCCGCGCGAATCCGGTGGCGCCGCATGACTTTGCAAAGGTTAACCATGGGTATACACGACCCCGGTCGGTAAATACCCGCGCACGGTGTCCCTGGCGAGATTCATGCCGGGCATCCCGGCAAGCCACGCGGCTCGGTCTAAAATCCCCGCTTTGCTTTACCTTTGCTGGCGAAAGCCATAGCCTGTTGCGCGATTCCGTTGTGTCCCCCCCTTTGCTCCTGCAGCCCCGTCGCCTGCCTGTGATTGATGGCCGTTTTGTGCCGCAATCCGGCTATGGATGTGCGCTGCGTGCTATCTATTGGGGAGCAATCCAGCCATGAAGCAGATGGCGCTCGACCTGGGCCTGGCCCCGGGCCCCGGCCTGCACCGCTTCTTTGCCGGGCCCAACGAGGCCGCGCTGCGGCACCTGCGCCTGCAGATCGAAGGCGATGGCGGCGTGCATCGCTCGCCCGTGCCGACCTACCTGTGGGGCGAGACCGCCAGCGGCAAGACCTACCTGCTGCGCGCCGTGCGCGAGGCCCTGCGCGAGCAGGGCGGCATCGTCGGCTGGATGGATGCGTCCACGCGCTTTCCGGTGGCTTTCGACGAGCGCTGGGCGGCGGTGATCCTGGACGAGGTCGACCTGTACAACCCGGCCCAGCAGGCGGCGGCGTTCAACTGGTTCGTCAATGCCACCAGCCCGGCCACCGGCGCGCAGCGCTGGGTGCTGGCCGCCGGCACCGTGCCGCCCTACGACATGAAGCTGCGCGAGGACCTGCGCAGCCGCGTGGGCTGGGGCGAGGTCTACCAGCTGCACGTGCTGGACGAGGAGCAGCGCCGTTCCGTGCTCAAGCGCGAGGCGCAGACGCGTGGCCTGGCGCTGCCCGACGACGTGATGGACTTCATGCTGCGGCGCTTCTCGCGCGACCTGGGCAGCTTGGTGCAGTTGCTGGACCACCTCGACGACTTTGCGCTGCGCAACAAGCGGGCGATCACCATCCCGCTGCTCAAGAACATGCTGGAGACCGAATAACCGGCACACCCCTATTCATGACTGACACCTCTTCCTCCACCCGCCCGCGCCTGGCGCTGTTCGATCTGGACCATACGCTGCTGCCGCTGGATTCGGACTACGAATGGGGCGAATTCACCATCCGCAAGGGCTGGTGCGACAGCGCCGAATTCGGCCGCCGCAATGCCGAGTTCTTCTCCGACTACCAGAGCGGCACCCTCGACATCCATGAATACGTGCGCTTTGCCACGCAGGCCGCGCGCGAGCGCGGGCAGGCCGCGGCCGATGCCGCGCACGCCGAGTTCATGCAGGAGGTGATCGCACCCGCCATCCGCCCGCAGGCGCGGGCGCTGCTGCAGCGCCACCGCGATGCCGGCGACGAGATCGTCATCATCACCGCCACCAACGAATTCATCACCCGCCCCATCGCCGAGGCGCTGGGCGTTGCCGAGCTGCTGGCCGTGAACCTGGAGCGCGACGCCTCGGGCTGGATCACCGGCGAGATCGACGGCACGCCCACCATGCGCGCCGGCAAGGTCACCCGCATGGAAGCCTGGCTCGCCGAGCGCGGCTGGGACTGGGGCGCGGTGGACACCACTTTCTACAGCGACTCGATGAACGACGTGCCGCTGCTCGAGAAGGTGAACCACCCCGTCGCCACCAACCCCGACGGCCGCCTGCGGGTGCTGGCGGCCGAGCGCGGCTGGCGCATTCTGGACCTCTTCAACGCGCAACCATGATCAAGAACATCATCGACAAACTGATCGGCAAGGCCACCGGCGGCGCGCGTGCACGCGCCAATCGCTTCGGCAAGCGCGAGGAGGTGCCCGTGTCCGTGCACGGCATCGACCCGCAGCTGGTGGACCGCCGCGCCATCGACGTGGTCAGCACGCTCAAGCAGGCCGGGTTCGAGGCCTACATCGTCGGCGGCGCCGTGCGCGACCTGCTGCTGGGCCTGCGCCCCAAGGACTTCGACGTGGCCACCAATGCCACGCCCGAGCAGGTCAAGAGCCTGTTCCGCCGCGCCTTCATCATCGGGCGGCGCTTTCGCATCGTGCACGTGGTCTACGGCCGCGGGCGCGAGCACGAGGTGATCGAGGTCTCCACCTTCCGCGCCCACCTGGACAACGCCGCGGCCGAGCAGGTGCAGGGCAACGAGAAGACCAGCAAGGCGGCGCTGGCCGGCATGAAGCATGCGGTGGACGAGAGCGGCCGCGTGCTGCGCGACAACGTCTGGGGCCCGCAGGACGAGGACGCCACGCGGCGCGACTTCACCGTCAACGCCATGTACTACGACCC
>JBLZYV010000156.1:0-4615 GCA_050282565.1 Comamonas sp.
CTCGCGCCCAGCAGCAGGCGGTGGCTGCGGCCCTGCAGCTGCACGGGCGTGGCGAGGTACAGGTCCACGTTGCGGTTGGCGTTGTCCTGCAGGAAGTCCACCGTCTCCATCGTGTAGTCGCCATTGGCGTCGGCGGAGCCGTTGGCGCGCGCCGAGCTGTAGTAGCCGTCGCGCTGCATCTGCCGTGCCGCGAGCTTGAGCAGGCCGCCGTTGTCCAGGCGGTGCTCCAGCTCGGCGAAGGTGTCGGTGGTCTCCAGGTCCTGCCGGTTGCGCGCCAGGCCTGCGAAGGTGGAGCGCGGCAGGTCGATCAGGCGGCCGTCGGCGTAGCCGGGCAGGCCCTGGTCCACCGTGGCGCCGATGCACTGCTGCGTGCGGCCCACCGACAGCGTGGTGCCGGCCGCAATGTCCAGCTCCAGCGTGCCGTAGCCGGCGGTCTTGTCATTGCGCAGCGTGGCCACGTAGCTGTGGCGGTCGTCATTCACCAGCACCAGCCGCCCGCGCAGGCTGCCGCTGGCGTTGAGCGGGCCGGTCAGGTCCACCTCGGCGCGGCGCTGGTTCCACGAGCCCACTGCAACGCCGGCCGACAGGCCGAGCTGGCTGCGCGCGCGCTTGCGCACCAGGTTGATGGTGCCGCCGGGCTCGCTCGCGCCCTGCAGCAGGCCCGAGGGGCCGCGCAGCACCTCGATGCGGTCGTAGATGGCGGTGTCCAGCGCGGTGGCGAAGTTGGCCCCCTGCGGGAACGCCATGCCGTCGTACTGGATGGCGCCGATGTCGAAGCCGCGCGACTGGATGGTGTTGTAGTTGCCGGCGCCGTCGAAGCGCGAGACGGTCACGCCCGTGGTGAACTTGGCCGCGTCCTCCAGCTTGGTGATGTTGCGCTCGTCGAGCTGCTGGCGCGTGATGACGCTGAGCGACTGCGGCGTCTCGCGCGGCGACTGCACCAGCTTGCCGGCGTTGATCTCGCGTGCCGTGTACAGGCCGGTGCCCTCGGTGGACGGGCCTTCGGCGTCGGCCGAGACCTGCACCTCGGGCAGCGTCACGCTGTCGGTCTGGGCATGGGCGGCCTGCAGGGCCAGGGCCGCGAGTGCGCCGGCGGCGAGGGAAGGGAGGCGCACGCAGGCAGGCTGCGCCGCAAGGGAAGAAGGGAATGGCACGCCGAAAGCCCCCGGGTCGTGGTGGATGAACGATGGGTGGCTGGCTGCGGCAGGGGCCGCGATCGCTGGCGAACAGACGGCTATTTTAAGTTAATTAATGAGAATTATTATCATTTAATATTTCTACCTGTCGCCAAAATGCCATGGACTACGGCCGGGGCCAGAGCGCCAGCGCCGCGGCCAGCGCCAGCAGGCCCAGCAGCGGCAGGCGGCGCGGCTGCCAGGTGGCGGCGGCCGTGGAGGCCAGCGCGGCCAGCGACCAGGCGGTGAACCACCAGGCCAGGCTGAACGGCACCGTCAATGCGCCGGGCCGGCCGATGGCGAGCAGCAGCGACAGCACCAGCAGCGCGGCACCCGCGCGGCGCAGCAGGCGCAGGCGCCGGGCGCTGCCGGCGCGGGCCCAGGCGTCCTCGTGGTGCCGGTCCATGCCCAGCGCCATGCCGGACCAGCCGGCAAAACAAAGCAGCAGCTCGAACATGGGGGTCAGGCCTCCTTGGGATGGCTCGGTGCCATGGCGCGGGCCGCGGCGGGCCGCGCCTGGGGCTGCGGTAGCGCACGGCCGGGGCGCAGGCGCCAGGCCAGCGCGCCCAGTAGCGTCGCGGCGGCCAGGAAGGACAGGTCCATGCCGGCCCAGGCCCAGTCGCCCGCGGGCAGCGTGATGCCCAGGTGCGCGTTGGTGGTCAGGGCGTTGAGCACCGGCAGCGCCGCGAACACCGCGCCGGCCAGCGCCAGCAGCAGCGTCCAGCCGCGGCGGTCGGGCAGCAGCGCGGCGGCGGCCAGGGCCAGGCCCCAGGCGGCGAAGAAGCAGTGCAGCTCGGTATCGGCGCGTGCCGCCATGCCCGTGGGCAGCAGCCGGTTGGCCGCGAGGTAGGCGGCGATGGCCAGTGGCAGGCCGGCCAGCGCCGCGAGGTTCAGCGTCTCCACCAGCCGCTCGCCGCGCGATGGCGGCGCGGTGGCGCCCTTGCGCTGCGATTGGGCGCGGCGCTTGACCACCCACAGCACCAGGCCGGTGGCGATCATCAGGCTGCCCAGCACGCCGAAGCCGAACAGCGCCCAGCGCAGGCCGGGGCCGGCAAAGCGCGCCAGGTGCAGGCCGTAGAGCACGCCATAGGTGCGCACCGCGGGGCTTTGCACATCGGCCAGGGCCAGGCGCGCGCCGCTTGTGCCGTCGAAGCGCAGGTGCGCGGGGCGGTACTGCAGGCGGTCGCCGTCGTGCCGGGAGACCTCCAGCACCACGGTGTCGCCGTCGCGGCGGGCTTGCAGGCTGGCGATGCGCCCGCCCTGCCACTCGGTGCGGGCGGCTTCGAGGATGGGGCTCAGTCCGATCAGCGGCAGAGGGGGCGTGGCATCGGCGACGCCGCGGCGGCGCGGGCGGTTGGCCGGGTCGCCCACCAGGTCGGCGAAGTAGGCCTGCGTGTCCGCACCCTGGGGGCCGGGATAGGCGGCGGCGATGCCCGCGGGCATGTACAGCGTGTGGAAGATCATCAGGCCGCTGAAGGTGATCATCAGGTAGAACGGCAGCGCCAGCACGCCGGAGACGTTGTGCGCGTCGAGCCAGGCGCGCTGCCCGCCCTTGGTGGGGCGGAAGGTGAAGAAGTCCTTGAAGATGCGCCGGTGCGTGACCACGCCGGTGAGCAGCGCGATGAACATCAGCATCGTGGCCACGCCGACGATCCAGCGGCCCTGGATGGCCCAGCGGCCATTCTTGGCGGTGCGCAGCTCGAAGTGGAAGCGGTAGAAGAACTCGCCGCCCATGGTCTCGCGCGGGTGCAGGGCCTGGCCGGTGACCGGGTCCATGCGCAGGGTCTGGAAGCGGCCGTTGGCCTGGTCGCGCCACAGCACCGAGACCCAGGGCTGGCGCTCGTCGGGCAGGCGCATGATCCATTGGTTGACGCCGGGCGCCTCGCGGTGCAGGGCCTGCTGCGCGCGCTGCGCCACGTCCGGTCCGGCCGGGGGCAGGCCATGCAGCTCGGGCTGCATCCAGAGGTTGAATTCGGTCTTGAAGTACGAGAGCGTGCCGGTCAGGAAGATGGCGAACAGCAGCCAGCCCAGCACCAGGCCCGACCAGGTGTGCAGCCAGGACATGGCCTGGCGAAAGCCCTCGCGGGGCGGCTGCGCGGCGGCCTTCACAGCCCGGCCTCCAGCCAGCGCGGTGAGGGCCAGCACCACGGCGGGCAGGGCGATGCCGCTCCAGGCCGACCAGGCGCTGCGCGCCCAGAAGGCCCAGGCCGCGGCCAGCGCATACAGCAGCCAGGCCAGCATCGTGGACCAGACCACGGCCTCCACGCGCGGCAGGCTCTGCGCGAGCAGCAGGGTCAGCGCCGCGGTGGCGGCGGCGGCCAGCGCGTAGCCGCCCAGTGCCGCCGCCAGCGCCCGCGAGGCAATGGCGGCGCGGTAGCGTCCGTCGACCCGGGCGGTCTTCATGGCTGGGCCTCGCGCGGCAGCCGGGGCGCGGGCAGTGGAAGGGGGCGGCGGCAGTGCATGGGAATTCCAGTCGGCAGGGGGAGGGGGCTGGCTGACGCTGGATCGGTGGCGCTGGCTGGTTTGTTATTTTATATACAAATACGAATGGTTCTCAATATCGTTGCAATGCCCACGGCGGGAGGGCGCATTCTCCCCGTGCTTGAAGCGCGGCGCGAAAACTTGGGGCGGTGGAGTGTGATAACTCCCCGCCCCTTTTGTTTCTACTGCTGAAATGAAATTACAGATTCGGCCCGTTCAGTCGCCGGAGTCCGACCCGGCAAGTTCGTAGGTCGCCTCGAAGATGTCCTTCTTGCAGGGATAAATCTCGCCCTTCACGCCCGTGATCAGCATATCGTCGCGGCTCATCATCATGTTGCCTTCAAGCGTGGGGATGATGTAGCAGTTGTCGTTCTCGTGGGTGATGGGGTGGCCGTTGTATTTGAACGCCCAGGGCATCCCGCCCACGATGTTGGATTCGCGCCCCTCGGCCTTGCACTGGGCAATGCCATAGGCGACGAGCTGGGCGAAGGTGCTGGCCATGACAGCCACCGGCTTCTTGCGGTACAGGGTCTGGTACTGGGTTTGCATGGTTGGGTATAGAGGAATCGGCAGGACGCTAGGCCGCCTGCCTTCGGCACGAACTCACCAGTCGGACGAACCGCCTGGCCCGTTATCGCTGCTGACGCCGCCAGAGCCGTCGCCCCCGAAGCTGATATCGCAGGAGCGGCCAGAGCCTCCCCCGCCGAAGTCGGCGCCGTCCCAACTGCGGTGGACCTCTGCAGGGGCTGGGCAAGAGGCTGGCGCGCTGTATGCGCTATGCAGGGGGCTGATGGGGCTCAGCGGGCTGAGCGGATTCAGCGGGTCCAGCAGGCTGTCGCGGATGCTGGCTGGCGCAGGTGCCGAGGCGGCCGAACGGAAGGACTGCACGCCGGGCGCCTGGCGCTGCACCGGCACCACCCCCGTCTTGAAGGGCACGCCCTTGGCTGGCACGGCCTTGC
>JBLZYV010000157.1:0-4524 GCA_050282565.1 Comamonas sp.
CCTACATCGCCTTCATGGACGGCATCGTCATGGGCGGCGGCATGGGCATCAGCCAGGGCGGCACGCTGCGCATCGTGACCGAGCGCACGAAGATGGCCATGCCCGAGACCCTGATCGGCCTGTTCCCCGACGTGGGCGGCGGCTACTTCCTGTCGCGCTGCCCCGGCCATGTGGGCGAGTGGCTGGCGCTGACCGGTCATGCCATCGCCGCGGGCGACGCCATCCGCTTCGCGCTGGCCGACGGCTATCTGCCCGCGGAGCGCCAGCAGGCCGTGTGGGACGGCCTGGCGCAGGGCACGTTCGCCAGCGGCGCCGAGGCCGAGGCCTGGGTGCGCTCGCAGCTGGCCCCCGCGCCGCAGGCGCAGACCACGGCGCTCGACGAGATCGAGCACTTCTTCTCGCTGGATTCCGTGCCCGCCATCATCCGGGCGCTCGAAGCCGCCGGCGGCGAATTCGCCCAGCACACGGCCACCGCGCTGCGCGCGCGCTCGCCGCTGATGCTGCATGTGGTGCTGGAGCAGATCCGCCGCGCGCGCGGCCTGCCGCTGGCCGACGACCTGCGCATGGAGCGCGACATGGTGCGCCACTGCTTCTACCTGCGCCCCGGCCAGAGCGAGACCATCGAGGGCATACGCGCGCTGGCGGTGGACAAGGACCACAGCCCGCGCTGGAGCCCGGCGCACATCGAGGACGTGACGGATGCCATGTGGCAGGCGTTCTTCGAGAGCCCCTGGCCCGCCTACGCGCACCCGCTGGCGCATCTGCAGGATTGATCTGCAAGAATGATAGCTATCAGCGCTTGCCCTGTATGGGCTAGAGGCTGATTTGGCTTGATATTCTCGTCAGGGCCTGACCACCTTCCACAGCCCGCCAGCCATGCCGTCGCCCAGCTTGTCGCCGGGCTTGCTGTCCTTGGCGAAGTAGTACAGCGGCTGTCCCTTGTAGGCCCACTGGCGGGTGTTGTCGGTGCGGGCGATGATGGTGTAGTCGCCGGTGGGCTGGGCGGCGGGCGCCACGGTCAGCGGAGGCCAGTTGGTGGCGCACTGGCTGTAGCAGGCCGAGGTGCCGCTGCCGGCCATATCCTTGGTGAAGACATACAGCGTGCGGCCCTCGGGGCCGATCAGCGTGCCATCGGCGGCGCGCGTCGGCGTACTGGTCTTGGGGGCCGAGCCGAACATGCTGCAGCCCGCCAGCAGCGCGGCGGACAGGGCGACGGTCGAAAGGGTGAGCGGACGGACCATGGCGAGGCTCCTTGGGAGTGGACGACCCCTTCACTGTAGGAAGGCGCGCCGCAGCCTGGTGTCGGACATGGGCCCGACATGGACGGTGCGCGGCCGCTCAGCGGTTGCGGCTCTTCATCGCGCGCTCGACCTCGCGCTTGCCTTCGCGGTCCTTGATCACATCGCGCTTGTCGTGCTCGGCCTTGCCCTTGGCCAGCGCGATCTCGCACTTGGCGATGCCGTTCTTCCAGTACAGGTGGGTGGGCACCAGGGTGTAGCCCTTCTGCTCGACCTTGCCGATCAGGCGGCGGATCTCCTCCTTGTGCATCAGCAGCTTCTTGAGCCGGGCGGCATCGGGGTTGACGTGCGTGGACGCGGTCTTCAGCGGGTTGATCTGGCAGCCGATCAGGTACAGTTCGCCGTCCTTGATGACCACGTAGCCGTCGGTCAGCTGCGCCTTGCCGTCGCGCAGCGCCTTCACCTCCCAGCCGTGCAGCACCATGCCTGCCTCATGGCGCTCCTCGAAGAAATAGTTGAACGCTGCCTTCTTGTTATCTGCAATGCGCGAGTTGGAATTGTTTGTCTTGGCCATAATCCGCAATGTTAGGCCCAAAAGGCAGAATCCAAGCCGTAAGCACGTTCTCAGCGGCAAAACAAGTACAAGCGAACACAGGCTGCATGAAAACCGTCCATAAATCCGTGCTGATCTGGTACAGCCCCCAGGAGATGTTCAATCTGGTGGCCGATGTGCCGCGCTACCCCGAGTTCCTGCCGTGGTGCGATTTCGCACGCGTGCTCGAACAGCACCCCGACGGCGTGACGGCCGAGGTCGGCATGTCGCTGGGCGGGCTGAAGAAGTCCTTCGTCACCCGCAACACCCACATACCGGGCGAGCAACTGCGCATACAGCTCGTGCAGGGGCCGTTCTCGCAGCTCGAGGGCATCTGGCGCTTCCTGCCGGTGGGCGACGGCACGCAGCGCGCCTGCCGCGTCGAGCTGGACCTGAGCTACGGCTTCAGCAGCGGGGCGCTGGGGGCGTTGGTTGGGCCGGTCTTCGACAAGATTGCGGCCAGCATGGTCGATGCCTTCATCCAGCGCGCCGAGAAGGTCTATGGCTGACGCCGCGATAGAGGTCGAGCTGGTCTGGGCCGATGAGGCCGGCCACGCGCAGTCGTTGGTGCTGGCCTTGCCCGCCGGCAGCACGATAGACGCCGCGCTGCAGCAGGCCGTGAGGGAGCCCGGCTCGCCGGTGCCGCAGGGCCTGCCGGCCGGCGTGTGGGGCCGGCGCATGCCGGGGCAGACCCCGCTGGCCGACGGCGACCGGCTGGAACTCTACCGACCGCTGAAGGTGGACCCCAAGCGCGCGCGCCGCGAGCGCTTTGCACGCCAGGGCGCCCGGGCGACCGGGCTGTTCGCCAAGCGCAGGCCCGAGGCCAAGTCCGGGTACTGACTACGAATTGCAGTTGGACGCGATGGCCTGGTCCACGCGCTGTACTTCCTCGGCACGCTGGGCGTCGTTCAGGTACACCATCTGGCCCTGCTCGTTGGGCATGCGGATCGCGCGGCCCGTGGCGAACATCGACTGGGCCTGGCGTGCGCGCTGGCAGTTGTCGGCCTTGACGGCCTGGTTGCGCGCTTCCTGATCGCGCTTCTTGTCGGCCTCTGCCTTTTCGGCGGCCAGCTTCCTGGCTTCCAGCTCCTTGTCCTTGCCGGCGGCCTTGTCGGCCGGCGCGGCGGCAGGCTTGGCGTCGGGCTCAGGGCTGGCAGCCTCCTGCAGGCCCGTGGCGGTGCCCGACGACTTGATGCCCGCGAGGCTGCCGTATCCCTTGGGGCGCGAGACGATGCGCTTCTCGGGCACATCCGCTGGCGGGGGACGGTCGCTGAACACCTTGTGTCCATCCTTGTCCAGCCATTGCCATTGCGCCATGGCGCAGGTGCTGGTGACCGCGAAGAGGGCAGGCCATACGAATGCGAGCAATTTCATGCGCGTGAGTGTAGCTCCGGCGCCTGGGGTTGCCTATGCCGCTGTTGGGCGCAAAGTACACCCGCGCCAAGCGCGATTTATGTGAAAGACGCTAGAATCCTTTTTTTGGAGCTTACTCATGCGCCTGATCGGAAAAGCGCTCACCTTCGACGACGTCTTGTTGGTGCCCGCCTACTCCCAAGTCCTGCCCAAGGACACGTCCCTCAAAACCAAATTCTCCCGCAACATCTCCCTGAATCTGCCGCTGATCTCGGCCGCCATGGACACGGTGACCGAAGCGCGGCTGGCCATTGCCATTGCGCAAGAGGGCGGCATGGGCATCGTGCACAAGAACCTCACGGCCGAGCAGCAGGCGGCCGAGGTCTCCAAGGTCAAGCGCCATGAATCGGGCGTGGTGCTCGATCCGGTGGTCATCACCCCCGAGCACACGGTGCTGCAGGTGCTGCAGCTGTCCGAAGAGCGCGGCATCTCGGGCTTCCCGGTGTGCGACGGCGGCAAGGTCGTCGGCATCGTCACCAGCCGCGACCTGCGCTTCGAGACGCGTTACGACGTCAAGGTGCGCGAGATCATGACCCCGCGCGAGAAGCTGATCACCGTCAACGAGCGCGACGAGATCACGCCCGAGGCCGCCAAGGGCCTGCTCAACAAGCACAAGCTCGAGCGTCTGCTGGTGGTCAACGATGCCTTTGAACTCAAGGGCCTGATCACCGTCAAGGACATCACCAAGCAGACCACCTTCCCTAATGCCGCCCGCGACAAGTCGGGTTCGCTGCGCGTAGGCGCAGCGGTGGGCGTGGGTGCCGGCACCGAAGAGCGCGTGGAACTGCTGGTGCGTGCCGGCGTGGACGCGATCATCGTCGACACCGCGCACGGCCACAGCAAGGGCGTGATCGAGCGCGTGCGCTGGGTCAAGCAGAACTTCCCGCAGGTTGACGTGGTGGGCGGCAACATCGCCACCGGCGCGGCGGCGCTGGCGCTGGCCGAGGCCGGCGCCGATGCGGTCAAGGTCGGTATCGGCCCCGGCTCCATCTGCACCACCCGCATCGTGGCGGGCGTGGGCGTGCCGCAGATCATGGCCATCGACAGCGTGGCCCAGGCGCTGCAGGGCACGGGCGTGCCGCTGATCGCCGACGGCGGCATCCGCTTCTCGGGCGACATCGCCAAGGCGCTGGCGGCCGGCGCATCGACGGTGATGATGGGCGGCATGTTCGCCGGCACCGAAGAGGCTCCGGGCGAGGTCATCCTGTACCAGGGCCGCTCGTACAAGAGCTACCGCGGCATGGGCTCCATCGGTGCCATGCAGCAGGGCTCGGCCGACCG
>JBLZYV010000158.1:0-4486 GCA_050282565.1 Comamonas sp.
CTTTGTCCTCGTAGGAGGGCGACAACGTCGCGCTGCTGCACCAACTGTGCATAACTTCGTTGTGTGCATAACGCTGCCAAGCTGAATTACGACGGCATGAAACGACAAGGCGCTCGGCGTCGATTGCCGCCCGTGGTCAGCTCCAGCATACTGGTCATGTCATCGCGCAATGGTGGTCAAGAAAGAACAGTTCCCGTCCTCTGGCGCTTTGTAGTGGGAATATTCAGAAAGTGGACGTGTCAGCGCGAAGCGCAGCCGGGCTGTGGCTGCGCCCCGTATCGCCTTTGCGGTGACGGCTATACGGCTCCTCTCTTTCATCTGGAAGCTGTGTCGCGAGTAATGCACTCACCGCCGGCGCTAACCCCGATATTTCAGCGCTTCGACAAACGCTGCAAACGCAGGCGATGCCTGGCGCCGGTTGGGGTAGTACAGGTGATAGCCCTGGAACGTCGGGCACCAGTCGGCCAGGACCTCCTTGAGCCGCCCATCAGCCAGGTAGGGCGCGACCAGTTGTTCGGGCACGTAGGCCAGCCCGATGCCATCCACGGCCGCGTTGAGCACGTGCATGATGCTGTTGAAGACAAGCTGGCCTTCGGCCTTCACGGTGAAAGCGTGGCCATCCTTCTCGAACTCCCAGGCGTAGATCGTCCCGGACGGCCGGTGCCGGATGTTGATGCAGGGGTGTTGGGTCAGGTCATGGGGGGTCTTGGGCGCCGGATGCCGCGAGAAATATTCCGGTGATCCCACCACCGCCAGGCGCCAGTCCGGCCCGATGCGTACGGCAATCATGTCCTTGCTGATGGACTCGCCCAGGCGGATGCCCGCGTCGAACCGCTCCTCGACCACATTGGTGAACCCGTAGTCCACATACAGCTCCAGCGTGATCTCGGGATAGTTCTTCAGGAACTCGGCCAGCAGGGGCCGCAGGCACAGCTCAATCTGGTCGTCGGTGCAGGTGATGCGCAGGGTGCCCCGGGGCCTGTCCCGCAGTTCACTGAGCGCGTCCACTTCCGCGGCGATCTGGTCGAACAGCGGCGCGATGGCCCGCAGCAGCCGCTCCCCGGCCTCCGTGGGTGCCACGTTGCGGGTGGTGCGGGCCAGCAGGCGCACGCCCAGCCGCTCTTCCAACCCCCGCATCGTATGGCTCAGGGCCGAGGGTGTGATGCGCAGCTTCGCCGCCGCCTTGGTGAAGCTCTGGTCCCGTGCGACCGCCACAAAGGCTTGGAGATCGTTCACTTTGCTGAAATTTTCTCACAACCGCATCAAGATTACACCCTCTAATCAGAATCTCATGGCTCCGTCAAGATTGAGGCAACTGATCTTCAAGGAGCATCGAATATGAGCACGACACTCGACATCCGCCGCGAATCCGCGGAGGTTTTGAGCGCTGAGGCTTCTGACCGCCGCGAGTTTGTGAAGGCCACGGGCGTCAGCCTCGCTGCACTGGGCCTCCTCTCTGCCGCCGCGACTTCCGCTTCCGCGGCACAGGCCCAGCAGACGGGTGTGCCGCAGGGCGCCGACAACTTCTACAAGAGCGACAAGGTGACTGTGCAGAAGTTCACCTTCCAGAACCAGTGCGGCATGCAGGTCTCCGGCAACCTGTTCATGCCCAAGGACCGCACCGCCGCCAAGCTGCCCGCCCTGGTCGTCGGCCATCCGATGGGCGCCGTCAAGGAGCAAAGCGCGAACCTGTATGCCACCAAGATGGCCGACCAGGGCTTCGTCGCCATGTCCATCGATCTGCCGTTTTGGGGAGAAAGCGAAGGTGCCGCGCGCAACGCGGTGGCGCCCGACCTGTACGCTGAGGCATTCAGTGCGGCGGTGGATTTTCTGCGTACGCAGGATGGGGTGGACCGTGAGCGCATCGGCGGCATCGGCATCTGCGGCAGCGGTGGATTCATCATCAGCGCCGCCAAGATCGACCCACGCCTGAAGGCCATTGCCACGGTGAGCATGTACGACATGGGCGCGGTGACCCGCAATGGCTACGGCAAGTCGCAGACGCTCGCGCAGCGCAAGGACAAGCTGGCCCAGGCCGCGCGGCTGCGCGATGAGGAGTACGCCAGCGGCAAGCCCATCTTCCAGAACTACCTGCCGGTCAAGCTGCCCGCGGACGCCGATCCCGTGACTGCGATGTACCACAGCTTCTACCGCACCCCGCGCGGCATCGCCATTCCGGCCGGCCGCACGCTGGAGCAGACGCAGAACCGCACGCTGGCGAGCGAGGTGAAATTCATGAACTTCTACCCGGTGAGCGACATCGAGACCATCTCGCCGCGCCCGCTGCTGTTCATCGCCGGCGACCAGGCGCACTCCAGGGAATTCAGCGAGGACGCCTACCAGCGGGCCGCCGAGCCCAAGGAACTGCACTGGGTCAAGGGCGCCAACCACGTCGACCTGTACGACCACGTGAACCTGATTCCCTGGGACAAGCTCAGCGCGTTCTTCAACCGGCACCTGGCATAAGCGTCATGACGGCTCAAGTTTCCGAATTGCCTGCGGGTGACACGACCACATCCCATCAGAGTGGGCAGCAGCCCGCGTATTGGAGCGGCGTCTTTGCGATGTCGCTGTGCGTCTTCGCGCTGATCGCCTCCGAGTTCATGCCGGTCAGCCTGCTGACGCCGATGGCGGCCGATCTCCACGTCAGCGAAGGGATGGCGGGCCAGGGCATTGCGATCTCTGGCGCGTTCGCGGTGCTCACCAGCCTGTCGATCTCCGTGCTGGCCGACGGCATGAATCGCAAGACGCTGCTGTTGGCGCTGACCGCGCTGATGGCCGTCTCCGGCGCCGTGGTGGCGTTGGCGCCGACTTACCTCGTCTATATGATCGGCCGTGCACTCATTGGTGTGGTGATCGGCGGGTTCTGGTCGATGTCGGCCGCGACGGCCATGCGGCTGGTGCCGGCCAGCCAGGTGCCGCGCGCCTTGGCGATCTTCAATGGCGGCAACGCGCTGGCCACGGTGGTCGCCGCGCCGCTGGGCAGCTACCTCGGCTCGGTGGTGGGCTGGCGGGGCGCCTTCTTCTGCCTGGTGCCGGTGGCCGTGATCGCGCTGGCCTGGCAGTGGGCCAGCCTGCCGGCGATGACGGCGCAAGCTCGGGTAGTGGGTTCGCGCAACGTCTTCAAGGTGCTGGCGAGCCGACCAGTGGCTCTGGGCATGGCGGCCTGCGGCGCGTTCTTCATGGGACAGTTTGCCTTGTTCACCTATGTGCGGCCCTTCCTGGAGACGGTGACACAGGTGCATGTGTCCACGCTGTCTCTGATCCTGCTGGTGATTGGCGTGGCCGGCTTCATCGGCACGGCGCTGATTGGCTCCATCCTCAAGCGCAGCCTCTATGGCACGTTGATCGCCATTCCCATCCTGATGGCGGCTATTGCCCTGGCGCTGATTCCCTTCGGGGGCTGGGTCGCCGCCGTCTTCGTGCTGCTAGGACTCTGGGGCTTGATGGCGACCTCGGCCCCGGTGGGTTGGTGGAGCTGGATCGCGCAAGCCATGCCGCAGGACGCGGAGGCGGGTGGCGGCCTGATGGTGGCGGTGATCCAGTTGTCCATTGCTCTAGGCTCGACCATGGGTGGCCTGCTGTTCGATGCGGCAGGCTACCGCAGCACCTTCATGGCAAGCGCGGCGGTGCTGCTGCTGGCCGCGGGCCTGGCCTGGCTGACGGCCATGGCCAGCCGTGCCGAACGCAAAACTGGGGCGTGCCCGTGAGCCTCGATATTCCACGCAGACAAGTGCTGCGCCTGCTGCCCGGGCTGCTCGTGCCCGGCGTGGGCGCGGCCCAGCCCAAGGACTCCCGCATGTGGATGACCATCGGCGAACGCCGCTTCTCCACCACCCTGGCTGCAACCGAAGCCGCCCGCGCGTTCGCTGCGCTGCTGCCGCTCTCGATGGACATGGCTGAGCTCAACGGCAACGAAAAGCATGGCGAGTTGCCGAAAGCGCTGCCGGCCAGCGCCAGCCGGCCCGGTGCCATCCGCAACGGTGACCTGATGCTGTACGGGTCAAAAACCCTGGTGATCTTCTATCTGGGGTTCGAGTCGGCCTATGCGTACACGCGCTTGGGCCGTGTGGACGATCCGGCCGGTCTGGCCCAGGTGCTTGGTAGAGGGGCGGTGAGAGTGGGTTTTTCCGCGCGTTAGTGCTGTCTTTGCCGTAACGGCCATCCGGCTCCAATCCCTCGCGCCTGCGGCGCTGCGCGCTTCCCTTGTTCCTAGGGGCACCTGAAAAACTGCCGACTCGGCTTGTGCCGAATCGACAGTTAAGGCTGATCTGAGACGTTCGGCTTTGCCTGCTGAAAGTCCGCTCCGGCCAACTCCGGACATTGACTCAAAGAAGTCCAGGTGAGCCGTGTCGATGCATCTTCAGCACGACTACACCAGCAAAGCTGCGCCCAGCACATGGAAGCCTCAGCTTTTGCTGACACTTCGTGTGTGGGTATCGTTATTTAAAAGGAGTACCGTGGGTTCCGAACACATCCATTCTGA
>JBLZYV010000159.1:0-4446 GCA_050282565.1 Comamonas sp.
GCATCTGCTGGGGCTTGTCCTTGAGGCGCTCACGCATTTCCATGATGCGCGGGTTGATGGCCTTCATCTTGGCCATGCTGGCGTAGGCCTTGGCGTTGAGCCAGAAGAACGCGATCTTCAGCAGCAGCACCAGCGCCACGATGGACCAGCCCCAGTTGCCCAGGAAGCCGTGCAGCTTATCGAGCAGCCAGTACAGCGGCTTGGCCAGGATGGTCACCCAGCCGTAGTCCTTGACCAGCTCGAGGCCGGGAGCCATGGCTTCCAGGGTCTTCTCGATCTGCGGGCCGGCGAACAGGCGCGCTTCGATGGCCTTGGAGGCGCCGGGCGCGATGGCGCCGAACTGCGTGATCTCGCCCACCGAGTACAGGTTGTTGCCCGCCTTGCGCACATAGATATCGCGCTGCGCGCCGGCGTCCAGCAGCCAGGCGCTGGCGAAATAGTGCTGCACCATGGCGACGTAGCCGTTGTCGGCGGACTTGTCCACCTCGGCCTTGCCGTTTTCGATGTCCTTGAACTCGACCTTGTGGTACTTCTTGGCTTCGGTATAGACGGCCGGGCCGGTGAAGGTGGAGTAGAACGACGACTCTCCCGGCGGCTTGTTGCCGTCGCGCATGAGCTGCAGGTACAGCTGCGGATTGATGGCCGCGCCGCTGGTGTTCACCACCTCGTGCTTGACGCCGATGGCATAGTCGCCGCGCTTGACCGTCCAGGTCTTGACCAGCTTCAGGCCCCCCAGGTCGGGCGACTCGAACACCACCTTCAGCTCGCTCTGCCCTTCGGCCAACTCGCGTGGGCCGGGCTGCAGCTTCATCACCGTCTTGTGGGTGGGGAAGTCGCCGCCGATCAGGCCCGTCTGCGCCACGTAGACGCGCGCGGCGCTTTCGTCGAACAGGCGGAACGGCTTGTTGCGGTCTTCCTGGTCCGCATACTTGAGCAGGTCGGCACCCACCAGCGAGCCGCCTTCGCCATCGAAGGTCAGGCGGTACAGGTCGGTGCTCACCGTGACCTTCTCGCGCGCCACCGCCGCAGGCGCTGCCGGTGCGGCCGCGCCGCCAGGCACCGCGCTGCTGTCGGCGGACTTGGCCGCCGCCGCATCGGGCACGGCGCTGCTGCCCGCAGGCTTGCCGGCGTCGCTGGAAGCCGGTGCAGTCTGCGCGGCTTCGGGCGTGGGGAAGAAGGTGGGCTTGTGGCCGTTATGGATCTGCCACTTGTCCCACAGCAGGACCAGCGAGAACCCAAATATCACCCACAAGATGGTGCGGCGGATGTCGTTCATGAAGACTTCTCGGAAGAGGATGAATCAGCGGCACGAAGCAAGCTGCTGAACCAGCGGGGATGCCGGGGAACCGGATCGGCCCCCCCCGGACACCAGGGATGACAGCGCGCCAGCCGGCACACGGTCAGGTAGCTGCCCATGGCCGCCCCGTGACGGGACAGGGCCTCGATCGCATAGACCGAACAGGTCGGCTCGAAGCGGCAGGCCGAACCCAGCCAGGGACTGAGCAGCAGGCGGTAGCCGCGCACCAGGCCGATGAGCAGGCGCTGCATCATACGCCAGGCTCCTGCGGCACGGCACCGGATGCCGGCCCCGCAGAGCGGGCGGCGCGGGCGAACAGCTGCTGCAGCTCGGCGCGCACGGCCTTCTTCAGCACCTCGGACGAAGGGCTGATGAACTGCTTGCGGTCGAACGCAGCGCGCAGCCGCACCACGTGCGCAGCATCCTGCATGCGGCCCTCGAACTCGGGGGCCACGCTGTAGATCTGCCGCTTGATGGCGTTGCGCGTCACCGCGCGCCGGGCCCAGCGCTTGGGCACCATCGCGCCCAGCCAGACGCCGGGCTGCGCAAACAGGGCCTGCGGCCCTTGCACGGAAGGCAAGGGGCCGGGCCCTGGTTGGTGGTCGCTTGCGGCGGCGGCCAGCACCACACGGTGCAAGGCGAAATGCGCGGTGCGCGCAATCGTTCCGCCCGCCAGCGCAGCCTGGAACTGCGCGCGCGTCTTCAGCCGGTGCATGGCATGCACGATCACATGCCGGCGATGGCCTTAGACGGCCAGGCGCTTGCGGCCCTTGGCGCGGCGTGCGTTGATCACGGCACGGCCGCCCTTGGTCTTCATGCGCACCAGGAAACCATGGGTGCGGGCGCGGCGGGTCTTGGAAGCTTGGTAAGTACGTTTCATGATGCTCAGTCCTTGAGGGGCTTGGTTCCGGTCATCCGGGGTCTGTCAACAATCTTCGAGAGTGGCAGGACCCGGGCTCAAGCCTTGCTCAAGCGCAATACCGGTGACGAAAAACAGCGCCCGGCATCCGGCGCGTCGCATGCAGCCTTCGCCCCCAAAAGGGGTCGGGCACCTGCAACGCCAGGCCATGGCGCACAAAAATCACCCTGAAACTCAGGGAAACCGTGAATTATCGCAGTATCTGGCCGCCTTGGCAACGGATTGGGTTTTTGCACAGGGGTTTCTCGATCATAATTGCCGCCCTCAACAAGGTATTCACAACCTGTTCATAGCATCGATCGGCCCGCATGGTTGCCTGCGCAGCAGTTTGTGGATAACCCCTGCACAAGCTAGAATGGCCGACCAAACAACGTTCCTCGTTATCCACAACCCGAAGATTCATGACTGAGGAACACCTTTCCCGAGAGATCGCAATGGAAGAAGCAGGCCTCGGCCAAGGCTTGTGGCGTGCAGTTGTCGAGCAACTGGCGCAGGAAATGCCCGAGCAACAGTTCAATACCTGGATCAAGCCGCTGACGGCCGTGGTGGCCGACGACCTGTCCAAGGTCACGCTGTACGTGGCCAACCGCTTCAAGCTCGACTGGATTCGCGCGCAGTACGCCGGCCGGCTCTCGGCCATGCTCGAGGAGACCTACGGCCAGCCGGTGGCGCTGGAGCTGGCCATCGCCCAGCGCGAGGCCGTCGCGCGCACCGTGGTGCGGCCCGCGCGCAGCGCCGCGCCTGGCGCGGCCTTGGGCGGTGGAGCCGTGGTGCGCTCGTCCAATCCCGTCTCCGCGGCATCGGCCGCGGCCGATGCCGGCTTTGGCGCCGACCCGGTGGCGGCGCCTGCGGCAGCGGGCAACGAGGACGCCGCGAGCGGCGCTGCCTTCCGCAACCGCCTCAATCCGGTATTGACCTTCGACACGCTGGTGGAAGGTACGGCCAACCGCATGGCGCGCGCCGCCGCCATGCACGTGGCGGTATCGCCGGGCCAGCTGTACAACCCGCTGTTCATCTACGGCGGCGTGGGCCTCGGCAAGACCCACTTGGTGCACGCCGTGGGCAACAAGCTGCTCGCCGACAACCCCGATGCCAAAGTTCTCTACATCCACGCCGAGCAGTTCGTCACGGATGTGGTTAAGTCCTACCAGCGGCGCACTTTCGACGAGTTCAAGGAGCGCTACCACTCGCTCGATCTGCTGTTGATCGACGATGTGCAGTTTTTTGCCAACAAGGACCGCACGCAGGAAGAATTCTTCAACGCCTTCGAGGCGCTGCTGGCCAAGAAGAGCCACATCGTGATGACGTCGGACACCTACCCCAAGGGCCTGGCCAACATCCACGAGCGGCTGGTGTCGCGCTTCGACTCGGGGTTGACGGTGGCGATCGAGCCGCCCGAGCTGGAGATGCGCGTGGCGATCCTGATCAACAAGGCCCGCTCCGAGCACACCGAGATGCCCGAGGAAGTGGCCTTCTTCGTGGCCAAGAACGTGCGCTCGAACGTGCGCGAGCTCGAAGGCGCGCTGCGCAAGATCCTGGCGTACTCGCGCTTCAACCAGAAAGAGATTTCCATCCAGCTCGCGCGCGAGGCGCTGCGCGACCTGCTGTCGATCCAGAACCGCCAGATCAGCGTCGAGAACATCCAGAAGACGGTGGCCGACTACTACAAGATCAAGGTCGCCGACATGTACAGCAAGAAGCGCCCGGCCAGCATCGCGCGGCCGCGCCAGATCGCGATGTACCTGGCCAAGGAGCTGACGCAGAAGAGCCTGCCCGAAATCGGCGAGCTCTTCGGCGGCCGCGACCACACGACGGTGCTGCATGCGGTGCGCAAGATCGGCGCCGAGCGCCAGCAGCTCACCGACCTGAACCAGCAGTTGCACGTGCTGGAGCAGACGCTCAAAGGCTAAGATTGCCCGGATTTCCCCCAATTTCCCGAACATTGACAAGAGGTAGAGGTTGAAATGATCGTTCTGAAGGCCACCCAAGACAAAGTCATCGGCGTGCTGCAGTCCGTGTCCGGCATCGTCGAGCGGCGCCACACCCTGCCGATTCTTGCCAATGTGCTGATCCGCAAGACCGGCAATGCGCTGCAGCTGACCACCAGCGACCTGGAGATCCAGATCCGCACCACGGCCGAGCTGGGCGGCGACGCCGGCGACTTCACCACCACCGTGGGCGCGCGCAAGCTGATCGACATCCTCAAGACCATGCCCGGCGACCAGACCGT
>JBLZYV010000160.1:0-3998 GCA_050282565.1 Comamonas sp.
GGTGATCACGGCCTCGGTCACGGGCTCGCCCAGGTAGTCCTCGGCGGTCTTCTTCATCTTGCGCAGCACTTCGGCGCTGATCTGGGGCGCGGCCAGCTTCTGGTCGCGCACCTTGACCCAGGCGTCGCCGTTGTCGGCCTTGATGATCTCGAAGGGCATCAGGTCGATGTCCTTCTGCACTTCCTTCTCGTCGAACTTGCGGCCGATCAGGCGCTTGGCGGCGTAGATGGTGTTCTTGGGGTTGGTGACGGCCTGGCGCTTGGCCGAGGCGCCGACGAGGATCTCGCCGTCGTCCTGGTAGGCCACGATCGACGGCGTGGTGCGCGCACCTTCGCTGTTCTCGATCACGCGGGTGGTGTTGCCTTCCATGATGGCCACGCAGCTGTTGGTCGTGCCCAGGTCAATGCCGATGATTTTTCCCATATCTGACTCCGTATTCTTGAAAAATTGGTGAATTTGCTTGGATGGTCGTTATCTGTGGCTGTTTTTTGGCGCTTCAAGACAGGAATACGCAAAAAACGGCGGCATTTGGCGTCATTTCGGCGCGGCGACGGTCACCAGGGCCGGGCGCATCACGCGGTCGGCGATCAAATAGCCCTTCTGCAGCGTGGCGACCACGGTGTTGGCGTCCTGGTCGGCGGGCACCATGCTGATGGCCTGGTGCTGGTGCGGGTCGAACTTCTCGCCGGCGGCCGGGGCGATGGCGACGACCTTGTTGCGCTCCAATGCCGACAGCAGCTGGCGCAGCGTGGCCTCGGAGCCCTCGCGCAGCACTTCGTTAGGGGCGTCGGCCACGGCCAGGCCGGCTTCCAGGCTGTCCACCACGGGCAGCATGCTTTCGGCGAAGCTCTCGACGCCGAACTTGCGGGCCTTGCTCACTTCCTCGTCGGCGCGGCGGCGGGCGTTCTCGACCTCGGCCTTGGCGCGCAGGTACTGGTCGGCCAGATCGACGTTCTTGGCCTGCAGCTCGGCCACCTGGGCCTGCAGCTGCGCCAGGGCGTCAGCCTCGTTGGCGGCTGCCGCGGCTTCCAGTTCCTCGGGCGACATGGGGTTTTCGTGGGGGGACTGTGGTGGCATGGTCATCGTTGTGCAATCGTTCCAAAAAACAGACTTTCTGATAGGTAGGAGCGCCAGGCGGCATTTCAAGACCCGCATGCGCGTAATGGAGCAGCAAGGTGCCGTTTGACGGCTTTTGGCGCTTGAAATATAATCGTGGGCTTTCCCTTGCCGCACCCTCATCGCATCCGATGTGCGATGTTCTTTGGGGCGGCTATTATCCACAAGGAGTTTGTGCATGCGTCACTACGAGATCGTGCTGCTGATCCACCCCGATCAGAGCGAACAGGTTCCAGCCATGCTGGAGCGCTACAAGGGCATGATTACCGCCGGCGGTGGTCAGATCCACCGTGTTGAAGACTGGGGCCGCCGTCAACTGGCCTACATGATCAACAAGCTGGCCAAGGCCCACTACCTGTGCCTGAATATCGAAGCCGACCAGGCTGTGATGGCTGAACTGGAGCACGCCTTCAAGTTCAACGACGCCGTGCTGCGCCAGCTGACCGTGCAGCGCAAGAAGGCCGACACCGGCCCTTCGTCGATGATGAAGACCGTCGAGCGCGAAGAAGCCCGCAAGGCCACCCAGGCCGAGCACGCTGCTGCCGATCGCTGATCACACCGGTAGGAGGTGAAGAACCACGTTGTCGTGACTGCAGGCCTGGCGGAGATTCAAGCTCTGCGCTACACGCCTGCAGGCCTGCCCGCCGTCGATGTGAAGCTGGAACACCAGTCTTCGCAACCGGAAATGGGACAGCCACGACAGGTGAACCTGCTGATCAAGGCGGTGGCCTTTGGCCCGCTGGCCGAGCGAATCGCCCGGCAGGCCGTCGGAAGCATCTGGACGATCCAGGGCTTTCTGGCAACGCCCCGCAACAGCAAATCGGTGGTTCTGCACATCCAGGATATTCAACCAGATTCTTATTGAGAGGTCCGAAATGGCCACGTTCAAGAAATTCAACAAAGACAAGCGCCCCAAGCGCAACACCCAGTCGCTGCTGTTCAAGCGCAAGCGTTTCTGCCGCTTCACCGTGGCTGGCGTGGAAGAGATCGACTACAAGGATGTCGACACGCTGCGCGACTTCATCGCTGAAAACGGCAAGATCATCCCCGCACGCCTGACCGGCACGCGCGCCATCTACCAGCGTCAGCTGAACACCGCCATCAAGCGCGCGCGCTTCCTGGCCCTGGTGCCGTACACCGACCAGCACAAGATCTAAGGAGCACAGCCATGCAAGTTATTCTGCTCGACAAGGTTGTGAACCTGGGCAACCTGGGTGAGATCGTCAAGGTCAAGGACGGTTACGCTCGCAACTTCCTGATCCCCACCGGCCGTGCACGCCGCGCCACCGCTGCCGCCAAGGCCGAGTTCGAAGCCAAGCGCGCCGAACTGGAAAAGGCTGCCGCCGAGAAGCTGGCTGCCGCCCAGGCAAGCGGCGAGAAGCTGGCGGGCGCTACCGTTAAGCTGACCCAAAAGGCTGGCGTGGATGGCCGTCTGTTCGGTTCCGTGACGAACCACGACATCGCCGACGAACTGAACAAGATGGGCTTCACCGTGGTCAAGTCGCAAGTGCGCCTGCCCAACGGCCCCATCAAGACCGTCAGCGACAACACCGTCGAAGTGGCTCTGCACACCGACGTGGTGGTGGAAGTCAGCGTGTCCGTCTACGGCGAGCACGTCTAAGCACCGCTTGCTGGCCGGGCCTGTTCCCGGCCGTGCAAACCAAAAAAGCCGCTGCAAAGCGGCTTTTTTATTGCGCTATCCTCAGTCTCTTTTTCTCCACCGGTTTTTCAGGAACGTCCATGTCCGATGCACTCGAAGGGTTCGTGACCCCCGACCAGCAGGTCGCGCAGCTGCGCATTCCGCCGCATTCGATCGAGTCCGAATCCAGCGTGCTTGGCGGCCTGCTGCTCGACAACCATGCCTGGGACCGCATGGGCGATGTGCTGAGCGATGGTGATTTTTACCGCCACGAGCACCGGCTGATCTTCAGCGCCATTGCTGGCTTGATCAACGCCAGCAAGCCGGCGGATGTGATCACGGTCTTCGAGCAATTGCAGGGCATTGGCAAGGCGGAGGAGGTGGGCGGGCTGACCTACCTGAACCAGCTGGCGCAGTACGTGCCCAGCGCCAGCAACATCCGGCGCTATGCCGAGATCGTGCGCGAGCGCTCCATCCTGCGCAAGCTGGTCACCGTGAGCGATGAGATTGCCACGAGCGCGTTGAGCCGCGAGGGGAAAAAGGTAGAAACGGTCCTGGACGAGGCGCAGGCCAAGATCTTCGCCATCGGCGAGGAAGGCTCGCGCATGAAGCAGGGCTTCCAGTCGCTGGAGTCGCTGGTGGTCGACCTGCTGGACCGCGTGCAGGAGATGGCCGACAACCCGGCCGACGTGACCGGCGTGCCCACGGGCTTCTCCGACCTGGACCGCATGACCAGCGGCCTGCAGGCGGGCGACCTGGTGGTGCTGGCGGCGCGCCCCTCGATGGGCAAGACCTCGTTCGCGGTGAACATCGCCGAGCACGTGGCGCTGAACGAGGGTCTGCCGGTGGCGATCTTCTCGATGGAAATGGGCGCGGCCCAGCTGGCGGTGCGTATCGTCGGCTCCATCGGCCGCGTGAACCAGGGCAATCTGCGCACCGGCAAGCTCTCCGACGATGAGTGGCCGCGCCTGACCGAGGCCATCGAGCGGCTGCGCACCGTGTCGCTGCACATCGACGAGACGCCGGGCCTGACTCCGTCGGAGCTGCGCGCCAACGCGCGGCGCCTGGCGCGCCAGTGCGGGCAGATGGGCCTGATCGTGGTCGACTACCTGCAGCTGATGAGTGGCTCGGGCTCGGCCAGCTCCGACAACCGCGCGACCGAGCTGGGCGAGATCTCGCGGGGCCTGAAGATGCTGGCCAAGGAGCTGCAGTGCCCGGTGATCGCGCTGTCGCAGCTCAACCG
>JBLZYV010000161.1:0-3774 GCA_050282565.1 Comamonas sp.
CACCACCCGCAGCGTGCGGGTCTCGACGATGCGCAGGTCGGCGCCGACGTTCATCGTGAAGACGCGAAAGCGCGGCCCGATCTGGTTGACCTGCGCCTCGATGCCGCCGGACTGGATGTTGTAGTTCAGCTCCGTCAGGCCGCCGATGATGTAGTAGTCGGATTTGAGGATGGAGCCGCCATAGTAGGGAATCCATGGCACCGCGCGCTGGCCCTTGTCGTCGCGCAGCGCGTGCTGGCCGCCATCGCCCAGCTGGCGCCGGTCGGTGTAGGCCAGCTCCAGCTCGGCCACGCGGGTGTCGAAGCGCTCGCGTACCTCCACCGCGCCGCCCAGCTTGCCCAGCGCCGAATAGACCATGAGCGCGCCGCCCTGCGTGAGCACGTTGCCGTCGCCCTGCGAGTACTTGCCGGTGTAGTCCTTGATGTCGCCCACGGCGATCGACAGCGGCGGTTTGCCCTGGTTCTGCGCCACGATGCGGTGCGACAGGCAGGCCAGCACGCTGTCGAGCGGCGTGCCGTTGTGGCGCGGGCTCGGGCCCTGGATCACGGCGGCCTCGTCCTCGGCCATCTGCACGCGCTGGTAGCTGGGCAGGGCGCAGCCGGCGAGCAGCAGGGCGCTGGCCAGTGCGGGCAGGTGGATCTTGGCGAGGCGGGCCGGCAGCCGGCCGGCCTGGCAGGTGTGGATGGGGTCTTGCATGGTGTCTCCCTGGGCGCTCAGTTGATGGCGCCGCCGGCGCTGAACTGGCAGGCGGAGCTGCCGCTGACGCTGGTGGTCTGGCTGCCGCTGTTGTTCTGGGCGATCTGCATGTCCTGCTGGCCGCTACTGTGATCGCTGTTGATGGGCGCCATCGTGGTCGACGACGGGCTGCCCTGCACGCCGCTGCTGATGGCGCCGGAGTTGCCCTGGGTGTTGTTGGAGACACCGCCGCGGCCCAGGTTGTCGGTGCTCTGGTACTGGCTGCCCAGGCTGGAGGCGCTGTTGCCGCTGGTGGCCGTGGTATCGGGCGAGGCCACGCGCGAAGCCTGGTCGGACGAGTTGCTGTTGCCGGCCGCGGTGGGCTGGAAGTTGCAGTTGACCTGGCGCTCGATGTTGGTGATGTAGGTGCTGCGGAAGGAGTCGTAGTAGCCGCCTTTTTTCTTCTCCACCAGGTCGTTGACCAGGGCGCGGTTGGCCCGGTCGGCGCTGGTCTGGAACTGCCAGGGAACGGTTTCGCCCAGCCAGCCCTGCGCATGGATGGCGGGGGCCATGCACAGCAGGGCTGCGGTGGTGAAGAGGAACGGTGCTCGTGTCATGGGGGCCTCACTCGGTTGGGTCTCGGCGAACGCCCCGCGGGCGATCACCCGGGACGATGGGTGCCTATGTGTCGCAGCCATGCCGTGCGTTCACATTTGTTCATCTTTGTGTCTTGTGTAACTTATGTAAATGGCCCAAATGTACTAATTCAGTGAGAACCGAGGAGGCGTGTGAGTAGTGATCTAGTGAAAAAAATATTCAAAAACAACTGTTTGTTACCGTTTTTGATCTATTAAAATTTTTACCTTCCGTCGCGTGGTGAGTATTGGTGCAGATGCGCTATTGGTGTTCGCGCCTTTGGTGTGTAACGTTGCCTGCATACCCAAACCGCAGCGATGCCCCAATTGCCGAGCCGCATGGAACGCGCCCTCATGACTTCCTCCCCGCCCTCCGTACTGCTGGTGGACGACCATCCCCTGTTCAGGACCGGGCTGCGCATGATGCTGTCGACCAGCGAACTGGTGCAGGCCGATTTCCACGAGGCCGGCTCCATCGCCGAGGCCGTCGCGCTCGATGCACCGGTCGACCTGGTGCTGCTGGACATCAGCATGCCCGGCTGCGACGGGCTCAGCGGCATGGCGCGGCTGCGCGAGCGGTGGCCGCAGGTCCCGGTGGTGATCCTGTCGGGCCACGACCACCAGGAGCTGATGCACAAGGCCGTGCAGAGCGGTGCCGTCGGCTTCCTGTCCAAGGCCTGGGCCCCTGAGGTGATCTGCGCCCAGGTGCAGCATTGCCTGGGGCAGCAGGGCGGGGCGGAGCCGATGCAGGCGCCGCCAGACCGGTTGGGCAGTCCGGCAGGCGCAGGCGGTTCGCTGCCGCCGCGCCAGTACGAAGTGCTCAAGCTCATGGCGCAGGGCTTCAGCAACAAGGCCATTGCCAAGCGCATGGACGTGAGCGAATACACGGTGCGCAACCAGGTCGTCAACATCCTGCGCCACTTCGACGCGCAGACACGCACCCAGGCCGTCACCACTGCGCAGCGCCAGGGCGTGCTGCCGGCCTTCGTCAGCGAGTCCTAGCGATTCGCGCTGCCCGCGCGGCACCTGCCGACGCCCTGCGTCCGGCAGCGATGCCGCGCTCCTTCCTTTTCACCGCTGGCGGCGAACAACCGCAACCTCCGGCCACGCCAGCCACCCGCAGGCGCTTGCTTTTATTGACTTTATTTTTAAATGTGAGAATTGAACATTTTTGTTCCAGACTTTTATAATTTGTAGGAATAAAAATACCTGCTCCATGTGGGGACGATTCATGCAGCACCTTTCTGCTCCCTGCGAATTCACCGTGGCCATCGTCGACGACGATGAAAGCATCCGTGCCGACATGTGCGGCGCCATCGAAGAAGCGGGTCTTCACGCATGGGCGGCGCCGTCCGCGGAAGATTTCTATGTGAGCCTGCTGCACAGGAAGGCCGATCTGGTGGTGGCCGGCCTGGGGCTCCCCGGCGAGGGCGGCCTGAGCTTGGTGCAGCGCCTGGCCACGCGCAAGGTACCGGCGATCGTGCTCACCTCGCGCGGCGACCTGGAAAGCCGGATTGCCGGCCTCAACGCCGGCGCGCTGCAGTACTTCGTCAAGCCCGCGGACACGCGCGAACTGGTGGCCGGCATACGTTCCATCCTGCGCCATACCGTCAGGCCCGCGGCCGAAGGCAAGCCCGATGCCGGTGGCGAGGAAGCACCGTCATGGCAGCTCTCGCGCACGGCGGCCTTCCTGATTGCTCCCAACCTATGCACGGTGCAGCTCACCGGCAACGAACTGGCGCTGATGCACCGCTTGGTCTCGGCGCGCGGCGAACTGGTCGGCAAGGCTGAGTTGCTGCAGGCCCTGGGCTACCTGCACGAGAAGGACGCCTTCCACCGCGTCGAGTCGCAGCTGACCCGCCTGCGGCGCAAGACCCTGCAGGCCACCGGCATGGTGCTGCCGGTGCGCAATGTGTTCGGCAAGGGATTCATCTTCATGCCCGAGATGGAGGTGGTGGCCTAGGGGCGACCATACTTGTGACCGGGCGCCGCCGGTGGCGGCATGGGCTTTCGCGGCTGGAAAGCGGGGGATGGCCTGCCCGATAGAGATCAAGAGTGAATTATAAGCAATTGATTTATATCATATAAATTAATTATTGCTAAAAAAGTACCAGCAAAAATACCAACAAAATGCCACCTTGCAATGATGGTGATCGGTACATCGGTTTTCATGGGCATGTTGGGAAATTACAGCAGTGCTTCATGAGGAAGCATGGAGGATCCTAGTACCAAGCTGTGGTGGAGTGTTGAGCACTGAGTTTCGGTGAAGGACAGGCAGGGCCGTCTTCAAGCACGGCGATCAGTTTGAGCAGGGCGACCGGCACCTAGTCTTCGACCGCCAGTTATGTATATACGAGAGCCATATCCAGACCGCCTGTGTCGGCTCGGCAGCGTTATGCACAGTACGCAGTTATGAACAGTTCCTGGGCTTGATCTGGCCGCGATCTCCCTGGGCGGACTGCCA
>JBLZYV010000162.1:0-3713 GCA_050282565.1 Comamonas sp.
CGGCGAGTCAGATAACGAAGCATGCGCGCTCCGACGCGCATGCCACCCCGCAAACGCCACGCCACAGGCGCATACAGAAGGGGGTTGTACGGGCCATCGCTGCGCTCGGCCCAATGAAAGCCCAAGCACAGCAATGGCCTGTGTGGCCGTTTGGGATTCCCTTCTGTTTGCAAAAACAATAGCTTCTAGCGCTTATCCACAGCCATATTCAAATAGATTTATATTTGAAATCAAGAAACAGCAAGCGCCAGCCGCTCCTGTTTTCATATCAGGCCACCACCACCTGCATCCCCGCCGCCTGCAGCCGCTCCATCACCTCCTGGATGTGGGCCTTGCTACGGGTCTGCAGCACGATCTCGATCTCGGTGTTCTGCGCCGCCAGGCTGGTGAAGGCGCGCTGGTGGTGTACCTCCTCGATGTTCGCGCCGGCCTCGGCCACGATGGCCGTGATGCGCGCCAGCATGCCCGGCACGTCGCGCGCGTTGATGCGCAGCCGCGCCAGCCGGCCCGAGCGCACCATGCCGCGCTGGATGATCGAGGCCAGCAGCAGCGGGTCGATGTTGCCGCCCGACAGCACCAGGCCCACCTTGCGGCCGGCAAAGCGCTCGGGCGTGCGCAGCAGCGCCGCCAGGCCCACGGCGCCCGCGCCCTCGACCAGGGTCTTCTCGATCTCCAGCAGCATCAGCACCGCCTGCTCGATGTCGCCCTCGTCCACCAGCACCAGGTCGTCCACCTGCGCGGCGATCACCTCGCGCGTCAGCGTGCCGGGGGTGCCCACCGCGATGCCCTCGGCCATGGTGGACACGCCCTGCGGGTGCTCCGTGCCCTTGACGGCGTTGACCATGGCCGGAAAGCGCGTGGTCTGCACGCCTATCACCTCGATACCGGGCTTGACGGCCTTGGCCGCCACGGCCATGCCCGCGATCAGCCCGCCGCCGCCCACCGCCACCAGCAGCAGGTCGAGGTCGGGCTGCTCGGCCAGCATCTCCAGCGCCAGCGTGCCCTGGCCGGCGGCGATCTGCTCGTCGTCGTAGGGGTGCACGAAGACCAGCCCCTGCTGCTCGGCCAGCGCGTAGGCGTGGGCACGGGCCTCCTCCAGCGAGTCGCCGTGCAGCACCACCTCGGCGCCGAAGCTGCGCGTGCGCTCGACCTTCACGCCGGGGGTGAAGCGCGGCATCACGATCACCGCGCGCAGGCCCAGGCGCTGCGCGTGGTAGGCCACGCCCTGGGCGTGGTTGCCGGCGCTCATCGCGATCACGCCGCGGGCGCGCTCCTCGGCGCTCAGCTGGCTGAGCTTGTTGCAGGCGCCGCGCTCCTTGAACGAGGCGGTGAACTGCAGGTTCTCGAACTTGAGGTAGACCTGCGCGCCGACGATGTTGGACAGCGTGTGCGAGTACAGGCAGGGCGTGCGCTCGATCTGGCCTTCGAGGCGCACGGCGGCGGCGTGGATGTCTTGGATGCTGAGCATGGTGTGCGGATTGTGGCGTGGCCCGCGCCGTTTGGCTATGGCCGGTCTCTATCGTTTTGCTAGCGGTGTTTGCCGGCTCACTCAGGGTTGCTCCCCACAGCCGAGGCCCGCCAGTATCCAATATATTAGGCAGCTCCATCACTGCAGCCGCCTGGCCATCCTATGCACCACCATTCCCGCAGCCACCGCGTTTCCACCCTTGTTTCGCGGCTGCGGCCGGTGGCCTTGCTGGCCGGCGCCCTCCTCGCCGGCGCCGCTGGTGCCGAGGGGCCGCAGCCCCCAGCCGCGCTCACCGGTCTGGTCGACCAGATGTACCCCGGCCTGCAAAGCACCTACGAGGACCTGCACGCCCATCCGGAGCTGGGCTTTCAGGAAACCCGCACCGCCGCCAAGCTGGCGGCCGACATGCGCGCGCTGGGCTTTGAAGTGACCGAAGGCGTGGGCAAGACCGGCGTGGTGGCCATGTACCGCAACGGCGCCGGCCCGACGGTGATGGTCCGCACCGAGCTCGATGCCCTGCCCGTGGAGGAAAAGACCGGCCTGCCCTATGCGAGCCGGGCCAAGGCCCAGTACAACGGCAAGGAGAGCTTCGTCGCCCACAGCTGCGGCCACGACGTGCACATGACCAGCTGGCTGGGCACCGCCCGGGCGCTGCTGGCGCTCAAGGATCAGTGGAAGGGCACGCTGATGTTCGTGGCCCAGCCCTCGGAGGAAACGGTCACCGGCGCCCAGGCCATGCTCGGCGACGGGCTGTTCGAGAAGTTCGGCAAGCCCGACTTTGCCTTCGCGCTGCACACGGGCGCCATGCCCTTCGGCACCGTGGGATACATCGCCGGCCCGACCACGTCCAGCTCCGATTCGCTGGACATCCGCTTCCACGGCCGCGGCGGCCATGGCTCGGCGCCCGACAAGACCATCGACCCGGTGCTGATGGCCTCGAAGTTCGTGGTGGACGTGCAGAGCGTCGTCAGCCGCGAGAAGGACCCCATGGAATTCGGCGTGGTCACCGTGGGCACCTTCAACGCGGGCACGGCCGGCAACATCATCCCCGACCAGGCCCGGGTGCTGGGCACCATCCGCAGCTACCGCGACAGCGTGCGCACCCGGCTGCATGACGGCATCACGCGCACCGCCAAGGCCCAGGCGGCCATGGCCGGCGCGCCCGAGCCCGACATCCAGCTCGTCAAGGGCACCGATGCCGTGGTCAGCGATGCCGCGCTGGTGGCGCGCACCGTCAAGGCCCTCGAGGCGGCCCTGGGGCCTGCCAACGTTCGGCCCGTTGCGCCCATCACGGCCAGCGAGGATTTCTCGGCCTTCATCAACCGCGGCGTGCCGTCCATGTTCTTCACGCTGGGCATCTACGATCCCCAGCAGATAGCCGCCGCCAGCCAGCCCGGCGGCAAGCCCCTGCCCTTCAACCATTCGCCCTTCTTCGCCCCGGTGCCCGAGCCCACCATCAAGACCGGCGTGCAGGCCATGACCGTGGCCGTGATGAACGTGATGCAGTAGCGCCCGGCCCATGGCACGCCCGCTGCCGCGCCCGCTTTTGGTGCAAAGGTGGGCGCCCGGCCGCCGGCCCTGGCCGCATGCGCTATGATTTTTGCCATCTTCTTGCCGCCTGAAAGCATTCCATGACTTCTTCGATCGACCGCCGCCACGTCGGCGCCCGCCTGTCCGAAACCGCCATCTACAACGGCACGGTGTACCTGGCCGGCCAGATCCCCGAGAACAGCCCCGGCGCCGACATCACCACGCAGACCCGCGAGGTGCTGGGCCACATCGACCGCCTGCTGGCCGAGGCCGGCTCCAGCAAGCAGAGCATCCTGCAGTGCCAGATCTTCCTGACCGACGTGACCGAGATCGGCGCCATGAACGCCGTGTGGGACGCCTGGGTCGCCCCCGGCCACACGCCGCCGCGCGCCACGGTGCAGGCGCTGCTGGCCAACCCGGCCTACCGCATCGAGGTGGTGGTGGTGGCGGCCGTGGAAACGGCCCGCTAGGGCCTGTTCACCTAAAACTGGGAGTGCGAAGGACGGATGCCGGGATGCAGCGCTAGGCGCGGTGCCCAGCTCAAAGCCGTAGCTATGGGCTGGGTGCCGTAACACCGCGATGCGCCCGGCATTCGTCCTTCCCTTCGGGTTGCCCCGCCGTGGGGCGCCTGCTTTGTCGCCCGGTATGCCCCATAGCTCCGGCTATGGGGCATACCGGGCTTCGCGCATCCATCCCCACGGCGGGGCAACGCATC
>JBLZYV010000163.1:0-3669 GCA_050282565.1 Comamonas sp.
CCTTCGTCTTCGGCCTGTGCATGCAGATCGCGGACGGCTGCGGCAGCGGCACGCTGTACAAGGCCGGCATGGGCATCCCGATGAACACGGCCATCCTGCCGCTGTTCGCGCTGGGCAGCTTTCTCGGCTCGGCCCACCTGGGCTGGTGGCTGGAGCTGGGCCGCCTGCCGGCCGTGGGCCTGGTCAGCACCTGGGGCTGGCTGCCCGCGCTGGCCGCCACGCTGGCGGCGCTGGCGCTGATCGGCTTTGCCGTCCGCAGCTATACCGCCGGCGCCCGTCCAGAATCTCCGTGGGAGCGCCGCTGGGTGATCGGTGCGATCTGGCTGGCCATCCTGGCCACGCTGAACCTGCTGCTCGCCGGCCAGCCCTGGGGCGTGGTCTACGGCTTCGGCCTGTGGGCCGCGAAGATCGCCAACGCCACCGGCGCGGTCGATCTGGCGCACAACTGGTTCTGGAGCCAGCCGGGCAACGCCGCGCGGCTGCAGGAGACGGTGCTGCTCGACGTGACCAGCATCACCAACATCGGCATCCTGGCCGGCGCGCTGTGGGTGGCGGCCGGCAAGCCCGCCGCGGCCAAGCCGCTGACCGGCACGCAGTGGCTGGTGGCCCTGGCGGCCGGCCTGGTGCTGGGCTACAGCTCGCGCCTGGCCTTTGGCTGCAACGTGGGCGCGATGCTCTCGGGCATCAGCACCGGCAGCATCCACGGCTGGATCTGGGTACCGCTGGCCTTTGCCGGCACCATCTTCGGGCTGCGCATCCGCCGCCATTTCGGCTTCTGACCAGAGGGATTCCATGACCACAGCAAGCACCCTGCGCCTGGCCTTCTGGGCCGCCCTTGTCGCCTTCGTGGCCTGGGACTATGGCCACTCTAAACCGGTGGACCTGCGCTTCGAGGCGCCCTTCCTCGCGGCCGGCTCGGGCCAGCAGGCCTCGGGCGGGCACTGTTCGATGCCGGACTAGGCTGCGGCGGTAGCAGCGTCCTGTTCCGGCTCCAGCCGGTTCACGTCATAGCCAGCAGCCACCCAGGCATCGAGGCCGCCGAGCAGCGGGCGCACCTTGCGGTAGCCCGCCCGGTGCAGCATGCGCGCCACGACGGCGGCCGACACCTCGTTCGGGCAGGCGCAGTAGACCACCACCTCGTCGCCGGGCGTCACCGCCGGCAGCGTCTGGTGGCTGGCGCCGGGCACGAACACATGGGCACCGGGGATGTGCGACTCGCCATAGGCCGCGTGCGAGCGCACGTCCAGCACCACCGGGGGCCGCTCGCTGGCCAGCATGTGGCGCAGCTCATCCACCGTGACCCGCGCCATGCGCAGCGAGCGGATCAGCTGCCGCCTCGCCCACCATTTGCGCGCCAGGAACACCCCCAGCGCCAGCGCCAGCAGCAGCACGCCCCACTGGCCCAGTGCCATGAGCACGGCCAGCAATTCCTCGACCGCCGAGCTGAAGACCTGCCCCAGGAGCACCGCCGAGCCCACCCAGATGCAGGCGCCCAGGCCATCAAGCAGCAGGAAGCGGTGGCGCGGCGTGCCCACCACGCCGGCCAGCGCGCTGGCCACCGACGCAAAGCCCGGAATGAACTTGGCCACCAGCAGCGACTTGGGACCAAAGCGCGTGTACAGCCCCTCGGTCTGGCGCACGCAGCTGTCGGGCGACAGCGAGATGCGGCACAGCCGCGACATCACGCGGCGGCCGTAGCGCTGGCCCAGCAGATACCACACGCCGTCGGCCAGCAGCGCCGCCAGCACCGCCACGGCCACCAGCAGCCAGCGCTCCGTGCCATTCGCCGCCACCGCGCCGGTCACCACCAGCACCGGGTAGGCAGGCAGCGGCGCGCCCAGTTGCTCGATGAGCACGTTCAGAAAAACAATCCCCAATCCGTACTCGCGGATCAGATCGACGATCAGCTGCATGGCAAGGCAGTGGTTCTATGCATATGCCGCCATGGTATAGAGCAGTATTCAACCGCGTCGAGGGAGGGACAAGGCATGGCGGCAACAACTACCAAATCAATAGCTACTCGCGCTCGCTGTATCTGGCTTGCAGCCATATTTCTCTTGATTTTCATGGGCCGCAGCACTGCCGCCGCACCGCCTGCGCTGTGGCTGGCGCAGAGCTACCCCGGCGGCCTGGACCTGCAGGCCTACTGGGTGAGCGAGAAATACGATGGCGTGCGCGGCTACTGGGACGGCCAGCGCCTGTGGACGCGCCAGGGCGAGCCGATCATCGCGCCCGCCTGGTTCACCGCCGGCTGGCCCGCCACGGCGATGGAAGGCGAGCTGTGGGCCGGGCGCGGCCAGTTCGGCCATGCCCAGTCCACCACGCGCAAACTGGTGCCCGTGGATGCCGACTGGCGGCGCATGCGCTTCATGCTGTTCGACCTGCCCGGCCATGCCGGCAGCTTCGACGAAAGGCTGCGAGCCCTGCAGGCGCTGGCGGCCGGCCTGGGGCAATCGTGGGTACAGGCCGCGCCGCAGTGGAAGGAAGCCAGCGACGAGAGCCTGCGCCAGCGCCTGGCGGCGCTGGTGAAGGACGGGGCCGAGGGCCTGGTGCTGCACAAGGCATCGGCGCCCTACCGCAGCGGGCGCGGCGACGACGTGCTCAAGCTCAAAATCCATGACGATGCCGAGGCCCAGGTCATCGCCTACTTGCCGGGCAAGGGCAAGTATGAAGGCCTGACCGGCGCGCTGCTGGTGCGCACGCCGGACGGCCGCGAGTTCAAGCTGGGCTCGGGCCTGAGCGATGCCGACCGGCGGCAGCCACCACCGGTCGGCGCCTGGGTCAGCTACCGCTACCGTGGCCTGCATGGCAGCGGGCTGCCGCGCTTTGCCACCTTCTGGCGCGTGCGCGAAGGCTGGCAGCCGCCGCGCTAAAAGCCAGGGACGGTCAGGCCGCCTTCTTGGCCTTGCGGGCGCGCGGCGCTTTCGCCTCCTGCACCACGGGGGTCTTGGCCACGGGCGAGACGACGCCGGCGGACGGATCGCCCAGCGGCGCCTCCGACTTGAGCGCCTTCTTCAGGCCCGCGCCCGACTTGGCCTTGCTCGCGGCAGCAGGCTCCTTGGACTTGAGCATGGGGCTCTTCCTGGTGGCCGCCACCGGGGCCGAGACCACGCGGGTCTGCATGGCCTGGTCGTGTGCGTCCAGCGCCACGCAGTCGGCATAGAAGCGCAGCACGCCATCCTGGTCCACCTGCTCCACTAGGCCGTGGATGTCGGTCTCGAAGCCCGGGCAGAGCTTGGAGAACTCGCGCGCGAAGATCAGGTAGTCCACGATCTTCTTGTTGAAGACCTCACCGGGGATCAGCAGCGGAATGCCCGGCGGGTACGGCGTGACCAGGCCCACCGTGACGCGGCCTTCGAGGTTGTCGATCTCCACGCGCTCGGTCTTGCGGCGGGCGATGTGGGCGTAGGCGTCGCTGGGCTTCATCGCCGGCGTCAGCTCCGACAGGTACATCTCCGTCGTCAGGCGGGCGATGTCGTACTTGGCGTACAGCTCGTGCACGTGCTGGCACAGGTCGCGCAGGCCCATGCGCTCGTAGACCTTGTGCTGCTGGCAGAACTCGGGAAGGATGCGCCACATGGGCTGGTTCTTCTCGTAGTCGTCCTTGAACTGCTGCAGCGCCGTCAGCATGGTGTTCCAGCGGCCCTTGGTGATGCCGATGGTGAACAT
>JBLZYV010000164.1:0-3552 GCA_050282565.1 Comamonas sp.
TTGGCATCCATGAGCTTTTCCAGCTCCTGGCGGGCCTCGGTGCTGATGCGCTTGAGGCGCTCGCCCTTCTCGCCGATCACCATGGCCTTGTGGCCGTCGCGCTCGACCACGATGGTCGCGGCGATGCGCATGAAGCGCTTGTGCAGCTTGCTGGGCTCTTCGTCGAACTTGTCGATGACCACGGTGGAGGTATAGGGCAGCTCGTCGCCGGTGAAGCGGAAAAGCTTCTCGCGCACGGTTTCGCTGGCCAGGAATTTCTCGCTGCGGTCGGTCAGTTCGTCCTCGGCGTACCACCAGGCCTGCTCGGGCAGGTATTTCTCGCAGATGCCGAACAGGCGCTGGATGTCGCCCTTGTTCTTGGCCGACATGGGCACGAACTCGGCGAAGGGATGGCGCTCCTGCATGCTCTTGAGCCACGGCGCGATCTCGGCGCGGCGGTGCACCTGGTCGAGCTTGTTGGCGATCAGCAGCGTGGGGATGCCAGGCTTGAACAGCGACAGCACCTTGGCGTCGGCCAGCGTGAAGTTGCCGGCCTCGACCACGAAGAGGATCAGGTCCACGTCGCCGATCGCGCCCATCACCGTCTTGTTCAGCGACTTGTTCAGCGCCGTGCTGTGCTTGGTCTGGAAGCCCGGCGTATCGACGAACACGAATTGCGTGTTGCCCTCGGAGCGGATGCCGGTGATGCGGTGGCGCGTGGTCTGCGCCTTGCGCGAGGTGATGCTGATCTTCTGGCCCACCAGCGCGTTCATCAGCGTGGACTTGCCCACGTTGGGCTTGCCCACGATGGCGATGAGGCCGCAGCGCTGCGGGCCCGTCGCGGCGGCGGGCTGCGCCTCGGGCTCGGCGACGGTGTCTACGCGCACCGTGCCCGCGCCGGGCTTGGCGGCGGCCAGCATGGCATCGAGGTCGGCGGCGGATTGCGGTTGGCCCGCGTCGGAAGGCTTGGGATCAGTCATTCACACATTATCGGTGCTGCGCTTGCAGCTGTTGCAACATGGCGGCGGCGGCATCCTGCTCGGCGGCGCGCCGCGACGGGCCCTGGCCCAGGGTCTGGGCCTGCAGCTCGGGCACCGTGCACTGCACATGGAAGGTCTGCGCATGGGCCGCGCCGGAGATGTTCGCCACCTCGTACTGCGGCACCGGCTTGCGGCGGGCCTGCAACCATTCCTGCAGCGCGGTCTTGGGGTCCTTGGAGGCGGCGGGCATGGCCTTCGAGATCTCGAGGCCCGCGTACAGCCGGTGCACCACGGCCTCGGCGCTGCCGTAGCCCGCGTCGAGGTAGACGGCGCCAATCAGCGCCTCCACCGCATCCGCCAGGATCGACGGCCGGTCGCGGCCGCCGGACTTGGCCTCGCCCTCGCCCAGGCGCAGCAGCGACGCCAGCTGCAGGCGCTTGGCGATCTGGTGCAGGGTGTCCTGCTTGACCAGGTTGGCGCGGATGCGCGACAGCTCGCCCTCGGGCGTGCCCTTGAGCTGCTGGAACAGCATCGTGGATACGGCCAGGCCCAGCACCGAGTCGCCCAGGAATTCCAGGCGCTCGTAATGCTCGGACGAAAAGCTGCGGTGCGTCAGCGCCCGGCGCACCAGGGCAGGGTCCTTGAAGGAGTGCTGCAGCCGCTGCTGCAGCGCTTGCAGGCTGGCGTCTTCCACCTACTTCACGCTATCGTGGAAGCGGAACACCAGGTAGGCCGGGCCAAAGAGCGGGATGTCGCGCTCGTAGCGGTACGACACCACCACCTGGTTGTTTTCCTTGGTGATCTCCAGGTCGCGGGCGGTGACCGAGGTCATGTCGTCGATCGCCGCGGCCCGGTCGTAGATGTTGCGGACCTCGACCACCGTCGTGCCCTCGCGCGCCGCCTTCTGCGCCGCCTTGTGGATGGCCTGGTGTTCGATGAAGATGGGAACGGCCTTGCTGCCGATGATGGCACCGGCCACGATCAGGAATCCCCAGAACACCAGCCCCACGAACGTGATGCCCCTCTGCCGCGAACGCAGCCCCGTCGCACCTGCATGCATGGCCACTCCCCATTTTTTAATTGAACGAACCGATACGCTTGAGATTGCCGAAATTCATCCACACGAAGAAGGCCTTGCCGACGATGTTCTCATCGGGCACGAAGCCCCAGTAGCGAGAATCCAGCGAATTGTCGCGATTGTCGCCCATCATGAAGTAGTGCCCCGCCGGCACCTTGCAGACCACACCTTCCACGCTGTAGCGGCACTGGTCCTTGTACTTGAAGTCGGACGCGCCCTGCACGAAGTTGGGCACATCGGGGTTGATGATGGCGCGGTGCTTCTTGTCGCCGAGCTGTTCCTCGATCTGCTTGAAGTAGCGCATCGCGTCCGGCTCGAAATAGTCCGGCATGTTGGCGGTGGCCACCGGCTTGCCGTTGATGGTCAGGCGCTTGTTGAGGTAGGCCACCTCATCGCCGGGCACGCCCACCACGCGCTTGATGTAGTCCATGCTGGGCTGCGGCGGGTAGCGGAACACCATCACGTCGCCGCGCTGCGGCGGCGTGCCATCGGAGATCTTCTTGTTGATCACCGGCAGGCGCACGCCGTAGGTGAACTTGTTGACCAGGATCAGGTCGCCGATCTGCAGCGTGGGGATCATCGAGCCCGACGGGATCTTGAACGGCTCGAACAGGAAGGAGCGCAGCACGAACACCACGGCGATCACCGGGAACAGCCCCGCGGTCCAGTCCAGCCACCAGGGCTGCATCAGGATGCGCTGCTTGCCTTCCTCGACGTCGGTGTCCACCTTCTGGATGCCTTGCTGGTCCAGCTCGGCGCGGCGCTTGGCGGCCGAAGCCTCCAGCGCGGCGGCAGCCGCACGGCGCCGGGGCAGGAAGTGGAAACGCTCGGCCAGCCAGTACGCACCGGTCACCACGGTGGCCAGCAGCAGCAGCAGCGCGAAGTTGCCTTCGATGGCGCCAGCGTACCAGGCCCCCATGTAGGCCACGAACGCGGCCAGGATCAGCGATGTCAGGATTTGCATAGAAATCTGGGTTGTTATTCTTCGACCTGCAGGATGGCCAGGAAGGCTTCCTGCGGCACTTCCACCGAGCCGATCTGCTTCATGCGCTTCTTGCCGGCCTTCTGCTTTTCGAGCAGCTTGCGCTTGCGGGTGATGTCGCCGCCGTAGCACTTGGCCAGCACGTTCTTGCGCAGCGCCTTGACGGTCTCGCGCGCAATGATGTTGGCGCCAATCGCCGCCTGGATGGCCACGTCGAACTGCTGGCGGCTGATGATCTCGCGCATCTTGGCCACCACGGCGCGGCCGCGGTAGGTGGACTGGCTGCGGTGCACGATGATGGACAGCGCATCGACCTTCTCGCCGTTGAGCAGGATGTCCACCTTGACCACGTCGGACGCACGGTATTCCTTGAACTCGTAGTCCATCGACGCATAGCCGCGCGACACCGACTTGAGCTTGTCGAAGAAGTCCAGCACGATCTCGCCCAGCGGCAGCTCGTAGGTCAGCATGACCTGGCGGCCGTGGTACTGCATGTTCATCTGCACGCCGCGCTTCTGGTTGGCCAGCGTCAT
>JBLZYV010000165.1:0-3548 GCA_050282565.1 Comamonas sp.
CGTCGCCGCGCACTTCCACGCCGTGGTAGGGGCAGGCCAGGCGGTCGCCCAGGATCACGCCCTGCGACAGCGGCGCACCGCGGTGCGGGCAGTGGTCTTCCAGCGCGTGGACCTTGCCGGAGGCGTCGCGCCACAGCGCGATCTTGCGGCCGAAACGGCGCAGCGAGATGGGCTGGGTCTTGACGAAGTCCGACGGGCAGACCGCGTACCAGAGGTTCTTCAGGCCCTTGTTCAGCAGGCTGTCCACCGGGTCGATGGTGATGGTTTGTACGTTCATGGGGCGCTCCTGTCTTGCGGCGGGTTCACTGGCCCAGGCGCGCCATCAGCGCCTGGAAGCTTGCTTCGGTCCAGGCCTGGCCGTCTTCGCCGGCAGGGCCGCTGCGGTTGATGTAGGCCACCAGCTCGGGCAGCGTCTGCACGCCTTCGCCGAAGGCGCGCTCGATGGTGTCGCCCAGCAGGTCTTCAAACAGGGTGCCCGGGCGCTGGCGTGCCTGGTGCGGTTCGAGGTATCGATCAACAGCCATGGTGGATCTCCTTCCAAAAACAATCGTGGTTCAGTCGGCCTGGATGCCCAGGTCCTTGATGAGCTTGCCGAAGCGGGCGTGGTCGGCGGCATTGGTCTTTTCCAGCCGCGCCGCATCGCCACCCGCGGGCAGTGCGCCAAAGGTGGCCATCTTGGTGACCACATCGGGCATTTTCAGGATTTCGTTGAGGTGCTGGTTCAGCAGCTTGACGGTCTCGGGCGGCATGCCCTTGGGGCCGAACAGCCCCTGCCAGGCCGTCACTTCCACGCCCTTGATGCCCTGCTCGGCCAGCGTGGGCACGTTGGGCGCGAGCGGGCTGCGCTGCGTGTCGGCCACGGCCAGCGCGTTGACCTTGCCGCCGATGTACGGAGCAATGGGGCCCCAGGTCATGAAGGTGGTGGGCACGTGGCCGCCGATCAGGTCGTTGACGGCGGGCGCCACGCCCTTGTAGGGGATGTGGGCGATCTGCGTGCCCGCGGCCTTGTTGAACATCTCGCCCATGATGTGCATCGGCGAGCCGCTGCCGGGGCTGGCGTAGGTCAGGCCCGAGCGCTTGCCCTGCTCCACCAGGGTCTTGATGTCCTTGATGCCGGAAGTCTGGTTGGCGGCCACGAACATGGGTTGCACGCTGGTCTGCACGATGGGCGTGAAGCCGTGCAGCACGTCGTAGCTGGAGCCCGCCGTGGTCTTGAGCACGAACTGCGCGATGGCGAAGGTGTTGGGCGCCAGCAGCAGCGTGTAGCCGTCGGCCGGGGCCTTGGCCACGTAGACGCTGCCGATCACGCCGCTGGCGCCGGGGCGGTTGTCCACCACCACGGGCTGGCCCAGGCGGGTCGAGAGCTTCTCGGCGTACAGGCGCGCCATCGCGTCGGTGTCGCCGCCGGCCGGGTAGGCCACGACGATGGTGATGGGCTTGCTCGGGTAGGCCGGTGCCTGCGCGGCGGCGCTGCTGCACACGGAGGCGACGGCCAGCGAGGCGGCGGCCAGGGAAACCAGTCGGCGGGAGAGTTTCATGGTGGGCTCTGTGGTGGGTGTGGGTAGTGGTTCGGCGGGCCGTTTATTGCGCTTCGATCCCGCGGCTCTTGATGATGGGCGCCCAGGCGGCCGTCTCCTTGCGGATCAGTTCGCCGAACTTCGGGCCTTCGACGATCCAGACGCTGAGGCCCTGCTTTTGCAGCTGCGCCTTGCTCGCCGGCTCGTTGAAGACCTGCGCGATGTCGGGCTGCAGTTGGGCCAGCACCGGCGCCGGCGTGCCCTTGGGGGCCATCACGCCGTACCAGGACGACAGCGCGACGCCCTTGACGCCGGATTCGGCCAGCGTGGGCACCTCGGGCAGCTCGGGCGTGCGCTGCGCGTCGGTGACGGCCAGCGCGCGCAGCTTGCCCGACTGGATGTGCGGCAGCAGCGTGGGCAGGTTGCCGACGATCATCGGCACGGTGCCGCCGATCACGTCGTTCAGGCCCTGGGGCGTGCCCTTGTAGGCCACGTGCAGGAAGTCGGCGCCGGCCTGTTGGCCGAACAGCTCGCCAGCCAAGTGCAGGCTGCTGCCCACGCCGGGCGAGGCATAGCTCACGGTGCCGGGCTTGCTCTTGGCCAGCGCGATCAGCTCGGCGATGTTCTTCGCCGGCACGGCCGGGTTCACCGCGATCACGTTGGCGGTGCGCGCCAGCGAGGCCACCGGCACGAAGTCGCCCTCCACGCTGTAGCTCAGCTTGGGCATCAGCGTGGGGTTGATCGTGAGGTTGCCCTGCGGCACCACCAGCAGCGTGTGGCCGTCGGGCTTGGCGCGCTTGGCCGCCTCGATGCCGATGTTGCCGTTGGCGCCCGTGCGGTTGTCCACGATGGAGACCTGCTTGTACTGCGCGGCCAGCCCGTTCGAGAGCATGCGCGCCAGCGTGTCGATCGGCCCGCCCGGCGGGAACGGGGCGATGATGGTGAACTGCCCCGCCGCGAGCGCCTGGCGCGCGTCGGCCTGCGCCCAGGCCGTGGGCAGCGCGGCGGCTGCGGCCAGGGCCAGCAGGGTGGGGATAAGCATGCGTCGTTGCATCGCGGTGGACTCCGGTTCTGGGTGGCTCAGTGGCGCTTGTCGGTCAGGAACTTGCCGTCGGCGCCGCCCACGCCCTTCTGGCGACGGGTGTTGCCGTCGAGGCCCCCGTCGATCGCCCATTCGGCGAACACCGTCGGGCCGGGCTCGAACTCGCGCGGCTGCCAGTCGGCCGTGAGCTGGTCCTCGTCGGCGTAGTACTCGACCAGCGCGCCGGCCGGGTTCTTGAAGTACCAGAAATAGGCCGACGACACGGGGTGGCGGCCCGGGCCGAGCTGGGTGTCCCAGCCGCAGCGCGAGATGTGCATGCCGCCGCCGAAGACCTCGTGGATGTCGCGCACGGTGAAGGCCACGTGGTTCAGGCCGGCATGCTTGTCGGGGCGCTGCAGCAGGAAGATGTCGTGGTGGCCGCCGTCGGGCGCGGTGCGCAGGAAGGCGCCGCGCTCGGGGTAGCGGTCCGAGGCCGCGAAGCCGAAGTTGTCCACATAGAAGCGCTCGCAGGCCTGCACGTCCTTGACGAAGAAGACCACGTGGCCGACCTCGATGGGCTGGGCGCGCTCGTAGGCCGGGCTGGCCTGGTCGATGCGGTTCTTGCGGTTCCAGGTGTTGTACTCGGCGCTCTGCACCTCGACGTCGCGCTTTTGCGTGACCTGCAGGCGCACGGCGAGGCCGTTGGGGTCGGTGCAGCCGATGCGACCGCCCTGCTTCACGAAGCCCGGCAGCTGTGCGATGCGGCCTTCGTAGAGCGCGAGGTCGGCCTCGCTCTGCACGCCCCAGACCACTTCGCGCAGCGTGGGGCCGGCCTCGATGGCGGGCGGCAGGCCGGGGTGGTTGCTGGCGGCCACGATCACGCGGCAGCCGTTCAGCGTCTCGAACACCAGCCGGTCGGCCTGCTCGTCGGCGAGGCTCAGGCCCCAGTCGAGGAAGAACTGGCGGCAGGCCGCCAGGTCGTCGGCGCCGTAGCTGATTTCGTCAATGCC
>JBLZYV010000166.1:0-3517 GCA_050282565.1 Comamonas sp.
CGGGGCGTGTTCTTTGCCTACTTTCTTGCACGCGCAAGAAAGTAGGTCGCCCGCCGGGGCGAGACCCGGCCTCTGCAAATAAACAAACCACCAACATCAAAACTGATAGCTGCCAGCGCTCTCCACATAAGCATTACAAATAAAAATCAACCAAAAACCAATACACATCCAGCGCAACCAGCTATCAATTTTCATAACCATGCCAACCCCGAAGATCTTTTTCACCCCGGATAGTCCATGTGAAGGATTCCGCAAACCGCCGCTGCACGCACTCTTGCACCCAGGAGACAAGCACCCATGCAAAGTACCGCCGCCACCTACGACCCCAAGGACTTCCGCCGCGCGCTCGGCATGTTCGGCACCGGGGTCACCATCGTCACCACGCGCGCCGCCGATGGCGAGCCCGTGGGCATCACGGCCAACAGCTTCAACTCGGTGTCGCTGGAGCCGCCGATGGTGCTGTGGAGCCTGGCCAAGAACGCGCGCAGCCTGCCCGTGTTCCAGGCGGCCCAGACCTGGAACGTGCACATCCTCTCGAACGAGCAGGAGGCGCTGTCCAACCGCTTCGCCCGCGCCGGCGAGGACAAGTTCGCCGGCCTAGCGCTGGACTCGCACGAGCACCATGCCCCGCTGCTGCCTGACTGCACGGCGCGCTTCCAGTGCAAGACCGCCTTTCAGTACGACGGCGGCGACCACATCATCTTCGTCGGCGAGGTCACCGGCTACGACACCAACCCGCACCCGCCGCTGCTGTACGTGACCGGCGGCTACGCGCTGGCCTCGCGCAAGTCGGCCGCCATCGCCACCGAGCCTGCCGCCGATACCGACACCGCCTATTCCGAGAACCTGGTCGGCTACCTGATGGGCCGCGCGCACTTCCAGTTCCTGCACGGGCTGCGCCAGCCCATGGCGCGCTTCGGCATGACGGACGCCGACTTCTACGTGCTGTCGCTGCTGAGCATCCGCCAGCCGCAGTCGCCCACCGAGATCGCCGCGCACATGGCCTACACCGGCACGGACATCGGCACGGTGGCGCTGCAGTCGCTGATTCGCAAAGGCTGGGTGCAGGAATGCCCGCAGCAGCCCGAGTCGCTGCAGCTCACGCCCCAGGGCAACGAGGCCATCCTGCATGTGCTGGCCGCGGCCAAGGCCGTGGAGAGCGACCTGATCGGCAGCCTGGGCGAGATGGAAGCCGCCACGCTGCGCAACCTGCTCAAGAAGAGCATCGCCGCCACCGACCCCGGCCTGCCCAAGCTTTGGCAGGCCAAGGCCTGAAGCAGGCTGCCCCACCCACCCATCCACTCCAACCACTTAAAAACCAGATGAGCACCACCTCCATCCCCGAAGGCAAATATGTGGACATCGCCCCCGTGGCCGGCCAGCCCCAGCGCGTGCACTACCACGAGCAGGGCAGCGGCGACGCGGTGATCTTCCTGCACGGCGCGGGCACGGGCGCCAGCGGCTACAGCAACTTCAAGGGCAACTACCCAGAGTTCGCGCAGGCGGGCTTCCGCACCCTGGTGCCCGACCTGCTGGGCTTTGGCCTGTCGTCCAAGACCGAGGAGCCCAAGCAGTACGACCTGGACTTCTTCATCGCCGGCGTCAAGGGCCTGGTGGATGCGCTGGGGCTGAAGAACATCACGCTGCTGGGCAACTCGCTGGGCGGCGCGGTGGCGCTGGGCTATGCGCTCAAGCACCCCGGCGACGTGAAGAACCTGATCCTGATGGCGCCCGGCGGCGTCGAGGACCTGCCGGTCTACTTCGCCATGCCCGGCATCGCCAACATGTTCAAGATCTACCAGGAAGGCAAGACCGGCCGCGAGGCCATGCGCGCCGTGATGTCCATGCAGGTGGTGGACCAGTCGCTCCTGACCGAGGAGATTATCGACGAGCGCGAGCCCATCGCCAAGACGCAGACCCAGGCCGCGCGCTCGCCCATGAACATCCCCAACCTCACCGAGCAGCTGCCGCAGCTGCAGTGCAAGGTGCTGGCCTTCTGGGGCATGCAGGACGCCTTCAACCCCGTGGGCGGCGCCGACAAGCTGGCGCGCGGCATCCAAAACTGCCGCGTGGTGCTGGTCAACCAGTGCGGCCACTGGGTGCAGGTCGAGCACCGCGGCATGTTCAACCGCACCTGCATCGACTTCCTCCAGAACGGCTGATCCATGAACGACGCAAGTTTCATCCAGACCCAGGGCCAGCGCCTGTACGACGCGCTGCGCAGCGCCAGCACCCTGGCGCCGCTGACCGACGACCACCCCGGCATGACGGTGGAGCAGGCCTACCACATCTCGCTGCACATGCTGCGCCTGCGCGAAGCCGCGGGCGAGCGCGTGATCGGCAAGAAGATCGGCGTGACCTCCAAGCCCGTGCAGGACATGCTGAACGTGCACCAGCCCGACTTCGGCTTTCTGACCGACAGCATGCAGTTCGAGGACGGCGCCACCGTCTCGCTGAAGCAGGCCGGCCTGATCCAGCCGCGCGCCGAGGGCGAGATCGCCTTCATGCTCCGAAAAGACCTGCAAGGCCCGGGCGTGACCCGCGAGGACGTGCTGGAAGCCACCGCCTGGGTCGCGCCCTGCTTCGAGATCGTGGATTCGCGCATCAACGACTGGAAGATCCGCATCCAGGACACGGTGGCCGACAACGCCTCCTGCGGCGTCTTCGTCATCGGCCAGCAGCACACCGATCCGCGCAGCCTGGACCTGGCCGCCGCCGCCATGCAGATGAGCAAGAACGGCCAGAGCGCCGGCTCGGGCCTGGGCAGCGCCGTGCAGGGCCACCCGGCCGAGGCCGTGGCCTGGCTGGCCAACACGCTGGGCGCGTTCGGCATTCCCTTCAAGGCCGGCGAGGTCATCCTGTCCGGCTCCCTCGCCCCGCTGGTGCCCGCGGCCGCCGGCGACCGTTTCGAGATGGCCATCACCGGCCTGGGCAGCTGTTCCATTCAATTCACCGAGTAAGACACCATGACGCAAAAAAAGATCAAGTGCGCACTGATCGGGCCGGGCAACATCGGCACCGACCTGCTGATGAAGCTGCAGCGCTCGCCGCTGCTCGAACCCGTATGGATGGTGGGCATCGACCCCGAGTCCGATGGCTTGAAGCGCGCCCGCGAGATGGGCATCAAGACCACGGCCGACGGCGTGGACGGCCTGCTGCCCTTCGTCAAGGAAGACGGCATCCAGATCGCCTTCGACGCCACCAGCGCCTATGTGCATGCCGAGAACAGCCGCAAGCTCAATGAACTGGGCGTGCTGATGATCGACCTCACGCCCGCGGCCATCGGTCCCTACTGCGTGCCCTGCGTGAACCTGGCCGAGAAAGTGGCCGAGAAGGCCATGAACGTGAACATGGTCACCTGCGGCGGCCAGGCCACCATCCCCATGGTGGCGGCCGTCTCGCGCGTGCAGGCCGTGAGCTACGGCGAGATCGTGGCCACGGTCTCGAGCCGCTCGGTCGGCCCGGGCACGCGCAAGAACATCGACGAGTTCACCCGCACCACCTCGGGCGCGGTCGA
>JBLZYV010000167.1:0-3413 GCA_050282565.1 Comamonas sp.
TTCCTCAATAGCTCAGTCGGTAGAGCGCCGGACTGTTAATCCGTAGGTCCCTGGTTCGAGCCCAGGTTGAGGAGCCAGTACAAAGCCTGCACTTCGGTGCAGGCTTTTTTATTTTCAGGCTGCGCGCATCTGCCCGGACAGATCACCGCCGCCCTCCGATGCCAGCGGCTTGACCACGCCGGACGGGCGCTGCGGACTGGGCATATGCTCTGCCGCGCCGGCAGCGGCACGGGGCGCGGCCTGCTGCGGAGCCACCGCCTCCACACCAGCCTCCCAGGCCGCAATCTCCTGCTCGAGCCGGGTGACCCGCTGCGCATACATCTCGGCCATGGCCTGGTAGTGCTCCGCGGCTATCGAATGCTCCAGCACGGCCATCCGCGCCTCTTCCAGGTAGGCCCTGGCACGGCGGATGTGCTTGGGGTCGGAAAACTTGCCCACTCCTTTGGAAAACAACATGGCAACCTCCTATGGGGTGCCGCACCATCAAGCACGGCCCGGTTTCCATGGTTGCAGCAAAGTCTGGCGATGACTGTAAGCAATTACCTTGGGAAGGTCCCAGTTGACATGCATTTGCAAATGCAGGCGGTTTTTTCAGGCCCATGGGAAGCCGCAGGCACAAAACTGATAGCTGAATGCCTTGGCGAGCCGCCCTGCTCCGGCCATCGGGCACAATGGCCGCTACCGCCGATCGCACCACAAACTGTTGCATGCCTCCAACAACCGCGTCTCCCTCGCTGCGCTGGCTGACCGCAGACGATTCTTTCCCCGAGGCAGACGAGGCCTGGGGCCCCGACACCCCGCACCCGGGCCTGCTGGCCGCCGGTGGCGTGGTGGACAGCACCCACCTGAAGGCCGCGTACGCGCGAGGTATCTTCCCGTGGTACAGCCCGCACTCGCCGCCGCTGTGGTGGTCTCCCGATCCCCGCATGGTGCTGCAGCCGGGCAACTTCCGCCTTCACCGCTCACTCGAGAAGACACTGCGCCGCTTCGCGCAGGACCACACAGCACAGATCCGCATCGATACCGCCTTCGCCCAGGTCATCGACGCCTGCAGCCGCATTCCGCGCGAAGGCCAGGACGGCACCTGGATCGTCGACGACATCAAGGCCGCCTACACCCAACTGCACCGCGAGGGCCTGGCGCACAGCGTGGAGGTCTGGCGAGACGAGCGGCTGGTGGCCGGCCTGTACTGCGTGGCCCTGGGCCGGGCCGTGTTTGGCGAATCGATGTTCACCACCGAGAACGACGGCTCCAAGATCGCGCTGACGGCGCTGGTGCACCTGTGCCGGCGCCACGGGGTTGCCATGATCGACTGCCAGCAGAACACCCGGCACCTGGCCTTCATGGGGGCGGCCGAAGTACCCCGCCGACAGTTCCTGCAAGCCGTGCGCGAAGGCATCGCCCTAGCGCCTGTACGGTGGGAGTTTGCACGCACGGATTGGGCTGACATAATCTCACTATCCGAAATCACATCTCCAATCGTGGATGAGTAGACTGAACGAGCTTCCCCTTCAGACGCTCCAGTTCTATGCAACGGCCCCCTATCCGTGCAGCTATCTGGACTCGCACCTTGCGCGCTCGCAAGTGGCAACGCCCAGTCACGCCATCCAGCAGGACGTCTATTCCGGCCTGATCCAGCAGGGTTTTCGCCGCAGCGGCCTGTTCACCTACCGCCCCTATTGCGACGGCTGCCAGGCCTGCGTTCCGCTGCGCATCAAGGCGCTGGAGTTTGCACCGCGCCGCAGCCAGCGCCGCGCCTGGGACAAGCATCGCCAGCTGCAGGTGCGCGTGCTGCCGCTGAGCTTTCTGCGCGAGCACTACGACCTCTACCTGGCCTACCAGGCCTCGCGCCACGCCGGCGGCGGCATGGACCACGACAGCATCGACCAGTACTCGCAGTTCATGCTGCAAAGCCGCGTGAACTCGCGGCTGGTGGAGTTCCGCGAGCCCGCTCCCGGCCCGGCACTGGGCACGCTGAAGATGGTGTCGATCATCGATGTGCTCAACGACGGCCTCTCCGCCGTCTACACCTTCTACGCCGACGACCCGGGGGCCAGCTACGGCACCTTCAACGTGCTCTGGCAGATCGAGCAGTGCCGCGCCATGGGCCTGCCCTACCTGTACCTAGGCTACTGGATCGCCGAGAGCCCCAAGATGCGCTACAAGGCCGGCTTCCACCCCTACGAGATCTACCGCCAATCCGGCTGGATCAACCCGCAAAATACTATTAATTCAGAAGCAGGTAGCGCTTGATACATCAAGCCTAGGCCCTGATTTCACTCATAAATACCAGTACCCCATGACCAAAGCCTCCCCAGCCCCGACCACCAAGCCCAGCGTGCAGGTGATCGAGCGCATGTTCACGCTGCTCGACGTGCTCGCATCGCGCGAAGAGGCGGTCTCGCTGAAGGAGCTGAGCGAAATCACCGGCCTGCATCCATCCACCACGCACCGCATCCTGAACGACCTGACCATCGGCCGCTTCGTGGACCGCCCCGAGTCCGGCAGCTACCGGCTCGGCATGCGCCTGCTGGAGCTCGGCAACCTGGTGAAGGCCCGCATCAACGTGCGCGAGGCGGCCCTGCAGCCCATGCGCCACCTGCACCTGGTCACGCAGCAGGCGGTGAACCTGAGCATGCGCCAGGGCGATGAGATCGTCTATGTGGAGCGCAGTTTCAGCGAGCGCTCGGGCATGCAGGTGGTGCGCGCCATCGGCGGCCATGCGCCGCTGCACCTGACCTCGGCTGGCAAGCTCTTCCTGGCGGCGGAAGACCCCGAACGCGTGCGCGCCTACGCCATGCGCACGGGCCTTGCCGGCAACACCAAGAACAGCATCACCAACCTGGCCGTGCTCGAGCGCGAGCTGTCCAAGGCACGCCAGTACGGCATCGGCCGCGACAACGAGGAGCTGGAACTGGGCGTGCGCTGCATGGCCGCAGGTATCTACGACGACCAGGGCCGCCTGGTGGCCGGGCTATCGGTGTCGGCGCCTGCCGATCGCCTCGATGAGAACTGGATTCCGCGCCTGCAGGCCACGGCCGGCGAAATCTCCGAAGCCCTGGGCTACAGCGCCGAACGCAGCCGCCAGCGTACTCGCTGATGACTTCCCAATAAAAAACGCGGGCTCAGGCCCGCGTTCTTCATTGTGCTGCCAGCATCTCAGTGCTTGGCGGCCACCAGTTCGCCATGGTGAGCTTCCAGCCAGGTGCGCACGCGCTCGGCATCGGCCAGGCGGCTGAACTTGCCGGCGGAATCCAGGAACACCATGATCAGCTTGCGCCCGGCCACCTGGGCCTGCATCACCAGGCAGCGGCCCGCTTCGGAGATGTAGCCGGTCTTCTGCAGACCGATGTTCCACTCGGGGCTGCGCACCAGGCGGTTGGTATTGTTGAACTGCAGCGTGCGCTGGCCCA
>JBLZYV010000168.1:0-3395 GCA_050282565.1 Comamonas sp.
CGTGCTGCAGCCAGTTGGCGATGTGCTGGCTGGAGATGCGCAGCGTGGCGCGGTCTTCCATCAGGCCCACGTTGTGAATGTCGGGCACCTTGGAGCAGCCCACGCCCTGGTCGATCCAGCGCACCACGTAGCCCAGGATGCCCTGGACGTTGTTGTCCACTTCCTGCTGCTTCTCGGCGTCGTTCCAGCTCGGGTTGGCGCTCACCGGCACCTGCAGGATGGCGTTGATCAGGTTGTCGCGCTCACCGTCGGCGTCGGTCTTTTCCAGTTCCTGCTGCACTTCGGCCACGTTGACCTGGTGGTAGTGCAGCGCGTGCAGCGTGGCGCCGGTGGGCGAGGGCACCCAGGCGGTGTTGGCGCCGGCCTTGGGCTGGGCGATCTTCTGCTCCAGCATGGCCTTCATCAGGTCGGGCATGGCCCACATGCCCTTGCCGATCTGGGCGCGGCCGCGCAGGCCCAGGCCCAGGCCGACCAGCACGTTGTTGCGCTCGTAGGCCGGCAGCCAGGCGCTGCCCTTCATGTCGGCCTTGCGCACCATCGGGCCGGCGTACATGGCGGTGTGCATCTCGTCGCCGGTGCGGTCCAGGAAGCCGGTGTTGATGAAGGCCACGCGGGCGGGCGCGGCGGCGATCGCGGCCTTCAGGTTCACCGTGGTGCGGCGTTCCTCGTCCATGATGCCCAGCTTGACGGTGTACTCGGGCAGGCCCAGCAACTGCTCGACGCGGCCGAACAGCTCGTTGGCAAAGCCGGCTTCGGCCGGGCCGTGCATCTTGGGCTTGACGATGTAAACGCTGCCCTTGCGGCTGTTCTTGAGGCCGTTGGCGCCGTTGCCCTTCAGGTCGTGGATGGCGATGGCGGTGGTCACCACGGCGTCCATGATGCCTTCGGGGATCTCGCGCTGGGCGCCCTGGGCATCGGTGTATAGGATGGCCGGGTTGGTCATCAGGTGGCCCACGTTGCGCACGAACATCAGCGAGCGGCCGTGCAGCTTGAGCGGCTGGCCATTGGCGCCGGTGTAGGCGCGGTCGGCGTTCAGGCCGCGGGTCACGGTCTTGCCGCCCTTGTCGAAGGACTCGGTCAGCGTGCCCTTGAGGATGCCCAGCCAGTTGCGGTAGCCCACGACCTTGTCCTCGGCGTCCACGGCGGCCACGGAGTCTTCCAGGTCCAGGATGGTGGACAGCGCGGCTTCCACCACCACGTCGGACACGCCGGCGCCGTCGGAGCTGCCGATGGGCGTGGACTTGTTGACGATGATGTCGATGTGGATGCCGTTGTTCTTCAGCAGCACCGAGGTGGGTGCGGCAGCGTCGCCCTGGTAGCCGACGAACTTGGCTTCGTCCTTCAGGCCCGTGGTGGAGCCATTGTTCAGCGTCACGGCCAGCTTGCCGCCGACCACGGCGTAGGCGGTCGCATCCTTGTGCGAACCGGCTGCCAGCGGCACGGACTGGTCGAGGAAGTTGCGGGCGAACTCGATCACCTTGGCGCCGCGCACGGGGTTGTAGCCCTTGCCCTTTTCGGCGCCGCCTTCTTCACCGATCACGTCGGTGCCGTACAGCGCGTCGTACAGCGAACCCCAGCGGGCGTTGGCGGCGTTCAGCGCATAGCGGGCGTTCAGGATCGGCACCACCAGCTGCGGGCCGGCTTGCACGGCCAGCTCGTCGTCCACGTTGGCGGTGGTGGCCTTGGCGCCCTGGGGCGGCTCGACCAGGTAGCCGATCTGCGTCAGGAACTTGCGGTAGGCCGCCATGTCGGTGATGGGGCCGGGGTTGGCCTGGTGCCAGGTGTCCAGCTCGGCCTGCAGGCGGTCGCGTTCGGCCAGCAGCGCGATGTTGCGCGGGGCCAGGTCGGCCACGATGGCGTCGAAGCCGCTCCAGAAAGTCTTGCCGTCCACGCCGGTGCCGGGCAGCACTTCGTTCTCGACGAAGTCGTACAGCGATTGGGCAACCTGCAGGCGGTGAAGGGTGATGCGATCGGTCATGGCGTCTACCTTTGCTAGGGAGTTGGGGAGTGCCATCGCCAATGGGGGCTTCTATATGGAAGCTCGTATAAGGCCCATCGATGGCAGCGTGTTGTCCAACTGTATTCGATACTTGAGCGGCATTCAATTGCCAAAAAGGCGTTTTATAAATGACTTATTTGAATGTAATTGAGGCTGCAACGGCGTGAAAAACGGGCCCGGGGGCCCGCTGGGCGGGTCCGGTGGGCCCTCAGTCCCACCAGAAGTACCAGACCTTGGCGTTCAGCAGGGTCTCGGCCAGTGCGTGGAGGGTCTCGGTGCCCTGGTCCACGATGTCGTTGCAGTACAGGTACTGCTGCTGGGCCAGTTCCAGCGCCTCGGCGATGGTGGCGGGCGGGCGCGCCACGGTCATCTCGATCACGTCGTGCGTCATGCAGGCGACCTGAGCGCCGTAGCGCTCGCCCCAGTAGCGCATGAAGGCGGCGTGCACGTGGGCGGGCGGGCAGGTGTTCCAGCCGCCGAACTTGAGGTAGCAGGGCGCCTGCCAGCTGTGCTCGGTGGGCAGGATGGCGAGGAACACCTCGGGATACGGCTTGCCCTCGGCATCGCTGTAGGCATTGAAGCTCGGCAGCTCGCCATCGGGCTGGGCCTCGGCCTCCTCGTTGCCGGGGGCGGGGGCGTCGTCGGTGTCGACCAGCATCAGGTCGTCGAGCGAGACGCCGGCCGCCGTGGCTTCGCGAGGATCCGCCTCGTCGTCGGCCTCCTGCTCGAGCTGGGCCTGGGCCAGCCAGGCCTCCGGGTCCACCGCGTGCGCCTGGCTCACCAGGGCCTGCGGCGAGACCTGGGCCTGCTCGGCCATCAGGTCTTCGAGCTGCTGCAGCGCCTGCTCGTTGCCCAGGATGACGACCGTTCCCTGCTCCTGCTGCCTGAGCTGTTCATAGGTATCCAGCACCTGGGTGCCGGCCACGCCGACCAATTGGTAGGGAAAAGCCATGACCGCTCCTTTTCCTCGACTGCCCGAGGGGCTCGGGCCCGTTGCTCCGCATTGCTCCTGTCTGGCAGTGTAGTCCCAGCGGCGGCGGATGGCTATGCGGGAATCGGTATCAGATCGTCTCGCGCTGGGCGAAGCCCTGCACGGCCTCGGGCGGGGCCTCGCTGACCTCCACGCCGTCCACGCACGCGGCGGGCGGCCCGGCGTGGGCCCAGTCGATCAGCGCCTGCACGGCCTCGGCGGGGCCGGTGGCCAGGGCCTCGACGCTGCCGTCGCTGCGGTTGCGCACCCAGCCGCTGAGGCCCAGGCGCTCGGCGGCCTGGACCATGGACTGGCGGTAGTACACCCGCTGCACCAGGCCGCGGATGCGCAGCCGGCGGGTGATGGGGGAGGGCATTTCGGACATGGGCGCTAGGGTCTGTTGAGGTTCAAGCGGGGATCGCGTTG
>JBLZYV010000169.1:0-3351 GCA_050282565.1 Comamonas sp.
GTCGAACAGGAAGACCTTGGGCTGGCGCACGATGGCGCGGCCCATGGCCACGCGCTGGCGCTGGCCGCCCGACAGCTCGCGCGGCTTGCGCTCGAGCAGGTGCGACAGCTCCAGGATCTTGGCGGCCTTGTCCACGCGGCGCTTGATCTCGTCGGCCGGCACCTTGGCGATCTTCAGGCCATAGGCCATGTTCTCGTAGTTCGACATGTGCGGGTACAGCGCATAGTTCTGGAACACCATGGCGATGTCGCGCTTGGCGGGTTCCACGTCGTTGACCACGGCGTCGCCGATGAGCAGCTCGCCGCCGGAGATTTCCTCCAGCCCGGCCACCATGCGCAGCAGCGTGGATTTGCCGCAGCCCGAGGGCCCGACGATGACGATGAACTCGCCGTCCTTGATGTCGGCGTTGACGCCATGGATGACCTGGTTGGCGGCCGGGCCCTTGCCGTAGCGCTTGATCAGGTTGCGAAAGGAGATGGATGCCATATTGAAAACCTGTTGGGTGCAGATGTGACGTACGGTGTCTGCTATGAAAATACTATTTTTCGGTATCGACCAGGCCCTTGACGAACCAGCGCTGCATTAGCACCACCACCACGGCGGGCGGCAGCATGGCGAGCAGGGCGGTGGCCATCACCACGTTCCAGTCGTTGCCGGTGTCGCCGCTGGCGACCATGCGCTTGATGCCGATCACCACGGGGTACATGTCCTCGGTGGTGGTGACGAGCAGCGGCCACAGGTACTGGTTCCAGCCGTAGATGAACTGGATCACGAACAGCGCGGCGATCGAGGTCTTGGACAGCGGCACCAGCACATCCTTGAAGAAGCGCATGGGGCCGGCGCCGTCGATGCGCGCGGCCTCGACCAGCTCGTCGGGCACCGTCAGGAAGAACTGGCGGAACAGGAAGGTGGCCGTGGCCGAGGCGATCAGCGGCACCGTCAGGCCCGCGTAGCTGTTGAGCATGCCCAGCGTGGACACCACTTCGTACGTGGGGCCGATGCGCACCTCGACGGGCAGCATCAGCGTCACGAAGATCAGCCAGAAGCACAGCTTCTTGAACGGGAACTTGAAGTACACCAGCGCGAAGGCCGACAGCAGCGAGATCGCGATCTTGCCGACGGTGATGATCATCGCCGACACGAAGCTGATCCACATCATGCGCGCCACGGGGGCGCTGGAGCCGGGGCCCGAGCCGCCGAACAGCGCGGCCTTGTAGGTCTCCCAGAAGTTGCCGCCGGGCACCATGGGCATGGGCACGTTGATGATGTCCTGCGGCGTATGCGTGGACGCGACGAAGGCGAGGTAGATCGGGAAACCGACGATCACCACGCCCAGCACCATGATCAGGTGCGAGAAAAAGGTCAGGAGGGGACTGCGTTCGACCATGATCAGTATTGAACCTTCTTCTCGACGTAGCGGAACTGGAGCACGGTGAGGCCGATCACGATCAGCATCAGCACCACCGACTGCGCGGCCGAGCCGCTCATGTCCATGGCCTTGAAGCCGTCGTGGTAGACCTTGTAGACCAGGATGGAGGTGTCCTGGCCCGGACCGCCCTGGGTGGTCGCGTCGACGATGCCGAAGGTATCGAAGAAGGCGTAGACCACGTTCATCACCAGCAGGAAGAAGGTGGTGGGCGACAGCAGCGGCACCTGGATGTCCCAGAAGCGGCGCACGGGGCCGGCGCCGTCGATGGCGGCCGCCTCGATCAGCGACTTGGGGATGGATTGCAGGCCGGCCAGGAAGAACAGGAAGTTGTAGGAGATCTGCTTCCACACGGCAGCGATCACGATCAGCGTCATCGCGTTGGTGGAATTGAGCAGGTGGTTCCAGTCATAGCCCGTCTGGCGCAGCAGGTAGGCCACCACGCCCAGCGACGGCGAGAACATGAAGGCCCACAGTACGCCCGCGACGGCCGGCGCCACCGCGTACGGCAGCAGCAGCGCGGTCTTGTAGGCCATGGCGCCGCGCAGCACGCGGTCGGCGAAGATGGCCAGCACCAGCGAGATCGCGATGCCGAAGAAGGCCACCAGCACCGAGAACAGCGCCGTGGTCTTGAACGAGGCCAGGTACGAGGGGTCGTCCCACAGGTGCTGGAAGTTGGCCAGCCCCACCCACTCGGTGGAGAAGCCGAACGTATCCTGTGCCTGGAAGGACTGGATGATCGCCTGGCCCGCGGGCCAGAAGAAGAAGACCAGCACGATGGCCATCTGCGGCGCTATGAGCGCCCAGGGCAGCCAGCTGGAGGGAAATTGAACGCGTTTTTCCATGGCGTACTCTTGAAAAATGACACCCCACGCTCCCCACTTCGTGTGGTTCGCTGCCCCTCCGTGAGGGGCGCTTTTTGCCTGGGGGCGGCCCGGCGGCAAAAAGAGAACGAAACAGCCCGCAACCCTCTTGTCGGGTTGCGGGCCAGAGAGCGGGATACCAGTTTGTGCTTACTTGTTGGCCTTGGCGAAGCGGGCCAGCTGCTCGTCGCCGCGCTTGACGGCAGCGTCCAGTGCCTGCTGGGGCGTCTTCTTGCCGGTCCAGATCTGCTCGGTTTCCTCGTCGACGATGGTGCGGATCTGCACGAAGTTGCCCAGGCGGATGCCGCGCGACTTGTCGGTGGTCTTGCGGATCATCTGCGTCACCGCGGTGTCGGTGCCGGGGTTCTTCTCATAGAAGCCCGAGGCCTCGGTCAGCTTGTAGGCCGCGGTGGTCACCGGCAGGTAGCCGGTGCGCTGGTGGCTGGCCGCCTGCACCTTGGTGTTGTTCAGGAAGTTGAAGAAGTCGGCCACGCCCTTGTAGTGGTCGGCGCTCTTGCCGGCCATCACCCACAGCGAGGCGCCGCCGATGGCGGTGTTCTGCGGCGCGCCCTTCACGTCGGCGTAGTAGGGCAGGGCCGACTGGCCGAAGGCGAACTTGCCTTCCTTGACCACGCGGGCATACAGGCCCGACGAGCCGGTGATCATCGCGCACTCGCCCGAGGCGAAGGCGGCGTCCGGCACGTTGCCGCGGCCCTTGTAGACGAAGCTGCCGTCCTTGGCGGCCTTGGCCAGGTTGTCGAAGTGCTTGACGTGCAGCGGCGAGTTGAACACCAGCTTGGCATCGGTGCCGTCGAAGCCGTTGTTCTTGGTGGCGAACAGGGTGTTGTGCCACAGCGAGAAGCTTTCGAGCTGGGTCCAGCTCATCCAGCTGGTGGTCAGCGCGCAGCGGTGGCCGCTGGCCTTGATCTTCTCGGCGGCGGCGAATACCTCGGGCCAGGTCTTGGGCGGCTTGTTCTCGTCGAGGCCGGCCTTCTTGAAGGCGTCCTTGTTGTAGTAGAAGATGGTGGTCGAGCTGTTGAGCGGGTAGCTCATCATCTGGCC
>JBLZYV010000170.1:0-3266 GCA_050282565.1 Comamonas sp.
CCCGCCATGATGGCCTGGGCCGCGAAGTGCACGGCCTGCTGGCTGGAGCCGCACTTGCGGTCGATGGTGGTGGAGGGTACGTGCGTGGGCAGGCCGGCGGCCAGCCAGGCCAGGCGGCCGGGCGTGCCCGACTGCTCGCTCACCTGGCTGACGCAGCCGCAGATCACGTCGTCCACGGTACCGGGGTCAAGCCGGTTGCGGGCGATCAGCTGCTCCAGCACCTGCGAGAGCAGGTCCACCGGATGGACCTGGGCGAGGGCGCCGTCGGATTTGGCCCTGGCCATGGGGCTGCGGATGGCGTCGACGATCACGGGATGGTTCATGAGGTTGCTCTATGTGTTTTATGAGACAGATGATCCATTAAATTTGAGTTTCCTCTGTTCGTATGTGTTTAACACCGTGTTTGCCCGCTGATTTTTGCCCGATATGTCTGAAAAAATCCAGTCGTGAAAATTTATTTTGAGACATTGATCTCGTAATTTTGAAACGCCAGGAGTGACGGTGACGGGTACGCAAGATTTTTTCGGCCGCGCGGCAGCGGCTCCCGAACGCGTGGTGCTGACCATGGCCGACAGCGGCCGGCAGTACACGGCCGGCGAGGTGGCCGGCCATGCCGGGCAGGCGGCGCAGTGGCTGGCGGCCCAGGGCCTGCAGAGTGGCGACACCTTTGCGGTGCTGCTGGAGAACCGCATCGAGATCCTGGAGATCGTGCTCGCCGCCAAGCTGGCCGGGGTGTACGCGGCGGTGCTCAGCACCCACCTGACGCCGGCCGAGGTGGCCTACATCGTGCAGGACAGCGGCGCGCGCCTGGTGGTGGCTTCGGCCAAGACGCTGGCGCAGCTCGACGGGCTGCCGGGCCTGCCGCGCTTCACGGTGGACGAGGCCGCGCCCGGCGCGCCGTCCTTCCACGCCGCGGTGCAGGCGCGGGCCGGCGCGGCGGTGGACTTCGGCGGCCGGCCCGTGGGGCGCGACCTGCTGTATTCATCGGGAACCACCGGGCGGCCCAAGGGCGTGCGCAAGCCCATGTGGCCCAGCGACTACCGCAACAGGCTCGATCCCGAGGTGCTGGTCACGGCGCGCCACATGCACATGGACGAGCGCACCGTCTACCTGTCGCCAGCGCCGCTGTACCACGCGGCGCCGCTGCGCTACACGCTGCGCGCGCTCGACCTGGGCGGGCAGGCCGTCATCATGGGCCGTTTCGACGCCGAGCAGGCGCTGGCGCTGATCGAGCGCTACCGCGTGACGCACACCCAGTGGGTGCCGACCATGCTCAGCCGCCTGCTGCAGCTGCCGCCCGAAGTGAAGCAGCGCCACGACCTGTCCAGCCACCGCGTTGCCATCCACGCGGCGGCGCCATGCCCGGTGCCGCTCAAGCAGGCCATGCTCGACTGGTGGGGCGACATCCTGCTGGAGTACTACGCCGGCTCGGAAGGCTGCGGCACGACGATGATCACCTCGCCGGAGTGGCGCGAGCGCCCCGGCTCGGTGGGCCGCGCGATCTCGGGCCAGATCCGCATCGTGGGCGACGACGGCCAGGAGCTGGCGCCCGGCGAGATCGGCCAGGTGTATTTCTCGGGCGGCGGCCAGTTCAGCTACCTGAACGACGAGGCCAAGACGCGCCAGGCCATCAACGACCAGGGCTGGGCCACCTATGGCGACATCGGCCATGTGGACGCGGACGGCTACCTCTTCCTGAGCGACCGCCGCGCGGACCTGATCCTGTCGGGCGGCGTGAACCTCTACCCGCAGGAGATCGAGAACGCGCTGTCGCGCCACCCTGCCGTGTACGACGTGGCGGTGGTCGGCGTGCCGCATGCCGATTTCGGCGAGCAGCCGATCGCGGCGGTGGTGCTGCAGCGCGGCACGCCCGCCACGCCGGAGACGGCACAGGCCATCGCAGCCACGGCCGCCGAGGTGCTGGGCAAGATCAAGCGCCCGCAGCGCATGGTCTTTGTCGACAGCCTGCCCAAGCTCGAAACGGGCAAGCTGCTGCGGCGGGTGCTCAAGGAGCGTTACCGCGCGGAGCCCGAGGCTGGGTTTGTGCTGCGCTGAATTTCAAAAATCATAGCTTCTACCGCTTACTGAATAAGCGCTAGAGACCAGTTTGACTAAATTTTAGGAGCCACCATGCAAGACCTGATCCAACGCACCGTCTACCGCGAAGACCACGAACAATTCCGCGAGCAGGTACGCCGCTTCTTCGAGAAGGAGGTCGTGCCCTTCCACGCCGAGTGGGAGCGCCAGGGCATCGTGCCCAAGGAGGTGTGGCGCAAGGCCGGCCGCGAAGGCCTGCTCAACACCATGCTGCCCGAGCCCTACGGCGGCGGCGGCGACTTCGGCCATGCCGCGGTGCTGATCGAGGAAGTGGCGCGCACCGGTGCCAGCGGCCTGGGCTTTCCGCTGCACTCGGACATCGTCGCGCCCTACATCAATGCCTATGGCAGCAAGGCGCAGAAGGACCGCTGGCTGCCGAAGATGGCGGCGGGCGAGCTGATCGGCGCCATCGCCATGACCGAGCCCGGCGCGGGCAGCGACCTGAAATCGGTGCGCACCTCCGCCAAGCGTGATGGCGACCACTACGTCATCAACGGCGCCAAGACCTTCATCACCAACGGCATCAACTCCGAGCTCGTCATCGTGGTCTGCAAGACCGCGCCGGAGCTGGGCGCCAAGGGCGTGTCGCTGATCGTTGTCGAGGACGGCACGCCCGGCTTCAGCAAGGGCCGCAAGCTCGAGAAGATCGGCCTGATGGCGCAGGACACCTCCGAGCTGTTCTTCGACAACGTGCGCGTGCCGGTGGACAACCTGCTGGGCGAGGAGAACCAGGGCTTCAAGTACCTGATGCACGAGCTGGCGCAGGAGCGCCTGGTGGTGGCGGTGCGCGCGGCCATGTCCATCGAGGCCTTCCTGCAGAAGACCATCGATTACACCCGCGAGCGCAAGGCCTTCGGCCAGGCGGTGTTCGAGTTCCAGAACACGCGCTTCAAGCTGGCCGAGGCCAAGGCCCAGGCGACGATGCTGCGCGTCTTCGTCGACGACTGCATCGCGCTGCACCTGGAGCGCAAGCTCTCGCCCGAGCGCGCGGCCATGGTCAAGCTCAACGCCACGGCGCTGCAGAACCGCCTGCTCGACGAGTTCCTGCAGCTGCACGGCGGCTACGGCTACATGACCGAATACCAGGTGGGCCGCGCCTGGACCGATGCGCGCATCGGCCGCATCTACGGCGGCAGCGACGAGATCATGAAGGAAATCATCGCCCGCAC
>JBLZYV010000171.1:0-3237 GCA_050282565.1 Comamonas sp.
CGGCCGTGGTCTTCCACAACCGCCAGTGGGGCGCCGAGAAGAAGAACCAGGTGGACTTCTACAACCGCCGCTTCGTCGCCGGCGAGCTGGACAACGAGAGCTTCTCCGCCATGGCCAAGGCCATGGGCGCCGAAGGTATCGTGGTCGACCGCCTCGAGGACGTGGGCCCCGCGCTGCAGAAGGCCATCGACCTGCAGATGAACCACGGCAAGACCTGCGTGATCGAAGTCATGTGCACCCGCGAGCTGGGCGACCCCTTCCGCCGCGACGCGCTGGCCAAGCCCGTGCGCATGCTGGACAAGTACAAGGACTACGTCTAAGTACCGGCCGGGGGGCGCCCGCCACGGGCCGCTCCCCCGCCATCCTGCCGGGCGCCTGCCGCCCGGGGGGCCCGTCCAGGCCCCGGCGCACTCCCTCCTCCCCGCTTTGCGCCCGCATCTCCATGCGGGCTGGGGAGAGGCTGTGCCCCACACTTCCGCACCTGGCCGCCCACGGCCACGGAAGCAGCGCGCCAGCAGCCACCACCACAAGAGCTGCCGCGAGACGAGCAACTAGGAGACTCCCATGCAAGTCGATTCCTCGACATCCCAACAAGAAGGCGCGGGCGACGCGCTCAAGCACACCCTCAAGCAGCGCCACATGAGCATGATCGCGCTGGGCGGCGTGATCGGCGCCGGCCTTTTCGTCGGCAGCGGCGTGGTCGTCAAGTCGGCCGGCCCGGCCGTGGTGCTGTCCTTCCTGCTCACCGGCTGCCTGGTGATCCTCGTGATGCGCATGCTCGGCGAGATGGCCGTGGCCCAGCCCATCGTCGGCTCGTTCTACCAGTACGCCCGCATCGCCTGGGCCGACAAGCCCAAGGTCGGTGACCTGGCGGGCTTTCTCACCGGCTGGATGTACTGGTACTTCTGGGTCATCGTGGTGGCGCTCGAAGCCGTGGCCGGCGCCGACCTGGTGCGCTTCTGGATGCCCGAGTGGCCGTCGTGGATCATCAGCCTCGTGCTGCTGCTACTGCTCACGCTGACCAACCTGTTCTCGGTCAAGTCCTTCGGTGAATTCGAATTCTGGTTCGCCTCCATCAAGGTGGCGGCCATCGTGGTCTTCCTGTTCCTGGGCGCGCTCTACGTCTGCGGGCTGTGGCCCGGCGTCAGCGCCAACTTCAGCAACCTCACCGAGCACGGCGGCTTCATGCCCAAGGGCATCGTGCCGGTGCTGACGGCGGCCGTCGCGGCCACGGGCTTCTACTTCGGCGCCGAGATCGTCACCATCGCCGCGGCCGAGACGGCCGAGCCCGAGAAGGCCGTGGCCAAGGCCACGCAGTCGGTCATCACCCGCGTGCTGGTGTTCTACGTCGGCTCGGTGCTGCTGGTGGTCTGCCTGATCCCCTGGAACTCGCAGGGCATCGCCACGCCCTACGTGAGCGCGCTGCAGTCCATGGGCATCCCCTACGCGCCGCACATCATGAACGCCGTGGTGCTGACGGCCGTGCTCTCGGCGCTCAACTCGGGCATCTACGCCTCGTCGCGCATGCTGTTCGCGCTGACCAAGCGCGGCGACGCGCCCATGGCTCTCGCCAAGCTCAGCAAGAACGGCGTGCCGGTGCGCGCCACCCTGTTCGCCACGCTGTTCGGCTACGGCGCGGTGGTCATGTCCTACGTCTCGCCCGACACGGTGTTCGCCTTCCTGGTCAACTCCTACGGCACCGTGGCGCTGATGGTCTACATCTCCATCGCCATCGCCCAGCTGCGCCTGCGCCGCTACCTGGAGCGCACCGCGCCCGAGCGCCTGAAGGTGAAGATGTGGTGCTTCCCGTGGCTGACCTACCTGGCCATCGTCGGCATGGTCGCCATCATGGTCGCCATGGCCTTCATCCCCGACCAGCGCACGCCGCTGGCCCTGGGTTTCGTGAGCCTGGCGCTGCTGCTGGTGGCCTACTTCGTGCGGGTGCGCTGGGGCCAGGGCACGCTGGCCCGCACGCAGCAACAAAAGGCCATCCTGGCCGCGCAAAGGAGTGGTCGTGGCTGATGCACTGACCGCCTCCCAATGGGTCGAACTGCTGCCGCCCGCCCTGCTCGGCAACGCGCTGCTGCGCGGCCTGTTCGAGCGCGCCGCGCAGCAGCGCCGCCGCATCGTGCTGTGCGAGGGCGACGACGAGCGCGTGGCCGCGGCCGGCGCGCTGGCCCAGCAGGCCGGCGTGGCCGACATCGTGCTGATCTCGACCCGGCGCACGGAGAGCACCAGCCCCAGCGGTCCGCAGCGCCTGCACCCCGACGACCTGCCCGCCGCCGAGGCCGAGGCGCTGGCCCAGGCGCTGTTCGAGCTGCGCCGCCACAAGGGCCTGACGCTGGAGCAGGCGCGGCAGCAGGTGCGCGAGCCGCTGCTGCTGGCCCACCTGCTGGTGGCCACCGGCCGGGCCGACGGCTGCGTCTCGGGCGCCGTCCACACCACGGCCGACGTGGTGCGCGCCGCGATCCAGATCATCGGCAAGCACCCGCAGGCCAGCCTGGTGTCGAGCTTCTTCCTGATGATCACGCGCCCCGGCGCGCTGGCCGGCGCCAGCGACGAGCCGCACGGCCTGATCTTCACCGACTGCGGCCTGGTGGTGAACCCCAGCGCGCCCGAGCTGGTGGAGATCGCCCGCGCCGGCGCGCAGAGCGCGCGCCAGCTGCTGGGCGAGGAGCCGCGCCTGGCGATGCTGTCGTTCTCGACCAATGGCAGCGCCAACCACCAGCTGGTCGACAAGGTGCGCGAGGCGACCGCGCTGCTGCACGCCAGCGACCCGGCGCTGAAGGTGGACGGCGAGGTGCAGCTCGACGCCGCGCTGGTACCCGACATCGCCCGCCGCAAGGTGAAGGACAGCGCGGTGGGCGGCCATGCCAACGTGCTGGTGTTTCCCGACCTGAACGCCGGCAACATCGGCTACAAGCTGGCCGAGCGCGTGGGCGGAGCCACCGCCATCGGGCCGCTGCTGCAGGGCCTGAGGCGGCCGGCCAACGATCTGTCGCGCGGCTGCAGCATGGAGGATGTGCTGTGTGCGATTGCGGTGACGGCGCTGCAGGGTGGTGATTAAGGGCGATGAGCCTATTCAAAAACAGGAGCTTCTAGCGCTCATTGGCTCTTGATTTCAATGGATAAACACATTAGAAATCAAGTGTGATGAGCGCTAGCAGCTATTCTTTTTGATTTATGAGGCCGGGACTCGCCCCGGCGGGCGACCTACTTTCTTGCGCGTGCAAGAAA
>JBLZYV010000172.1:0-3103 GCA_050282565.1 Comamonas sp.
CGTGCTCGGCCAGCCAGGGACCGAGCCAGCCGTTGGCGCCGAAGAGCAGCACATAGGTCATGCCCGCGACCACCGGCGACACCGAGAACGGCAGGTCCACCAGCGTGGTCAGGAAGGCCTTGCCCTTGAACTCGAACTTGGCGATGGCCCAGGCCGCCGCCACGCCGAACACCAGGTTCAGCGGCACGGCGATCGCGGCGGTGATCAGCGTGAGCTTGACGGCCGACCAGGCATCGGGCTCGGCCAGCGCGGCCGCGTACACGCTCCAGCCCTTGCGCAGCGCCTCGACGAAGACCGCCAGCAGCGGCAGCACCAGGAACAGGCCCATGAAGGCCAGCGCCACGGCGATCAGCAGCCAGCGCACCCAGCGCGGCTCGGTGGTGGTGGGATGTTTTGCAGAAACCGCCATCGTCAAACCCCTGCGCGCTTGCGCTGCCAGCTCTGCAGGCCGTTGATGACCAGCAGCAGCACGAACGAGATCAGCAGCATCACCAGCGCCACGGCGGTGGCGCCCGCGTAGTCGTGCAGTTCCAGCTTGCCCATGATGATGAAGGGCGTGATCTCGGACACCATCGGGATGTTGCCCGCGATGAAGATCACCGAGCCGTACTCACCGATGGCGCGTGCGAAGGCCATGGCAAAGCCCGTCATCAGCGCCGGCGTGATGGCCGGCAGGATCACCCGGCTGAAGGTCTGCCAGCGCGTGGCGCCCAGGCTGCCCGCGGCCTCCTCCAGCTCCTTCTCGAAGTCTTCGAGCACCGGCTGCACCGTGCGCACCACGAAAGGCAGGCCGATGAAGATCAGCGCGATCACGATACCGATGCGGTTGAAGGCCAGCGTGATGCCGAACGGCGCGAACAACTGCCCTACCCAGCCGTTGTCGGCCAGCAGCGCGGTCAGCGAGATGCCGGCCACGGCCGTGGGCAGCGCGAAAGGCAGGTCGACCAGCGCGTCGACGATCTTCTTGCCGGCAAAGTCGTAGCGCACCAGCACCCAGGCGATCAGCAGGCCGAACACCAGATTGACCAGCGCCGCGATGAACGAGGCGCCGAAGGTGAGCTGGTACGAGGCCACGGCGCGCGGCGCCGAGATGGCCTCCCAGAACTGCGGCCAGGTCAGCGTGGCCGACTTGAAGATGAGCGTGGCCAGCGGCAGCAGCACGATGATGCTGAGGTAGAAGACGGTGTAGCCCAGCGTCAGGCCGAAGCCCGGCAGCACGCGCCGGGCAGCCCCGCGGCGCGTGGGCGCGGCGGCCACTGGCGCCGGGGCCATGGATGCAGCAGACATGGAAAAGCCCAGGAAAAGGGTTGCTTCAAAACCAGGAGCATCCAGCGCTTGTCAATCAAGCGCCAGAGTCCTTTTTCATACCAAATATCGAAGGCTTACTTCTTGGCTTCGGTGTACAGCTTGTCGAACTGGCCGCCGTCGCTGAAGTGGACCTTCTGCGCCTCGCCCAGCGAGCCGAAGTACTTGGCCACGGTGAACTGCTTGATGGGCTTGAACACGTCGGCATGCTTCTTCAGCACGGCCTCGGAGCGCGGGCGGATGGCGTGCTTGGCCGCGATCTCCTGGCCCTCGTCGGAATAGAGGTAGTCGAGGTAGGCCTTGGCCAGCTCGGCCGTGCCCTTCTTGCCCACGGTGCGCTCCACCACAGCCACCGGGTTCTCGGCGGTGATGCTGGACGACGGGTACACCGCATCGACCTTGCCCTTGCCGAATTCGCGGTCGATGGAGACCACCTCGGATTCAAAGGTGATCAGCACATCGCCGATGTTGCGCTGCAGGAAGGTGGCCGTCGCATCGCGGCCGCCCTTGGCCAGCACCGGCACGTTCTTGTAGAACTTGCTGACGTAGGCCTGCGCGTCGGCCTCGGAGCCGCCCTTCTCGCGCACCGCGCCCCACGCCGCCAGGTAGGCATAGCGGCCGTTGCCGCCGAGCTTGGGGTTGACCACGACCACCTGCACGCCGGGCTTGATCAGGTCGTCCCAGTCCTTGATGCCCTTGGGGTTGCCGTTGCGCACCAGGAACAGCATGGTCGAGGTGGTGGGCGACGCGTCGTTGGGGAATTTCTTGGCCCAGTCCTTGGCCACCACGCCCTGGCTGGCCAGGAACTCCACGTCGGTCGTGGTGTTGAAGGTCACCACGTCGGCGGCCAGGCCTTCGGCCACGGCGCGCGCCTGGGCGCTGGAGCCACCGTGCGACTGGTCGATCTTGACCTCTTTGCCGGTGGACTTCTTGTAGTGCTCGGCGAAGGCGGTGTTGTAGTCCTTGTAGAACTCGCGCGCCACGTCGTACGACACGTTGAGCAGTTGGTTCTGCGCCCAGGCCGAACCGCCTGCCACCATGGCTGCCGCCACCACCAACGAACGGAGAGTCCAAGCCTTCATTGTTTTGTTACCTCTTCAAAGATCAATGCCGCCCATTGTGTCGCTCAGGCTATAAAACTCATAAGACTGATTTCTTTTTTGTTAATTCGATATTCCTATATGAAACCCTGCCCGTCCGGTCATTCCGTGGGCGCGGCCGCGGCCGGAAGCTCGGGTTCCGGCTCCGGCGAAGCCGCCGCGCCGTCCGCGTCCAGCGGCAGCCGCTCATAGGCCGCGATGGGCTCGCCCTCGGCATCGGCCAGGCCGACCAGCAGGGCCCGCCCGTCCGGCAGCACGCGGAAGTCGCCGAAGCGGGCGTGCTCGAAGCGCCGGCCCTGGCCCTCGGCAAAGAAGTAGGCATCGGTCACCAGCACCCAGTCGCCCTTGAGCTGCTTGAGCGGCAGCAGGATCTCGCCCTGGCCCGGCGCCTCGCCGGCGCGCGCCAGGCGCAGCGGCTCGGCCACGCCGCGCTCGTTGAGTGCAGCCACCAGGGTGGCATGCTTGGCCAGCGCGTAGGCTGCGGAATCGCGCAGCGCCTCGCGCACCTCGTGCGGCAGCGTGAAGCGCAACTGCATGTAGTCGCCCTGCATCAGCGAGCGCGGATCGACCGGCGCCAGCGGCACCAGGATGCGCTGGCCCTGGGCGATGACCGTCTCCTTGCGCCACACGTCCACGTTCGCCAGCCCCAGCGCCAGCACGCCGCCCAGCAGCACCCACAGCGCGCCGCGGCGGCTGCC
>JBLZYV010000173.1:0-3091 GCA_050282565.1 Comamonas sp.
GAGGGCCGGGTGACGATCGAGGAGGCCATCCACGTGATGACCGGCAAGCTCGCCCGGCACTTCAACCTGAACGACCGTGGCGCGATCAAGCCCGGCCTGCGCGCCGACATCGTGGTGTTCGACCTGGCCGAGATCCAGCGCCGCGAGGAATACAAGCGCTTCGACGTACCCAACGGCGACTTCGGCGTGACCTGGCGCTACACGCGCGATGCCGCGCCCATGCGCCTGACCATGGTCAACGGCATGCCGACCTTCTTCGAGGGGCGCTTCACCGGCGCGATGCCGGGCGAGTTCGTGAGCCCGCGCGCCGCGGCCCCCGCCTGATGGTGCTCCAGTCCCTGCCCATCGCAGGGGATGGATATCAAAAACCATAGCTGCTTGCGCTTGATGTGCAAGACATTTCAATCGAAATGTATTTGAAATACATACCGATTGAGCGCAAGCAGCTCCTTTATTTGAAGCAAACCCGAGAGCCGGCCGCGGGCCGGCAGGCGGCGCCGCGCCTTGCGCGCCGGCCATTCTTTCCACCACCGACAAGGAATCCACGCATGACCTACCAGATCGACCCCCGCAAGCAGCTGCGCGCCATCGAAGCCCGCCTGGCCCAGCCCGGCGACGACGCCAAGACCGTGCGCAACCTGCGCAAGATGCTCGAGCACATGCGCGCCGAGGCGCTGGGCGACTTCGAGACGCTGATGGCCACCGTGTCGCCTGATGCGGCCTACATCAACTTCGACTCCGGGCCCGATGCGCCGAACAGCCCGCGCTCCAAGGCGGCCATCGCCCAGTACTACGGCGGCATGGTGGCGGCCAACTGCCACCAGATCGAGCACGAGATTGATCGCCTCGTCGCCGACCGCGATCACGTCACGGCCGAAGGCCCGCTGCGCATCGCCTACCCCACGGCGGTGCTGCGCGCCATGGGCCACGCGGTGAGCGACGACGCCCCGTACTACCGGTTCGAGGCGCGTTTGCTGATCGTCTGGGGCTTCGACGAGCACAGCCTGGTGCGCTGCGAGGACTCCTACATGGCGGGCGACGGCTTCGCCGGCATTGCCGCGCGGCCGCTGCACCAGCAGGACATCTTCACGCCAGTGGCCGGCCAGTGGTAGGTCCAGGCAGGCCCGGGGAGGCCGCTTCCCGCGGGGTCTTGCGGGGCGTGCGCGGGCTCTGGGCGAGTTTTCAGGGTTTGCCACTAGTCCCATCGGGTGATGGGAAAAAAGCTCAACAGCCCCAGTATCCGCATGCCAGCACATGGCGCAAACAACCGGGCACCGCAAGGCCTGCACCCTGCCGGTGACGCCACCCAGACAGAAGTTGGAAAACCAGGAGATGAAGATGAAGTGTGTGATGACCAAGACTGCGCTTGCCATGGCGGCAAGCCTGATCGTGGCCGTGCCGGTCCATGCCAAGGTGTCCGCGAGCGAGGCAGAGCAGTTGGGCAAGGAACTGACCTGCGTGGGCGCGATCAAGGCCGGCAACAAGGAGGGCACGATCCCCGAGTTCACCGGCAAGTGGCTGGGCGCGCCGCCCGGCGTGCGGCACAACCCCCAGAGCGGCGAGCATCCGGTGGACATCTACGCCGACGAGAAGCCGCTGTTCGTCATCACGGCCGCCAATGTCGACAAGTACGCCGACAAGCTCAGCCCCGGCCAGAAGGCCATGTTCCAGAAGTACCCCAAGACCATGCAGATCCCGGTCTACAAGGGGCACCGCGACTTCCGCTACAGCGACGAGGTGTGCGCGGCGATCAAGAAGAACGCGACGACGGCCGAGACCGTGACCGACGGCCTGGGCATCAAGACCCTGGGCGGCGCCATCAGCTTCCCCTTCCCCAAGAGCGGCATCGAGGCGTACTGGAACGTCATGCTGCCCACGCGCGCCTATACCGAGGAGAACATCGCCGACTCGGCCAACGTGCTGTCCGACGGCTCCGTCACCTTCGGCCGCAACGAAATCCGCTACCTGGCGCCGCCCAACAACCCCGCCGAAGTCGGCAAGCCGGTGGAGGGCGTGTCGGCCTACACCATCACCAAGGTGCAGCTGCCCGAGCGCGAGAAGGGCAGCGTGACGATCTCGTCGGACCCCTTCGACTACGGCAAGTTCAAGCGCCTGGCCTGGCAGTACGACCCCGGCACCCGCCGCGTGCGCCAGCTGCCCGAGTTCGGTTTCGACCAGCCCCTGCCCGGCACCGGCGGCAAGATGACCATCGACTCCGACCGCCTGATCAACGGCTCGGCCGAGCGCTACAACTGGAAGCTGGTGGGCAAGCAGGAGATGTTCATCCCCGCGAACGCCTACCGCCTGCACCAGCCCACCATCAAGTACAAGGACCTGCTCACGCCGGGCCATGCCAACCCCGAGTTCCTGCGCTATGAACTGCGCCGCGTCTGGGTGCTCGAGGGCACGCTCAAGGAGGGCTTCCGCCACATCTACGGCAAGCGCGTGATGTTCGCCGACGAGGACACCGGCCAGGCGGTGGCCGGCGACATGTATGACGCCCGCGGCCAGCTGTGGCAGCACGCCTTCATCAACATGTACTACTCGTACGACATCAACGCCTGGCACGCCGGTACCTCGTTCTACCACGACCTCAATGCGGGCTCCTACCTGGCCTACACCCTGTTCCAGGAGCGCCCGAAGGGCCCGATCCTGAACCGTGGCGGCATGACGCCCTCCATGTTCACGCCCGAAGCGGCCCGCAACGCCGGCAACTAAGTTTTTCCACGAGCAATCCACCATGAAAAAAAGCATGAAAAAACTCCACCCCCTCGCGGTGGCCACGCTGCTGGCCCTGGGCACGGGAGGAGCATTGGCAGGGGAAACCATCGAGCTGGGCGACGGCGTGAAGCTGGACTGGCGCCTGAACCTGAACTACGGCCTGGCCACGCGCCTGAACGATCCGTCGCCAGTGCTGGCCGGCTCGGACGGCAACAACAACTTCAAGAAGGGCTCGCTCACCACCAACCGCCTGGGCGCGCTGCTGGAGAGCCGGCTCTCGAAGGGCGACAGCGGCCTGGTGATGACCGCCAGCACCTTCTATGACGATGTCTACCACCACCGCAACGACAACCAGGGCCCCATCAGCACG
>JBLZYV010000174.1:0-3071 GCA_050282565.1 Comamonas sp.
GGTGCGGCTGGCAGGAATCGAACCCACGACCCCTTGGTTCGTAGCCAAGTACTCTATCCAGCTGAGCTACAGCCGCGAAGCTCGTATTCTACCTCAAAAAAAACTTGCTCCTGAAAATCGGAGCCGGATCGCGAAAAGCCTGGTGCGGTGGTCGCTCAGTCGATCCGCACCTGGGCGGTCTTGACGATCTGTCCCCACTTGGTGATTTCCGACCGCATGTACTGGCGCGAGTCGCCGGGCGAGCGCCAGTCGGCGGTGAAACCCTGGGCCGCGAACTTGTCCTTCACCTCCTGCGAGGCCAGGATCTGCTGCAGCGCACGGTTCAGCTGGTCCACGATGGCGGCGGGCGTCTTTGCCGGCACCACGATGCTGTTCCAGGCGATGGCCTCGAAGCCCGGGTAGCCCTGTTCCGCCACGGTCGGAATCTGGGGCAGCAAGGGCGATCGCTGCAGGCTGGTGATGGCCAGTGCCTTCAGCCTGCCCCCGGTCACAAAGGGCATGGCGGAGAGCATGGTGTCGAACATGTAGGCGGTCTGGCCGCTCATGGTGTCCGTCAGGCCGGGGCCGCTGCCGCGGTAGGGCACATGCACCGACTGGATGCCCGCGCGCTGGTTGAGCATCTCTCCGGCCAGATGCGTGGAAGCGCCGTTGCCGGAAGAAGCAAAGGACAGCGCGCCGGGCTTTTCCTTGGCTCGGGCGACGAGATCCCGCAGGCTTTTGATCGGCGAATCTGCCTGGGTGACCAGGAGCATGGGGCCGCTGGTCAGCGTCGTCACCGGCGTGAAGTCGCGCATCAGGTCATAGCCCAGCTTGGGGAACAGGCTGGCGTTGATGGCATGGCCGGCGGTGGCCAGCAGCAGGGTGTAGCCGTCCGCAGGCGCGCGTGCCGCTGCTTCGGCCCCGATGTTGGCGCCGCCGCCCGGCCGGTTCTCGACGATCACGGCGACCTTTTCCAACTGTCCCAGCTTCTCGCCGACGACGCGCGCCACGATGTCGGTGGGACCGCCGGGCGCGTAGGGCACGATGAGCTTGATGGGCTGCGCAGGGTAGCCCGCCGCAAGGGCGCCCAGGGGCAGGCACAGCGCGGCGGCCTGTGCGAGGGTGGTCAGTAAATGGCGGCGTGCAATCATGCCTGTCTCCTGGAAGTTGGTGTGTTGTTCGTGGGCTGTCAGTGCTGGTAGCCGGGGTCTTCCCGGTCGAGCAGGCGCCTCAGGGCCTGCCACTCCAGCGCGGCAAACTTCTGGCTGTTGGGCCCGGTGGGGGCGTACCTTTGCGCCATGCGGCTGGCCAGCCCATCGCTGGGCAGCGTGAGTTCGCGCCCCATGGCCAGGGCATCCACCTGCACCTTGCAGGCCGTCTCCAGCCAGTACATCAGATTGAAGGCTTCGGCGATGCTCGGGCCGCAGGCCACCAGGCCGTGGTTGCGCAGGATGATGGCGTTGTGGTTGCCCAGGTCGCGGGCCAGCCGCTCGCGTTCGGTGATGTCGGCCGTGGGCACTTCGTAGTCGTGGTAGCCGATGGCGCCATAAAAGCGCATGGCGGTCTGGGTGAGAGGCAGCAGCCCCTCCTTCAGCGTGGAGACGGCCATGCCCGCCCGGGTATGCGTATGCATCACGCAGTGCAGGTCGGGCCGGGCCCGGTGCACCGCGCTGTGGATGACGAAGCCCGCCTGGTTCACCGCGAACGGCGTGTCGGGCTTGTCGACGACGTTGCCGTCATGGTCCAGCGTGTAGAAGCAGGACGCGGTCATTTCCGAATACAGCATGCCGAACGGGTTGATGAGGAAGTGGCCGTCCTGCCCCGGCACCTTGGCGGTGATGTGGTTGTAGATCAGGTCGCTCATGCCCAGGCGTGCTACCAGGCGGTAGCAGGCGGCCAGGTCGACGCGAACTTGCCATTCGGCGGCGGAGACGCGCTGCTGGACGGCGCTGTCGGAGGTGGTGGCTGGCATGTATTTCGGTCCCTGGCAGTTGCAATAGCCGCGATCCTAGGGAGGCCATGCCGTCGCGTCTAATACTGTTGGTATTGAAATTGATACTTGGGATGTATTGATGGAGTTGCGACAACTGCGCCAGTTCGTGGCGGTGGCCGAGCACCTGAACTTTCGCCGGGCGGCGGAAGTCCTGCACATGGCGCAGCCCCCGCTGTCCGTGGCCATCCGCAATCTGGAGGCCGAGCTGGGAGCGGCGCTGTTCGCCCGCCGCGGCAGGGGCATCGAGTTGACCGAGGCAGGGCATGCGGCCTACACGGCGGCGAAGCATTGTTTGTTCAGCGCGCAGGACGTGTTTGCCGCCGTCAACACTGTGGAGGCCGGGGAGCGCGGGCACTTGCGATTGGCCTTCGTGGGGTCTGCAACCTATTCGGCGCTTCCCACGCTGCTGCCCGCGTTCCGCAAACGCTACCCTGCCATCCAGCTGACGCTGAGCGAGGCCACGAACCTGCAGGCCCTCAAGCTGCTGGATGCGCGCGAGATCGACATGGCCCTGGTGCGCTATCCCACCACGCACCTGAGCACGCTGGCCTACGAGATGTTCGAGCGGGATCGGTTTGTCGCGGCCATTCCGGCAGGTCATGTGCTGGCCCGAAAGCGCCACGTCACCCTGGCGCAGCTGGCGGCGCACCCTTTCATCGACTACGCGGCGAACCAAGTTCCCGGCCTGCACGCGCTCGTGGCCTTTGCCTTTCAGCAGGCGGGCCTGAGCCCTCTGGTGGTGCAGAAGGCCATCCAGGTGCAGACGGTCATCAGCCTGGTGCAAAGCAATATGGGAGTGGCACTGGTGCCATCGATCGTGGGCAAGCAGGCTCCCCGGCACGTGGTCTTGCGCCCCGTGGCGGATTTCCCCGCTGGTCCAGAAATGGGGGTGGCCATGGCGTTCCTGGCCCAGCATGCGCCCGCCACGGTAGCCCGCATGCGCGAAGTGGCCGCGCATTTTGTGAAGGCGTGAGGCTGGAGATCACCTCATGCCTGGTCGGCGCTGCAATGCAGAAGGATCGGAGAAAACGAAAAAGCCTCAGAGTATTTCTACTCTGAGGCTTTACGTTTGGTGCGGCTGGCAGGAATCGAACCCACG
>JBLZYV010000175.1:0-2930 GCA_050282565.1 Comamonas sp.
GCCACGATGATCTGGTTGGCCACCTTGGCGGTCTGGCCGTCGCCGTTGCCGCCCACCAGGGTGATGTTCTTGCCCATCAGCTGGAACAGGGGCTTGATGCGCTCGAACACGGCATCGTCGCCGCCGACCATGATGGACAGCGTGGCGTTCTTCGCGCCCACTTCGCCGCCGGACACCGGAGCGTCCAGGTAGTCGACGCCCAGGTCGTTGATGCGCTTGGCGAAGCCCTTGGTGGCCACGGGCGAGATGGAGCTCATGTCCACCACCACCTTGCGGGCACCTTCGGACTTGCTGGCCTTCAGGCCTTCGGCCACGCCACCTTCGGCGAACAGGGCTTCTTCCACGTTGTGCGTGTCGGGCACCATCGTGATGATGATGTCGGCGCGCTCGGCCACGCCCTTGGCGCTGGTGCACTTGGTGGCCGGGCCGTTGGCGATCTCGTCGGGCAGCTTGCCCAGCGTGAACACGAACAGGTTATGGCCGGCGTTGATCAGGTGCTGGCACATGGGCGCGCCCATGATGCCGAGGCCGACGAAACCGATTTTCAGGGGGGAATTGGTCATGGTGGTCTCCTTGGAAGCTAAAGACGGTGAACTATGAAAATTGGAGCAGCCAGCGCTTGACCATCAAGCGCTGCGGGCAGATTTGGCTGGTATCAACCGGCCAGCGCCTTGCGCCAGCCCAGGCCTGCCTCGGTGGTGGTCGCGGGCTTGTACTCGCAGCCGATCCAGCCGGTGTAGCCGATGCGGTCCAGGTGCTTGAACAGGAAGGGGTAGTTCAGCTCGCCGGTGCCGGGTTCGTTGCGGCCGGGGTTGTCCGCCAGCTGGATGTGGCCGATGCGCGCCAGGTGCTTGGCCGCGGTGTTGGCGATCTCGCCTTCCACGCGCTGGGCGTGGTAGATGTCGTACTGCACGAACAGGTTGGGCGCGCCCACTTCGTCGATCAGCGACAGAGCTTCGTCGGTGCGGTTCAGGTAGAAGCCGGGAATGTCGAAGGGGTTGATCGGCTCGATCAGCAGGCGCAGGCCGGCTTCGTGCAGCTGGGCGGCGGCGTAGCGCAGGTTCTCGACCGTGGTGCGGCGCAGGTCGGCGTCGGACACGCCGGCCGGGCGTTTGCCCACCAGGCAGTTCAGCTGGGGCGTGCCCAGCACCTTGGCATAGCGGATGGCGGTGGCCACGCCGGCGCGGAATTCCTCCACGCGGGCCGGGTCGCAGGCAACGCCGCGGTCGCCGCCGTCCCAGTCGCCGGCGGGCAGGTTGTGCAGCACCAGGGTCAGCTTGTTCTTGACCAGTTGTTCCTTGACCTGCTCGGGCTCGAAGGCATAGGGGAACAGGAACTCCACGGCTTCGAAGCCTGCGGCGGCGGCGCGGCCGAAGCGCTCGAGGAACGGAACCTCGGTGAAGAGCATCGTGAGGTTGGCGGCAAAACGGGGCATGTCTGATTTCTCCGAAAGAATGATCTAGTTATGAAAGCGGGGCATGGAGCAAGCCATGCCCTCGCGGGGGACGCAACAGTTAGTCGAGCATCGCCAGTGCGCTGGGCACGTCGATGGAGCCGGTGGCCAGCTCTTCGAACTCGATCACGTTGTCGATCTCGGCGCCCATGGAGATGTTGGTCACACGCTCCAGGATGCACTCGATCACGACCGGGGTCTGGTGCTCGGCCATCCAGGCTTCGGCCTGCTCCATGGCGGCGGCGAAGTCGTCCGGCTTGGTCACACGGATGGCCTTGCAGCCCAGGCCTTCGACGACCTTGACGTGGTCCACACCGTAGCCGCGGGCCTCATCGGTCTCGGGCATGTTGATGTTGTCGAACGCCAGCTGCACGCAGTAGTCGATCGAGAAGGCGCGCTGGGCCTGGCGGATGAGGCCGAGGTAGCTGTTGTTGACCAGCACGTGGACGTAGGGCAGCTTGAACTGCGCGCCCACGGCCAGCTCTTCGATCATGAACTGGAAGTCGTAGTCACCCGACAGCGCGACGATGCGGCGCTTGGGGTCGGCCACGCGCACGCCCAGGGCGGCGGGGATGGTCCAGCCCAGCGGGCCGGCCTGGCCGCAGTTGATCCAGTGGCGGGGCTTGTACACGTGCAGGAACTGCGCGCCGGCGATCTGCGACAGGCCGATGGTGGACACGTAGGTGGTGTCCTTGTCCAGGGTGCGGTTCATGCACTGGTACACGCGCTGGGGCTTCATCGGCACGTTGTCGAAGTTGGTCTTGCGCAGGAACTCGACGCTGTTCTTGCGGTCGCGGCACTCGAGCAGCCAGGCGCTGCGGTCGCGCAGCTTGCCGGCGGCACGCCACTCGCGGGCCACTTCGACGAACAGCTTCAGAGCGGCGCCGGCGTCGGAGACGATGCCCAGGTCCGGCGAGAACACGCGGCCGATCTGCGTGGGTTCGATGTCCACGTGCACGAACTTGCGGCCCTTGGTGTAGACCTCGACCGAACCGGTGTGGCGGTTGGCCCAGCGGTTGCCGATGCCCAGCACGAAGTCGGAAGCCAGCATGGTGGCGTTGCCGTAGCGGTGGCTGGTCTGCAGGCCGCACATGCCCACCATCTGCGGGTGGTCGTCGGGGATGGTGCCCCAGCCCATCAGGGTGGGGATCACCGGCACGCCGATGGCTTCGGCGAACTCGACCAGCTCGGCGCTGGCGTCGGCGTTGACGATGCCGCCACCGGCCACGATCAGCGGACGCTCGGATTCATTGAGCATCGACAGCGCCTTCTCGATCTGGGCGCGGGTGGCCGAAGGCTTGTAGGCAGCCATGGGCTCGTAGGTGTCGATGTCGAACTCGATCTCGGCCAGCTGCACGTCGATCGGCAGGTCGATCAGCACCGGGCCGGGACGGCCGGAACGCATCAGGTGGAAGGCCTGCTGGAAGGCGCGGGGCACCTGGGCGGGTTCCAGCACGGTGGTGGCCCACTTGGCCAC
>JBLZYV010000176.1:0-2749 GCA_050282565.1 Comamonas sp.
GCCTCGATCAGGCGCGGCGTGAACTCGTTGGGGTGGCTGGTGGTGTAGCGGATGCGCTCGATGCCGGGGATCTCGGCCACGTATTCGAGCAGCAGCGCAAAGTCGGCCATCTCGGTGGTGTCGCCCATCTTGCCGAGGTAGGCGTTCACGTTCTGGCCCAGCAGCGTGACTTCCTTCACGCCCTGGTCGGCCAGGCCGGCGACCTCGACCAGCACGTCCTCGAACGGACGGCTGACTTCCTCGCCGCGCGTATAGGGCACGACGCAGTAGCTGCAGTATTTGGAGCAGCCTTCCATGATGGAGACGAAGGCCGAGGCGCCTTCCACGCGCGCGGGCGGCAGGTGGTCGAACTTCTCGATCTCGGGGAAGCTGATGTCCACCTGCGGTTTGGCCTTGGCCGCGCGGGCGTTGAGCAAATCGGGCAGGCGGTGCAGGGTCTGCGGGCCGAAGACCACGTCCACGTAGGGCGCGCGCTTGATGATCTCCTCGCCCTCCTGGCTGGCCACGCAGCCGCCCACGCCGATGAGCACGCCTTTTTCCTTCAGGTGCTTGTATCGGCCGAGGTCGGAGAACACCTTCTCCTGCGCCTTCTCGCGCACCGAGCAGGTGTTGAACAGGATCAGGTCGGCCTGCTCCGGATCGTCGGTGGACTCATAACCCTGGGCCGCGCCCAGCACGTCGGCCATCTTGTCCGAGTCGTACTCGTTCATCTGGCAGCCAAAGGTTTTGATGAAGACTTTTTTGGACATGGTATTTGCAATGAAAATGGCTGCCAGCGCTTGCTGGGAAAGCGCTGGCAGCTATCAAAAATAGAGGATTACTTCAGCAGGCCGCTGAAGAAGCCGTTGTCGGCGCTGTCGCGCTTCTGCTGCGCCTCGGCGGGGTTCAGCACCCACGCGGCGTGCAGGCGGCCGGTGGCTTTCTCGATCACGTAGTTGACCTTGAGCGGCTGGCCGATCACCGTGTTTGGGCGGGCCAGCGTGTTCTGCGGCGTGTAGAGCTTGAAGGCCGGCGCCAGCAGCATGGCCTTGCCGTCGACCGTGGCCTCGCTCAGGCTGGCGACCACCAGGGTGCCGCGCAGCGCGGCGGCGGGAAAGTTGCGCACCGGGCCGTTGAAGCCCGCATAGGTCTGGGCCTGCGCCCAGGTGGCGAAGGGCGCGAGCAGCGCGGCCGACAAGGTGGCCAGCGCGAGCCGGCGCAGGGAGCGGTGGGGGGAGCAGCGTTGCATGGTGTATATCCAGGGGCTGGGGCTCGCATTCTACAAAGCCCGGCGGTGCCGCAGTCGGCCGCTGGGGCTTGCCGGGCCTTCAGCCACGCGACAGCAACCAGGCCGCCAGGGCGGCGGCAACCACCGCCGGCACCGCGAAGACGATCAGCAGGATGGGCAGCTCCTCGCGCACGCTGTAGCCCGCATGGGTGACGCCGACCCACATGTTGGCGAGCGCGACCGCCAGCCAGGCCGGCACGAACCATTTGGCGCCCAGCGCCACATTGGCCGTGCTGGCGCCCCACAGCCAGCCGAACAGGGCAAAGAGGCCGAGCAGCACGATGCCGCCGCCGATCACCAAGGCCATATGCATGGGATGCTCCTTCGTGGACAGACAGGGATGGGCGGACCGCGCCGGACCGCCCTGGATGGCACTATAGCGGGCCTCAGGCGTCCAGGCGGTAGCTCGACACGGCCAGCCCGCCCATGAAGGCATCCTCGTGGTAGACGCGGGTGGCGGCTTCGTTCTCGGCCGCGCCCACGGCCACCATCAGCGGCAGCAGGTGCTCCTCGCGCGGGTGCGCCAGGCGTGCGGCGGGCGCGGCTTCCCAGTCGACCAGCCGCTGGCTGCGCTCGGCGGGTGCGGCGCGCATGGTGTCGTCCAGCCAGTCGTCGAAGGCCTTGGACGGCGCATGCGCCTGCGGGCCGAAGGCGCGCAGGTTGTGGTACGAAAGGCCGCTGCCGATGATGAGCACGCCCTCGTCCCGCAGCGGCGCGATGGCGCGGCCCAGTGCCAGGTGCTCGGCCGGGTCGAGCCCGCGCCTGAGCGACAGCTGCACCACCGGGATCCGGGCCTCGGGGTAGATGGCCTGCATGGGCGAGAACATGCCGTGGTCGTAGCCGCGCTCGGCGTCGAGCGCCTGGGGCAGGCCGGCCGCCTGCAGCAACTGCGCCACGCGCTGCGCCAGCGCCGGCGAGCCGGGCGAGCGGTAATGCACGTGGTAGGTGTGCGCGGGAAAGCCGCCATAGTCGTAGAGCATGCCCGGCTGCGGCGTGGCCTGCACGGTGAACGCCGGCTCCTCCCAGTGGGCCGAGACCATCAGCACGGCCTCGGGCGGGCGCGGCAGCTGGTTCGGCATGTCGGCCAGCGAGTCTTCCAGCAGCCGGTAGGTGTCGCCCATCTCGGCCTTCATCCACGGCCAGGGGCCGCCGCCGTGGGAGATGAAGTACACGGGCATGCGGGCGGTGGAGACGGTATTGGTCATGGTGGGGTGGGGCCAGGGTTGCGGCGCGGTTCAGTATGGCATGTAGATGAGGGCGCCTGCCGCCTTTCAAGGCCAGCCTTGCCGGCCGTCGATTGCATCGGTCATGGGTCCCTGGTATTTACCCCAGGCCAGCGTGCCTGGCTTTCTTCGATAATCTATGTACCAGTTGGTACATGAGGAAAAAATGCGTAGAACCTATCTGAAAACGGCGCTGGCGGCGATGCTGCTCGGCAGCGCGGCGGCGGGGGCCTGGGCGGACGGCGCCTGGCCCGCCAAG
>JBLZYV010000177.1:0-2515 GCA_050282565.1 Comamonas sp.
CCTTCTACCAGCGCTGCGACGCCATGCTGGCCGTGGGCACGCGCCTGCGCAGCAACGAGACGCTGAAGTACGAACTCAAGCTGCCGCGCCCGCTGCTGCGCATCGACGTGGACGCCGCCCAGCAGGGCCGCTGCTACAGGGATGACGGCTTTGTCTGCGGCGACTCGGCCCTGGCCCTCAACGGCCTGGCCGACCGCCTGGAAAAGCGCGGCTACAAGGCCGACCCCGAGCTGCTGGCCGACCTGCGCCAGGTGCACGACGAAGTCGTCGCCACCATGCGCGACGGCCTGGGGCCCTACAGCGCCCTGGTGCAGCAGTTGCAGCAGGCGGTGGGCCGCAAGTTCAACTGGGTGCGCGACGTGACCGTCTCCAACAGCACCTGGGGCAACCGCGAGCTGCGCTTCTTCGAGCCCAACGCCGGCGTGCACGCCACGGGCGGCGGCATCGGCATGGGCATGCCCATGGCCATCGGTGCGGCCATCGGCGCGGCCGAAAGCGGCTCGGGCCGCAAGACCCTGGGCCTGGCCGGCGACGGCGGCTTCATCCTGAACCTGGGCGAACTCGCCACGATGGTGCAGGAGCAATGCGACACCATGATCGTGCTGATGAACGACCAGCGCTATGGCGTGATCCAGAACATCCAGGACGCCTCCTACGGCGGCCGTCGCTGCTACGTGGAGCTGCACACGCCGGACTACGCCCAGCTGTGCGCGTCCATCAAGCTGCCGCATGCCCGCGTGCAGAGCCTCGACGAGCTGCCCGCGGTGCTGGAAGGCGCGTGGAACCAGAAGGGCCCGTTCCTGCTCGAGATCGACATGCGCGCCATCGGCAGCTTCAAGGCCACGTTCTCCGGCCCGCCGGTGAACAAGCTGGACCAGATCCCGGCCACCAAGACCCAATAAGCACCATAAGGACGCACACCATGCAGATTGCCCTGATCGGCTGCGGCGCCATCGGCACCGCCTTGCTGGAACTGGTGAAGGACGACGCCGGCCTGGATGTGGCCGCCATCGTGGTGCCGGCCGAAGGCGCCGAGGCCGCCCGCGCCGTGGCGGCCCGCCTGGCCCCGGCTGCGCAGGTGGTGCAGGCCGTGCCGGCCGAGGGCATCGCCCTGGTGGTGGAGGCCGCCGGCCATGCCGCCATCGAGCAGCACGTGCTGCCGGCGCTGGCGCGCGGCGTGCCGTGCATCGTTGCCTCGATGGGCGCGCTCTCGGCTGAGGGCCTGCCCGAACGCCTGGAAGCCGCGGCCCGCGCCGGCGGCACCCAGGCCCAGCTGATCGCCGGCGCCATCGGCGCCATCGATGCGCTGGCCGCCGCCCGCATCGGCGGGCTGGAGTCCGTGCGCTACACCGGCCGCAAGCCGCCGCAGGCCTGGAAGGGCACGCCGGCCGAGCAGGGCCGCGACCTGGACACGCTGGCCACCGAGACGGTGATCTTCGAAGGCACGGCCCGTGAGGCGGCCGCGCAGTTCCCGAAGAACGCCAACGTGGCCGCCACCGTGTCGCTGGCCGGCTTGGGGCTGGACCGCACCACGGTGCGCCTGATCGCCGATCCGGCGGTGAGCGAGAACCTGCACCAGGTCGAGGCCGCGGGCGCCTTCGGCAGCTTCGAGCTGACCATGCGCAACCAGCCGCTGGCAGCCAATCCCAAGACCTCGGCGTTGACGGTGTTCAGCGCGGTGCGCGCGCTGCGCGGCCGGGTCGCCCCGCTGGTGATCTGATCAAAAAGAGGAGCTGCTGGCGCTTGATCTATAAGTGATTTAGATAGTTTTGTATTTGAAACTGGCTGCCAACAAGCGCGAACAGCTCTCTTTTCAAGAGTGAACAAAGGAACCCATGATGTCGAACCTTGAACTGCTCCCCATCAACATCGCCGGCGAATGGCGCCTGGGCGGCGGCGACGAGTCCGCCACGCTCTACCCCGCGACCGGCGAGATCGTGGGCCGCCTGCGCGCCCCCAGCCTGGACGATGTGGAAGAGGCCATCCAGAAGGCCGACCACGCTTTCCGCACCAGCGGCTGGGCCCAGAAGAAGCCGCACGAGCGCGCCGCCGTGCTCTACCGTATCGCGCTGCTGATCCGCGAGCGCGCCGAGCCGCTGGCCCAGCTGCAGCGCCTGGACAACGGCAAGCCCATCAACGAGACCCGCGCCCTGGTGGCCAGCGCCGCCAGCACCTTCCAGTACTTCGCGGCGGCCTGCGAGACCATGGAGGAGACCCTCACACCGTCGCGCGGCGACTTCATGACCATGAGCGTCTACGAGCCCATGGGCGTGGTCGCGGCCATCACGCCGTGGAACTCGCCCATCGCCAGCGAGGCGCAGAAGCTCGCCCCGGCGCTGGCGGCCGGCAACGCCGTGGTCGTCAAGCCCGCCGAAGCCACGCCGCTGCTGGCGCTGGAGCTGGCCAAGATCTGCGAAGAGGCCGGCGTGCCGCGCGGCATCGTCAGCGTGCTGCCCGGCCGCGGCTCGGTGATCGGCGACGCCATCACCAAGCACCCGCTGGTCAAGCGCGTGTC